>NZ_JAUMJO010000002.1:0-500264 GCF_036320425.1 Bacillus nitratireducens
AACGCCCGATTGGTGAGGGGTGATAATCAAATGAAACAAAACCTCAAATGTTTAATGTGTTTCGGGAATTTGATAAGATTGCAGAAGAACTAATGCACGCTGCTGAAAAGTTTCGTAATGCTGATGAACGTTATGATGGTAATTTAGTTGATGGGAATTTATCAGATGAAAAGGTAGAAGAAGGGGCAATGTGCGGCAAACCCTCTGAAAAATCTATGCTTAAAAAAATTTGGGACGGTATATATGTTGGTTCTGGGCAAGTTATTGGGGGGATTGTGGAAGGGTTTGATTCACTAGACGATACAGTAACAAAAGAAAACATTAAGTATGCTATAGGTCACCCTATAGAGACAACCTTTACTGCTTGGAATGCTGTTTCGGATTCATTTATGAATGATTTTTGGCATGGTGATGCGGAAAGTCGTACAAAATGGGGAACGAGTGTTTTTATGGGGCTTGGATTGGGATGGCTTGGGGATAAAGGAATAAGTAAAGTAGGGAAAGTAACTACACTCGCAAAAGGTACGAATCTAACAAAATTCTCAGAAGGTATCTCGTCTGTTTCGAATCAATTACCATTGAAAGACCGATTTGCATTTGCAGGTACTAGTGGCTTTGGTAGCAATCAGATAAAAGCTTTTGAAGCTTTACAAGAAGCCCGTGATACATTTATGTTTTCCGAAACTGGTGGAAAAAGTAGAGTTAAAGGTGTACAAGAAGTAATAAAAGATTATGCGGATAAAGTTTTTGATAGAGTAGATGTAAAAAATGATTATCCCGATTCGTATACAGCATCTCAAAAATTACGTGAAGAACTTAAGGATGCAGGGATTGAACCACCCCCATATTCTAATGCAGCACATCATCTAACACCTTGGAATGATAAAAGGGCTATTGAAGCACAAGAATTATTAAAAGAATTTGGAATACACCATGATTCTGCTGCTAATGGAGTATTTTTACCGTATAAAGTAAATGAATATGTGACTACTGAAGTGTTACATATAGGTAACCATGGTACGGATTATATGAAAGAGGTAACTAAGGTACTAAAAGAAGTTAAAGAATATGGTGGTACTCAAGCAGACGCTGTTGCAGCTTTACATGACATAAGAACACGTTTATTAGATGGCAGCTTAAAATTAAATAGCCCGAAATAATTTATGAATAGATTAAATATAAAGGAGAAGGAAAATGAAAATTTGGGAATTGAAGAGTTCATCTGATAACTATGAGTCTTTCCAACTATTAAATTATAAAAAGGATAAGAAATATTTTGAAGGAAAATTCAACTCCACTACAATTTTACTAGATTCATGGGGAGAAATATTTATTGAATGTCTAGAAGAAGGAAATCATAGTGATTTTCCTTATTTTTGGGGAGAAACTGGTGCACCAATGGTTAGTGAACAAGCGAAAAAATTATTAGAACCTTTAATAGGTGCTAACGTTGAGTTTCTTCCACTTATTAACAATACAACGGGTGAAGTATATTATGTAGTTCATGTTTTAAATGTATTAGATGCAATTGATAGTGATAAAGCAATTTTTAAAAAACTAATTACAGGTTTAATAATAGGGTGTGAAAAATTTGCATTTACTCCTAATGTTATTCAAAATGAAGTGATTTTTAAAGTATATGTAAATAAAAGGATTCATCCTACTGCTGTTTTTGTATCTGAAGAATTTAAAAATACAGTGTTAGAAAGTGATTTAAAAGGTTTTGAATTTGTAGAGGTATGGGATTCAGAAACGGACATGTAAAAAGGTCCTAAAATAACTGACAGGAGTTAGTAACATGGACGCAAAGGTTTGGTTTCAGAAATTCTAAGAATGTTAAACAATTATGGGGGAAATGAAAAAGAAATTTTTGAACAGATTCAAGCTGAAGCAATGGTGAAATATAAACAATGTGAAGAAATGATAGATACGATACTGAATAATAAGTTTAGAACCGAAAAAGAAAAGCATGAAGCTATAATGAGTATGATAGGACATATTTTCACTTGTGGCGTATCTTATGGGAGTGTTCAAGTTCCATTAGAAATGATTAAGAATCGTCAATCATCTATACATTGATTTATATTTTGAGATAAAGTCGTACCAGATAGTTGATGAAATGAATAATAGTACACGAATGTCATTTAATTTTATTGACGTTTGCCCCTGTGGTTATGTAGCATATTCCTATACACATTAGTAACGTAATGTTACCAATGAATTAGGGAAAACTAAACCAATAAAGGGCGTGAAATTTAGCGTATTTATTGGACGAAAAGAAAATGTTAGAAACGTATACATATCAAGGTTTAAAGCTTTTGGTTATACAGTATCCATGTCAAAAGCAAAACCTACGAATTCTGAGTTTATCGCAATGGTTGCGGATAAGCTAATACTTGAACATAAGGCTAGTTGAGAGTAGTATATTCAAAATAAATTTTTTTTATAAAAGATCAAGGAGTTTAAAACACTCGTTGATCTTTTATTTTGTTATAAGAATAATATGGAAGTCGTATTTCATAAGAAATATGATTATGACACATTCAAAGGTGATTTATTGATTTATATGGAAAATAAAACATATATTTAGTAAAATTATCTATAAAGGGATATTTCTTGATATAGAATTTGTTAAGGAACAAACTAGAAATATTTGGGGATATTTATATGAAAAAGAAAATTTTAATTTGGATTGGATGTGCAATAAGCTTAGTCGGGCTTACTGCTGGTATAACTTTTGGAATGTTGGAACTTGCAGATAATCCGGCGGAAAAACAAGCTAGTGCTGAAATAGATACAAGCGAATATAAAACAGTTCCAAAAGAAAAAGAAGCGCAGTTTGGTGAGATTGGTGGTGCAAGTGCGAAACTCCAAATTACAAAAGATTCTACTGAAGAAGAAGTAGTTAAAGCAATGCACAGTATGATCCACCAAAAAGTAATAGCTGAGCAAAAATGGGGAGCAATCCCGATGTCTAAAGAGAATGCTGAAAAAGTAAGAAGTATCTTAAATGAGAGTGCTTTTGAAACGAAAGAAGAACTTTTAGCGATTGCTGAAAGATGGATAAACAAAGATTTTAGTAAAGTTGTGGACGATCATAACTACTTTTGGAAACTGCAAGGTGGTAATATCGGAAAAGCGATAGGAGTTATGGACTCGCTAGAAGAGCAAACTTTTTCTTTAAACAATTTTGGAGATGTAGTAACAGGTGAATTACATAAATCTGGAGACCTTCAATAGATTGGTGGAACTTAAAATTGCAACTTGTGGAAAAAGGCTTCTCTATAGAGGCTTTTTATTTTGTTGTTCCATGCATTCATAATTTTAGTGGGTAAGTTATCCATGATATAATAGATGATAATAAAAAGCCCTGCAAAACAGGACTATATTATTCTTCGTCTTTATTTTGTTTTTCTAATTCAACTAACTTTTGGATTAAAATATGCTGTGGCATATGCATAAGTTGTTCAAGTGGAACACCTAACGCTTTTGATAGGCGGACTGCAGTGTCTGGAGAAATTTGTAATGGTCTCATAGAAGTACCTCCTTTTTCGTATAGTATAGCATAAGATTGGGGGAGTGAGGATGACTCTTATATTTGCACATCGTGGTGCAGCGGGAACATATCCGGAAAATACAATGATTTCATTTGAAGCGGCGGAGGCTTTCGGAGCAGATGGAATTGAACTCGATGTTCAATTCACGAAAGACGGAAAAGTTGTCGTCATTCATGATGAAACGGTGGATCGGACAACAAATGGAAAAGGTGCGGTTCGAAATTATTTATATGAAGATTTATGTAAGTTGGATGCGGGTTATAAATTCGGTGACAAAGTAGGTTTTTGCAAAATACCTCTTCTAGAAGAGGTGTTGGAATGGCTCGCAAAAACGACATTGCTACTCAATATTGAACTGAAAAATAATAAAATCCCATACAGAGGTTTAGAAGAAGAGGTTATAACACTTGTACGTAAGTTTAGTCTAGAGGATCGGATTGTATTTTCTTCTTTTAATCACTATAGTATGAAGCGATGTCATATGATGGCTCCTGATATTCAAACAGCTATTTTATATCGTGAAGGTTTGCATAGCCCGTGGGCATATGCAAAAAAGATGGGTGCTACTGCAGTACATCCGAATTATCGTTATCTTCAAGATGCTATCGCTGAATTAACGATGGAAAGTGGTGTGGAGGTTCGTCCTTACACGATAAATGAAGAAACGCTTATGCGTAAATATTTTGATATGAATATATCAGCGATTATTACTGATTATCCTGAAACAGCAAGAACTTTATTACCGATAAAAAAATGAGACCTAATATAATGGTCTCATTTTTTATTTATGATATGTGCAAACTTTGTTTTATCTTCTGAAGCGTGCTTGTACTTTATTTCTCTTACGATCTCTGTGTAAGACGAAGCCGCCGAAGATATAAAACCCGAGTGCGAAGCAAAGAGCGCCGATTAAAAATTGTAACCATAATATAGGGATTGGGGAGAACAAAATCCCAAATACAGTATCTCTCATTAGTTTAATACCAAGCACGGCTAATGAAATGGGGATGAGTGCTAATAATAGAGCGAGGTAACGCTGCATACATAACGCTCCTTTTCAGATTATTTTGTTTATTTTAATGATGTTATATGGAATGGGGGTTTGTCAAGAGGTTGCTGAACGAGTAAGATAAGAATGTGAAAAATTTTGCAGAGATACTTCGAGAGGAAGTGTAATGTATGAAACAAAAAGTGTTAATTGTTGGAGCAGGTGAAGGTGGGAGTACACTGCTGAGTCTGTTGCAAAATTCGAATATATTTCAAATTATAGGGGTTATTGATATTAATCCAATTGCGAAAGGATTACAAATCGCAAAGGAATATGGGGTTCCGATTGGTGATAGTGTAACTCCGTTTCTTTCTATGCATATTGATGTAATGTTTGATATGACAGGTGATTATGATTTACATAAAGTGTTATTGGGAAGTAAGCATAAAGATACTCTTCTTATACCAGGGGATATTGCGAAAATTGTTACGGGATTAGCGCATGAGAAGGAAGGTTTGATCGGACAGTTAGAGGAACAAACACAACAAGGGAATTTAATTTTAAATTCAACGCATGACGGTATGATTGTGATTGACCAAGAGGGACAAGTTCGTCTGTTTAATAAAAGTGCAGAGCGTATTATCGGATATAAGAAAGAAGAGGCGATAGGAAAATATATTTTAGAAGTTATTCCAACGAGTAAGTTGCTTCGTATTATACGCACGAAAAAAATAGAAGTGAATCATGAACTGACGTTAGAGAATGAAAAAAAGATTATTACAACGCGTATTCCGATATTAAAAGAAGGCGGAGAGGTTCAAGGGGCATTTGCGATTTTTAAAGATATTACAGAAGTTGTAGATTTAGCGGAAGAAGTTACAGACTTAAAAGAAATTCAAACGCTACTTGAGGCGATTATTAACTCATCTGAGGAAGCGATTTCGGTTGTTGATGAGAAAGGAAGAGGACTAGTTATAAACCCTGCTTATACGAAGTTAACGGGTTTGACGGAAGAAGATATTCTTGGGCAGCCAGCTACAACTGATATTGTAGAAGGCGAAAGTATGCATATGAAAGTACTTCGGACGCGCCGAGCGGTACGAGGGATACATATGAAGATTGGGCAAAAAAAGCGAGATGTAATTGTAAACGTAGCGCCGGTTATTGTTGATGGAATATTGAAAGGAAGCGTCGGGGTAATTCGCGACGTATCAGAAATTCAAAAGTTAACAAATGAATTGAATAGGGCAAGACAAATTATTCGAACGTTAGAAGCGAAATATTCATTTGATGATATTGTTGGCGATTCAGATGAAACGACGGCAGCTATTGAACAAGCAAAACTTGGAGCGAATACACCAGCAACGGTATTACTTAGAGGGGAATCGGGTACAGGGAAAGAGTTGTTTGCACACGCAATTCATAATGGTAGTAATCGAAAATACAATAAGTTCGTCCGAGTAAACTGTGCTGCTATTTCCGAGACGTTATTAGAAAGTGAATTATTCGGTTATGAGGAAGGTGCGTTTTCTGGAGCGAAAAGAGGCGGGAAACGAGGATTCTTTGAGGAAGCGAATAATGGAAGTATTTTTTTAGATGAAATCGGAGAGTTGTCTGCAAATACGCAAGCGAAGCTTCTTCGTGTACTACAAGAAAAAGAAATTGTGAAAGTAGGGGGAACGAAAGCGATACCTATTAATGTTCGAGTGATCGCTGCGACGCATGTGAATTTAGAAAAAGCTATTTTAGAAGGAAAGTTCAGAGAGGACTTATATTATCGTTTAAATAAAATCCCGATTCAAATTCCTTCCCTTCGTCAGCGTAAAGGAGACATACCAGCGATTGCAGAAAGATTAATTCAAAAAATTAATCAAGATTATGGTCGTAATGTAGAAGGACTCACCGATTCAGCCATTTCGTATTTACAATCATATGAATGGCCAGGAAATGTTAGGGAACTTGAAAATATTTTAGGACGAGCTATTATCTTTATGAATTATAACGAGATATATATTGACGTACATCATTTACCGCCTTTACATAAGGAAGAACAAGTAGAGACGAAACAAAATAATTTATTACCTGAATTAGAAGAGAAGGCCCTTGAACACCTAGTGACAGAATTTGAGGGGAATATTATCCGTGAATATTTAGATAAATTTGATGGGAACAAAACGAAGACTGCAAAAGCGTTAGGAATTTCAGTTCGAAACTTATATTACAAGCTAGAAAAGTACGACTGTGCAAAAAGTAGCATGCAATAAATTGCGTACCGTGCAATTTATTGCATGGTATACAAAAAGCGACAAAACAAGACAGAATATTGCGTTGTTTTCCAAAGTATTGATTTTACTGCATTTTGAATGCGTTTTCATTATTGGTAAGACCACTTTGAAAAGTTGGCACGGTATTTGCTTTATAAATAAACGAGGGACGACGGAAAGGGTTGATTACAAAATATGAAGTTAGAACACTTAATTGATCAAGCAGCAGGACAGCCTAAAAAAACTGTAGCTGTAGCAGTAGCTGAAGATCATGAAGTAATTGAAGCTGTAGCGAAAGCGATTAAATTGCAGCTAGCTCAATTTCGTCTATATGGAAATCAAGAAAAAATAATGGGGATGCTACAAGAACATGGTTTACAAACTTCAGAACACATTGAAGTGATTGCAGCAGCGTCAAATGCTGAGGCTGCAGAGCTTTCTGTTAAAGCTGTGAGAAACGGTGAAGCAGACGTGCTTATGAAGGGTAACATCCCAACAGCAAATATTTTAAAGGCTGTGTTAAATAAAGAGTGGGGGTTACGTAAAGGTAGCGTACTTTCACATGTGGCAGCATTTGAAGTTCCAAATTACGATCGTCTTATTTTCGTTACAGATGCAGCGATGAACATCGCGCCTGATGTAACACAAAAAGCTGCCATTATACAAAATACTGTAGAAGTTGCCCGGGCAATAGGAATAGATTTGCCGAAGGTAGCGCCAATTGCAGCGGTAGAGGTTGTTAATCCTGCGATGCAAGCGACAATTGATGCAGCGATGTTAACTCAAATGAATCGCCGCGGACAAATTAAAAATTGTGTCGTTGATGGACCACTTGCTTTAGATAATGCAGTATCACAAATTGCAGCAGAACATAAAGGCATAGTAAGTGATGTAGCAGGTAAGGCAGACATTTTACTCGTCCCAACGATTGAAGCTGGAAATGTGCTATATAAATCACTCGTATACTTTGCAGATGCAAAAGTAGGAGCTATGATTGCTGGCGCTAAAGCACCGATTGTTTTAACATCACGTGCTGATTCAGCAGAAACAAAAGTATATTCATTAGCATTGGCAGTTGCGACTGCTTCAAAATAAACCAAATAGGGTAAAACAATTAGGGGGAAACGACAATGACATTAGAAATCTTCGAATACTTAGAAAAATATGATTATGAGCAAGTGGTATTTTGTCAAGATAAAGAATCTGGTTTAAAAGCAATCATTGCAATCCATGATACAACACTTGGACCAGCTCTTGGTGGAACAAGAATGTGGACATATGATTCTGAAGAAGCGGCGATTGAAGATGCATTGCGTCTTGCAAAAGGGATGACATACAAAAATGCAGCAGCTGGTTTAAACTTAGGTGGTGCAAAAACAGTAATTATCGGTGATCCACGTAAAGATAAAAGCGAAGCGATGTTCCGTGCATTAGGACGCTACATTCAAGGACTAAACGGACGTTATATTACAGCTGAAGATGTTGGTACAACAGTAGATGATATGGATATTATCCATGAAGAAACTGACTTTGTAACAGGTATTTCACCTTCATTCGGTTCTTCTGGCAACCCATCTCCAGTAACTGCATACGGTGTTTATCGTGGTATGAAGGCAGCTGCAAAAGAAGCGTTCGGTACAGATAACCTAGAAGGAAAAGTAATTGCCGTTCAAGGTGTTGGTAACGTAGCATATCACCTATGCAAACATTTACACGCTGAAGGAGCAAAATTAATCGTAACAGATATTAATAAAGAAGCTGTACAACGTGCAGTAGAAGAATTCGGTGCATCAGCAGTTGAGCCAAATGAAATTTACGGTGTTGAATGTGATATTTATGCACCATGTGCATTAGGCGCAACAGTTAACGATGAAACTATTCCACAACTTAAAGCAAAAGTAATCGCAGGTTCTGCAAATAACCAATTAAAAGAAAATCGTCACGGCGACCTCATTCATGAAATGGGTATTGTATACGCACCAGACTATGTTATTAATGCAGGTGGCGTAATTAACGTAGCAGACGAATTATATGGATACAATAGAGAACGTGCACTAAAACGTGTTGAGTCTATCTATGACACAATTGCAAAAGTAATCGAAATTTCAAAACGCGATGGCATAGCAACTTATGTAGCAGCAGATCGTCTAGCTGAAGAGCGCATTGCAAGCTTGAAAAACTCTCGTAGCACATACTTACGCAACGGTCACGACATTATTAGCCGTCGCTAATCATTCATATATAACTTTTACAAAAGGTGTGGTTACCTCTTATGAGGTTTCCACTTCCTTTTGAATTTATTAGTGGAGGTAGCAACAGTGTCTTTAAATCGAATTCTTGTTATTAATCCGGGTAGTACATCCACAAAAATTGGTGTTTTTGATAATGAAAGACCTGTTTTAGAAGAAACTATTCGTCATGACGAAGAACAAATTGGAAAATATAAACGAATTATCGATCAATATGAGTTTCGTAAAGAAACGATTTTAGAAGTTCTACATTCTCACGGTATTAACATTTCAAAATTGAACGCTGTTTGTGGACGTGGTGGATTACTTCGTCCAATCGAAGGCGGTACGTATACAGTAAACGATTCAATGTTAGAAGATTTAAAAAACGGATTTAGCGGTCATCACGCTTCAAATCTTGGAGGCATTTTGGCTTATGAAATTGCTTCTGGATTAAACATTCCGGCATTCATTGTGGACCCTGTCGTTGTAGATGAAATGGATCCGATTGCTCGTATTAGCGGTATTGCTGGTATGGAACGTAAAAGTATTTTCCATGCATTAAACCAAAAAGCAGTTGCTCGTAAAGTGGCTGAACAATTAAATCACAAATATGAGGATTTAAATTTATTAGTTACACATATGGGCGGAGGCATTACAGTTGGTGCTCATAAAAAAGGAAAAGTTATCGATGTTAACAATGGCTTAAACGGAGAAGGACCATTTAGTCCAGAACGTGCTGGTACAGTACCAGTAGGACAACTAGTTGAAATGTGTTTCTCTGGTGAGTATTACCGAGACGAAATGGTTAAAAAACTTGTTGGACAAGGTGGACTTGTAAGTCTTATCGGTACAAACGATGCAATTAAAGTAGAACAAATGGTTGAAAAAGGTGATCCTGAAGCAACGCTTATTTATAAAGCAATGGCATATCAAGTTGCAAAAGAAATTGGCGGAGCTAGTGCTGTGCTTCACGGGAAAATCGATGCAATCGTATTAACTGGTGGACTTGCATATAGTAAAATTCTTGTCGATGAAATAAAAGAACGAGTAGATTGGATTGCAGATGTTATCGTGCATCCAGGAGAAGATGAATTACAAGCATTAGCAGAAGGGGCACTTCGTGTATTACGTGAAGAAGAAGCTCCAAAAGAATATGTTGTACGTGAAAAAGAAACGGTAGCTAGGGGTTGAGATAATGGCAAAAGAATATGATTTAGTCATCGTTGGCGGCGGTACTGGTGGATATGTTGCTGCTATTCGTGCATCACAACTAGGTTTAAAAACTGCACTTGTTGAAAAAGAAAATCTTGGTGGTACTTGTTTACACAAAGGATGTATTCCTAGTAAAGCTCTTTTACGTAGTGCGGAAGTATACGCAACTGCTAAAAAAGGAGAAGAGTTTGGGGTTATTGCAAGTAATGTAGAACTAAACTTTGCTAAAGTACAAGAGCGTAAAGAGAAGATTGTAACGCAGCTTCATAAAGGCGTTCAACACTTAATGAAACAAGGTAAAATTGATGTGTTTGAAGGTATTGGCCGTATTCTTGGCCCATCTATTTTCTCTCCGATGCCAGGGACAATTTCAGTTGAACTTGCAAGTGGAGAAGAAAATGAAATGTTAATTCCGAAAAATGTACTTGTTGCTACAGGTTCTCGTCCAAATTCATTACCAGGATTAGAGTTAGACGGAGAGTATGTAATGTCTTCAGATCATGCTTTAAAAATGGAAACGCTTCCTAGTTCGATCATTATTGTTGGTGGCGGTGTAATTGGTATTGAGTGGGCATCTATGCTTGCTGACTTCGGTGTAGAAGTTACTGTATTAGAATATGCGAAAAACATATTACCACTAGAAGATAATGACGTTTCAAAAGAAATGCAACGTCTATTCAAGAAAAAAGGTATTAAAGTGGTAACTGGTGCAAAAGTATTACCAGAAACATTGGTAAAAGATAATGGAGTAACAATTCAAGCTGAACATAACGGTGAGAACAAAGCATTTAAAGCAGAAAAAATGCTTGTATCTGTAGGAAGACAAGCAAATACGCAAAATATGGGCTTAGAGAACACAGATATTGTTGTGGAAAAAGGATACATTCAAACAAATGAGTTTTATCAAACGAAAGAATCTCATATTTACGCAATTGGAGATGTAATCGGTGGCTTACAACTTGCTCACGTTGCTTCTCATGAAGGAATTGTAGCAGTAGAACATATCGCTGGTAAAGAAGTTACACCAATTGATTATTCTATGGTATCAAAATGCGTATATAGCAGTCCAGAAGTTGCTTCTGTAGGCTTAACAGAACAAGAAGCGAAAGAAAAAGGCTATAAGTTAAAAGTAGGTAAGTTCTCATTCCGTGCAATCGGAAAGGCGCTTGTATACGGAGAATCAGATGGATTTGTAAAACTTGTAGTTGATGAAGAAACAAATGACATTCTTGGTGTTCATATGATTGGACCACATGTAACAGATATGATTTCTGAAGCTGGTCTTGCAAGAGTACTTGATGCAACACCTTGGGAAGTAGCACATACAATTCATCCGCATCCATCATTATCTGAGGCGATTGGTGAAGCAGCATTAGCTGTAGATGGAAGAGCGTTACACGCATAAAAATGTGGATTTAGGAGGTTATGAAAAATGGCAGAAGTAAAAGAAAAGCGCCATGAAGAGCTTGGCTTAAGTGATGAGCAAGTATTAGAAATGTTCCGTACGATGTTGCTTGCACGTAAAATCGACGAACGTATGTGGTTATTAAACCGTGCAGGTAAAATTCCATTCGTAATTTCTTGTCAAGGACAAGAGGCTGCACAAGTTGGAGCAGCGTTCGCTCTTGATAGAGAGAAAGATTATGCATTACCATACTACCGTGATATGGGTGTTGTACTAGCGTTTGGCATGACAGCTAAAGAGCTTATGTTATCAGCTTTCGCGAAAGCTGGAGATCCAAACTCTGGTGGTCGTCAAATGCCTGGTCACTTCGGTCAAAAGAAAAATCGTATTGTGACAGGTTCATCTCCAGTAACAACACAAGTACCACATGCAGTTGGTATTGCACTAGCTGGAAAAATGGAGAAGAAAGATTTAGTAACGTTCGTTACATTTGGAGAAGGTTCTTCAAACCAAGGTGACTTCCATGAAGGGGCAAACTTTGCTGGTGTACACAAACTACCTGTTATTTTCATGTGTGAAAATAACAAATATGCAATCTCTATTCCGGTTGAAAAACAATTAGCATGTAAAAACGTATCAGATCGTGCAATTGGTTACGGTATGCCTGGATATACAATAGATGGAAACGATCCGCTTGCAGTATATAAAGCTGTAAAAGAAGCAGCAGACCGCGGCCGACGTGGTGAAGGCCCAACTTTAATTGAAACAGTATCATATCGTTTAACAGCACATTCTAGTGACGATGATGATCGTGTTTATCGTGATAAAGAAGAAGTAGAAGAAGCAAAGAAAAAAGATTCAATTATAACATTTGCAGCTTATTTAAAAGAAGCTGGCGTGTTAACTGAGGAATCTGAAAAACAAATGTTAGACGAAATTATGCATATCGTAAACGAAGCAACAGAATATGCAGAAAATGCTCCGTATGCAGCACCTGAAGATGCATTGAAGCACGTATACGCAGAATAGGGGGGAACGTTTCATGGCTGTAATGTCTTATATTGATGCTATTACATTAGCAATGCGCGAAGAAATGGAACGCGATGAGAAAGTATTCGTTTTAGGAGAAGATGTTGGTAAAAAAGGTGGCGTATTTAAAGCGACACACGGATTATATGATCAATTTGGTGAAGATCGTGCGCTTGATGCACCGCTTGCAGAATCTGCAATCGCTGGTGTAGCAATTGGTGCAGCAATGTATGGTATGCGTCCAATCGCTGAAATGCAGTTTGCTGATTTCATCATGCCAGCAGTAAACCAAATTGTTTCTGAGGCAGCAAAAATTCGTTATCGTTCTAATAATGATTGGACTTGTCCAGTTACAATTCGTGCGCCATTTGGTGGGGGTGTTCACGGTGCGTTGTATCATTCGCAATCTGTAGAAGCGATGTTTGCAAACCAACCAGGTTTAAAAATTGTTATCCCTTCTACACCATATGATGCGAAAGGCTTATTAAAAGCTGCAATTCGTGATGAAGATCCAGTATTATTCTTTGAGCATAAACGTGCATACCGCTTAATTAAAGGTGAAGTGCCAGAAGATGATTACGTATTACCAATTGGAAAAGCAGATGTAAAACGTGAAGGTGATGATATTACTGTTATCACATACGGATTATGTGTTCATTTTGCTCTTCAAGCAGCTGAAAAGTTAGCACAAGATGGTATCTCTGCACACATTCTTGATTTACGTACTGTATATCCATTAGATAAAGAAGCAATCATTGAAGCAGCTTCTAAAACAGGTAAAGTTCTTCTTGTAACAGAAGACAATAAAGAAGGAAGTATTATAAGTGAAGTGGCAGCAATTATTGCTGAAAATTGTCTGTTTGATTTAGATGCACCAATTGCACGTCTTGCAGGCCCAGACGTTCCGGCAATGCCATATGCACCAACAATGGAAAAATTCTTTATGGTAAATCCAGATAAAGTTGAAAAAGCAATGCGTGAACTTGCGGAATTTTAATCGGGGGGACTATACATGGCTGTAGAAAATATTACAATGCCTCAGCTCGGGGAGAGCGTTACAGAGGGCACAATTAGTAAATGGCTCGTTAATGTTGGCGATCACGTAAATAAGTATGATCCGCTTGCAGAAGTAATGACTGATAAAGTAAATGCTGAAGTACCATCTTCTTTCACTGGTATTGTGAAAGAGTTAATCGCTGGTGAAGGTGATACGTTAGCTGTAGGTGAAGTAGTTTGCGTTATTCAAGTAGAAGGCGCAGATGAAGTAGCAGCAACAGCTGTTGAGGAAAAAACAAAAGAAGAACCAAAGGCAGAAGTAGCTACGCCTGAAAAGGCACCGAAAGCAAAACAACCAACTGATGGAAAACCACGTTTTTCACCAGCTGTGTTAAAACTTGCGGGTGAGCATAACGTTGATTTAGATCTAGTAGAAGGTACGGGAGCAAATGGCCGTATCACTCGTAAAGATATTTTAAAACTAGTGGAATCTGGAAATATTCCGCAAGCTGGTGAGAAAAAAGAGGAAGCGGTAGCAGCAGTAGTAGAAGCGCGTCCAGAAGCACCAAAAGCAGCGCCAGTAGCACAAAAAGTAGAAGCTGCGAAACCAGTTTCTGTACCAACAATGCCTGGCGATATCGAAATTCCAGTAACAGGTGTGCGTAAAGCAATTGCAGCGAACATGTTACGTAGTAAACATGAAGCGCCACATGCTTGGATGATGATTGAAGTAGATGTGACAAACCTTGTGTCATATCGTAATTCAATTAAAGGTGATTTCAAAAAGCGCGAAGGTTTTAACTTAACGTTCTTTGCTTTCTTCGTAAAAGCAGTAGCACAAGCGTTAAAAGAATATCCTCAAATCAATTCAATGTGGGCTGGCGATAAGATCGTTCAGAAGAAAGATATTAACCTTTCTATCGCTGTTGCAACAGAGGACGAACTATTTGTACCAGTAATTAAACACGCGGACGAGAAGACGATTAAAGGTATCGCTCGTGAAATTACAGAGCTTGCAGGAAAAGTACGTACGAAATCGTTGAAAGCGGACGAAATGCAAGGCGGAACATTTACAATTAATAACACAGGATCATTCGGTTCTGTTCAATCTATGGGTATTATTAATTACCCTCAAGCGGCTATTTTACAGGTTGAATCAATTGTAAAACGCCCAGTAATTATGGATAATGGTATGTTCGGTGCTCGCGACATGGTTAACTTATGTTTATCACTTGATCACCGTGTACTAGATGGCTTAATTTGTGGTAAGTTCTTAGGACGTGTAAAAGAAATTTTAGAAAATACGTCAGAAAATAATACATCTGTATATTAATAAAAAGCTCGCTTATGCGAGCTTTTTATCATCTTATTTCTTCATCTACATCCTACTATATGTACAAAACTTTTCCCAGTAATCTTACAATGAACGATTATGTATTAGGAATTTACGAAAATACATTGCTGATATATGGTATATAGATATAAAATAAGAAAAGAATAATTTTTTTTGGCAAATCTTACTGATGAAACTGTAGTATAATATATTGTATTGTATGAAAAAGAGAGTTATTCTATATAAGTGTTTTATAGATAATGTGTAATCAGTCGTCAAAACATGAAGAATGTTGACTCCTGGTTTTTTATTTTGCTGTAACAATGTTTCAGGAGGATGTCATGAAAAGAAGTACCGAGTTTCTAAGAAGTTTAGATGTAAAATTAATTTTAATTCTGTGTGCACTATGTGTTACGAGTATAGCTGCTATATATAGCAGTCAGCAAACTGGCCAATATGGAGAGGCAAACTTTGCGATGAAACAGGGTTTGAACTACATAATTGGAGTTATATTGTTACTGCTTGTTGCAAGCATCGACTTAGATCAATTACAAAAATTGTCTTGGCCACTTTATATCATTGGATTTGGTTCACTTATTCTGTTGAAAATACTACCGGTTTCCACTTTCACACCTGAAAAATTAGGTGCAAAAAGATGGTTTGTGTTTCCGTTAGTTGGACAAATTCAACCATCTGAGTTTTTCAAAATTTCATTGCTTCTCGTAGTAGCAAGTATAGCGGTGAAGCATAATGCACAGTATATGGCAAGAACATTCCAAACGGATTTACAATTAGTAGGTAAAATTATGCTAGTGTCCCTTCCGCCTATGGCTGTTGTATATAGCCAACCGGATACAGGGATGGTGTTCTTATATGCTGCTGCCATTGCATGTATTTTATTTATGTCAGGTATTCAGAAGAAATTGATAGCGTTATGTACAGTTATTCCGGTGACCGTATTATCTACGTTAATATTTATTTACGTAAGGTATGAGGATTTCTTCTTTAATAATTTAGTTACTTTACTAAAACCTCACCAACAGTCGCGTATTGTAGGTTGGTTAAATCCATTTGAAAATGCAGATCAAGGTTATCAAACGCAGCAATCGATTTTAGCTGTAGGTAGTGGAGGTATGGAAGGGAAAGGGTTTGGCGAAGGGAACGTCTATATCCCGGAGAAACATACTGACTTTATTTTCGCTACAATTGCCGAAGAAGGTGGATTTATAGTAGCAGCGTTAGTTGTATTCTTGTTCCTATTACTTTTATATCGAACAATTATCATCGGCTATTCTGCTGATAATTTATTCGGTACATTATTATGTGCTGGATCTATAGGTATATTAACCGTTCAAATATTCCAAAACATCGGTATGATCGTGGGATTAATGCCTGTAAAAGGTATCGCATTACCTTTCTTATCGTATGGGGGAAGTTCCTTATTCTCGAATATGATTATGATGGGGCTCATATTATCGGTACGGAAAACTTATAAAAAATATATGTTTTCAGTTAAGTAAAAAAAGCTGGTTCGTTTTTAAACGAACCAGCTTTTTTACATATATGCTCATAAACGTTGCAAACTAAAACAGACTAGCAGTTTGGGATGTAAGGAGTGCAAAATGATGCATATGCATATTTTTGAAGGAGCACGGCATCTTTCTAATGGCGAATGGGTTATCCGGGCGATTATAGCTTATATATTTTTAATTCTTGTTGCGAAAGCGATGGGGCAAAGGTCCATTGCGCAACTAAGATTTTTAGACGTTGTATTAGTGCTATTATTAGGAGGGAATATTTCTAACGCATTATCTGATGAAAAGGTTGGATTACTCGGTTCAATGATTACAACGTTCATACTCGTTGTATTACATATTGTAAGCTCTGTTTTAATGTTGAAATGGGATAGATGGAGACGCTTTTTAGAGCCAGCACCTATTATTCTTATACACAATGGTTCCATTGATTTTAGCAATTTGAAAAAAGCGAGAATTACGGTGGAATATTTATTTTCGGAACTTCGCATGCGAAATGTGAGCGATATTCAAACGATTAAATTAGCGTTATGGGAAGCGAGCGGTGTTGTTTCTCTATTTCAGTATCCAGAATATGAAGCAGTTTCGCGGCTTGATCTTAAAGTGGCGGGAAAAAAATCTCCAGTTTCTTTTGTATTAGTAAAGGATGGGAGGATTCAGCAAGATGTTCTTGCTTTATTAGGAAAAACAGAAGAGTGGGCGAGAAAATTTCTAGAGGAGAGTACAGAAGTCGAATCTATTATGTTAGCTACAGTAGATGAAGCGCATAAAATAAATATTTTGTTAAAAAAATGAAAAATATACGCATTTTGTCGTTTCATACATATGATACAATAGTGTGGACAACGAAAAAGGAGGCGATACGATGGGATATGTAGAAGAATTACGAAAAATAGTTGGTCATCGCCCTTTAATTTTAGTTGGTGCTGTTGTACTCGTTATAAATGAAAATGGATATGTATTATTACAGCAACGAACAGAGCCGTACGGAAAATGGGGGCTGCCTGGCGGGCTCATGGAACTTAGTGAATCACCAGAAGAAACAGCTTACCGCGAAGTATATGAAGAGACGGGGATAGAAGTGAAGAACTTACGATTAATTAATGTATTTTCTGGAGCGAACTATTTTACAAAATTAGCAAACGGTGATGAATTTCAATCTGTAACGACAGCTTATTATACCGATGAATATGAAGGGGACTTTGTTATGAATAAAGAAGAAGCGGTTCAGCTTAAATTCTTCCCAGTAACAGAACTACCTGACTATATTGTAGGATCGCATAAAAAAATGATTGGTGAATATATAAAAATCATGGGAAATAAGATATAATTTAATGAAAGAGATACAAAAACACAGTTCTGGTCGGTAGTCCAGACGCATGATTTCATGTCAGTAACCTTCCCCTCCGGGATGTCCAGTATTTCTAATTTTTTTAAAGGAGGGGCTGTCAATGGATTTGACAGTATATCACGATGGTCAATTTTTCGTAGGAATTATTACGCATAAAGAAAAAGGGAAATTGTATGGAGCAAGGTATATTTTTGGAATGGAACCTTCAGATGAAGAAGTACTTATATTTGTGAATGGTCCAATGTTAGCATATTTCCAGCACGTTGCAAAATGCGGTGTGGAAGTGAAAGAACAACAGCGTCCCAAAAATATAAAACGTATCATACGACAAGCGGCAAAAGAAGTAAATGTAAAACGTTTTACTAAGGCACAAGAAGCGATTAGTTTATCTTATGAATTGTATAAGCAAGAAAAGAAAGTGCAGTCTAAAGAGAAGCGAGAAGCTGAAAAACAAAGAAGACGTTTAATTAAAGTACAAAAAGCAAAGAAAAAGCATCGTGGCCATTAAAAAAAGGTGTTAGAGCAAGGGCTCTAACACCTTTTCTATGCCTAAATACAAGTAAACTTACTTGTATTTCATAAACATTAACTGGTAAGATACAAATAGGTAGTTTTAGAGGAGGGAAAAGATTGATTAATTTTAACTTTTTTATGAATGATGTTGTCCGCCAAGCGCGTGAAGAGATTGTCTCTGCTGGATATACAGAATTGACGACGCCGGAAGCAGTAGAAGAAGCATTTAAAAGAAATGGAACAACACTTGTAATGGTAAACTCTGTATGTGGTTGTGCAGGTGGCATTGCTCGCCCTGCTGCTGCACATTCCGTACATTATGATAAACGTCCTAACCATCTTGTAACGGTGTTTGCAGGTCAAGATAAGGAAGCAACAGCAACAGCTCGTGAATATTTCGAAGGATATCCACCTTCTTCTCCATCATTCGCTTTATTAAAAGATGGAAAAATTGTAACAATGGTAGAACGTCATGAAATTGAAGGTCATGAACCAATGCAAGTTATTGCAAAACTACAATCTTATTTCGAAGAGAATTGTGAAGAACTATAAATATAAGTGAAAAGGCGGTACGTCCACGATGAAGTGGGTGTACCGCCTTTTTATTTAATATTAAAATTTGTGGGACATGCATAGTTTCGTTATTTTATGCATTATTTTATACATTATAAACGTTGTTTATATTGTTATTTTATTTATTTTTATTTTATATATTGCATAAAAATGAAAGTGCTGATACAATACAAACATCGAATAAATATTCTATTAAACTTTTAAATATACATTATTAGGGGGAAGAAAGATGAAGAAGTTATTATCAATATCATTTGCACTTATTTTAATCGTAAGTATGTTCAGTGCTTGTAGTAATGGGGAAGAAAAGGCGGCGGATAGCAAAAATAAAAAAGTACTCGTTATGGGGACTTCAGCAGACTATAAACCGTATGAATACGTGGAAGCTTCAAAAAGTGATGAAATTATCGGCTTTGATGTTGATATTGCTAAATATATCGGAAAAGAACTTGGATACGAAGTGAAAGTGAAAGACATGGATTTTGGCGGATTATTAGCATCTCTTAATTCAGGAAAAGTTGATTTCGTTATGGCGGGAATGACGCCAACTGCAGATCGTAAGAATAATGCTGATTTCACAGATATATATTTTGTTGCTAAAAATATGATTGTTTCAAAAAAGGGCTCTAATATTAAATCGTTAGAAGATTTAAAAGGGAAAAAAGTAGGGGTACAAACAGGTTCAATTCAAGAAGAAAAGGCAAAAGAATTTCAGAAACAAGTCGATTTCAAAGCTGAGGGACGTGACCGTATACCAGAAATCGTACAAGAAATTAAAGCTGGTCGTTTTGACGCTGCAATTATAGAAGACACGGTTGCAAAAAATTATTTAGAAAAAATGAAAGAACTACAAGGAATTGAAATTCAAGAAGCACCAGAAGAAGTAGGTGCAGCGATTGCTCTTCCAAAAAATAGTGATAAAACAGAAGAATTTAATAAAGTAATTAAGAAAATGCAAGAAAATGGAGAGATGGATAAATTAGTGAAGAAATGGTTTGGCAGCGGAAAATAAGCTGCCTTTCACCTTTCTGTGAGGGGAATGAAAAGGATGAATCTAGATTTTTCGGCAATTACGCCTTCAATACCATATATATTAAAGGGCTTAGAAGTTACATTGAAAATTGTAGCTGCATCAGCTTTAGCAGGATTTATTTTAGGGACGTTATTAGCACTGTGCAAAATTGCTAGAATACGAGCATTAAATATTGCAGCAGATATATATACTTCAATATTTCGTGGTACACCGCTAGTATTGCAATTAATGATTATTTATTTCGGTGTTCCGCAAATGATTGGATATGAGATACCAGCCTTTTTAGCAGCTGTACTTGCATTTAGTTTAAATTCAGGTGCATATATGTCAGAAGTAATCCGTGCCGGCATTCAAGCGGTTGATAAAGGGCAAACAGAAGCAGCTATGGCTTTAGGGATTCCGTACAGTAAAATGATGAGAAATATTATTTTTCCTCAAGCTTTAAAAAATATATTACCAGCACTTGTAAATGAATTTGCGACTCTTACGAAAGAATCGGCTGTAGTAACTGTAATTGGAGCAACAGATTTAATGCGCCGTGCTTATATTGTAGGCGGTGAAACGTTTAAATATCTTGAACCATTACTGTTTGTTGGACTTATTTATTATATATTAGTAATTATTCTTACATTAGTCGGGAAAGCCATTGAAGGGAGAATGAAGAAAAGTGATTAAAGTTGAAAACCTTCATAAGTCATTTGGGAAAAATGAAGTATTAAAAGGAATTACGACAACGATTGAAAAAGGGGAAGTTGTTGCAATTATCGGACCGTCTGGATCTGGAAAGTCAACATTTTTACGCTGTATGAATGTACTAGAAGCACCGACAAATGGTCACATTTGGATTGGAACGGAAGAAGTAACGAATCCGAAAACAAATATTATGCACGTTCGTGAAAATGTCGGAATGGTATTTCAACATTTTCACTTATTCCCTCATATGACTGTATTAGAAAATATTACGTATGCTCCTATTAATGTAAAAGGAGTAACGAAGCAAGTGGCTGAGAAAAAGGCTCAGGAACTTTTGGATAAAGTAGGACTGCTTGATAAGAAAGATTCATATCCAAATCGTCTTTCAGGGGGACAAAAGCAACGTGTAGCAATAGCGAGAGCGTTAGCGATGGAACCAGAAGTGATGTTGTTTGATGAACCAACATCTGCGCTAGATCCAGAGATGGTGAAAGAAGTGTTAGAAGTTATGAAATCATTAGTTACGACAGGAATGACGATGGCAATCGTTACACATGAAATGGGATTTGCAAAAGAAGTAGCAGACCGCGTTCTCTTTTTAGATGGTGGAAAGCTTGTAGAAGATAGTGCGCCAGCAGAATTTTTTGCGGCACCGAAAAGTGAGCGTGCGCAACAATTTTTACAAAAAATATTGTAATATGTCAAGGTTACGTGAATAATAAGTAGAAAAGGATGACATTGTGTCATCCTTTTTTTATACTAACTGTAAATACGTTTATACATATAGGAGCAATGCTATGTTCAGAATTGGATACCGTACAGTAAAAACAGCAATAGGGACAGGCGTCGCAGTTTTTATTGCTCAGTTATTAGGGTTAGAATTTTATAGTTCAGCGGGTATTTTAGTTATATTATGCGTGCAAAATACGAAACGAAAATCCGTTCAAGTATCGTTGCACCGTTTTTTAGCTTGTGTATTATCAATGGTATTTGCGTTTTGTATTTTTGAAACGATTGGTTATACACCACTTGCGATTAGTGTATTACTACTTACCTTTATTCCGACTGCAGTTATGTGCAAAATTCAAGAAGGCATTGTCACGAGTTCGGTTATTGTTATGCATCTGTATTCATTAAAGCAAATTACATGGTCTATAGTTGGTAATGAAATTGCTATACTAACGATTGGAATTAGCGTCGCTTTATTAGTAAACATGTACATGCCAAGCAGTGAGAATAAACTGAAAGAGTATCAAGAAAAAATAGAAGAGCATTTCAGAACAATTTTGTTTGAAATGGTCGTTTATTTACGAAATCGAGATAGTAATTGGAGTGGAGCCGAATTAATTGAAACAGAAAGGATGCTGAAAGAAGCAAAAGATTTATCATTTAAAAAACTTGAGAATGAGTTTATGCGTGAAGATGACTATTATTATCGTTATTTTGATATGCGCATGCAACAATTTGAAATTTTGGAGCGCATGATACCATTAGCTGCGTCACTATCTTGGACGTATGAACAAGCCGATATGATTGCAGATGTAATTGAAAATATAGGGAACTCTATTCGTCCTGAAAGTACAGGGGTCATTTCGTTAAGACAACTTCAAGAAATGCGAGAATTATTTAGAGACATGCCATTGCCAGTTACACGTGAAGAATTTGAGATACGTGCGAAACTTGTTCAACTTGTGTATGAAATGGAGCAATATTTACTCATTAAAAGTCGCTTTAAGGGAAAGGATAATATAAAAGAACTTATATAGAAGGTAGGAATTACATATGCCGTATCTTCTCTCTTTCATATTATGTCTTTCTTTATCACCGATCTGGCCTCTTGGTGATAATCCGCGTACCGGAGATCCTTTTATTATTGTAAATAAAGCGACGAATAAGTTAGCTTATATTGACGATGGGAAAATCCAAAAGGTTTTTCCAGTAGCGACAGGAAAAACGAATGAATTAACCCCAGAGGGAACTTTTGATATTGTAATGAAAGCAAAGGATCCGTATTATATTGCGAAGGATATTCCAGGTGGATCACCGAAAAATCCACTTGGGTCAAGGTGGATTGGATTTAATGCACGAGGAACAGATGGGAGTAAATATGGAATACATGGAACAAACCAACCTAGTTCAATTGGAAAGTATATTTCACAAGGATGTATAAGAATGAAGAAAAACGATGTGGAGTATTTATTTGATCGTATTCCAATTGGAACGAAAGTATGGATTGTGAAATCGAAAAAATCATTTCAGCAATTGGCAAAAGAAAAAGGAGCCATTGCATATGAAAAAGCCGACACAAAAGTTGGCTTTTTCTTTTATTATAAGTTGTCTTGACATGTGTACATAACCATGCGTTAATGAAAATATAGAAAGATAAAGTGAAACTTTAATCAGTGGGAGGTTATTACCCGCTGATTATTAGTTGAACCAATCGGGCATTTACGGGCAGTTGATCTCTCGCCTAACTGCTTTGCCCTAGCCAAATTTTGAGGTGGGAGTCTTACTGCCCGTTAATGCGGGATAAAAATAGGTAAAGGGGTTGCTCATATGTACTTGAATCCGAGAATTTCTTATATGCAGTTTTTTGTGGGTTTTCTATTTGTTATTACATTCATATTGGCAACTTTTAATATATGTTCTTACGTTGTAGCGATTGTATTTATGGCATTACTCAATCTTACTTTTGTTATTGGGGCATTTCAGCAGAAACAATATACAAGCTTTGTAATAGCGCTTGTAATGGCTTTTTCCTTTAGTATTGTAGCAGTTGTACTATATATAAAATAAAATATTCATTAGAAGATAGACTATCTCGATTTCGAGATGGTCTATTTTGTATGTGTAAACAGTAAAAAAAGGACGAGTGAATCGTCCTTTTTACCAAAACATACTTGCGCCAGTAAGTAGTGTTGTTACAAGCATAGAAATTAGCATTATATAAACCATAATTTTTTGAGCTTTTTTATGCATCGTTAAACCTCCTTGCAAATCAGTACAATTTCATTGTAACGAGAAATGAAATTGTGGACAAGGGGAGAGAAAGGACAAAATTCGGGAAGGGGGTGCAAAATATAACAGGAAATTTGAGCATACGTAGAGAATATGTTAAAAGGTAGATTATTAGTTTTTGTTATGCAAGCATGAAGAATGGAGATACGATGATGAAAATATACGAAACAGAGCGTTTACATTTAAGGGAAATTGATGAGTCGTATGCGGAAAAAGTTCTTCAATATTACGACAAAAATCGTGATTTTTTAAAAGCGTGGGAAGAGTATAGACCGGATGATTTTTTTACGTTAGATTACCAAAAGAAAAAGTTACAAAAGGATAGAAAAGAGTTCGCGGAAGGTAAGATCATCAGGCTGTGGATTTTTAAAAAGGGTGATGATACAAAAATTATTGGATGCATTTCATTTAATCTAATTGTTCGCGGAATTTATCAATCTTGTGTACTTGGCTATAAATTAGATAAGGAAGAATTGAATAAAGGTTACACAACAGAAGCGCTTAGAAAAGCAATTCAAGTTACCTTTAAAGAATTTCATTTACATCGTATAGAAGCACCGATCATGCCGCGTAATTTAGCATCTATACAAGTAGTGACGAAAATAGGATTTCAATATGAAGGTGTATCTCGAAAAATGCTAATGGTTAATGGTGTTTGGGAAGATCATATGCGCTGGGTGTTGTTAAACGAGTAATAGAAGGCAGATGGGTATCTAGATGTATGAACCATCTGTTTTTTGTCTTGTATTTCGAAACTTTTGCGAAATTCTGTTATAATTAATATTGTTACATACATAATGGTAGTGCAGGAGGCGCAGTCTTATGATTAATCAAGAACGTTTAGTAAATGAATTCATGGAGTTAGTACAAGTAGATTCTGAAACAAAATTTGAAGCAGAAATTTGCAAAGTGTTAACAGAGAAATTTACTGCTTTAGGTGTAGAAGTATTTGAGGATGACACGATGGGCGTGACTGGTCATGGTGCAGGTAACTTAATTTGTACTTTACCAGCAACAAAAGACGGTGTTGATACAATTTATTTCACTTCTCATATGGATACAGTAGTTCCTGGTAATGGAATTAAGCCTTCTATTAAAGATGGATATGTCGTATCAGATGGGACTACTATTTTAGGAGCGGATGATAAAGCTGGTTTAGCATCTATGTTTGAAGCAATTCGTGTTTTAAAAGAAAAAAACATCCCTCATGGTAAAATTGAGTTTATTATTACAGTTGGAGAAGAATCGGGTCTTATTGGTGCAAAAGCGTTGGATCGCGAGCGCATTACAGCGAAATATGGTTATGCATTAGATAGCGATGGAAAAGTTGGTGAAATCGTAGTTGCAGCGCCAACACAAGCGAAAGTGAATGCGATTATTCGTGGGAAAACAGCGCACGCTGGCGTAGCACCAGAAAAGGGTGTATCTGCAATTACTATCGCAGCAAAAGCAATTGCAAAGATGCCACTTGGTCGTATCGATTCTGAAACAACTGCAAATATTGGGCGTTTTGAAGGTGGCACACAAACAAATATCGTTTGCGATCATGTTCAAATTTTTGCAGAAGCTCGTTCTTTAATCAATGAGAAAATGGAAGTACAAGTTGCAAAAATGAAAGAAGCATTTGAAACAACTGCAAAAGAAATGGGTGGTCATGCAGACGTTGAAGTAAATGTTATGTACCCAGGTTTTAAGTTTGCTGATGGAGATCACGTTGTAGAAGTTGCGAAACGCGCTGCTGAAAGCATTGGCCGTACACCTTCTCTTCACCAAAGTGGTGGCGGAAGTGATGCGAACGTAATCGCAGGACACGGTATCCCAACAGTTAACTTAGCAGTTGGTTATGAAGAGATTCATACAACAAATGAAAAAATTCCTGTTGAAGAATTAGCGAAAACAGCAGAATTAGTTGTAGCTATTATTGAAGAAGTAGCGAAGTAAGTAATAAAAAAGACGTGTGAACCAATTATGGTTTACACGTCTTTTTTTATTTTGATTCAATTGCTTTCACAAGGCGGATAAGCCAATATAAGAAGACCCACGGAAGTACATAAGTTGTTGTAAAACGTATGAAATGAGAGAAGATTCCTAAAGCGTAAATGTTAATGTTAAAAAGGGGAAGTAACAAATAATTAATTGCAAGGATTACTATAATAATAATAAATACATAATTGAGTTTATTATGTTGTTTCATAACGATTCATCTCCTTTACAATAATATCCATTTGTTACATACAGTATAACAAAAAATAGATAGAGAAAAGCCAATAATTATTATAACGTGTAAAGAAATTTGATATAATGAAAGAACAAATGTTCTTTGAGGGGTGAGTAGTATGCGAGAAATGTATCCGAAAAATGGTCGTGTTATTTTACATGTAGATATGAATTGTTTTTTCGCATCTGTTGAAATTGCTCATGACCCATCATTACAAGGAAAGCCATTAGCGATTGCCGGGAATGAAAAAGAGCGAAAAGGGATTATCATAACATGTAGTTATGAGGCGAGAGAATATGGAATACGTACGACGATGCCCTTATGGGAAGCAAAGCGATTATGTCCGCAATTAGTTGTGAGGCGTCCTAATTTTACATTATATCGAGAAGCTTCATTTCAAATGTTTCAAATTCTTTCCCGTTTTACAGAAAAAATACAACCGGTTTCTATAGATGAAGGGTATTTAGATATTACAGATTGCTATGCGCTCGGTACGCCCCTTGAAATAGCGAAGATGATTCAAGGGGCGTTATTAACAGAGTTACAGCTTCCGTGTAGCATCGGAATTGCTCCAAACCTTTTCCTAGCAAAAACAGCTTCTGATATGAAAAAACCTCTCGGTATTACCGTGCTTCGAAAACGAGATATTCCAGAAATGATTTGGCCACTTCCAGTTGGAGCAATGCATGGAATTGGAGAAAAAACAGCTGAAAAATTAAATGATATTCATATACAAACAATTGAGCAGTTAGCAAAAGGAAACGAACATATCATTCGCGCTAAAATTGGAAAGCACGGTGTTGATTTACAACAGCGGGCAAAAGGTATGGATGATAGGGAAGTTGATCCGGATCAAATAGGACAGCATAAAAGCGTTGGTAATTCGATGACTTTTTCAAAGGATATGGACGAAGAAAAAGAATTACTTGATATGTTAGACAGATTATCGAAATCAGTAAGCAAAAGGCTACAAAAACGAACGCTTGTTAGTTATAACATTCAAATTATGATTAAATACCATGATAGGCGGACGGTTACACGGAGTAAGCAATTGAAAAATGCAATTTGGGAAGAACGTGATATTTTTCAAGCGGCATCACGTTTATGGAAGCAACATTGGGATGGTGATTCTGTTCGCCTGTTAGGTGTTACGGCTACTGAAATAGAGTGGAAAACAGAATCGGTGAAACAATTAGATTTGTTTTCATTTGAAAAAGATGCGAAAGAAGAGCCGCTACTTGCTGTCATTGATCAAATTAATGATAAGTATGGAACACCGCTTTTACAACGAGGTAGCCAATTATTGCGTAAGCAAGAAAAGTCGTTTCAGCAAAAATTAGAGAATAAGTTTATGTAGAAGGTGTCATGGATTTAACTTTTCTTTTTTAGATGGAAGAGAGAATTCAACCATGCTTAGAAGCGGTCAAATCCTTTTTCGGGTTCATGCCAAGTTAAAACAAAAGGTATGGATATAAA
The DNA here is from genome assembly GCF_036320425.1 of Bacillus nitratireducens. Taxonomy (NCBI): domain Bacteria; kingdom Bacillati; phylum Bacillota; class Bacilli; order Caryophanales; family Bacillaceae; genus Bacillus; species Bacillus nitratireducens. The sequence continues at coordinate 27,426 of NZ_JAUMJO010000002.1, forward strand.
TAAAAAGCACTGATTACAGTGCTTTTTATTATAGATTATGAGATTGTATCATTTTCAAAAATAACAATTTCTGAACTGTTTGTTGTTGAAACGCGTTGTGCGTAATATGTTAAAGCTGAAGAAATATATGTTGGTAACGAATCATTTGTATGTGTTGTTGTATATTCATGGATTAATTCTTTCAAAGTCGTCCATTCTAATTGTGCTGGGTGATCAGACACGAAAGAACTTACCCAGCGATCAAATGAAGATGAAAAATCAGTTTGTAAACGAAATGCTTCTTTCATAATAAAACGCTCCCTTAAAATGTAGTATAATTATTTTAACATAAAACACGAACGATTGCTAAGTTTTTTAACTATAACGTTCGTGTTATATAGTTGTCTAGATGATTGGTTATGCAAATTCAATTTGCCATTTGAAATAACATTCCGTAAGATGAGAGATAGATTATATAAAGAGCTGGAGGAAAGAAAGTGGAATTTGTATTTTTAGGAACTGGTGCAGGTGTTCCTTCGAAAGGAAGGAACGTTTCAGCAATTGCTTTGCAATTGTTAGAAGAACGAGGACAGACTTGGTTATTTGACTGTGGTGAAGCGACTCAGCATCAAATTTTACATACATCTGTGCGCCCAAGACGCATTGAAAAAATATTTATTACGCATTTACATGGCGATCATATTTTTGGGTTGCCTGGTTTATTAGGAAGCCGTTCGTTTCAAGGTGGAACAACAACGTTAACGGTGTACGGACCAAAAGGAATTAAACAATTTATTGAAGTAGCATTATCAGTAAGTACGACACATGTGAAATATCCACTTGAAATCGTTGAGATAACGGAAGAAGGTACTGTGTTTGAGGATAATGAATTCTATGTAGAAACAAAAAGGTTATCACATGGAATCGAATGTTTCGGATATCGTATTGTAGAGAAAGATATACAAGGTGCTCTTTTAGTCGATAAGCTGCTGGAGATGGGTGTGAAACCCGGTCCACTCTTTAAACGTTTAAAAGATGGAGAAGTAGTTGAATTAGAAAATGGTACGATACTAAATGGAAAAGACTTTATTGGTCCGCCTCAAAAGGGAAGAATCATTACTATTTTAGGTGATACAAGATATTGTGAAGCGAGTAGAGAGCTGGCACAAGACGCTGACGTACTTGTTCATGAAGCAACTTTTGCGGCAGAAGATGAACAACAAGCGTACGATTATTTTCATTCCACATCTAAGCAAGCTGCGAGTATTGCACTACAGGCAAATGCAAAACGCTTAATATTGACTCATATTAGTTCTCGTTATCAAGGAGATACATATAAGGAATTATGGAAAGAGGCAAGAGAGCTATTTTCTAATACAGAAATAGCTACGGACTTGAAATCATTTCCAGTAGAAAGATAATAATGGCGTAAAAAAATGGTGACGAAAGGTTGCCATTTTTTTATTTCTAAAAAAATTTTAAAATAAAACTGTTATCATTTTATGTTTATATTGGATGAAACAGAAAGTTTTAATGATGTGAAGAGATAGGATAAAAATACATAAGACCGATTGTTTAGAAAAACTGTTATATAAGTCAGACGACATACGAGTGGTACAAATAGCAAAAACAGATTGTTATTCAGAACTTTTAAAATTCATTAAAAGTAAGCGTTTTATTAAAAACAAGCTATAATGAGGGCAGATTATAATTTAAGTGTAGGCTACATGCGTTTTAGCCATTTGTCGTAACAAGTGAAGTTGACTAAATCGTGAGAGAGCAACATGGAAATTATAATAGGAAGGATATTACTATTATTTGTACTAAGTCTTTTTTCACTTTTTAGCTTTAAAACACCAAAAGGTATGAAAGCAATGGGAGTTTCACTTGTTTATGCTATGCTTGTAAGGGGTTCTGTGTTAAACTTTGGATTGCTACCAGACTTTATTGTGGATTATCTTATATTATTTTTAAATGAAGGTAATGCTAAGTTTCTTATTTATTATGATAACTGGTATTATTTCAGGATATATTGCTTCACTGTTATTCAAAAACTATCCAATTCGTACAGCGGAACAAATTCGTGGTACGACTGGAACAGCAACCGATTCGGTAGCTTAATAGAATAGTAAAAAATTTTTTCATAGAGGTTTAGGGGGAGTTATGATGAAGTATCGCTCAGTATTTGATATTATTGGTCCAGTTATGATTGGTCCATCAAGTTCACATACAGCAGGCGCAGCAAGAATGGGGCAAGTTGCTCGCCAGCTGTTTCGTCATGAACCAGAAAGAGTAAGCATTTCATTATATGGATCATTTGCAAAGACGTATCGAGGACATGGTACGGATGTAGCGCTAATCGGTGGAATATTAGGATTTGAAACAGATGACTTACGTATTCCAGAGGCGCTAGACATAGCAAAAGAACGCGGAATTGAAGTGGAATTCATTGAGGAAGATGCAAATGCTCCTCATCCAAATACAGCGAAAATTCGTCTGTATAAAGGAGAAGAGGAAATTGAAGTCGTTGCTTGTTCAATCGGTGGTGGTAAAATCGAAGTTGTAGAATTAAATGGATTCGATCTTCAACTATCAGGGACGAGTCCAGCGCTACTTATTGTAAATAACGATCGCTTCGGTGCTATCGCAGCTGTAGCTTCAATCCTTGCAAAACACGAGATTAACATTAGTACAATGAGTGTTTCTCGTAAAGAAAAAGGAAGAAGAGCGCTTATGGTCATTGAAACAGATGAATTATTAGCAGATGAAGTAATCGCGGAAATAAATGGGCAACAAAATATTTGTCAAGTAACTATTATGGATTAATTGCAGGGGGGACACACCATGTTTCGGAACGCAGCGGAACTAGTGGCGCAAGCTAAAGAGCAAAATGTAAAAATCGCAGAAATTATGATTCAATGTGAAATGGAAACAAGAAGTATCACACGTGAAGAAGTAATTGCTGGAATGGAAAAGAACTTAGTCGTGATGGAACAAGCAGTAGAACGCGGTATTCGTGGTGTAAAATCACCAACTGGTTTAACTGGCGGGGATGCTGTGAAAGTCCAAGCGTATAGGCAGAGTGGAAAAGGCTTATCTGGAGATACGATTTTGGACGCAGTGAGTAAAGCTGTCGCAACAAATGAAGTAAATGCGGCGATGGGAATCATTTGTGCAACACCAACAGCAGGATCTGCTGGAACAGTGCCAGGTGTACTGTTTGCACTGCGAGAAAAATTACAGCCGACACGCGAAGAAATGATTGAATTTTTATTTACAGCAGGAGCTTTCGGTATGGTTGTTGCGAATAATGCTTGTATTTCCGGCGCGGCAGGAGGTTGCCAAGCTGAAGTAGGTTCGGCAAGTGGAATGGCAGCAGCGGCAGCAGTTGAGATGGCTGGTGGAACACAAGATCAAGCAGCTACAGCGATGGCGATTTCATTAAAGAATATGCTTGGTTTAGTATGTGATCCTGTTGCAGGGCTTGTAGAAGTACCTTGTGTAAAACGTAATGCAGCAGGAGCTGCGAATGCCATGATTTCAGCTGATTTATCATTAGCTGGTGTAACTAGTACAATTCCATGTGATGAAGTCATAGAGGCGATGTTTAGAATTGGACAATCGATGCCAGTAGCACTTCGTGAAACAGCAGAAGGTGGACTTGCAGCAACACCGACAGGTCGTCGTTTGCAAGAAGAGATTTTTGGTAAGAGTAATAAATAAAAGCATATCATATGATTAAAGTAAAAACGGAGCTCAAATAAAGTTGAGCTCCGTTTTTTATTTTTCTTTTGCTATTTTTTCTAATGTTTTTCCGAGATCGTGTGATCGTTTCGTTGCTTGTGTAATACAGGAAATTAATGTTTGTTGAAAATCATGCTCCTGTAACACTTCAATACCTGCTTCAGTTGTTCCACCAGGAGAAGTAATTTCTTTTCGCAAAATAGAAGGATGTTTTTCGCTTGCTTTTAGCATTTCAGCAGCGCCAATCATCGTCTGAAGAATAAGTGATTTTGCGATATCTTCCTTTAAACCAATTTTTTTTGCGGCCTCTTCCATCGCCTCTACTACGTAATAAATATAAGCTGGTCCACTCCCGGATAATGCAGTGACAGCATGCATATCTTCTTCTTCTACAACAGAGACGAGACCAATCGTTTCAAATAACGATGTTGCAATGCGAATATGTTCCTCCGTTGTGTGTTCTGAAGGTGAGATAGCGGTAGCGGATTTTAAAATGGCCGCAGATGTATTTGGCATTGCACGAATAATCGGAACGTCTTTTTGAAGTAGGTTTCTAATTGAATGAGTAGAAACACCTGCTAATAACGAAATAATAAGCAAGTCATTATGTATGTATTCTTTAAGAGGAATCATCGCTTCTGCGACATCTTTTGGCTTCATAGCTAGAAAAAGAATATTTGCATCAGCAAGTAATTCCTTTTTATTATGTGTACCTTTAACACCGTATTTTGTATGTAACTCCTGTAATCTGGTCTCGTTAGAACGATTACTTACAGTAATATGTTCCCCTTTAACAACATTTGCGTTTAATAAACCACCAATAATCGCTTCGGCAATAGAGCCTGCACCGAGAAAGGAAATGTTTTGAATAGACATGATGTTCCTCCTTTAAATTTGGTTAGAAATGCTTATAAATGTACATACATTCGTTTTTTTACGGAAAACACCTCTTTTTATCTGAAAATAATGACAAATTTATAGGGAAGTTGTAAACTGAAGAGGTATTCATTTTTGAACCGGAAAAAGACAGGGGGGCTAAGCATGACGGCGATTCATCGAATGGAGATTCCTGTTCCATTTGCAGTTGAGACAGTGAACGTGTTTTTAGTTGAGGGAGAAACATTAACGTTAATTGATACAGGGACAAATACAGAAGAAGCAAAGCAGGCACTAGAAAGTCAATTAGGTGCATTAGGGTATAAGATAGAAGATATTAAAACAGTAGTGATTACGCATCACCATGCGGATCATTGTGGACTTTTAAATACATTTTCTGAAAAAACAAAGATTATTGGACATCCTTGGAATGAACCGTGGATCACGCAGAATGCCGAATTTTTAAAGAGGTATCATGAATTTTTTAAAGAGACGGCCTTGCAGTTCGGCGTTCCAGCAGCATTTTTGAATGGTGAGGCGTTATTGACGACGAAGACACTTAAATATTCTTGTAATAGGTCGTTAACACATACTGTGAGAGAGGGAGATCGTATAGATTCGTTACCTGGATTTACAGTGATTGAAACCCCAGGTCATGCTTCCACTCATATTTCATTATATAGAGAATCAGATGGAATATTAATTGGTGGGGATGCTCTCATTAGTCATATTTCTTCAAATCCAATATTAGAACCACCATATGAAGGTCAAACAGAAAGAGCGCGTCCTTTATTGCAGTACAATCAAACGTTAAAACGTTTAAGTGAAATGAATATTTCACGTATTTTATCCGGGCATGGGGAAGATGTTCTGAATGTGAAACAACTTATTGAAACAAGATTACAAAAGCAAGAGACACGAGCTTTTAAAGTGCTGGAGCTATTAAAGGAAAAGCCAATGACAGCATTTGAAGTATGTGTAAAATTATTTCCGGTATTATATAAAGAGCAATTGCCACTTACTATCTCAGAAACTGTTGGACAATTAGACTTTTTAGCATATAATCAACAAGTGATGATTGATGAATCTTCACAACAATGGATTTATTATGCAAAGTAGGTGACAGCAATGACTGGACGTTTACAAGAAAAGGTAATCGTCATTACAGGTGCTTCTAGTGGAATTGGGGAGCAAGTTGCAATGCAGGTTGCGGAGCAAGGGGCGACGCCGGTATTAATGGCTCGAACAGAAGAGAAGCTACAAGCATTAGCAGACAAAATTAAAGCAACTTATAATACGCCTTGCTATTACTATGTATTAGATGTAAGTGAAGAAACGAAAGTACAATCTGTTTTTTCAAAGGTATTACAAGAAGTAGGACGTATTGATATATTGGTAAACAATGCGGGATTTGGTATTTTTAAAACGTTTGAAGATGCATCAATGGATGAAGTAAAGGATATGTTTCAAGTAAACGTATTTGGATTAGTAGCTTGTACGAAAGCGGTATTACCTTATATGGTAAAAAAGAACGAAGGGCAAATTATTAACATTGCTTCATTAGCTGGAAAAATTGCAACTCCGAAGTCGAGTGCTTATGCAGCAACAAAACACGCTGTATTAGGATTTACGAATAGTTTACGCATGGAGCTATCTAATACGAATGTTTTTGTAACAGCAATTAATCCAGGACCGATAGATACGAACTTTTTTGAAATAGCCGATCAATCAGGTACATACGTAAAAAATATGGGACGTTACATGTTAAAACCAACATATGTAGCAGAACAAATCGTAAAGGCGATGCAAACGAAAAAACGTGAAGTGAATTTGCCGAAGTGGATGGGAATGGGGCCAAAGCTCTACGCATTATTCCCAGGTTTATTTGAACGCGTTGCAGGCAAATCATTAAGTAAAAAATAGGAGATTTCCATATGGAAATCTCCTATTTTTTATTTTCCAGTCACATAATCGTAAACGATATCCTCAACAGCCTCGTATACATCAATTTCAGTATTTGAATGAATTATCATTTGAATATGTTTAATTAGCATTTCCTGATCCTCTTTTGAAACATGGTTACATTGATATTGCCGAAAACTTTTTATAATCATTTTCTCAATTAATTTTTTATTCATGTTTTTCCCCGCCTGTATGTATACATGTATTGTTTTATTGTACTTGAAGTGAAATGAAAATACTAATATGCACTGTTTTTGTATAAAAATCCACTCGTATATATTGTTTTCGTAGTGGAATTAATATTTCGAACTTTTTAAAAATTATAAATATTTAATTGACTTTATAATTATGCAATATTATAATCATACTTAATTTAAAGAATAGATATGAGGAGGAGCTTATGAAAGTCGCAATTATTGGAGCAACTGGATATGGAGGTATTGAATTAATTCGGTTATTAGAGCAACATCCATATTTTTCGATAGCATCTCTCCATTCTTTTTCACAAGTTGGTGAATTTATAACAAATGTATACCCGCATTTTCGAAATATTCTTGTCCATACGTTACAAGAAATTGATGCGGAGAAGATAGAGAAGGAAGCTGAAATTGTATTTTTAGCAACCCCAGCAGGAGTATCCGCAGAGTTAACTCCGAAATTATTAGCAGTAGGTTTAAAAGTAATTGACCTATCTGGAGACTTTCGTATGAAAGATCCTTTGACATATGAACAGTGGTATAAAAGGGCAGCTGCAAAAGAAGAAGTTCTTAGGAAAGCAGTATATGGGTTAAGTGAATGGAAAAGGTCCGAGATTCAAAATGCTAATTTAATTGCAAACCCAGGATGCTTTGCTACAGCTGCATTATTAGCGATATTGCCGTTAGTACGTAGCGGCATGATTGAAGAAGATTCAATTATTATTGATGCGAAATCAGGAGTATCTGGAGCGGGAAAAACGCCAACAACAATGACTCACTTTCCCGAGTTATACGATAACTTGCACATTTATAAAGTAAATGATCATCAACACGTTCCTGAGATTGAGCAAATGCTTGCAGAGTGGAATAGGGAAACGAAGCCAATCACGTTTAGTACACATTTAATACCGATATCACGGGGGATTATGGTTACACTTTATGCGAAAGTAAAACGAGAAATGGAAATAGAACAACTTCAAAAATTATATGAAGAAACGTATGAACGATCGACTTTCATTCGAATTCGCGCACAAGGAGAGTTTCCAAGTCCGAAAGAAGTGAGGGGCTCAAATTATTGTGATATGGGGATAGCTTACGATGAAAGAACAGGAAGAGTGACGGTCGTTTCTGTTATAGACAATATGATGAAAGGTGCGGCTGGGCAAGCGATTCAAAATGCAAACATAGTAGCGGGACTAGAAGAAACAACGGGTTTACAACATATGCCGCTTTATCTATAAGGGGGACATGATGATTAAAGTAGAGTCTATTACAAAATTAGAAAATGGTTCAATTGTAATGCCAAAAGGCTTTTCGGCAATCGGTACTGCAAATGGTTTGAAAAAAGAAAAAAGGGATTTAGGTGTAATCATTTGTGAAGTGCCAGCATCATGCGCCGCCGTCTATACAACAAATCAAATACAAGCAGCACCCCTGCAAGTAACGAAAGATAGTATAGCGGCTGAGGGGAAATTACAAGCAATTATCGTCAATAGTGGAAATGCAAATGCTTGTACGGGAACGAAAGGATTACAAGATGCATACGAGATGCGCGCATTAGGGGCGGAACATTTTGGAGTGAAAGAAAACTACGTTGCAGTAGCTTCAACAGGTGTAATTGGTGTGCCTTTACCGATGGATATAATCCGAAAGGGAATTTCGACTCTTACACCGGCGAAGGCAGTAAGTGAAGCACATTCTTTTTCTGAAGCGATTTTAACGACGGATCTTATAACGAAAGAAACTTGCTATGAGATGATCATTGATGGGAAGAAAGTGACGATTGCGGGTGTCGCAAAAGGTTCAGGGATGATTCATCCAAATATGGCAACGATGCTAAGTTTTATTACAACAGATATCAACATAGAGCATGAAGTATTGCAAACAGCATTATCACAAATAACGAATCATACATTTAATCAAATTACGGTGGATGGAGATACTTCTACAAATGATATGGTCATCGTAATGGCAAGTGGATTATCAGAAACGAAACCAATAACTATGGAACATAAAGATTGGGAAACTTTCGTATTTACTTTACAGAAGGTATGTGAAGATTTAGCCAAAAAAATTGCGCAAGATGGTGAAGGGGCTACGAAGTTAATAGAAGTAAATGTGCTAGGAGCTCTAACAAATGAAGAGGCAAAGAAAATTGCAAAGCAAATAGTCGGTTCGAGTCTTGTGAAAACAGCGATATATGGTGAAGACCCAAATTGGGGGCGAATTATTAGCAGTATTGGACAAAGTGAAGTAGAGATTAATCCGAATACAATTGATATTACTCTTCAATCTATCGCAGTGTTAAAAAATAGTGAGCCTCAAATGTTTTCTGAAGAGGAAATGAAAAAGAAATTACAAGAACATGAAATTACTATTGATGTGTATTTACATTTAGGAGAAGAGAACGGATCTGCTTGGGGCTGTGACTTAAGCTATGAATATGTGAAAATAAACGCTTGTTATCGTACATAAGGAGAGGGAAGATGAGCGATTATATTGTAGTGAAATGCGGCGGTAGTATGTTGGATCAATTAAATGATGTGTTTTTTGATTGTATAAAGAAATTGCAACAAAAGTATAAGGTAGTGATTGTTCATGGTGGTGGTCCAGAAATTGATGCCAAATTAAAAGATTGTAACATCAAAGTAGAGAAAAGAGATGGGTTACGAGTAACACCAAGAGAAGTTATGGATATTGTTCAAATGGTGCTATGTGGAAGTACGAATAAAAAACTCGTAATGAATTTACAAAAGCATAATTTACTTGCGGTAGGTTGTTCAGGATGTGACGGCAATTTACTTCAAGTTCAACCTGTCAGCAAGGAGATAGGATATGTGGGAGAAGTAAGTTATGTCGAAACAGCCTTACTAAAAGGGTTAATAAATATGAATTATATTCCTGTTATTGCTCCAATCGGGATAAATGAAAATGAGATTTATAACATAAATGCGGATAATGCTGCAGCTGGAATTGCGGCAGCATTATCTGCAAAGGAACTCATTTTTATTACAGATGTAGATGGAATATTACATGAAGGAAAATTAGTAAAGAAAACGGACGAATTTGAAATTGATACTTTTATTGAAAAAGGGGTTATTACAGGCGGGATGATTCCGAAAGTACAGGCGGCACTAGCGTCATTAAAAATGGGAGTGCAAAAGGTAAGTGTCGTGAATGGTACAAAAGACTTTGCTGAAGTTACCGGAGAGTGTATTGGAACGACGGTAACGAAAGGAGTGAGTATTGTATGACAAGTCATCTTTTTCAAACGTATGGGAGAAGAACTATTGAGTTTGTAAAGGGAAATGGAACGAAAGTTATTGATACAAATGGTAAGCAATATTTAGATTTCACTTCCGGTATTGGAGTATGTAATGTAGGACATTGTCATCCTACTGTGATGAAAGCTGTACAAGAGCAACTTGATGATATATGGCATATATCTAACCTGTTTACAAACAGCTTACAAGAAGAAGTCGCGTCATTATTAACAGAAAATATAGCATTAGATCATGTATTCTTTTGTAATAGCGGGGCAGAGGCGAATGAAGCAGCTTTGAAGCTAGCCCGTAAGCATACTGGAAAATCTCTCGTCGTAACATGTGAGCAGTCTTTTCATGGGAGAACATTCGGAACGATGAGTGCGACGGGGCAAAATAAAGTGAAAGAAGGATTTGGTCCGCTCCTTCCGTCTTTTTTACATATCCCTTTTAACGATATAAAGGCGTTAGAGGAAGTAATGAATGAAGAAGTTGCGGCGATAATGGTAGAAGTTGTTCAAGGAGAGGGAGGAGTCATACCTGCTGATTTATCTTTTTTGAAAGCAATTGAAGCATTATGTAATAAGTTTGGCTCCTTATTTATTATAGACGAAGTACAAACGGGGATAGGAAGAACAGGAACACTATTCGCTTACGAACAAATGGGAATAAAACCTGATATCGTTACCGTTGCAAAGGCACTAGGAAATGGTATTCCTGTTGGAGCGATGATTGGCCGGAAAGAACTCGGAACGTCGTTCACTGCAGGATCACACGGTTCAACTTTTGGTGGGAATTATATTGCGATGGCTGCAGCGAAAGAAGTATTACAAGTAAGTAAAAGACCATCGTTTTTAAAAGAAGTACAAGAAAAGGGCGAGTACGTATTAGAGAAGTTGCAAGAGGAATTACAACATGTCGAATATATTCAAAATATACGTGGTAAGGGGCTTATGATTGGAATTGAGTGTAAGCATGAAGTTTCAAGTTTTATAGAACAACTAGAAAAATCAGGACTTCTCGTATTACAAGCAGGGCCTAATGTTATAAGACTATTACCGCCACTCATTGTAACGAATGAAGAGCTGGAACAGGCAGTATATATGATAAAAAAAGTGGTTTGTACAAAAAATGCATCAATCATATAAGGGGGAAATTTCATGTCAACTGTACAAGTACCGAAATTAAATACGAAAGATCTTTTAACACTAGAAGAATTGACGCAAGAAGAAATCATTTCTTTAATTGAGTTTGCTATATATTTAAAAAAGAATAAGCAGGAGCCTTTATTACAAGGAAAAATATTAGGGCTTATCTTTGATAAACATTCAACTCGTACCCGCGTATCTTTTGAAGCAGGAATGGTACAGCTCGGAGGACATGGGATGTTTTTAAGTGGGAAAGAGATGCAAATTGGAAGAGGGGAGAGCGTTTCAGATACTGCGAAAGTATTGTCTCATTACATTGATGGGATTATGATACGTACATTCTCACATGCGGATGTAGAAGAGCTTGCGAAAGAATCGAGCATTCCTGTTATTAATGGATTAACGGATGATCATCATCCTTGTCAAGCATTGGCAGATTTAATGACAATTTATGAAGAAGTGAAGACGTTCAAAGGAATTAAATTGGCTTACGTAGGTGATGGGAATAACGTATGTCATTCATTGTTGTTAGCGAGTGCGAAAGTCGGAATGAATATGACTGTTGCAACGCCTGTAGGGTATGAACCGAATGAGGAAATTGTAAAAAAAGCGTTAGCGATTGCTGAAGAAACAGGAGCTGAAATTGAAATTTTGCATAACCCTGAATTAGCGGTAAACGAAGCGGACTTTATTTATACTGACGTTTGGATGAGCATGGGGCAAGAGGGAGAAGAAGAGAAATATACATTATTTCAACCTTACCAAATTAATAAAGAACTTGTTATGCATGCGAAGCAAACGTATCGTTTCTTACACTGTTTACCTGCCCATCGTGAAGAGGAAGTAACAGGAGAAATTATAGATGGATCGCAGTCTATCGTCTTTGAGCAAGCTGGTAACCGATTGCATGCGCAAAAAGCATTATTAGTAAGTTTATTTAAAAATGTAGAAGAGCCTTCCTAAATGATGTGCACCCCAATTGTTAGACACGAATAACAATTGGAGGTGTATTTTTTTATGGTTAAATTCTTACTAGAAGAAAAGTAAATGAAATAAAAACATATTCCCTTCAGTATACACTGAATGTACTTAATTATATGGATAGACGAGGGATATCCATTAGAGAAATAGCTACTTAATTTTTTGTCTAACCTTTTGGGCCTTGTTCACCAGGAAGGCTCTTTCCTTTACTTCACATACACATAGGCTTCATTTGTTGTTAAGCAGGTTTTATGTTATATAAAGACTTTTGGTTAGCCTGAAGTTTCCGTATTTACATTTTTTTCTTTTTATCTCATAATTTTAATTGGGAGAGGGAGGAAAAAAATGGTTCAAATTAAAGTAACACCTGAAATGCTAGAAGAAGTTGCTAATCGTGCAAGTAATACTCGAATCGCATTAGAATCTATACATAATAAATTATGTAATGAAATAGATCAATTGTGTTTTCAGTGGATTGGTGCCTCCAATCAACAGTTCATTCAAATGTTCAATGATGCGCGACCAAAAGCTTTTACATCTATTCATTCACTTGTAAAAGTAGAAGAAGATTTGAAACGAATTGCTGAGAAATTCCGCAATACAGATAATCAAGATGTTACAATGGAAAAAGGTGCAATGTGTGGACCACTATCATCAGAAAAAGAGGGTTTTGATGGTAAAAAACTAGCTAGGGATACAGCGGGTGAAATAAGTGGGGAGTATGATGTTCGTCGTGTTTGGGATGGTATTGATCCATCTACTGGCGAAAAACTTTCGGGGTGGGAACGTGCTGGGGCAGGTGTCATGGCTGTAGCCGGCCTTACACCCTTTGGAAAGATAGCTAAAGTAGGAAAAGGAGTTAAAATGACTGCTAAGGCTACTGAGGCTGTGAATAGAGCTAAAAAAGTACCTGTGGAGAAAGTCAATGGAGTTAATGGTGCGGATAAAGCTCTATTGACTAATGAAGGAAAAGTTGGAACCTATAAACAACTTGTGAAACAAGGAACTGCTTTTGATAATATTACTCCACATCATATGCCTTCTGCACAGAAAATGAAACAAGCTGGTATAAAAAGGAATGATGGTGTGAGTATGAATATGGAACAACCTCATCCTGGAACTGGTGGGAGACATCGTGAAACATATACATATGGTCTATCAGGAGAAAAATCGCAGGCGTATTTAAACCTTAGCTTTCGTGAGGCCTTATCTCATGATATCTTGGATGCTCGAAAAATTTATATAAAAGATGGTTTATATACTGCTGAGATAAGAGAAGGTTTAAGAGAAGTTATTAAAAGAAACAAAGAGCTGTATCCGCATTTATTTGATAAATAAAACATGGAAAGGATGATTACCTTTGGATATTAAGAGTCATTTAAAAAGACTATATGATAATCGTTTATTAGAAAATGAAAATGAGATACGAGATTTTAATGAGTCATTAATGGAAGTAATAGAGTACAATGACGTCTCTGTTATTACAGATTTATGTTTAGTTCTGGATGATGAGACTGAGCAATTTGAGGTTATGTTTGGTTTGATTCATGGAATAGAGAGCTTATATAAAAATAACATAGAAGAAGGACTTGTATGTATTGTTAAAGCTTTTCCAAAGATGATTAACTCAGCTAAAGAATGGGTAGAAATTTTACATTATAGAATTCTTAATCATCCTCAAGTAAGATTAGCATATGGAAAAGTACTTTCGGGATTTGATCCATCAATTACGATTAGTATTAAAGAATTATTGATTGATATAAAAAATGAAGACCCTGATATGTTTAGTGAATCTGTTAATGAGGTAATTAAGAGCATCTAACCATTTAATGTTTAAAGTTGAAACGATATATAAGCACATAAGGCAAGCTAACAGAAAAGAATTTATTATTGGAGTGGAAAGAAAAAGAATAAGAATAAGCTATTAAAAAGTACATACTCCATGATGGTTGTACCATCATGGAGTACTGTGTGCAATGATAGAATAGAAAAACGAAGTACGAGCTTAGGCGAGATGACATTTTACTGGATGATGAATATAAACACATGGAATGGACATAAAACTAATGAACTCGTACAAACTCGTAAGTTTTAACGTAGTAGTTGTCACAACATATAAAGGCTGTCAAACTGTTACTACAAAACTTAGAAATCTATGCTACTTAAAAACAGATGAACTTAAAGCACTGGGTTGTCGATTAAAGGCAACAAGTGCTTTTTTGTTTTAGCGTAGAAATAAGTTGGTACACGTATAATTGTATAAGTGTATGAAGTCTTAAATTTTATAGACTGTAATTTATCGCAATGTTCAAGATGGCGATAGTAAAGAGCTAATTTTAGTTAATAATGATGGTGCACTTTCCTTAAATAGTAAATGGAGGGGAAATCATAACTTAAATGTATCTACTAGAAAAGAGCACTCTACATATTTTAAAAATAAACGATCAGACTCATATATATTGTGGGATTTGAAGTAACATAAGTATTTAGATAAATTAATTAAAGAAAATGGGAAGAGATAATTTAATGAAAGTAGGTGCGTTTATGGGAGAAACAGGAAATCTGATGAGTAGTAAATGGTTTGGAGAAAAAACGACGTTAGCTCAATCGGAAATTAAAGAAGAAATTTTAAAATCTGTAACAGAAAAGGAAGTTTTATTTAACTTAATAGAATTATTTAAAACGGGGGATTTTACTCAAAAACCACTATTCGTTCAATTAATGAATCAGACTAAAGATGAGACGATTCTAAATTTATGTATTAGAGTGTTTTTCTCTGTCGCAACACATGAAGACTTAAGGGATTCAAATAATCTTCGTTTTCTTAGTGAGGCAACTGAAGAGACAGTAGAGACTTTTGCATCAGCAGCCACAACCTCACTTTCTTTTGAGGTAATTCCATATTTATTGGCTTTACTGGAAGAGTGGGAGGAAGTTAGTGATACAGCTACTATAATAAGAGACTCTATTGATTCTTTTATTAATTTTGAAGAGCAAATTGGTGAAGATGCAACTATTAATGAAATTGGAAGTTTTTATTTTATATATTGTCAGGAAAAGGATACAGATAGATATTATTTTCAACAAAATTTAGCTTTTCCAGGAGACTTAGCTAAAAAAATGATTCAGCGGGTTATGATTGCTGCAAATAATAAAGAACCATTAAAAATGGAATTAATACCATCTTTATTATCAATTTGGACTGGTGAAAGAGTGCCTGCGGATTACACCACTATTATTAGTGCAAGCAATTATAAAGATTTTATTGTTTATATAAATGGAATTTCAAGTGAAAACTGGGAAAAGGGACAAAAGTATTTTTACGGATATAAGCTTTGACTATAATATATGAACTTAAAGCACTTACTTGCCGACAAAAGGCAACAAGTGCTTTTTTCGTCTTGATATAAAAATAAATGACATGGGACAAACATTAGGAGAATAAATAAGAAAAAAGCCGTCCAACTAAAGTGCACCTCAAATTTTTAGACACGAATAACGATTAGAGGTGTGCTTTTTTATATTGAAATGTCGTATGTATATTTGGTTAACCATCTCTATATCATTTATAATAAAAAGAGTAAACTACATTTGTTTTTCATATCATGTAAGGACATACTAGATAGAAAAAATATAGTTAAAGAGATGATGAATTTGAAAACAACTAAGAAAACATATTCGTTTTTTCAGCGAATGTGGAGAATATTAAAGTTTCAATATTATAAGTTGCTTCGATCACCAGAAGGAGCAAAGAAAGTGTCGTTAGGTTTTGCGATTGGGTTTGGTTTAGAAATGTTGGTAATTTATACGGCATCGCTCGTATATTTAATATTTTATCCAATTGTCAGGTTAGCAAAGGGGTCTTTTCCAGCCGCAGTCATTGGTAATATTATTGGGAAAATATCGTTTCTCCCAGTATTTTTATTTCCGTTTGCTTATGCGTTAGGGAAAATGATTTATCCATTTGATGTACAGAAAATACATCATGAACCATTTACGATATCAGATTTGTTTTCGAGTCATATTTTTACGATGTTAAAGAGCTTATTACAGAGTGAAGTATATGTATTAATTGGTATGACGATAATAGGAATTGTGTTTGGGGTAATTTCATATTTCGTTGTGCATTATTTATATGAAAAGAATCGTAAGTTACGTTTGAAGAAAAGAAAGAAACAAGTTAGAGAACCACTTGTGCAAATATAAAGAATGTCACATTCATTTTCCCCTTTGAATATGTTTAAGGAAAAGGGGGAGAGAATGAATGTATTATTACTATGTACCGCAAGTATATCCATATATAAATTATTATCCTGTAAATGATATGAGGCAGCAATTCGGCGTATATCCGCAGCAACAAATACAGCAAATGCAACAGCCGCAGCCTCAACAGCCCGAGCAGCAACCTGTTCAAGAACGAAAGCCGTATTTAATGACATGGCCATATTCAAATGTATACTATGGTAATTATTACGAATCATAAAGCTGCTTCTATTTAGAAGCAGCTTTATGCGTTTGTTTTCAAAATTAAATTTTGAATGGTTTGAAGAGAATGAATGAGCTTTTCGCGCTCTTCCTCAGATAATGTTTGAAAATTTTCTTTTAGTTTGTCTAAAATGAATTGTTGATACTGATTTACTAGTAATTTCCCTTCAGTTGTTAGGGAAATTAAAATGACACGTCGATCTTTTTCGCTATAATGACGCTCTATTAGTTCTTCTTGAATAAGTTTGTTTAATAGAGGGGTCATGTTAGGCCGTGAAATCGCTAGCCGCTTGCCAATTTCTGAAACTGCTAATGTACCATTTTCATGCAAAAGCAGTAACACTTGCGTATGTGATGGCGGCATATGTCTTTGAGAAGAAAACTCTCCAGGAAGCATAAATTTGCGATAAAAAAGAGGCACTAGCGAAAGAAGATGATCAACAATACGTTCCCACTCGCGTGATTCCATATAACGGCCCCCTTCCACTATCATTGTAACAAAAAAGACAAGGTATAAAAATAGAATTGTTTCACGGTAACCTTAATATTTGTAGGATAACACTTGTTTTGTAAATGTATTGGCAATTATCGCATAACCGTTATCATTTGGGTGTACTTGGTCAAATAGTAATTCTTTTTTATCATTCGATATTAATTTGCGAATTGGTAAAACGATCGACGGTTGATTTGCTTTTGAAATAGAATAAACAGAATCATTCCAACCATCTAAAAACATATCTGCATAACTTGAGATGGAGTCATCTAGTTGTAAAGGGTTATAGAGTTCAGAGAGAATGAGTAAAGCATTCGGATTTTGATCTCGAACGGTCTTTACAATATTTTTTACATCCGTTTCAAAACGGGCTTTTTCCTTATTTAAAATTTTAATACCATCTATAACACCTACATCACGATTTAAGCGGAATAAATTATTTCCTCCAATATTAATAGTAATTATATTTGCTTCCCTAATCTTTTGTTGAACTTCTTCTGACTGGACTTTTTTAGCGAGACGATCTGTAGTGAGACCATTTACACCGAGGTTTTCTACCGTAATTGGTTTATGAATTTGTCCTTCTAGTTGTCTAGAGGCTAATTCGGCAAATCCCCCTTGTGTTGAGCCATATCCTTTTGCGAGTGAATCACCTAATACGAGGTGATAAAAGGAGTCATTCGTTTGCTTATCAATCCAATTGGGAGCAGATGTTTTTTCTGTTTTTCTTTCATTTTCTTTTTGTTTTGTCTCATCGTTCTTTTCAAAATTAGAATAAGAAATGATCAGAAGGAGGAGACAAACAATTGTTAAGATGACTTTTTTCATAAATTCATCCTCCTTGTAATTGGTAATTGTATCATATTCAGCAGTATAAGCAATGTAAGGGCATGTTATATGTTTATGAAAATTTTACAATAACTTTACAGAAAATTTGTAGAAGTATGTCAAAAAATATTGACGATATGAAAGTACTTTAGATATGATAATGTCAGATAAGGTGAAGATCATTGCTCTAATAGAAGAAAAAAGGTATGTGGTTAGGGACTGATAGAGATTCACTTCATTATTTTGGGGTAATCGTATAAGGGGGATTTTTTGTGAAAAAGTCAAAAAAAATGTTAGCTGGAGCAACAATTGCTATTGGTGTTATAGCACCGCAAGTGCTGCCAACAACAGCTCAAGCAGAGGAAAAAGCTGGGGAGAGTACAGTTAACTTACGAATTTTAGAAACATCAGATATTCACGTTAACTTAATGAATTACGATTATTATCAAACGAAAACAGATAATAAAGTAGGTCTCGTGCAAACTGCAACACTTGTTAATAAAGCGCGTGAAGAAGCGAAGAACTCTGTCTTATTTGATGATGGGGATGCATTACAAGGTACGCCACTTGGGGATTATGTGGCGAATAAAATAAATGATCCGAAGAAGCCTGTGGATCCGAGTTATGTACATCCATTATATCGTGTAATGAATTTAATGAAGTATGACGTCATCTCTCTTGGGAACCATGAATTTAACTACGGTTTAGATTATTTAAACAAAGTGATTAGTAAAACAGAATTCCCAGTTATTAACTCAAACGTCTATAAAGACGATAAAGATAATAATGAAGAGAATGACCAAAATTACTTTAAACCATATCATATTTTTGAAAAAGAAGTAGAGGATGAATCAGGTCAAAAGCAAAAGGTGAAAATTGGTGTAATGGGATTTGTTCCGCCCCAAGTTATGAACTGGGATAAAGCAAATTTAGAAGGAAAAGTAAAAGCAAAAGATATTGTTCAAACAGCGAAGAAAATGGTACCGAAAATGAAAGAAGAGGGTGCAGACGTTATCGTTGCACTAGCGCATTCCGGTGTTGATAAGAGTGGATACAATGTTGGCATGGAAAATGCTTCATATTATTTAACAGAAGTTCCTGGTGTAGATGCAGTATTAATGGGACATTCACATACTGAAGTGAAGGATGTATTTAATGGTGTTCCTGTTGTAATGCCTGGTGTGTTTGGAAGTAACTTAGGTATTATTGATATGCAATTGAAAAAGGTAAACGGAAAATGGGAAGTACAAAAAGAGCAATCGAAGCCGCAACTTCGTCCGATTGCTGATAGTAAAGGGAACCCATTAGTACAATCTGATCAAAAATTAGTTAATGAAATTAAGGATGATCATCAAGCGACAATTGATTATGTGAATACAGCTGTAGGAAAAACGACAGCGCCAATTAATAGTTATTTCTCATTAGTACAAGATGATCCTTCTGTACAACTTGTGACAAATGCACAAAAATGGTATGTAGAAAAGCTATTCGCTGAAAACGGACAATATAGTAAATATAAAGGAATTCCAGTATTATCTGCAGGAGCACCATTTAAAGCAGGTGGCCGAAACGGTGCTACATATTATACGGATATTCCAGCAGGGACATTAGCAATTAAAAACGTAGCAGATTTATATGTATATCCAAATACGTTATATGCTGTAAAAGTAAACGGGGCACAAGTAAAAGAATGGCTTGAAATGTCTGCTGGTCAGTTTAATCAAATTAATCCAGCGAAAACAGAAGAGCAGCCACTAGTAAATATAGGTTATCCTACATATAATTTTGATATTTTAGATGGTCTAAAATACGAAATTGACGTGACGCAACCAGCGAAATACGATAAAGATGGTAAAGTTGTAAATGGAAATACGAATCGTATTGTAAATATGACGTATGAAGGTAAGCCTGTAGCTGACAATCAAGAGTTCATCGTAGCTACAAATAACTATCGTGGAAGTAGCCAAACGTTCCCTGGTGTAAGTAAAGGGGAAGTTGTATACCAATCACAAGATGAAACACGTCAAATCATTGTGAAATATATGCAAGAAACTCCAATTATTGATCCAGCAGCAGATCAAAATTGGACGTTTAAGCCGATTGTTGCAGATAAATTAAATACAACATTTGATTCTTCACCAAATGCACAAAACCATATAAAGAAAGATGGAAAGATATCATATGTTGGACCATCTGAAAATGAATTTGCTAAATATGTAATTGATATAACGAAGAAGAATGATGATAAGGAAACTGGTGGAGAGAATCCAACGACGCCACCAACAGGTGAAGGCAATAACGGAGAGAATCCAACGACGCCACCAACAGGTGAAGGCAATAACGGAGAGAATCCAACGACGCCACCAACAGGTGAAGGCAATAACGGAGAGAATCCAACGACACCGCCAACAGGTGAAGGCAATAACGGAGAGAATCCAACAACACCACCAACAGGTGAAGGTAATAATGGAAATGAACCAAAACAAGATGGAAATAATGCAGGATCTGGACAAACTACAACGGATAATCAAAACTCAAAAGAAACAACAACTGTAAGTGAAAATAAAGAAGAACGTGATTTACCGAAAACAGGTACAAGTGTTGTTTCTACAATTGGAGCAGGTTTGGCGTTTGTTGGAGCGGGATTACTTCTGTTATTTAGAAGAAAGAAAGCAAATAGATAGTAAAGCATAAAAAAGGATTACCGATTACGGTAATCCTTTTTTTATGTGTACATTATGAAACAGGTACTGCTTTTTCTTTCTTCCACGAAAGACCAAATCCAGTGAAACCAACAATAATTGTTAAGACTGGGCAAGCTAAACAGAAAATTGCGAATGGAAGGTAATCAAATGTCGGAACGCCAAGGACATTCGATAAGAATACACCACTTACTCCCCATGGTACGAGCGGGTTAATAACTGTACCTGCATCTTCTAATACGCGTGATAAATTACGACGTTCTAAACCGACTTCATCGTATTTATTAGCGAATGCTTGTCCTGTTAAAACGATTGATAAGTACTGCTCACCAAGTAAGAAGTTTACACCAATTGCAGTTGAAGCAGTAGAAATAATTAAGCGTGTACTATTTTTTACAAAGCTAGAGATGATATTCATCAGCTGCGAGATAATACCCATTCCTTGTAATAATCCTCCCATACAAAGAGCTAGGAAAATAAGGGCAATCGACATCATCATACTTTGTAGACCACCGCGAGATAGTAAGCTATCAATGTCTTTTATACCAGTTTTAGAAACGTAACCGTCTTGCATAATTTTCATTAAATCAGCTAAAGAAGTGCTAGGTTTAAAAATAAAGAGAATAATAATTCCTACCACAATTCCTGCAAGTAATGTTGGAACTGCTGGAACTTTTTTAAATGCGAATAGGAACAGTAATAAAATTGGAATAAGTGTAACGATAGAAATCGTTGTGTTTTTTTCTAACGTGCTAATAAAGTTTGTGAAGTCAACGTCTCCACTAGTGCCGCTTCCTAAAATGAAAAATGCGATAAAAGCAATAATGAAAGCTGGAACTGTTGTCCAAAGCATGTTACGAATATGCTCAAATAAATCTACACCCGTTACAGCAGGAGCTAAGTTTGTTGTATCAGATAAAGGAGACATTTTATCTCCAAAGAATGCACCAGAAATAATTGCACCAGCGATCAGAGCCGGATCGTATCCGAGAGCACTACCCATGCCCATAAAGGCAAGTCCTACAGTTGCGGCAGTTGTAAAGGCACTACCGATACTTGTTCCAACAATTGCACAAACAACAAAAACAGTTGGAACGAAAATTTTAGGAGATACAAGCTGAAAGCCGTATACCATTAAAGTTGGAATTGTTCCAGCAGCGATCCAAACACTAATTAATACGCCTACAAGTAAGAAAATAAAAATAGATGGAATACCAGCTGAAATACTACTGATCATCCCTTTTTCCATAGTAGACCAAGAGATTTTTTTCATAAATCCAAATGCTAATAAAAGAACGATACCAAATAAAATTGGGATGTGTGGTGAAACTTCTAATTGGATAACACTAAAGCCAATACAGAAAAAGATAAATAATGTTAAAAGAACAGATTCAATTTTTGAAACCATTTTTTTCCCCTCCTAAGTAATCTAAAATAGCTCTTTTTTATATAAAATTCGCCAATATTGTTTATTTCCTTCTAAATTTTAGAATTTTGTGACAAATTACCGGTAATTGTTGGTCCTTCAATATGATACGGAAATGATTGGATAAAAAAACGTCCCTGCATATAATTATGCAGGGACGAAGAAATCGCGGTACCACCCTAGCTTGTGAAATGAATGTATCACAAAATAAAGGGTCGTATGATATGCGCTAATAAAATAAAAACGCCCCTGCAATATATGCAGGGACGAAAAATTCGCGGTACCACCCTAAATTGTGAAACAGTGTCGTTTCACCACTCTTTAGATATAACGGTCTATAACCGTCTTTCACTACTCCGTACGTTTCGCAAAAGAAGCTCTAGGGGGTAATTCATAATTCGCTCTGTACTGGTTCGCACCGACCACCAGCTCTCTGAAATCAGAAATCGAAATACTACTAATCCTATCAATGCCGATTCATATGATGTTAGTTAAATTTTTATCATATATTCGTCTTACATGTCAATAAAAATGTTCAATATTTTTTTAGGGAAATAAAGGAGAAATGTTTTTCATACTGTAAAAATGTGCGTTATAATGAATTTGAAAGGGGAGGGAAGAGTGAAGAAAAAAATAATTCTTTTTACCACCTTACTAGTCGTTGGCGGAAGTGCTGGAATTTACACAGCTTTTGCAGCTGAATCAGAGCAGTCGAAACAAAAGCAAATACAGCAGTCAGAAGTGAAGAAAGTGAAAGAAGCTGAAGAGAAGCAATCGATGGAAAAAGCAACTGAGAAACTAGGAGTTTCTACTGAAGGGAAAACAAAAGAAGAGGTTACGAAAGAAGTAGATAAAGCTAGGTTTGAGCAGCGCCATGATTTATTAATTGAGCATGCTAAGCAACTTGGAATTGATACAGAAGGAAAAAAAGATGAAGAGATTATTTTAGAAATCGGAAAGATACAACACGGAAAGTAGAACAACTTATCGTATGATAAGTTGTTCTTTTTTAAGAACTATTTGATTTAAAAATAATTGACAGTCATTTATTTTTAATGTTAACTATATTTATAAACTAGTTAACATTAGGGGTGACAATTGTGACTGTAAATAGTAATACGACTGAAAAATCGTCTTATACATATGAAGAATTATCAGAGAAAAATAAAGCTTATGTATGGCACCCATTTACACAAATGAAGGATTATTTAGAAGAAGATCCTGTCATTATTGAACGTGGAGAGGGAAGAAAGCTATACGATGTAAATGGAAATGAATATTGGGACGGTGTTTCGTCTATTTGGTTAAATGTTCATGGACATCAAGTACCAGAATTAGATGAGGCAATTCATGAGCAATTAAATAAAATTGCTCATTCTACTATGCTAGGGCTTGCTAACGTTCCATCTATTTTATTAGCAGAAAAAATAATTGAAGTTGTACCAGAAGGATTGAAGAAAGTATTCTATTCAGACTCCGGTTCTAGCGCCGTTGAAATTGCAATTAAGATGGCATTTCAATATTGGCAGCATAAAGGAAAACCGAAAAAACAAAGGTTTGTTACATTAAAAGAAGCATATCACGGTGATACGATAGGTGCTGTTTCAGTAGGAGCCATAGACTTGTTTCACCAAGTGTATAGTTCACTATTATTTGAGGCAATTAAAATGCCGTATCCATATACATATCGTTCTCCTTATGGAGATAATAAGGAACAAATTGTAAAGAAACATTTAGAAGAAATGGAAGAATTGCTACAAGAAAAACATGAAGAAGTAGCAGCTATTATTGTGGAGCCATTAATGCAAGGTGCTGGTGGGATGATTACAATGCCAAAAGGGTACTTAAAAGGGCTTCGCGATTTATGTACAAAATACAATGTATTATTTATTACAGATGAGGTAGCGACTGGATTTGGGCGTACCGGGAAAATATTTGCATGTGAACACGAGGATGTGACGCCAGACATTTTAACTGCGGGAAAAGGCTTAACAGGTGGTTATTTACCGGTGGCAATTACGGTAACGACAGATGAAATTTATAATGCCTTTTTAGGGGACTATGAAGAACAAAAAACATTCTTCCATGGTCATAGTTATACAGGGAATCCATTAGGGTGTGCAGTAGCAATTGCAAATTTAGAACTATATGAAAAAACTAATTTAATAGAAGATGTTGCGCATAAAGCAGAATATGTAGCAGCACAATTAGAACCCCTTAATGAATATAAGCACGTAGGAGATATTCGTCAGTGTGGGCTGATGATTGGTATTGAACTTGTGAAGAATAAGGAGATGAAGGAATCGTTTGAATGGACAGAAAGAGTCGGTGTTCAAGTGTGTAAACGTTCAAGAGAGTTAGGGATGATTTTACGTCCACTCGGTAACACTATTGTATTTATGCCTCCTCTTGCATCTACGGTGGCTGAGATTGATGAGATGTTACGCATTTTATATAAAGCAATCTCGGATGTTACGGAGGGAGAGTAATGAGTGGTTTCTTTATAACAGCAACGGATACAGAAGTCGGCAAAACGGTAGTGACAGGAGCATTGGCAGGTATATTTCGAGAGCGTGGACATAATGTTGGTGTATATAAACCGTTGCAAAGTGGACATGTTGCATCAAATCCTGAGGGTGATGCAGCAAGATTAAAAGCGTTATCGGGTGTACCGACAAAAGAAGATAAAATTTGTCCTTATTCCATTGAAGAACCACTTGCTCCGAGACTTGCTATGAAAAGAGCTGGAAGGACAGTAACGTTAAAAGAAATTACTGATCACTATAATGAACTATTAAAAGAGTTTAATAGCCTATTTGTAGAAGGGGCTGGTGGGCTTGCTGTCCCATATACAGAAGATGCTTTAGTGATTGATTTTGCAAAAGAATTACAGCTTCCTCTTATTGTAGTAGCGCGTCCTACCCTTGGGACAGTTAATCATACTATTTTAACAATTTCTTATGCAAAAGCACATGGATTAAAAGTAGCAGGTGTAATTTTATCTGGATGTAAAGAATATGAAAAAGAAAGAGTGCAAGAAAATAAAATAATGATTGAGGAGCTAAGTGGAGTGCCGGTTTTAGGGTTATTACCATTCCTTGAAGGAGAGTTTACAAAGGAAGAATTATTAGAATCGGCAAAAGAGCATATTATGATTTCAAAATTAGAGGAGCTCATCCAAAATGAATCAAATGTGGCACGCGCATCTTCAATCTAAAGTAGAACAATTAAAGGAGCAAGGGCAGTATCGTAATTTATATGTAACAGAGCAATCCGAAGAGACATGGCTTATTCGAAATAAGAAAAAGATGCTAAATTTAGCATCGAATAATTATTTAGGATTAGCTGGAGATGAAAGGTTGAAAGAAGCTGCTATTGCCTGTACAAGAAAATATGGAACTGGAGCGACAGCATCTCGTCTCGTTGTAGGAAATTATCCACTGTATGAAGAGGTTGAGAGAAGTATATGCGATTGGAAAGGCACTGAAAAAGCCTTAATTGTAAATAGTGGATATACCGCGAATGTTGGGGCGATTTCTTCGTTAGTTGGTCGCCGCGATATTGTTTTTAGTGACAAATTAAACCATGCAAGTATCGTTGATGGGATTATATTAAGCGGAGCAGAGCATAAAAGATATCGCCATAATGATTTGGATCATTTAGAGAAGATGTTGAAAATAGCGTCACCAGAAAAGAGAAAATTAATCGTAACAGATACAGTTTTTAGTATGGATGGGGATATTGCATATTTGAGAGGCTTAGTTCAGCTTAAAGATAAATACGGAGCAATCATTATAGTTGATGAAGCACATGCAAGTGGAATATATGGGATCGGTGGAGCTGGACTATCTCATATAGAAAAAGATATTGCTCAAAAAATTGATATACATATGGGGACGTTTAGTAAGGCTTTAGGGTGTTATGGTGCGTATTTAACGGGTGCTTCCATTTATATAGAGTATTTACAAAATATGATGAGAAGCTTGATTTTTACTACAGCTTTACCACCAGGAACATTAGGGGCGATGCGAAAAGCAATTGAAATTGTGAAAGAAGATAACGAAAGAAGAGAGCGACTTATAGAGAATGGTGCATATTTCAGGACGCATTTACAAGAAGCTGGTTTTGATATTGGGAATAGCTCAACTCATATTGTACCGATTGTGGTTGGGTCAAATGAAAATACTTTACGGTTTAGTGAAAGGTTACAAGAGGTAGGTATCGCAGCCATTGCAATTCGTCCGCCGACTGTTCCGGTTGGTAGTTCTCGAGTCCGTTTTGCAGTTACGTCACAACATACAATAGCCGATTTAAAATGGGCTATTCAGCATATTATACGCATTGGTAAAGAAGAGGGGTTTTTAGTATGAAAGAGCTAAAACTTATTTTTATTCCAGGATGGGGAATGGAAGAAGGTGTTTGGACTTTAGTTCTGCCGTATTTTAAAGGATATTCTGTTCAATGCATAGATTGGCGTAACGTGAAAGAACATAGTGAATTTGCGGGGCGAATAATAGATGTAGCGCAGGATGAAAATGTAATTTTAGTTGGATGGTCACTAGGAGCGTTAGCAGCAGTACAAGCTTATAAAAAGATTAAGGCGAAAGGTATGGTGCTAATTGGTGGTACCGCTAAATTTACCAATACAAGTGACTATACAAGTGGATGGAATTCCCTACATGTAGAACGTATGAAAAAGAATTTAACGAGAAAGAAAGAAGATACTTTGAAGCGTTTCTATGAAAATATGTTTACAAAAAGTGAGCTGAGGGAGAATACGAATTTTGAAGAGATTGCGCTGAAGTTTAAAGGAGATTCGATTCAGTCTTTACAATTAGGCTTAGATTATTTAATAGGAACAGATATGAGAAACGAATTAACAAGTGTAAAAGTCCCTTTGTTACTTCTTCATGGAGAACAGGATGTGATATGTCCATTATCCGCAGCTCATAGTATGACAGAGAATACGAATGCTACGTTAAAAGTAGTAAGCGAGGCGGGGCATGCATTATGTGTAACGAATTTTGAATATTGCGCAAATGAAATCATTCAATTTGTAGAGGGGATACGACATGATCAACAAAACGTTACTGCAAAAACGGTTTAACGGGGCGGCTGTATCCTACGATCAATATGCAAATGTACAAAAAAAGATGGCGCATTCGTTACTTTCTACATTGAAGGAACGATATAGTGAAACATCATCGATACGTATTTTAGAACTTGGATGCGGGACAGGATATGTAACAGAGCAATTATCAAATTTATTTCCGAAGGCGCATATTACAGCTGTGGATTTTGCCGATGAGATGATTGCAGTCGCGAAAACTAGAAAAAATGTGGGAAATGTGATGTTTCGATGTGAAGATATTGAACAATTAAAATTAGAAAATTCATATGATGTCATTATTTCAAATGCTACATTTCAATGGCTTAATGATTTAAAAGGGGCAGTGAAAAATTTATTTAACTATTTGTCTGAAGAAGGAATATTATTATTTTCCACGTTTGGTAATACGACTTTTCAAGAATTGCATACGTCTTTCCAGCGTGCTAAGAAAGAAAAGGGGATACACAATTGTACTTCAATAGGACAACGATTCGTTTCGAAAGAACAGTTAGTGAATATATGCAAAAATCCATTAGGAAATGTACATGTTTCTGAAACGTGTTACATAGAAAGCTTTACAGAAGTTAGGGAGTTTCTACATTCTATTCGAAAAATAGGGGCAACCAATAGTAATGAAGAGTCTTACTGTCAAAGCCCTTCACTCTTTCGTACGATGCTTCGTATATACGAAAGAGACTTCACGGGAAAAGAAGGGATAATGGCAACATATCATGCTTTATTTACGTATATAACAAAAGAGGGGAAGAGATGAAATGAAACAAGTACAAACAAAAAGGGATTGGAAAAAACTTGCATACGACGTAGTAGAAGAAAAAATGATTACGAAAGAAGATGCAATTGCAATATTAGAAGCTGATGATACAGAAGTTTTAGAAATTATGAATGCAGCTTACATCATTCGCCATCATCATTTTGGTAAGAAAGTAAAGTTGAACATGATTATAAATACGAAATCTGGATTATGTCCTGAAGATTGCGGTTATTGTTCACAGTCTATTATTTCAGAAGCACCGATTGATAAATATGCATGGTTAACACAAGAGAAAATTGTTGAGGGAGCACACGAAGCAATTCGTCGTAAAGCAGGTACATATTGTATTGTTGCATCTGGTCGTCGTCCGACAGATAAAGAAGTAAATCACGTTATTGGAGCAGTTAAGGAAATTCGTGAAACGACAGATTTGAAAATTTGCTGTTGTTTAGGATTTTTAAATGAAGATCAAGCAGGTCAGTTAGCAGAAGCTGGTGTGCATCGTTATAACCACAACTTAAATACACATGCAAATAATTACGATAGCATTTGTTCAACGCATACGTATGACGATCGTGTTGATACAGTCCAAAAAGCGAAGCAAGCTGGTATTTCTCCATGCTCTGGGGCAATTTTCGGAATGGGAGAAACGATTGAACAGCGTGCTGAAATTGCATTTGAATTACAACGTTTAGATGCGGATTCTATTCCATGTAATTTCCTTGTTGCTGTAAAGGGTACTCCGCTTGAAGGACAAAAAGAATTAACACCTGTAGAATGTTTAAAAGTGCTGGCAATGATGCGTTTTGTAAATCCAACAAAAGAAATTCGTATTTCAGGCGGTCGAGAACTTAATTTACGTTCTGTTCAGCCACTTGGTTTATTTGCAGCAAACTCTATCTTTGTCGGGGATTATTTAACAACAGCTGGACAAGAGCCGACTGCGGACTGGGGTATGATTGAAGATTTAGGTTTTGAGATTGAAGAATGTGCGCTATAACGTAGATGAAAGGCAAACTCTTTAAAGGGTTTGCTTTTTTTGTAAATAAAATGTAATAAAAGGCCATTGAGGCTTGATAGTAGTGGCTTTTGAGCGAAAAAAATAATTTTTGTGGACGAATTTTCCAAGCCCAAATTGTACATAGTAAAAATGTAATTTATATCGGGGCGGAGGATTTTACATGTACAAATACATATTAGCCATTATGACTTGTCTGATTTTAATAAAAGCGATAAGTGCTGATCCAGTTAAGGCGGCTGAAAATCCTGAACAAAAAGAAATGCAACAAAGAATTGAACAACATTTTCGAACAAAAGCTGAACATTTTGGGCTTGAAACAGAAGGAAAAGATTTAAAAGAAGTGAGGAAGGAAATTTCTATTATAGAAGAAGCGAAAAAGAGAGAAAATGTGTGGAGAACAGCACAAGCTCTTCGTATAAAAACAGAAGGAAAATCGATGGATGAATTAATAAAAGATGTACGGAAAAAAGTAAAAAAATAAAAAAGAGGCCGCAGCCTCTTTTTTATTTTTTTAGGCCCATTGTTTTGACAAGTGAGCCATTTCAATTGCAGCAACTGCCGATTCATATCCTTTATTACCAGCTTTCGTACCTGCACGTTCAATCGCTTGTTCAATTGTTTCTGTCGTTAATACACCGAAAATAACTGGAATGTCCATTTGTAGTGATAAAGAGGCAACACCTTTTGCTACTTCATTACAAACGTAATCGTAATGCGTTGTAGCACCGCGAATTACTGTACCTAATGTAATAACAGCATCATACTTTCCGCTACTAGCCATCTTTTTAGCGATTAAAGGAATTTCGAATGCACCAGGAACCCATGCAACATCAATATCATTTTCTTCTACACCGTGACGCTTTAATCCGTCTAAAGCACCGCCAAGTAACTTGCTTGTAATAAATTCATTAAAACGTCCAACAACAACCCCAACTTTTAATCCTGTACCAACTAAATGACCTTCGAATACCATAATTTATCTCTCCCTTAATTATAAGTTTAGTAAATGTCCTAATTTGCTTACTTTCGTTTGTAAATACGTTTTATTTTCTTCTTTTGTTGGCATTTGCAACGGTACACGCTCGGTTACTTCTAAATCGTAACCTTGTAAGCCAGCAATTTTTCGTGGATTATTCGTTAATAATCGTAAACTTTGTAAGCCTAAATCTTTTAAAATTTGAGCGCCAATACCGTAATCACGAAGATCAGCTGGGAACCCAAGCTTTTCATTTGCTTCTACAGTATCTAGCCCTTCTTCTTGTAACTTATAAGCACGAAGCTTATTAAGAAGGCCAATGCCGCGTCCTTCTTGTCTCATGTAGAGAAGAACACCTTTTCCTTCACGCTCAATTTGAGCAAGTGCAGCATGTAGCTGTGGTCCGCAATCACAGCGGCACGAACCAAATACATCTCCTGTTAAACATTCTGAATGAACGCGTACAAGTACAGGTTCGCCTGTTGAAATATCACCTTTTACGAGCGCGATATGTTCTTTCATATCTAATGAGTTAGAATAGCCAATTGCATGAAAAGTGCCGAAATCTGTAGGTAATGTAATTTCCACTTCTCTCGTCACAAGTGTTTCATGATGGCGGCGATAAGCAATTAGATCTTCAATTGTAATCATTTTTATATCAAATTGTTTGGCGCACTCTAGTAAATCAGGTACACGTGCCATCGTCCCATCTTCATTTATAATCTCGCAAATGACGCCAGCTGGCTCAGCTCCGCAAAGTTTTGCTAAATCGACAGCAGCTTCTGTATGACCCGCGCGGCGAAGGACACCACCTTCTTTCGCAATTAATGGAAAGATATGTCCAGGGCGGTTAAAATCAGTTCCTTTAGATGCGGGATTTAATAATTCCTGTATTGTCGTAGCGCGCTCATGAGCACTAATGCCTGTTGTTGTAGAAACGTGATCGATGCTTACTGTAAAAGCAGTATGATGTGAATCCGTATTATGAGAAACCATTGGTTCTAACTGTAGACGTTTTGCGTACCCTTCCGTAATTGGTACGCAAACGAGACCACGACCGTGTGTAATCATAAAATTAATCGTTTCTGGTGTAATGTACTCTGCTAAAGCAATAAAGTCGCCTTCATTTTCTCGGTTTTCATCATCACATACGATAACGACTTTTCCTTGTTTTAAATCTTCTAGAGCTTCTTCAATACGATGAAACATTGTGCTTCCCCCTTATAGAAATCCGTTTTCTTGTAAAAAGCTTTCGGTCATTGAATCAGTTCTTTTTGCGGGCTTTGAAATAAAGCGTTCAATATATTTTCCAATCATGTCACACTCAATGTTTACGATGTCCCCGGCTTTTTTTTCTCCGATGACAGATTCACTTACTGTGTGCGGGATGAGTGAGATTGTAATTGAAGATTCGTCTATATCAAATATTGTTAAGCTAGTGCCATCAACAGCAACGGATCCTTTATGCAAACAATAGCGTAGTAATTCATCAGAAATTGCTATTTTGTAATAGATGGCATTGTAATGTTGTTTTTTAGTTAAAATCGTACCGATGCCATCGATATGTCCGGTGACGAAATGTCCACCGAATCGTCCATTTGCAGCCATCGCCCGTTCTAAATTCACTTTGGCACTGGGCTTTAGCATACGAAGTGATGTTGCTTTCATTGTTTCAGGCATTGCGTCGACAGTGAATGAAGTAGTCGTAAAAGTAGTTACCGTTAAGCAAATGCCATTAACTGCGATACTATCGCCTAATTTGACATCTGATAAAATTTGGTTTGCGTTAATAGTTAGCTTCATTGCTTCACCACTTTGAGTCATGCTTGATATCGTTCCTAACTCTTCTACGATTCCTGTAAACATTCCGTCACCTCGCTTTTTAAGGTTGCAACAATTTTTATATCATTACCGATTTGTTTCATCTCTTGAATTGTTAAGGAAAGTGCATCTTGTAACTTCGAAAAACCAGCTCCGCCAAATAAGGTGGGTGCATCTTTTCCGCCAATTAATTTTGGGCTTATATAGGTCACAATTTCATTAAAACTATTTGTTTTTAAGAAGTTTGCATGCACCGTTTGACCACCTTCAACGAACAGAGAAAGAATTTGTTTCTCACCGAGTAGGGATAGGACATCTTGTATTTCAATTTGCTGTGTTTTCATTTGGAATACAGCTATATTGTTAGATTCATAAGACGCTATTTTCTCTTTGTTTACATCCTTACCGACAATAATCCATGTCGGAGCTAAGCCATCTGTTATGACATGAGAAGATGGCGGCGTTCTTAAGTGGGTATCTAAAATAACGCGTATAGGATGTTTACCTCCGTTTGGAATTCGTGTTGTTAAGTGTGGATTATCAGTTAGAACTGTATTCACACCGACTAGGATAGCATCATGCATATGACGATATTGGTGAACATCAGCGCGTGCTTCTTCGCCTGTAATCCACTGGCTTTCACCGGTTACAGTTGCTGTTTTTCCATCTAAGCTCATTGCTGTTTTTATTGTTACAAAGGGACGTTTCGTTTTCATATAGTGAAAAAAGTATCGATTTAATAAAGTGGCTTCCGCCTCAAGAACACCAGTAGTTACCTCGATTCCAGTTTCTTCCAATCTCCTTTTTCCATTGCCGGAAACGAGTGGA
Source organism: Bacillus nitratireducens (assembly GCF_036320425.1). Taxonomy (NCBI): domain Bacteria; kingdom Bacillati; phylum Bacillota; class Bacilli; order Caryophanales; family Bacillaceae; genus Bacillus; species Bacillus nitratireducens. The sequence continues at coordinate 60,038 of NZ_JAUMJO010000002.1, forward strand.
TTGCAATCAAGAGTAGCAATTACAACACGCTGAACTCCCTTTTCAATGAGTAATTCACAGCAAGGGGGTGTTTTTCCAAAATGGCTACATGGTTCAAGTGTTACATAAACAGTAGCGCCTTTTGCTCTTTCACCAGCCATGTGAAGAGCATGAACTTCAGCATGTTCTTCACCAGCACACATGTGGGCACCCATTCCAACAATTTTTCCATCTTTAACAATAACGGCACCAACCATAGGGTTTGGACTGGTCTGTCCTGATGTACCTTGTGCTAACTGCAAGGCAAGCGCCATATATTCTTGATCAGTCATTCTCTTCACCTCTCCTGAAAAAATCAAAAAACCCCAAGGATATAAAATCCTTGGGGTTTGGGAGACGTGATTTCTAGAAATATAGTTCGAATACGAAAGTATAGGAAAGAAACCTAACGATGACTGATATTTTGGCATAAGGAAAAAACCTAGCAAAATATCAAATTCTTTCAACGCTAGTCGTATCTTTTTATTTCAGTATAGAAACATAAGTATACAAAATAAAACATATATAAAGATTCAAAATGAAACTTTAAAAATATGCATACTGAAATAAAAGTGTATTCGCTATATAAAATTACTAGAAAACATATCCTTCTCCCATCCAGACTATACTGTCGGCCCTAGAGTTTCACTAGATCCACCGTTTTCGAGTTGAAAACGGGTCACGGACTTAGAAGCTCTCGCTTCATCACCGCCGGTTGGGAATTTCACCCGACCCCGAAGGATGTTGTTTGCTCACATTATAGCACAAAAAAGAAAAAAGCAAAGTAAAAAATATTCGAATGTGAAGAATTGTGTGAAAATAGATGTAATAGGAATGGGGATAAAATCAGTAGAAATGTTGCAAGTATACGGTGTTAATAGTGAAAAAACATGCACAAAAAATGTGCATGTTACGTACAAAACTATTCTGCCTCTGGTGCTCTAACAACAGATTCGAATTTGCCTTTATGCGAAGCATCGCAATAAGGCATGTTTTTCGATAAACCACAACGACATAAAGAAAATGCTGGTTTTGCTGGGAATACATTCCCTTGCGAGTCAACTAATTCCACGTCCCCTGTAACGCGAAAAGAGCCATTATCATTTACTTTGATTTGTACTTTTGCCAACCTAATCCCTCCTTCCCAAACGCTTAATCTCATCATATAATCAGGGAGAGTACTTGACAATACAAAAAGAGCACTTTGTTTGAGAGAGAAGAGAGTGTTATAATAGTTTTTATAACTGACTAGAGTAAGGTGACGAAAGATGGATAAAAAATTACGAACACTACAAAATATTGCAAATGAGCGCACGTGGGCATCATTTTTGAATGATAATCATCCATATAGTTTACTTCATTGGTCAATCGCAGGTGTAGGACAAGAACCGAAAGATGTTTGGTTACTGCAAGATGAGGTGACCTTTCAAACGACGGAATTTCCGACGCTAGATGAGGCAATAAAGTGGATTTCTGAAAACATGGAACAAGTTACAGACGTTTTAGCGCAGTAAAAAAACAGGCTTATGCAAGCCTGTTTTTTGTTTCTTTTACATATGAGTTTAAAAATTGATCAACGGCTGCTTCATATTCTTCTTTATTTTCGTTATAAGAGCAAGCGTGTGCACCGTGTTCTGCAATATAAAGTTGTTTATTATTTTCTTTCGCTTCATATAACGCTTTCGTCATATCAGCTAAAATATAATCGTCATCTTTACTATGAATAAAGAGAACGGGATTGTTAATGTTTTTTATACAATCGATTGGTGAAACTTCACGAATCGTATAACCGTCACGCACTTTTAAAAAAGCATTTGCTAAAGGTAATAAAGGCCATTTAGGTAAATGGAATTCAACCTTTAAACGGTGCTGTAATTGCCCGTAGAAATCAGAAAAAGGACAATCTGCAATATAAAAATCGGCACCATCTTCTACAAGTCCTGCATATTGAAGAAGGGTTGCAGCCCCCATAGATTCACCATGAATTCCAAGGATAATATTCGTTCCAAAACGACCTTTTAGCCAGTCAACTACTGACTTTAAATCGTGTTTTTCATAGTATCCATAGCTTGTTGTTTTACCACCTGTTTTACCATGGCGGCGATGATCATAAATAAATACGTTATATCCTCTGCTTAAAAATAAGTTTGCATACTTAACGGAATTCATTTTATTTACAGTCACACCGTGGCAAAAAATCATAAATTTATTGGAATGCCCAGCTGGCATGTAGTATCCGTGAAGTTCGTATCCAAATTGAGAAGAGATGTGAATTTCTTCTTTTTGAATAGCGTTAAAATCGTCCAAATGAAAATGCTTTTTCGTTTCACGCTCTAAAACTTCTTCCTCTGTCTTTTTCTTCAAGTACATAACTTTATTTGTAAAGAAAATCCCAATCGCAGTTATTGCACCTAGTATAGTAAACAATGTTGTAAAAAAACGTTTCATACTTTACCTCATCCTCCAAATACCTCTACATATGATACACTTACATTGTATCACAATGATATAAAAAGGGGAGAAATCGTATATGGTTCATATACAAAAAATTACACCAGAAATGAAAGAAACAATTCGGGTGTTTATGTGTGAAAACTGGGGGAGTTCAATGATGGTCTCGCGAGGCAGAGCACATCAATTAGAACAATTACCTGGTTTTATCGCACTTAAAAATGACAGAATAGTGGGAATTATAACGTGTGAAGTGCTAAAAAACATGTGTGAAATTGTTTCGTTAGATAGTTTTGAGGAGGGAAATGGGATTGGGACAGAACTGGTGGATTGTGTATTGCAAATGGCAAGGGAAAATGAGTGTGAAAAAGTGTGGCTCATTACGACGAATGATAATATGAACGCACTCCGATTTTATCAAAAACGTAATTTCATAATGACGAACTTATACATGGACGCCGTAAAGGAAGCACGAAAAATAAAGAAAGAAATTCCGTTTATTGGTTATGGTAATATTGCAATTTTACATGAAATTCAGTTGGAATATATTTTGTAAGCAAAGTGAAAGGTGTGTAACAATTTTCAGAAATATAAAACAATATTCTTGACGAATGTTATATTTTGGTTTAGTTTAAAATTGTAATCTATTACCATATTAAGGGGTGACGATGTGGCAACTATACGTGATGTTGCAAAATTGGCTGGTGTTTCAGTTGCAACCGTTTCAAGAGTTATTAATGAAAAAGGATATGTCCATGAAGATACGGTAAAACAAGTAAAGCAAGCAATTGAAGAGTTACAATATAGACCGAATGCTACAGCAAAGCCTTTATTTAAACAACCTTCAACAATGATTGCATTACTGGTAGATAATTTGCATAATCCATCATACATCACTTTGCTCCGTTTCGTTGAGGAAATAGCATATAAAGAAGGGTATCAAGTAGTAGTTTGTAATATAGAAAATAAGAATAGATACATAGATATGTTGGTGCAAAATAACATGGCAGGCGTTATAATGACGAAATCTGTTTTTCAAAGTATAGGAGAAATCTCACTGCCTTTCGCTGTGCTTGAAGAACGACAATCTCTGACTAGTTATTATGAAAGTGGGCAGAAAGCTGTTTCTTTATTGAAAGAGAAAGGCTGCCAGTTTCTTGCTTATATTGGCGAGGGAGTAGAAAGTGAAGAAATGGAAGAGCATGTGGCAGGGTTTTTAGATACTGCTTGGAAAGAAGGACTTTCTTATCGAGAGGAAATTGTACAAGGGTATACGAATCAACAGTTTCTTGAATTGTTACAAAAACATCCATACATAGATGGGGTTGTAGCTTCAAGTGATAAGATCGCTATTGAGCTAATCAGGGCGGCGAAAACGCTTAATATTCATATACCAGATAAGTTGCAAATCATTGGATTTAACGGGAGTGCAGAGGGTGAATGGATAAGCCCATCGTTAACGACAATTGGAAGTTATATCGAAGAAAATGGGGAAATAGCATTTCAGCAGTTAATAGGAAAAATAAAGAAGAAACAAGTGGGAAAAGAAGAAGTGGAAACAGAATTTAGGTGTATTGAGAGAGAAACAACAAAGTAAAAGGTGCGTATAAAACGCACCTTTTATAGTGTAATTGCGGCAATAAAGCCGAATATAAGTAACGGTATATTATAGTGTAGAAAAGTTGGTACACATGTATCCCATATATGGTGGTGCTGACCATCAGCATTTAAACCGGACGTTGGTCCAAGTGTACTATCAGATGCTGGAGAACCTGCATCACCTAGTGCACCAGCTGTACCGATAATGGCGATTGTTGCCATTGGACTAAATCCAAGCTGGACGCATAATGGTACGAAAATTGTTGTTAATATTGGGATGGTTGAAAAGGAAGAACCAATTCCCATCGTAACGAGAAGTCCAATAACGAGCATAAGAAATGCAGCAAGCGGTTTATTATTTCCGATTATATGTGCACTCGTTTGCACAAGAGATTCAACATGTCCAGTTTTTCGAAGAACAGCGCCAAATCCAGCGGCAGAAATCATAACAAATCCGATAAAGGACATCATACGCATTCCGCTCGTTAAAATAGCATCGGCTTCTTTAAGAGGGAGACTACCGCTAACTGATAAGACGATAATACCTGCTAAAGCACCGAAAATCATTGATTCTGTTGCTAATTGAACAGTTAATGTAGCGATTATTGATAATAAACCAAAAGTAATGCTTCTTTTTGTATAGGGAACGATTTCATTATGTGTAGCATGAACTTGTTCCGTTTCATACGTACGTGGTTTTCGATATGTAATGAAAACCGCTACACATAATCCGATAATCATACCGATTGCTGGAATAGTCATTGCTTTTGGAATAAGAGCGACATCAAATGTAAGCCCGCTTTGCGCAGCATTTGTTTGCAATACGTCATGATAAATTTTTCCGAACCCTGCTGGGACCCACATGTAAGGGGTAATTAATCCAAATGTAATAAGACATGTTACAAGCCTACGATCCACCTTCAGCTCATTTAATACTTTTAAAAGTGCTGGAATTAAGATCGGGATGAAGGCGATATGAACAGGGATAATATTTTGTGAGAAACAAGCCATTGTTAAAATGATAAATAATATGAGTATTTTAGAATAGACTTGTTTTTTCGTGTCTTGTTCGTTGCCGATCCATTTTAAAGCTGATTGGATCATTGCATCAGGAAGTCCTGTTTTTGAAAGTGAAATAGCAAATCCACCGAGCATTGCGTAGCTTAATGCGATAGGAGCACTGTTCCCAAGACCGGTTGTAAAAGTACTAATTGTTTCTGAAATACCGAGTCCGCCGATAAGTCCGCCTGTTAAAGCTCCAACGATAATGGCGACAATGACTTGGACACGTAACAAACTAAGCACTAGCATGACTGCTACTGCGATGAGTACAGCGTTCATAATAAATGTAATCTCCCTAATTTTTATTCTGTTAAGGCAAGCAAATGTTTGCAGTGACATATACTTGCGACATATTATTATAAAATGTTTTTTATGAAATGTAAAAGAGCCTGTCGTTATGCATGTTGAAAAGATAGCTCTTGTTTAATTGATTGTAAAGATTGAGCGAATAGTTCAGGCTCTTCTAAATCTGGAGAGTGTGCCGAGTTTGGAAACCAAATCATTTTTTTTATCGGAGCGTGAATAATATCGCAATATTGTTGAACGAGTGCGTAAGGAGTTTGATAATCATAGCGACCAGAACAAAAATAAACCGGAACAGATAAACTTGAAATAGACGAAAAGAAATCGATTGTTAGCATCTCTTCCCATAAAACTCCTGACTTTAAATTTCCTGCGAGAAATTTGAACCAATCTAATAGCGTATATTCAGGAGAAAAGAAACCTTTTCGTATGAAAGAAAAGGAAGATCCGTTTTGGATTGCTCCGCCGAATGTGCCAAGCCACTTTCTTTGAATGATGAGACGTCGTGTATCTAAAAAGGGCGGTTTCCCTAATTTTAAAAGAGAAGCTAATGCTTTTTTATGGTCATGTTTTTTTGCAGAGCTAATTAAATGTTGATATAGTAATTCTTCGTTTTGCTTCATATGTACGATTTGACCGATGCCGATGTATGCTTCGATATATTCAGGGTATTGACTAGCGACTTTTAGTCCGATAATACTTCCCCATGAATGACCGGCAAGAATTAATTTTTTCTTATTGAACCTTTTAAGAAGATATTGAATGACTTCTTTTGCATCTGAAACAAATTGATCAATCGTAAAATTTGTTTGGATATCTCGCCATAAAAAGGATTTACCAGCCCCGCGTTGATCCCAATTAATAACGATAAAGTGCTTTTCTAACTCTTTTTGAAAATGACGAATAAAGCCAATTTGTGCCATACCAGGCCCGCCGTGACAGCATAATAAAATAGGCTGTTCCACGTTTTGCCCGCGTATAAGGAGAGATTGTTTCCGGTCATTAATCATAACGCTTTCTATCGTAGCGATACTGTTCGGGATTAATTGCTTCTTTTCGTTATAAAACTGAGGTGTATAGCTACGAAAAAGCATATGTAAACCTCCTTTTCTTAAATGGTATGAAGCGCACAGGCTCTTTCTTTTGCATATACTACTAGAAAATCATTGTATCATAACATACTGGTCAGGTTTCAAGTTTAGGCGATTAAGAGAGGAGGGAGAATGTGACGATTGGAGAAATTATTGATTCTTTAAATAGACGCGAATCAATCGCAATTATAGCAAAACGGCTTGAAATGAGCCCATATACATTATCAAAGAAATTAAGAATGATTGGATATGAATATGATGGAGGGCAGAAGAAGCGCATCTTTATAGGTGATGGAGAAGAGCCGCGTCATTTACAAATCCAAGAAGCTACTGCCCTTCAATCTGCAAAAATAGATTATCAATTATTAATTTATGAACAATTACAAAGCATTTATGAGTTGTTAAGCAAAAGAGAAGAGGGGCAGGTTCAAATTATAAATAAGAGTACGGAGAAAAAGAAACGAACCTTTTCTCTTAATACAGAAGTATTAGCAAGACTAGATACTATATCGGAATCGAAAGGGATTCAAAAATCTAAAATTGTGGAAGAAGCGCTACAGAGATTTTTACAACGGTATGATATAGATGATGAATCACACATAGAGAAATAAAAGAAAGGATACTAAGTTCCTTATAAGAGCGTGTATCCTTTTTAGCTTATTTTTTGTTTTGTTTCGAAAAGTAATATAAGAACCAAACCGCATGATTTTGTTCATCAGCTGCTACACGCCGAAATACTTCTTTTATTTGCTGGTCTGTCGCTTCATCTGCAATTTCTAAGTGAAAATCAACTGATCGCTGCGCATCTTGTATAGCGAATTCTAATCCGTTCAAATAAAGAGTTGGACATTCTTCCGTAATTTGGGGCTGAGGATTTTTACTCGTTAAAAGAGTGTAGATTTGTACAAATTGATGGAAGTGTTTTATCCCGCTATTTGCGGGCAGTAAAACTCCCACCTCAAAATTCGGCTGAAGCAAAGAAGTTAGGTGGGGGGGGCGGGCTGCCCGTAAACGCCCGATTGGTGAAACTATAATCAGTGGGGGGATGAACAAAACCCCCACTGATTATAGTTTCACTTTATTTCATCTTGCCGGATTTCAAGGATTTGAATTAGCTCATTTATGTCGAGAGCTAAATGAGCTAATTTAGCATAACAATGAATGGCGTAGTATTCTCCATTAATTGCCTTTTCAATATTACGAATGAGTTTGTCGTTTTGTCGATATAAAGCATCGTAATTGTTTGGTTGGAAATACATATGAACCCTCCTAATATATCTTCTATATACTACGAGGAAATAAGGGCTATGTGCTTATCCATTACTACACTAGAAGAATACAAAAATATGAAACTAAAAGAAGAAGCTCATTGTATATAAAAAGAGCTTCTTCTTTCGATTGTTACGCACTAGTTCGCATAATATTTAATTGATTTTTTGAATACGTCCATCAATAATCGGCTGAATTGGTTCTTTTATTTGTTTTACATAATCGACTAACGCTTCAAAATCGTTTGGACCAGTTTCAGCATTTTTTCCATTTTTAAAGGATACAAACCCGTCACCGCCAGAAGCTAGGAAAGCATTTGCAACTACGCTATACGTTTTGGAGGAAACTAATTCTTCCCCATTTGTTAAACGGATATTCGTAACCTTTTCGCCAGTCGGTTTATTTGCATCCCAAGTGTATTGGATACCTGAAATTTGGAGCATTCTCGTAGCTCCTTTTTGCCATTGTTGATTTAAAATATCACGAATATCTTGACCTGTTAAATCTACTTTAATTAATTGATTTCCGAAAGGCTGAATACCATATAATTCGCCCCATGTAATATCTCCAGCGTCTAGATCGTTACGAATGCCACCAGGATTCATAAGAGCAATTTGCGTTTGCATTGCTTGGCGCTGTGCGTCGGCAATTAAATTTCCAAGAGTAGATTCACCAGCGTCGTTTTGTTTCCGGTCGATAGGTGCTGTAGACTTTCCGACTACTTCATTTACAAGTGGTGCAATTTTTTCTTTATATTGATTTAACTTTTGTTGTACTTGTTTATCAGGCTCTACACCTTCATGATATGTTGTAATAACTTCAGCTTTTTTCTTTACAACATCTTTTGTTTTACGATCAATTGTTACATCTACATCTGAGAAAGCCGTTCCGTAAGAGTTCGCTTGGACGATAAGTTTATTATTAACTGTACCATTTACATACGTATGACTATGTCCGCCGAAAATAACATCAACTTCTGGATCTGTTTCATTTGCAATTCGAGTGAGGTCTCCATTTGTTACACCAGACTCATCAGTTGTTCCGCCGACATGTGCAAGGACTACGATAGATTTAACGCCGAGACGCTTTAATTGTTGTGTGGATTTATTAATAGCTTCTACTTCATCAGTGATTTCTACATTTTTAAGCATAGTAGGCATAACGACATTTGGTGTATCCGTTGTAACAACTCCAATGAACCCTACAGGAACTCCGTCAACCATTTTTACAGTGAATGGTGGTAAAAATAAGCGGCCAGTTGATTTATTATAGAAGTTTGCAGCGACATAAGGGAAGTTTGCTCCTTTGAAATTCCCTGTTTTTTCGTGATATCCACCGTAAATGAGGCGTTTCATTTCATCGATACCTTCATCAAATTCATGGTTTCCGATTGTACCAACATCAAACTTTAAGTCATTTAAAAATTCAATTGTTGGTTCGTCTTGTAATAATGCGGAAACTGGTGGGCTGGCTCCGACAATATCACCGGCATGTACGAGAAGTGTATTAGGGTTTTGTTTTTTACGTTCTTTTAAATAAGTAGCTAAATAATCAGCGCCACCAGCTTCTTTATTGTTAACTTTTTTTACAGTATCTAGTTGACCATGTAAATCATTAATACCAAGCATTTGTACGTCTATGTATCGGTTTTGTTCGACAGGAGTCTGAGATGGAGGAGCAGCGAATACGCTTGAAAAAGTAATAGTACTTAAAACAGCAACAGCAGGAATAATTTTTTTCCACATAATTAATTTCTCCTTTTTTTATAATCTGACATCATACGACATAATTTTAATAGATTCATAGGATTATATCTATATAAAAATTTAGTTTTTTCGAAAAATTAACATATTTACAAAAGATGAATAATAGAGTAGGGAACCTTTTTTATTGTCGATTTCCCTATGTATCCTCTATAATGGAGAAAAAAGTAAAAGGTGAGCATTATGAAGAAAAAGAAGCAAAGACAAATGCAAAGACAATCTCAAGTGAATCAACCAGAGAAAGAATCGCTTACACTAGGTGATCAATTGAACGATTCACTCATGCAACAATTAAAGAATAAGAAAAAAGAGTTGCAAGTGAGAGAAGAGAAAAAAGAGGCAGCGGAGCAAGAAAGAAAGCGTAAAGAACAAAAAGAACGTGAAAAGAATAAATCATTTGAAGAACTGTTAAGTGAAAGTAACCTTACTTGGAAAGACTTTAAATAATAAAAAATGATCAGTGAAATGCCACTGATCATTTTTTGACGAGTGTGTGTAAGAAAAGGGGTGCTAAAATGAGGAAAATTGTAGTCGTTCCGTATGAAAATCACTGGAGTGAGAAATTTCAAATGGAGGCCGAAAGATTAAAATTGGCGATGCCAGAAACGGTGAAAATCCATCATATTGGTAGTACATCAGTGCCAGGACTGGCAGCTAAACCAATTATAGATATGATTATGGAAGTAGAGAGTATCGACAGAGTAGATCATTGGAATGAACGTTTTGAAAAGCTTGGTTATATCGTAAAAGGGGAAAATGGTATTTCAAGACGTCGTTATTTTATTCATGGGACGGAGGAAAAACGCTCGTATCACTTACACGTGTTTGAAAAAGGAAATCCTGAGATAGTAAGGCATTTAGCATTTCGTGATTATATGATGGTTCATTGTGAAGAAGCAGAGGCGTATGCGACTTTAAAGAAAGAACTAGCTGAAAAATATACATATGATGGCACGTTGTATACAGAAGGGAAAAATGAATTTGTACGTAATGTTGATGAAAAAGCGAAAGAATGGATAGAAAGTAACGTGAACGATTGAGTTCATGTTACTTTCTAAAGGGGTATAAAATTATTATGTAAACTGTACGTATGTTTTGACATTTTGAATGAATCTTGTTGAAATAAAGTTATGGTTTATAAAAATGTAACAATGAAAGGGAGAAAGACTGTGCATATTCCAACAACTACACTTCATAATGGTGTGAAAATGCCGATGATTGGTCTAGGCGTTTATAAAGCGAAAGAAGGCGACGAAGTTAAACAAGCAGTAAAAACAGCGTTAGAAGTTGGATACCGTTCAATTGATACAGCAACTGTATATGAAAATGAAAGCGGTGTCGGAGAAGCAGTTCGTGAATCTGGAATCCCGCGCGAAGACTTGTTTATTACAACAAAAGTTTGGAACGACGATCAAGGGTATGAGGAGACTCTTGAGGCGTTTGAAAAAAGTTTAAAGAAATTACAAATGGATTATGTAGATTTATATTTAATCCATTGGCCGATAAGAGGGAAGTATGTTGATACGTACCGTGCTCTAGAAAAGTTATATGAAGAAGGTAAAGTGCGTGCCATTGGTGTTTCTAATTTTCATAAACATCATTTAGAACTGTTATTACCAAATTGCAAAGTGAAGCCGATGGTAAACCAAGTGGAACTTCATCCAATGTTAGCACAATTTGAATTGCGTGATTTCTGTCAAGGTGAGCAAATTCAAATGGAAGCTTGGAGTCCTTTAATGAGAGGCGGCGAAGTATTCCAGCATCCGATTATTCAAGATATTGCTACCAAATATGAAAAAACACCTGCGCAAGTTATATTAAGATGGGATATTCAGAGCGGGGTAGTGACGATTCCTAAATCTGTTACACCATCTCGCATTAAGGAGAATTTTACTATCTTTGATTTCTCACTAACGGAAGAAGAGATGACTCAAATTAATACGTTAAATCGTAATTTACATGTAGGAACGAATCCTGATAAATATGATACGCTATAAAAAGACGCTACCAGTATGGTAGCGTCTTTTTAACGATGTAAAGCGTAGGTATCACATTTAGCAATTTGCTGAAGTTGTATATATTCTGCTGTTGTTAACTGTGTTTGTTTACTAGCCTGTACATTTTCCTGCAATTGTTGAATAGAGCTTGCACCAGGTATAACAGCTGCAACAGTTTCGTTATGTAAGCAATATTGAATAGCTGTTCCTGTTAAAGAGCTTTCTTGGGTTATTTCTTTTACACTCGCGAGTGTCGTATATAATTCATCGTAAGAATAAGAAAGGTAATCCTTTTCTTTTACTCTTTCTATCTTTCTTGCATTTTTGTCAGTTAGAATTCCTTTTGCAAGTGGTCCACGAGCAATAATGCTAATTTGATGTTCATTGAGAAGTGGGAACCATTCTTCAGGGCGACGATTTAAAAGGCTGTATTCCATTAGTACACTAACGATATTTGAACGTTTGGCATACTCACGGATGACATTTGGACGTATAGAAGAAATACCGTAATGGCGAATGATACCCTCTTTTTTTAATTCTTCAAAGGCTTCAATTGTTTCATCTATCGGATCTTCAATCGTCCCGCCATGCAGTTGATACAAATCAATATAATCTGTTTGAAGTCTACGTAAACTCTCTTTTACTTCGGCCTTTATGTAAGCTTTAGAAGGGTCCCAAGACCAGCCGTTTTTTTCTTCTGTCCATCGATTTCCAACCTTTGTTGTAAGGACAATTTGATCTCGTTTTCCTTTCAGAGCTTTGCCGACAAATTCTTCATTTAATCCATAATCGTATAAGTCAGCTGTATCAAAAAAGTTAATTCCTAAATCGATAGCCTCATCGATAATACGCATAGCTTCAGCCTCAGATGTACCGAGAGACATACAGCCAAATCCAACTTCCGTAACATATAAATCTGAGTTTCCTAATTGACGTTTTTTCATAGGTCAACCTCCTTACCTTTATTGTACGCAAGGGAAAAGAGGTTGACAAACGTTTACTTTTTGCCCCGCATTAACTGCCCGTAAAAGCCCAATTGGTGTGGGCTAATAATCAGAGGGGATGCCCCCCTCTGATTAAAGTTTCACTTTATTTGCTGTAATCCACTCTTGTACAGTTGTATACTCTTTTCCGTATTGTTTTAGCTTATGACGAATTTGCCACGCTTTGCCGACTAAAGTGACGCGATTTGGTAAAATATAAACTTTCATTTCTATCACGCTCCTTTCAATGTGGTAAAATGTATGAAGAACGATTAGGAAATAGAACAGGGAGATGAAGTAGTATGAGTAATCTTGCAGAAAGAACAGTAAAAACTGAACCGATTTTTGATGGTAGAGTTATAAAAGTTCGTGTTGATGAAGTAGTATTACCAAATGGAGAAATGAGTAAACGTGAAATCGTAAATCACCCTGGGGCAGTTGCTATTATTGCTATTACTGATGAAGGGAAAATTGTACTTGTCGAGCAGTATCGTAAAGCTCTTGAAAAGGCAATTGTAGAAATCCCTGCTGGGAAATTAGAACCTGGAGAAAAGCCAGAAGTAACAGCAGTTCGTGAATTAGAAGAAGAAACAGGATATGTGTGTGAAAATATGGAGCTTATTACATCTTTTTATACATCACCTGGTTTTGCAGATGAGATTTTATATGTATATAAGGCGACAGGATTAAAACAAAAAGAAAATAAAGCAGCTTTAGATGAAGATGAATTTGTGGAGTTAATGGAAGTGTCATTAGAAGAAGCGATTGATCTTATGAAAGACCTTCGCATTCATGATGCGAAGACGATGTTCGCTGTGCAATATTTACAATTACAAAAATAAAACACTCGCCTTGGCGAGTGTTTTTTTAATTAATTTTTGCATATACACGTGCATCACGTAAGCTACCATCTGGTGCTAGGAAATCATTTTCCATAGTACCTTCTAAAATGAATTCTAGACGTTCTGCTAAGTTACATGCGTTCACGTTTGTTGCATCAGTACGAATTTCAATCCTTCTAGCACCTAGCTTATCAAAAGCGAATTGAATCGCACCTTTAACAGCTTCTGTCATGTAGCCTTGTTTTGTATAGGCGCTATGTAACCAGAAGTGAAGTGAAAACTTTGGAATGTCCCAGTTTTCAGGCTTAAGAGTAATAGCTCCGATGAATGTACCAGATACTTTATCGTATAAGTGAAAATCAAGTGTTTCACGAAGTAAAAACTGTCCGTGAGCTTCGCGAACAATTTCTTCCGCACTCTCTTCTGTTTCAGCTGTAATTGGCATCCACGGTAATAAATCTTCTAGAGAAGCTTGGATTGCTTCATATACTTCTGTACCGTCACCCGGAAACGGCTTACGTACTTGCAAGCGCTCAGTTTGAAATAACGTTGGAAAATCTAATAATAATGGTTTCAAGAGAAATCCCTCCTATTCTCTACTATTTAGTTTAGCAAAGTAGAGCGGAATTTCAATGTTAATTCGTCATACTTTTTTTCTTTCTTTCATACATTTTTAGTAAGAGTGTGAACGGAGGGAAGGAAAATGTGGCGAAAAACTTGGCAAGACCGTGTAATGTCTCACATGCAGGAAAACTCTTCATTATATATATTTAATGCTGTTTTATTATTGATGGGAGTAATATTTGGAGCGATTCTTGTGAATAGTTTACAAATAAACCAAAAGCAAGATTTATCATTTTATTTACAACGTTTTTTTGGACAAGTTTCTAAAGGAGAATTTGCTATCGCGGGCGAAATGTTTCGAGAAAGTTACTTTTCGCAATTAAAATACATCGGCTTTATTTGGATTTTAGGGATTTCGATTATTGGGTTACCACTCATTTTTATCTTATTATTTTTAAAAGGAGTAGTTGTTGGATTTACAGTAGGTTTTTTAGTAAGTCAGCACGGATGGAATGGATTATTGTTAGCGTTTGTGTCTGTATTGCCGCAAAATTTAATTATAATTCCTGTATTTCTCATTATGACAACAATTGCTGCAAGCTTTTCCTTACGCATGATTAGGCATCAGTTTATTAGGAAAATAACCGAGCCACTATTACCATTATTAATTCGTTATACATGCTTCTTTCTAGTGATCGGAGCGGTATTAGCTCTTGCTTCTAGTGTTGAGGCATATGCATCACCAGTTTTAATGAAAGAAGTCGTGGAGGCTATTAACAAACAATAAATACTTTTTGAGAATAATTATCAATTTGTTTTTATTGTTTTTCTTTTGACAGAAGCCCTTCTTCTGATATAATGGTGTAAGAGTGGCGAGGAGGGAGTAGTACCGAATGGAAGAAAGAATTGAACGAATTAAGAAACAATTACATGCAGCGAGCTATAAATTGACACCACAACGTGAAGCAACAGTTCGTGTGCTGCTAGAGAATGAAGAAGATCATTTAAGCGCAGAAGATGTATACCTCCTTGTAAAAGAAAAGTCGCCAGAGATCGGATTAGCAACCGTCTATCGAACTCTAGAGTTATTGTCTGAGTTAAAAGTTGTCGATAAGATTAACTTCGGAGACGGTGTTTCGCGCTATGACTTACGCCAAGAAGGTGCACAGCGTTTCCACCATCATTTAATCTGTACACAATGCGGTGCTGTACAAGAAATACAAGAAGATTTACTTGGTGAAGTGGAGAATAAAGTAGAACGAGACTGGAGCTTTAAGGTGAAAGATCATCGTTTAACATTCCATGGGATTTGTAAAAATTGTCAAGAAAATGAAACGGATGAAAAATAACCTTTTCCTATTTAACTAGGAAGAGGTTTTTTATTTGAATAAGGTATAAATTGGTGAAAGCTTGGCATATGTTGTAATAACTTATATTTTGGAGGAATTTACAATGCGCCGAGCTTTAAAATTAACTTTTGATGGGATGAAAGTATTTTTATTATTTACGAGTTGTACGATTTTGTTTTATTTCGCTATACTATGGATAAATGAAGAATATGAAAGTTACCATCGTTATGAAAAGCCAAAAGAAGAGACTGTAGAAAAAGTATCAGGGAATGAGGAGCCGGCAAAGGATGCTTTCGTAAATAGAATGATGTTTTTCTATGAAAATGGGGAGTAGTGTATATTGGAAGATCAATTAAAAGATTTTATTCATTATATGATTGTTGAAAAAGGGTTAGCAAAAAATACAGTTGTATCTTATGAACGTGATTTGAAAAGCTATGTGAAGTATTTGCAAAATGTAGAACAGACGAAGACATTTCATGAAGTGACGCGCATACACATTGTTAACTTCTTGCAGTATTTAAAAGAAAACGGAAAATCTTCAAAAACATTGGCACGTCATATTGCATCGATTCGTTCGTTTCACCAATTTTTACTTCGTGAACGAGCGGTGGAGCATGACCCATCGGTACATATTGAAACGCCGCAAGGGGAACGGAAATTACCAAAAGTATTATCGATTGACGAAGTAGAAGCATTACTACAGACTCCGAAAGCGGTGAGTGCTTTTGGGATTCGTGATAAGGCAATGTTGGAGTTATTGTATGCAACAGGACTTCGTGTTTCAGAATTAATTGCATTAAATTTAGAAGATGTACACTTAACTATGGGATTTGTCCGCTGCATAGGGAAAGGGAATAAAGAAAGAATTATTCCATTAGGAAGCTTAGCAACGGAAGCAATTCAAAAGTATATTGAAAAAGGAAGAAGAGAACTGATGGGTAAAAAAGCAGTAGATGCACTCTTTTTAAACCATCATGGTAATCGCTTATCAAGACAAGGATTTTGGAAAATTTTAAAACGATTAGCGAAAGAGGCAAATATTGAAAAAGAGCTTACACCGCATACTTTGCGCCACTCGTTTGCTACGCATTTATTAGAAAATGGGGCAGACTTACGTGCCGTGCAAGAGATGCTTGGACATGCAGATATTTCAACGACGCAAATTTATACGCACGTTTCAAAAGCTAGATTAAAAGATGTATATAAACAGTTTCACCCGAGAGCATAGCTACTATGCTCTTTTTTCATAGATTAAGAAGAGCAAACCGTTTCACAGAAACTTCACAAACATTTCGTATATTGTTTTCAGCAGAAGACTGGAATATTACAATGTATTTCCTCTATACTAAAGAAAGTATGAAGGAGGAAATGATGATGAAAAAACTTATTATGACGCTATTTATCGCGATGCTAGCATTGGCTGGCTGTAATACAAACAAAGAAGAACCGAAAAAAGAACAGAAACTTGAAGCTATAAAAGTAGCGGTTCAAACGAATCCGAAAGAAATTAAACCTGGTGAAAAAACAGAAGTACAAGCACTTGTTACACAAGGAAAAGAAAAAGTAACGGATGCTGATGATGTAAAGTTTGAGATTTGGAAAGATGGCGACGAGAAACACGAGATGTTAGATGGTAAGCATAAAGGAAAAGGTGTTTATGCAGTAGAGAAAACATTTGAAACTGATGGAGTATATCATATTATTCCTCATACAAATGCACGTGAAATGCATGTTATGCCAGAAACAAAAGTCGCTGTAGGAAATGCAAAAGTTGAAGATGCGAAAAAAGAAGAAGGTCATGGAGACCATAAAAGTGATACGATGATACACCTTATGGCTGGTGATATTAAAGCAAATGCTGAGTCAACAATGAAAGTTCATTTAAAACAAAAAGAAGAAGCATTAACTGGTGCTGAAGTACAACTTGAAATTTGGAAAGACGGCGTTGAAAAGCATGAATTTATTCCAGCAAAAGAGGGGAATAAAGGGGAATACGAAAGTAAGCATACTTTCAAAGAGAATGGTGCTTACAAAGTGAAAGTTCATGTAAGAAAAGGCGAACTACATGAACATAAAGAAGAAACAGTAGAAGTAAAATAAAAAGCAGCTCTTTAGAGCTGCTTTTTATTTTTATATTAGGAAATATGTTATAAAATAATTAGCACTTCTTCGCAGAATGGATTACAATAGAAGTGTGAATAAAATAAGAAATTCTACGAAAATGTATTAAAAAGAAAGCGTAAACATGTTATGATATCAATATCAGATGTCTGACATCTGACTTAGAAAAAACTAGAAATGTTTTTGAGTCGTTTCAAGTAAAACGAAATAGGTTAGAGAATGATTTAAAGAAGTACTGTTTGACAATGAGAACGAAAGAGAATTCTTATTGAATAACAGTTTCACTTTATAGCGTTTTGAACATACTACAAGAAGTAGAACTGAACTTATAGGAGGTTGCAGTTATGAATAAATATAAACGTATATTCCTAGTCGTAATGGACTCTGTAGGAATCGGTGAAGCACCTGATGCTGAACAATTTGGTGATTTAGGTTCTGACACAATTGGTCACATTGCTGAACATATGAATGGATTACAAATGCCAAACATGGTGAAATTAGGTCTTGGTAACATTCGTGAAATGAAAGGTATCTCAAAAGTAGAAAAGCCACTTGGATATTATACAAAAATGCAAGAGAAATCTACCGGTAAAGATACAATGACAGGTCACTGGGAAATTATGGGACTTTACATTGATACACCATTCCAAGTATTCCCTGAAGGATTCCCGAAAGAATTACTTGATGAATTAGAAGAAAAAACAGGCCGTAAAATTATCGGTAATAAGCCAGCTTCTGGAACAGAAATTCTTGATGAGCTTGGTCAAGAGCAAATGGAAACAGGCTCTTTAATCGTTTACACTTCTGCTGATAGTGTATTACAAATTGCAGCACACGAAGAAGTAGTGCCACTTGATGAGTTATATAAAATTTGTAAAATTGCCCGTGAACTAACGTTAGATGAGAAGTACATGGTAGGACGTGTTATCGCTCGTCCATTCGTTGGAGAACCAGGGAAATTCACACGTACACCAAATCGTCATGACTATGCATTAAAACCATTTGGTCGCACAGTAATGAATGAATTAAAAGATAGTGACTACGATGTTATTGCTATCGGTAAAATTTCTGATATTTATGATGGCGAAGGGGTAACGGAATCACTTCGTACGAAGTCTAACATGGATGGAATGGATAAGCTTGTAGATACATTAAACATGGACTTTACAGGTCTTAGCTTCTTAAACTTAGTTGACTTTGATGCATTATTCGGTCACCGTCGTGATCCACAAGGATATGGGGAAGCTCTGCAAGAATATGATGCACGTCTTCCAGAAGTATTCGAAAAACTTAAAGAAGATGATTTATTATTAATTACAGCAGACCATGGTAATGATCCAGTACATCCTGGTACTGATCATACACGTGAATATGTACCGTTATTAGCATATAGCCCAAGCATGAAAGAAGGCGGACAAGAATTAGCACTTCGTCAAACATTTGCTGATATTGGTGCAACTGTAGCAGAAAACTTCGGTGTGAAAATGCCAGAATACGGAACAAGCTTCTTAAATGAGCTAAAGAAATAGGGGGATAAACAAATGAATCGTGAACTTATTACAAAATCAGCTTCATACTTAAAAGAGAAATTTCAAGAAACACCACAAGTAGGACTAATCCTTGGATCTGGACTAGGTGTATTAGCAGATGAAATCGAAAATGCGGTAACAGTGCCTTACAGCGAAATTCCTGAATTCCCAGTATCAACTGTAGAAGGACATGCAGGTCAACTAGTATTTGGTACACTTCAAGGTGTACCTGTAGTAGCTATGCAAGGACGTTTCCATTTCTACGAAGGATATGACATGCAAAAAGTAACATTCCCAGTTCGTGTTATGAAAGAGCTAGGTGTAGAAACTGTTGTTGTAACGAACGCAGCTGGTGGTGTAAATACATCATTCGAGCCAGGTGACCTTATGTTAATTTCAGACCACATTAACTTCATGGGTACGAATCCATTAATCGGACCAAATGATTCTGAAATGGGTGTACGTTTCCCTGATATGTCTACATCATACACGCCAGAACTTCGCGAAATGGCGAAACAAGTTGCAGCAGAATTAAACATTAAAGTACAAGAAGGTGTATACGTTGGAATGACAGGTCCTGTATATGAAACACCTGCTGAAATTCGTATGCTTCGTACACTTGGCGGAGATGCAGTTGGTATGTCAACAGTACCTGAAGTAATTGTAGCTCGTCATGCTGGTATGAAAGTACTTGGTATTTCTTGTATTTCAAATATGGCAGCTGGTATTTTAGATCAGCCACTTCACCATGATGAAGTAATTGAAACGACAGAACGTGTTAAAGCAAACTTCTTAGCATTAGTAAAAGCAATCGTAAAACAAATGAAGGGGTGACTTCACAATGAGAATGGTGGACCTAATTGCAAAAAAACGTGATGGACAAGCATTAACGACAGAAGAGATTAACTTTATCGTTGAAGGATACACAAAAGGGGATATTCCTGATTATCAAGTAAGTTCACTTGCAATGGCAATTTTCTTCCAAGATATGAATGATCAAGAACGTGCGGATTTAACGATGGCAATGGTAAATAGCGGTGATACAATTGATTTATCAGCCATTGAAGGGATAAAAGTAGATAAGCATTCAACAGGTGGTGTTGGTGATACAACGACACTTGTATTAGGTCCATTAGTAGCTGCTTTAGGTGTACCAGTAGCGAAAATGTCTGGACGTGGTTTAGGACATACTGGTGGTACAATTGATAAATTAGAAGCAGTTCCAGGATTCCATGTGGAAATTGAAAATGATGAATTCATGCGTCTTGTAAATGAAAATAAAATTGCTGTTATCGGTCAAAGTGGAAACTTAACACCCGCTGATAAAAAATTGTATGCACTTCGTGATGTAACGGCAACAGTAAACTCAATTCCGCTTATTGCAAGCTCGATTATGAGTAAAAAAATTGCTGCTGGTGCAGATGCAATTGTTCTTGATGTAAAAACTGGAGCAGGAGCATTTATGAAAACGGATGAAGATGCAAAGCGTTTAGCTGAAGCAATGGTACGCATCGGTAATAACGTTGGTCGTAATACGATGGCGGTTATTTCTGATATGAGTCAGCCGCTTGGTGAAGCAATTGGTAACGCATTAGAAGTACAAGAAGCAATTGATACATTACAAGGTAAAGGACCGAAAGATTTAGAAGAGTTATGTTTAACGCTTGGAAGTCAGATGGTGTACCTTGCTGGACAAGCTTCATCTTTAGAAGATGCGCGTGAAAAGTTAATTGAAGTAATGAACAATGGTAAAGCGCTAGAATCATTTAAAACGTTCTTATCAGCGCAAGGCGGCGATGCATCTGTTGTTGATGATCCTTCTAAATTGCCACAAGCACAATTTAAAATTGAAGTGGAAGCGAAAGAAGACGGTTACGTATCGGAAATCGTTGCAGATGAAATCGGAACAGCAGCAATGCTTTTAGGAGCAGGACGTGCAACGAAAGAGTCTGAAATTGATTTGGCAGTTGGTCTAATGCTTCGTAAAAAAGTAGGCGATAGCGTGAAAAAAGGTGACTCTCTTGTTACAATTTACGCAAACCGCGAAAATGTTGAAGATGTAAAAGCGAAAATTTATGAGAACATGAAAATCGCTAAAGACCACGTAGATGCACCAACTTTAGTACACGGTATTGTAACGAAGTAATAAAAAAAAGCTGAGGAGATTTCTCCTTGGCTTTTTTTACTATTTTTTGTTTATAATAATAATGGGTGAAATTATGATTAGAATTTGTGCAATAACGAAAAAAAATGAAGTTTTATATGATGTTTCGCTGGAAGACACGAAAAAAGAAAACATCGTATGGTATTGGCTTGATTTATATAAGCCGACGAAAGAGGAGTATACATATATTTTACAAGATCACTTCAAGTTCCATCCCCTTGCGATTGAAGATTGTGTAGAGTATGTACAGAGGCCAAAGGTAGATTTTTATGATGGATATAACTTTTTAGTTCTCCATGCATTCGGAGAAGACGGATTAGAACCGCATGAAATCGATTTATTTGTTAGTGATCGATATATAGTTTCTTTCCACTTCTCTCATAATAATGCGATTGAAAGAGTATGGAAAACGCTCGGTGAGAAAAAACGTATTAAGAAGAGTCCTTTACATGTAGCACATACAATTATTGACCAAATTGTAGATGATTATTTCGCACCTGTTTATTACATTGAAGACCATTTAAATGCAATTGATGATAATTTAACGGGTGAGACAGCAGGAAGCGTGCTAGAAGAAGTATTTGATATTCGTGCAGATTTATCTAAGTTAAGGCGTACGATTATTCCGATGCGTGATTTATTGTATCGTATTTTAAATTCAACTCGTTTTTACGGTATAAGCGATCATGAAATTTACTTTAAAGATATACATGATCATTTGCTTAAACTGACTGAGATGATTGAAGCAAGCCGTGAATTAACAGCAGATATTCGAGATAGTTATTTTTCATTGAATTCCCACCATATGAACAATATTATGAAAACATTAACTGTTTTCTCAACTATTTTCATGCCGTTAACATTTATTGCAGGGGTATACGGCATGAACTTTTCGCATATGCCAGAGCTTGGCGGGAAGTATAGTTACTTTATTTGTCTATTAATTATGGCGTTAATTGGCGGGGGCATGATGGCATGGTTTTATAAAAAAGGTTGGTTTAAGTAAAAAAACACCGAGGATTTCCTCGGTGTTTTTTACTAGCCAATAGCGTGTAATACGAACATGGCTAAGAATAAGCATGTAATGATATACATGGACGGTGCGACTTCTTTACGCTTTCCAAGAGCAACTTTCAAGATAGGATAAGCAATAAATCCGAACGCAATGCCATCAGCGATACTATATGTGAGCGGAATCATAACGATAATTAAAAACGCTGGAAATCCTTCTGAAAAGTCGTTCAGAGGAATTTGTTGAATGCTTGTAATCATCAGGCCGCCAATAATAATTAAGATTGGTGCAATGGCACTATCAGGAATTAGTTTGACAAACGGAAGCGCAAACAGTGACGCGAAGAATAACAACCCTGTAACGATAGACGTCAGACCTGTTTTTCCGCCTGCAGTAATACCTGCGGCACTCTCTACTGTTGAAACGGTAGGGCTTGTGCCAAATAGACCACATGTCATTGCTGAAATTGCATTTGCTTGGTAAGCACGTGGGAATTTACGGTCATCTTCTAATAAACCGTGCAGTAGTCCCATGTTCTCAAAAATAAGCACCATGCTTAAGGAGAATGTTGCAATCCAAAATGGTAAGGAAGAAAGTTTCCCGAATGACATAGCTCCAAACACATCGCCGTAATTAGCGAATGAAAATGAACTATTTCCCACTTGACTCGTATCAACAAGGCCAAATAGCCATGCAATACCAGTTCCAATTGCAATCGTCCATAAAAAGTTTCCACGTACGTTACGCACAAATAGCACAAGTGCCACAATAAGAGTAAGTAGTGTTGCAAGAACGACAGGACTACTTAATTTCCCCATTGCAACAGCAGTATTAGGATGCGAAACGACTAAACCACCTTTTTGCAAGCCGATGAAAGCTAAAAATAAACCGATACCGACAGTGATCGCTTCCTTTAATGACTTTGGAATCGATACCGAAAGCACGCGAGCAATCGGTGTAAAAGCAGCAATTGCAAAAATAATACCGGCGATAAAAACAGCTGCTAATGCTTCTTGCCAAGCTAGACCGAGCGTGTGCACAGCAGTGTACGTGAAGAATGCATTTACACCCATACCTGGGACAAGAATAGCAGGTGCATTTGCCCAAAATGCCATAAGTAGACATCCGACAAATGAACTAAAAACAGTTGCTAAAATTCCAGCTTCAAGAGGAATGCCGGCATCTGATAAGATTGACGCATTTACAATCATAATATAAACGATCGTGAAAAATGACGTAACTCCAGCTAAAACTTCTTGTTTTGGTGATGTTTGGTGTAAGTCTAATTTAAATGTTCTTTCAAGTATTCCTTTCATGTTAAACCTTCTTTTTCATATCCCTCTCCCACCCGTGATATCTCTTATATAAGAGCTCACCGTCCTTTATTATATCAGAACATCATGTTTTTACAACAACGAAAATGATAACGTTTACTTATAAACGAAATTATTTATAAATACGTAAAAATGGCTCGTATGGTTGAAATGATTTCTAGTTCTCCAGATTGAATGGGCGGGGCTGCTTGTGCATGTAAAGTAGCATAGGATGCAACCTCCCGTGGTAATTGGGCAGATTCTTCAACGAGTGAGAGGGGAACAGGATTAATGTTTAAATTGTATGTACTCGCAATAGCGCGAGCTTTTTCTACTGCTTGGTGTAGAGCCTGAATGAGAGCTTGCTCATAATATTTATTTGGATGAGATATTCGAAAACGTAACCCTTTTGCAACGTTTGCACCATTCGAAACGGCTATATCATATACTTCCCCTGCTTTTTGCACATTTAAAACGGTAATTTCATACAAATGCTCCACACGGTAGCCTTGTAGTAAGGCTTTATCATTTACATATTCGTATTGAGGGGTAATCGTATAGGAAATGGTTTCTATATCTTTATCGGCAATACCTAGCTGTTTGAGTGCATCAAGCAATTGTTTCGATTGCACTGCATTTTCTTCTTGCGCTTGTTTTACATTTTTACTATCTGTTCGAATGCCTAGTGTTAATATAACAACATTTGGTTTGGCTTTTATAATGCCTTCTCCTTGTACAGTAATAGTAGCTTCTTTACCAGTATTTGTCGTACGGATATTATGTAAATACGGATTCATTCCACTTTGCATTTATGCTCACCATCCTTTTTTACATGTATATGTGTGAACAAAAAAGAAAATCGTATGAAAAAAGTTACATAAATGAGAATGTTAAGGGAAGAAAGCATATACAACATAGGTATTTATAGATTATAATATGTGTAAATATGATAAAAAAGGGACGAGGCTAGTGAACGAAAATAGAGAAACACTGATTTTAGATTTATCTGCATCATTTCGAAAGATGATACGTTTATTACAAAATGATATTAATACACGTTTTTCAGAGCATATGCCATATAATGAATTCTCTGTATTACGTGCGTTATTTTTGAAAAGTCCACAGATGGCTTCGCAAATTGCGAGTGAAGTAAACGTAACCTCCAGTCATATTACAGCTGTAACAGATCGTCTCGTGCGAAAAGGGTTTGTTGAAAGAAAGAGATCAAATTCAGACCGTCGTATCGTATACTTAGAAATTACAGAAAACGGACGAGAAGTAACTGAAAAACTTGAAGCTGTGCGTAAAGAATATTATAAAGAGAGATTTAAAGGTTGGAGCGACCAAGAGATAGAAATGGTTTTAGAACTATTTGGCCGCGTCTTATAATAAATGAGGATAGGAAGCGAGGGCTTTCCTATCCTTTTTCTTTTGAATAAAAATATTTTGAAACTCCGATACTTTAATTAAAAAGAATCGGAGGAAAGATTATGAAATATATTGCTGGACTTACCATTTTATTTGGGAGTTTTTTTTGTTTTAATACATTCTTATACGCGGATACTCCTATCCAAGTGGTGCAAAAAGAAGTGAAGTATATTGAAAACGATAATACGATCCTATATTCGAAATTATGGGTTCGTTCTATGCAAAATGCAGTATTATTTCATCATAGTGATAACATTCGTAATCAGGACACATTGCGTAATGTAACAAGTTCATCGCTCGTGAAAGCGAAGCACTTGCCATTTAAGAAAGCATCAATGTACATTCCAAGATTATCGCAATACGTATCAAAAGCAGGAAAAGAAAACATTCAAGTGTACTACATTGCGGTGCACTATAATGTGAAAAGAGAAAATGCATATCAGTTAAATGGCATGAACTATTTTTTGCAAGTATTTGTGAAAGAGCGCGGCGAATGGAAAATTGCTGAAAGTGTAGTCGCGCCGACAGAGCAAATTGTGCAAAATGGTGATGGATTTGGGATGAAAGAAGAGATGGTGTATGGGGATAGGAGAGAGAATGTGAAATAGCCTCCTTTTGAAGGAGGCTATTTATTAGAAAATTACATTTTACTATTTTACTCCCAAAGAAATCCTTTTCTTTAATAAGCGTGATAACACGACATAGCAAATTAGACCAATTACACCAAAGCCAATATAATAACCAATAATTGATTGTGTTCCTCCTACTATGCGACCTCCAAATAGGGCGAAACAAAATACAGTACATGCTATAAAAGGCTTGTGGAGCTTTGAGAATAAAAGCAACTTACCGTTTTGTTCGTTAGGCGATTGTGTATATAAATAGGTACCTAAAGGTAATAAGATAAGTATATACATAATTGGACTTAATAAGTTCCAAGCAGAGGGTATTTTTGAAAAATTAGGTTCGTTTAATCGTTTACCGTTTTTATCTGTGTAAGCTGATTGTGGATCGTAATCAAATCTAATCTCTAAGTCCTCGATAGGTGAAAGTATATTTATATGTGATGAAACTGATACGTATTGATTTTCAATTTCGTAAGTTTTCTCGTGAGTTCCGTACAGGTGAACTGAAATAAAACCAGCCAAAAGTAATGCCAATCCGTATGGTAAAATAAGCATAATACTAGTGAATATACTTTGAGAAAGTATATTAGCAGTTATTGTTCCCATAAATAATGTCAAAGTATAAATAGCAATTAA
The DNA here is from genome assembly GCF_036320425.1 of Bacillus nitratireducens. NCBI lineage: Bacteria > Bacillati > Bacillota > Bacilli > Caryophanales > Bacillaceae > Bacillus > Bacillus nitratireducens. The sequence continues at coordinate 86,161 of NZ_JAUMJO010000002.1, forward strand.
TACAATGACTGTATAAAGAAAATAAGAATGAAATGGTGAAAATAACTGGTATTTGTCATGAAAGGTCGTCTTTTTTAAAATTGCGAAAAGTCCCCAATTTATTGCATAGACAGCAATAATATTAAGTACCCCTAATAACCATTTTGTAAGATATATATATCTTCGCTTAAAAGGCAGCGACCATAAAGAATCCATGGTTTTGTTATGGCGTTCCCAACCAATCAGCACACATGCTAACGCAATAATTACAATTCCCTGCATGAATAAATGGTCTTCAGGACTAAGGAAATATTGATAATGATAATTAACTTTTTCCGTGATAGTTTGTGAAAAATGAAAGGATTTTGCAGCATCTACATAATATTTATAAGATAGTGTATAGAAGCTAGTAATCCAAAAAAGCCAAATGAAATATTTTCCTTGTTTATAGCTTTGTAACCATAATGCTTTTTGAAACATAGGGTCTCTCCTTTATAAAACTTTATAATTTGTAAGGCGTGAAAGTGCAAAATAGCTGAGGGTTCCAAATAAAATTAGCCCAAAATAATAGCTAAATATCAAATCAGAATTGTGTAACATGCTCCCACCTATTAAAGCAAAATAGAAAGTTGTCCCAACAATCCATAGTTTTTGTTTCGTTTGAAATGAAAATACCTTTTTATTATTTTCATTAGGTGAATGCTTATATAAAATAACCCCCAGTAATAAGGAACATATTGTATATAGAATGGGTACTAGTAATATTTTAGGAGAACTATAATCATAGAATACAGGTCCTTCCTTTTTAGTTGGTTGGTTCCTCATATCATAATTATATCGAATATGAAAATTTTTTATGGGAGCAAGAATTTCTGTTTGCTGGTTTAAATGAAAGATTGCTTCATATTTATTTGAAGAATCTTCTGTATCCATATTTAAATGTGCATTATAAAAAGAGAAGAGCAAAGAAAGAATTCCAAACCCTTTAATTAAATATAAAGCACAGAAGGTACCTTGAGAAATGATACTTCCTGTAAAAGTTCCGATACATAAAGCTGTAGTATAGAGAGCGATATAAGTAATTATTGCATAGAAAAAATATCTATGGAAAAAGTTGAATGATTGAAATTCAAAGTGAATTGTCGTTCTATATACAAGGTACATTAGAGCCCAGCATAGTAAAAGACATGTAACAATGTGAATAATGCCAAATAACCATTTCGAAAAAAAGATGGTGCTACGTTTAAAAGGCATTACCATTAAAGAATCACTCAACTTCAAATTGCTACGTTCCCATCCAATCATTAAGCAAGCTAGTGCAATGATAGAGAGAATAATGATGGAATTGTAATCTGAGAAGTAATAGTCGTAATAAAACTCTCCTGTTGGGTTATATTTATAGAAAAAATCCATCTGGGTTTGGGATGCCTTATAGTATTTATAAGGGAAAACATACATAGATACTAAAAACATTATTAATACAGCATATTTCCCGCGTTTCCAATTCCACATCCACAACGCCTTATGAAACATACCCATCCTCCTCCAGTGTCGTAACGAAGACATCTTCAAGTGACATTGTTAATTCTTCAATGAGTATAGGTTGCTCTTTATAAAACTTCTCCAGTGTTGTAGCTACATTTCCCTCAATTAAGATCGTATATACTTTTCCCGTTTGGTTTAATATTTTAATATTGCTTAAGTTTTCTAGTTTTTGAGGTAGTGATCGTTCGTAAGCAACTTGGACTTTAGCAAATCGTGATTTTGCATCATCTAGTGATGTAATAGAATCTACTGTATGTCCTTTTAAAATAATGATTGTATCGGCAATTTTTTCAACTTCATCTAAATGGTGAGTAGAGATGAAAATTGTAATTTCTTTTTCTGCTACTTCTTCAACAAGAAATTGTAGAATCTGTCTTTTAACGATAGGATCAAGTCCATTTGTCGGTTCATCTAAAATGATATATTCTGCTTTTGCAGCGAAAGCTAAAATGATCGCAAGCAGTGCTTTCATTCCTTTTGAGTAACTACGAATACGTTTGTTTGGTAAATTGAACCGCTCTAATAATTCGTAGAAATACTGTTCATCAAATGCTGTATAAACAGCTTTATAAAACTTTACAATTTCTTTCACTGTATATCCGTTCAGTATGTTAGTAGAATCCGGAACATATACGATTTTTTGCTTCATTTCAGGATGCTTATGAATATCCGTATCCTCATATGTAACTGTTCCTGCATCAGGGTCTAAAATGCCGACCATCGTTCGTAATAAAGTTGTTTTCCCCGCACCGTTTCTTCCGAGTAATCCGACGATACTACCTTTTTGTAATGTGAAAGAAACATCGTCTAAAATCGTTTGATTATCAATTGTTTTCTTCAAGCTTGTCACTTTCAACATCTGTATTTCCTCCAATCTCTTTGTAGTATGAATCTATCCAATCGTGAATTTTATCTTTCGTAACCCCGAGATAAGAGGCTTCTAATAGTAATTGATGAAACTGCTTTTCAACCATAGCGATTTTCCTTTCGTCTAATGTTGGGGTAATCGATTGGGATACAAATGTTCCTTTTCCTCGCAATGTTTCAATAATCCCTTGGCGTTCTAACTCTTGGTACGCTTTACTAACTGTATTTGGATTTATAACGAGTAAAGAAGCGAGCTCGCGCACAGAAGGAAGCTTATCACTTGGAGCTAATATGTTTTTTAATACGAGTTCTTTTATACTTTGAACAATTTGTTCCCATATCGGAGTGTTGCTTCTTGGATCAAGTTGAATATGCAAGAGCAATGTCTCCTTCCTGTTATGTATTAAGTGTACTAATGTGTGTAATACACTTAATACAATATAGGCGATAAATGTATTTGTCAACTGAAAAATGATAGAAAAATATGGTATTAAAAAATGAAAAATTGGAAAAAATAGGTTTGATATAGAATGGAGGGTTAGTCATGAAGCGAGTTTTTGGAATACTTGTTTGTTTCATGTTATTTCTTTCTGGTACTTCAGTTAGTTTTGCGCAATCTGAGAAAACGAAGCAGGAGAAAACAGAAGAAACCACGCCGAAGTTAGCGGAACAAGCGTCGTCAGCAATCGTAATTGAGCAAGATACAGGTAAAGTTTTATTTGATAAAAATCCGAATGAAAAGTTACCACCTGCCAGTATGACGAAGATTATGACAATGCTATTAATTATGGAACAAGTTGAAAAAGGAAAACTAAAACTGACCGATAAAGTTAGAGCAAGTGAACACGCAGCTTCAATGGGTGGATCACAAATCTTTTTAGAACCTGGGGAAGAGATGACCGTAAATGAAATGTTAAAGGGTATTGCAATTGCATCTGGAAATGATGCATCTGTTGCAGTAGCTGAGCATATCGCTGGTTCAGAAGAAGGATTCGTAAATATGATGAACAAAAAAGCGAAAGATTTAGGACTGAAAAATACACATTTTCAAAACCCAACAGGTCTCCCGGCCAAAGATCATTATTCTACAGCAAATGATATGGCTATAATGGCGAGAGAATTGATGAAGTATCCACTTATTCGCAAATACACAGGTAAATATGAAGACTATTTACGTGAAGATACGGATAAGAAGTTTTGGCTTGTTAATACGAATAAGTTAGTACGTTTTTATCCTGGAGTAGATGGTGTGAAAACGGGCTTTACGACAGAAGCGAAATATTGTTTAACTGCATCAGCTGAAAAGAATGGAATGCGTGTCATTTCAGTTGTTATGGGAGCACCTACATCAAAAGAGCGGAACAATCAAGTAACGAAGCTGCTTGATTATGCATTTGGACAATATATGACAAAGAAATTGTATACACGTGGTGAAAAAATTAAGACTGTACAAGTAGGAAAAGGGAAAGAAGAAAAAGTAGATTTAGTTGCGTCAGATAACGTATCTCTTCTTATGAAGAAGGGCGAAAATATGGACAAAGTAAAACAAGAAGTAATCGCTGAAAAGAAAGTGAAGGCACCGATTAAAAAGGGTGATGCACTTGGCACACTTGTCATTAAAAAAGATAAAGAGGTTTTATTAAAACAAACCATTGTAGCGAAAGAAGATGTTGCTGCAGCGAGTTGGTGGGAGTTATTTAAAAGAAGTTTTGGGATGTTTTCAACATCAAAATAGCGGCAAAAATTTTGCCGTTTTTCTGTTCATATTTACTGGAATAATTGCTGAAAGGTTTCACATTATGACGAAATAGTTCTTCTTTTGTCAGTAGGAAGGATTCTTATTTTATATCACGAAAATCTTATGTTAAAGAGTAAAGTTTGAGCATAAGGAGGAAATCGTGTGAGTCTTTCCATGCATTTAGAAGTAAAACGTGACGTCTTATGTGTGAGGCTGGAGGGTGAATTAGATCATCATACCGCTGAAGAGTTGCGAACGAAAGTAACAGATATGATTGAGACACATGGTGTTCATCATATTGTTTTGAGCCTAGAGAACTTATCATTTATGGATAGTTCTGGTTTAGGTGTTATATTAGGCCGATATAAACATGTAAAAGGATTAGGTGGAGAGATGGTTGTTTGTGCAATTTCACCGCCTGTTAAACGTTTATTTGAAATGTCAGGTCTATTCAAAATTGTTCGTTTAGAAGAAAGTGAAGCGCATGCGCTCGCGACGTTGGGGGTGGCATAGATGAGAAATGAAATGAACCTTCAATTTTCAGCGTTAAGTCAGAATGAATCATTTGCTCGTGTTACGGTAGCTGCTTTTATTGCGCAATTAGACCCGACGATGGAAGAACTAACAGAGATTAAAACAGTTGTGTCAGAAGCGGTTACAAATGCAATTATTCATGGGTATGAAGGAAATGCAGAAGGTGTTGTTTATATTTCAGTGATTTTGGAAGAAGCGATGGTGAAACTCACGATTCGAGATGAAGGGATTGGTATCTTTAACTTAGATGAAGCAAGACAACCCCTTTTTACAACTAAACCTGAATTAGAGCGTTCCGGAATGGGATTTACTATCATGGAAAACTTTATGGATGAAGTAGAAGTTATTTCAAACGAATCTTTCGGGACAACAATCCATTTGACAAAATACTTATCAAATAGTAACGCTCTATGCAATTAAGGAGAATAGCCAATGGACATAGAGGTCAAAAATGAGAAGAAGAAACCTCAGTTAAAGGACCACGAGCTAAAAGCGTTAATTCAAAAGAGTCAAGATGGAGATCAACAAGCGAGAGACACAATCGTTCAAAGTAATATGCGTCTCGTATGGTCGGTTGTGCAGCGATTTCTTAATCGAGGATATGAACCAGACGATTTATTTCAAATTGGATGTATTGGACTCTTAAAATCGGTAGATAAATTTGATTTATCTTTCGACGTGAAATTTTCAACATATGCAGTTCCAATGATTATCGGTGAAATACAACGATTTTTACGTGACGATGGATCAGTGAAAGTAAGTAGATCTTTAAAGGAAACAGGAAACAAAATTCGAAAGATGAGAGACGAGCTTTCGAAAGAGTTCGGAAGGGCTCCAACGATTAATGAAGTGGCGGAGGCTCTGGAACTAACACCAGAAGAAGTTGTTCTGGCGCAAGAAGCGAGTCGTGCTCCTTCATCAATACATGAAACTGTGTATGAAAATGATGGAGATCCAATTACTATTTTAGATCAAATTGCAGATCAATCGGAAACGAAATGGTTTGATAAAATTGCTTTAAAAGAAGCAATTAGAGAATTGGATGAACGAGAACGTCTAATTGTGTATTTGCGTTACTATAAAGACCAAACCCAATCAGAAGTAGCGGAGCGCATAGGCATTTCGCAAGTACAAGTTTCCAGACTGGAAAAGAAAATATTGAAACAGATGAAAGATCGAATAGATGAATAGCTATCTATTCGATTTTTTTTATTGTAATGAAAAGGGGAAGATTACAACTATTGTTCGAAAGGAGTTTACAGAATTTATTGATAATTTAGTTAATTTAAAATATAATCCAAGTATGAACTTGTCACAAAGGGGGAAGGAAACATGGAAACGAGGCAACAATGGGGAACGAGGGCTGGATTTATTTTCGCAGCGATCGGCTCTGCCGTTGGATTAGGAAACATATGGCGTTTTCCTTATACAGCGTATGAAAACGGAGGAGGCGCATTCTTTTTACCGTACTTATTCGCATTATTAACAACTGGTATTTCATTATTAGCATTCGAGTTTGCTCTTGGGCATCGTCATCGTGGTTCGGCACCACTTACGTTCTTCCGTATTCATCCACGTGCTGAATTTATTGGATGGTGGCAAATGTGTGTAACATTTATCGTTTCAACATATTATGCAGTAATTATTGCTTGGTCTATTTCGTATACGTACTTTGCGATTACTGGAGCATGGGGGAAAGACACGCAATCATTTTTATTTAAAGAATATTTACATGTTGCAGATAAGCCAGGACAGTTTGGGGGGCTTGTGCCGGAAGTATTAATTCCGTTAGCTCTCGTTTGGATTATTGTGCTGGGTGTTGCGTTTAAAGGAGTTAAAAAAGGAATCGAAGTTGTTAACCGTATTTTTATTCCTTTACTAGTTGTTATGTTCCTTATTATCGTTGTTCGTGCAGTGACGATGGAAGGTGCGATGCAGGGGTTAGATGCATTTTTCAAACCAGATTGGAGTCGTATTTTTGATGGGAAAGTATGGCTTGCTGCTTACGGTCAAATTTTCTTTAGTTTATCTTTAGCATTCGGAATTATGATTACGTATTCTAGTTATTTACCGAAAAACTCAGATACAACAAACAATGCTTTTATTACAGGATTTGCAAATTCAGGATTTGAATTATTGGCAGGTATTGGTGTATTTGCAGCTCTTGGATTTATGGCGAATAACATGGGGGTACCGGTTGATAAAGTAGCTAGTGCTGGTGTGGGGCTTGCGTTCGTAGTATTCCCGCAAATTATTAATGAACTACCGATGTCACCGTTATTTGGAGTATTATTTTTCTTATCTTTAACCGTTGCTGGAATTACATCACTCATTTCACTTGCGGAAGTATGCTTTGCTGCTGTATCTGAAAAATTCAGCTTGAGTCGTCCAAAGACGATTGGAATTATGGGAACACTTCTCGTGTTAGTTTCTCTTGTTTTTGCAACGCGTGGTGGACTTATGTTCCTAGATGTTGTTGATTACTTCGCTAACAATTTTGGATTGATTACAATTGCACTCGTCGAAGTAGTTACAATAGGACTAATCTTACGCCGTTTACCAGTTTATCAAAACCATGCAAACTTTGTATCTGATATAAAGCTAGGAACGTTTTGGAGAGTGAGTTTACTCGTTATTACTCCACTTATGTTAGGGTATATGTTAATTGATGGTACAATCCAAAACATTAAAAAGAACTACGGAGATTATCCGACAGAGTTTGTTGTAACGTATGGTTGGTCGATAGCGGCAGCATTCCTTCTAGTTGCGTTAGTTATTGGTCTGAAAAAATGGAATGCACAAATACATTCAGACTCTGCCCAGCTTGAAAAAGAATGGAAGGATCGAGGTGTTTCATGATGAGCGGATCAGCGATTATGATGATGGTTATAGGTATGGTAGTCATTTGGGGAGGGCTCGCATTAAGCATTGCAAATTTATTTAAGAAAAAGGCTTAACAGAAAAACATCTGTACCAAAACGGTACAGATGTTTTTTTTATGAAAAAATTGTATTAGAAAAAAATCCAATAACCATACTACAACTACGAGGAAGAGTGAAGGGGTGAATGAAAATTGGAACAAACGATTTATATTAAAATGCGCAATCGATTAAAAGTGTCTCCTACGTATGAAGTAAAACTGAGCGATGTTGCTCAACTTGCTGGAGATTCTTTGGTAGTTGAGTCGTTACAAAATGAGATAATTTACAAAATAACAGCGCATGATAAAACACATGTTGTAATTGATGTTATGAAAGTGATTGAGATTGTTCAACAAAAAGCGGCTCACTTACAAATTAATTTACTTGGTTCTGGACAAACTCTTGTTGAAATTATATATGAAAAAAAGAAAGTGCATCCGGTTTTCTTCGGACTTGTATGGTTGTTACTCTTCATTGGAGCAGCACTTGCAATTATTTATTTTCATGAAGATGTAAGTATGCAACAAGTACACCAACGGTTATATTACATGATTACTGGAGAATTTAAGGCGCAACCACTTTTATTTCAAATTCCTTATTCATTGGGTCTTGGAGTAGGTATGGTTTTATTTTTTAATCATGTATTTCAAAAGCGAATTAATGAAGAGCCGAGCCCGTTGGAAGTTGAGATGTTTCAATATCAACAGTCGCTTGATCAATATGTAATTGTTCATGAAAACAAGGATAATATGAAACAGCTTACCGATGATTGAGTCTGGATTCGTGATTTTAATTGGTTTAGCTGGAGGGATTGCTGTAGGTAGCGGATATGTTGCGTTTTTAGCTGTGCTTGGTATAATCCCTCGTTTAGCTCAATTAACGAGAAGTGGAAAGCATATTCAATATTTTGAGTGGGCAGTTATTGCAGGTACTTTAACAGGGGCTTGGTGTAGTTTAAAGAACATTACATTTCAAACGTCGCAATATTGGCTCGTAATATTAGGGTTATTTTGTGGCACATTCATTGGAATGCTAGCTGCGGCGTTAACGGAAGTGTTAAACGTTTTACCTATTTTAGCGAAACGGGTAGGGGTAGAGGGGAAAATTATTATTTTACTTGTTGCTCTTGTACTTGGAAAAGTAATAGGCTCATTGTTTCACTGGATTTATTTCGTAAAGTAGGAGGCAATAATATATATGGCAGGGCGAAAACTGAAAGATGATTACATAAATAAAGTGAAAGAGTACCATCCAAAACCGAACTATTTAATAAATTGTGTGAAGGCATTTCTTGTTGGGGGATTCATTTGTACCGTCGGAGAAGTATTGATGAAATTTTATATACATTACTTTCACTTTAGTGAGCAAGAGGCAGGAAACCCTACAGTTGCAACTCTCGTTTTACTATCAGCGATTTTAACAGGTTGTGGTGTTTATGATAAAATCGGGCAGTTTTCTGGAGCGGGATCAGCAGTACCAGTTACTGGATTTGCGAATTCTATGGCAAGTGCTGCGCTAGAACATAGGAGCGAAGGGATTGTTCTAGGAATTGCTACAAACATGTTTAAGCTTGCAGGAAGCGTCATTGTGTTTGGCGTCGTCGGTGCATACATTATTGGATTAATAAGATATACATTTCAAATTTTAATGTCTTAAAGGAGGGGTAGGTATGAGATTGACAGGAAAACAAACGTGGGTATTTCAAAATGATATCTTCGTGAATGCAACTGGTACCGCTGTCGGTCCGAAAGAAGCTGAAGGCCCTCTTGGAAAGGATTTTGATATTTCATATTCAGACTTACATTGTGGAGAGGAAAACTGGGAACTTGCTGAACGAAGGTTAATGTCAGACTCGATTCAACAAGTATTGCAAAAAGGAAATATCAAACCATCACAAATTGATTTCTTTTTAGCAGGTGATTTATTAAACCAAACAGTGACAGCAAATTATGTTGCTCGAGATTGTGGTATTCCTTTTTTAGGGATGTTTAGTGCTTGTGCGACGTCAATGGAAACTTTGGCGGTTGGATCAGCATTTATAGATGGTGGATTTGCGAATCGTGTCTTAGCGACAGTAAGTAGTCATAATGCGACGGCTGAAAGACAATTTCGTAATCCAACAGAGTACGGAGGACAAAAGCCTGGGACAGCAAACTCGACTGTTACCGGAGCAGGATCCATATTAATTAGCAATGAAGAAAGTGCAATTAAGATAACAGCAGCAACAATCGGAACAGTACAAGATTTAGGGATTGCTAATCCTTTAGATATGGGATCGGCAATGGCGCCAGCTGCTGCTCATACAATTCAACAGCATTTTGAAGATTTAAGAAGAAGTGCCGCTGATTATGACCTTATTGTTACTGGTGATTTATCAGCTGTGGGGACACCAATTGCGAAACAACTTTTACTTGAGGAAGGGTATGATCTTGGACATATATACAACGATTGTGGGTTAATGATTTACAATTCAAATCAAGAAGAAGTGTTTGCAGGTGGCAGTGGTTGTGCTTGTTCAGCTGTTGTAACATACGGTCATTTATTGCGTGAAATGCAAAAAGGGAATTTACAACGGATTTTTGTCGTTGCAACGGGAGCTTTATTAAGCCCGATGATGATGCAGCAGAAGGAAACGATTCCAACGATTGCGCATGGTGTTGTGTTTGAAAGAGTTAAAGGAGAGTGAATTGTGGATTTTATATATGCATTTCTTGTAGGAGGAGCTATTTGTGTCATTGGACAAGTGTTGCTAGATTTTGCAAAGTTAACACCAGCACATTTAATGGCAACTTTTGTAGTCGTCGGAGCTATTTTAGACGGATTCGGATTGTATGATAAGCTTATAAAATTTGCAGGTGCTGGGGCAACGGTCCCTATTACAAGTTTTGGACATTCACTATTGCACGGGGCAATGCATGCGGCAGAAAAACATGGATATTTAGGAATTGGAATTGGTATGTTTAGCTTAACGTCTGCGGGGATTTCAGCGGCGATATTATTTTCATTTTTTGTTGCACTTATATGTAAACCGAAAGGATAAATCAAATGAGACGAAGGGTTGTTTTGGTCACAGATGGAGATGAATATGCAAAGCGGACAATTGAGCTGTTGACAAAGGAATTTGGGGGAAGGTGTATTTCAGCATCGCAAAGTAATCCGACCAAATTGACAGGGAAGAAAGTTGTTGAGCTTATTATGCAAACGCCATATGACCCTGTATTTGTCATGTTTGATGACAGCGGATTTATAGGAGAAGGGTCTGGTGAAAAGGCGTTAAAGTATGTCGCAACACATAAACAAGTTGATGTACTTGGTATTTTAGCAGTAGCGTCGAATACACATCATTGGGAATGGGCGCGTGTAGATGTAAGTGTAGATCGGAATGGGAATTTGACAGAATACGGTGTTGATAAATTTGGACTTCCAGATGGTGAAATTGGGAGGATTAGTGGGGATACGATTTATTGTTTAGATGATCTGAATGTTCCAGTCATTGTGGGGGTCGGTGATATTGGCAAAATGTGTGGAAATGATGAATGGGAGAGAGGATCACCTATTACTAGAAAAGCGATTCAATTAATTTTGGAAAGGAGTGGGTTTTATGACGAAGCCTAAAAAAGTGAATATCCCGATTTCATCTTTTTTAAGTGATAATGAAAATTACTTAAAGCAAACAGTTGGATTGGGTGTCACATACGATGTTGGTATTCGTAAATTTCAAATTTTAAATAAAGAAATTGGTGTGTTATTTGTAAATGGGCTTTGTGATACGAATTATATTATCCCTATTTTAGAAGAAGCAGTGGATACAAATGAAATAAGGGATGTAGAAGAAGATACTGTAAAGCTTTTAGAGAATCGTTTAATTCACCAACAAGTAAGTAAAGTAAAAACGATGGATGAGGTAATGCTCCAAGTATTATCGGGACTTATTGTTATATTTGTAGAAGGTGAAACAGAAGCGTTCGCAATTGATGTTCGTAGTTATCCGGGGCGGACACCGACAGAACCAGATACAGAAAAGGTAGTACGTGGTGCAAGGGATGGATTTGTTGAAAATATCGTTGTAAATACAGCGTTAATTCGTAGAAGGATACGCGACCCGCGTCTTCGAAATGAAATGGTTCGAGTAGGGGATAGATCGCAAACGGATATTTGTATTACATATGTACAAGATGTTGCAAATCCAGATTTAGTGAAAATTATAAAACAAGAATTAAAAAATATTGAAGTAGATGGGATTACGATGGCGGATAAAACGGTAGAAGAATTTGTAGTCAAACAAGGTTATAATCCATTCCCGCTTATTCGATACACAGAAAGACCAGATGTAGCAGCAAATCATCTGTTAGAAGGACATGTGTTAGTACTTGTTGATACATCACCAAGTGCCATGATCACTCCAACAACATATTTCCACCATTTACAGCATGCAGAAGAGTTTAGACAAAATCCAGCTGTAGGTACATTTTTACGTTGGGTACGTTTTTTAGGTGTTATATTTTCGCTGTTCTTGTTGCCGTTTTGGTTAGTTTTTGTATTTGATCCAACTCTTTTACCGGAAAAGCTTGCTTTTATTGGACCGAACAAGATGACGCATTTACCGATTTTATTACAAATTTTGATGGCGGAAGTCGGACTCGAATTTTTAAGGATGGCTGCCATTCATACGCCGACATCACTGTCGTCGGCAGCAGGATTAATTTCAGCTATATTAATTGGTCAAATTGCAATTGATGTAGGTTTATTTGTACCAGAAGTTATTTTGTATGTAGCGGTTTCTATGATTGGATCATTTGCAACTCCGAGTTATGAGCTTGGACTTGGAAATAAGATCGGCAAATTATTTGTCATTATTTTAACCGGCATCTTTCATGAGATGGGATTTGTAATCGGGATGACGATGTTGATTTTATTTTTAGCGTCTATAAAAAGCTTACAAACACCGTATTTATGGCCGTTTTTACCGTTTGATTGGGGCGCGTTAACGAAAATTTTACTCCGTCCAACTATGTCTAGTTTAAAAGTGCGTCCTAGTATTGTACGACCTCAAAATGTAAGAAGACAAAAATAAACGGGATTATGCTCCCGTTTATTTTTTTATTGAAAATTTATTTTTTTTTAACAAAAACCAAACATTTTTTGTGTACACTTAGAGTAGGTATTGTGTATGAAAGGGGAAGAGGACATGATTAAATTATTTGTAAGTGATTTAGATGACACGCTCGTTTACAATGTGAATGATATGCAAAAAGAAGATGAACGTGCACTTTGTTGGCTAGCTGAAAAAGGGACAAATATTTGTTTTGCCTCTGGCCGCTTTACTCACCGAATTGATGAAGTCGTAAAAAGGTTTTCATTCCCGTATTACACAACTGGTTTAAATGGGGCGACAATGTTACTGCCGGACGGTAAAATATTTTATGAATCAAGTTTTGAAGATAGTGTTGCCCAGGAAATATATCGATATATACATAACAAGGGACTAGCAGATATTGTTTGTGCAAATGAGCAGCGATATACAAAAAGAAAGAATGAAAATCATCATACTTTTGAAGAGTATATGGGGGTACATATTGCTGAAATAGAAGCGTTAGAAGAAGAATTTGGTAAGACTGTACATCCAGCGAAATTATTTGTATTTGGAGAAGAAGAGAAAATTGTAGCATTAGATCAAGAGTTACGAGATACATTTCACAGCGAAGCGGAAGTTTTTATATCAGGTAAACGCTATGTTGATATTATGCCAAGGGGTGTAAGTAAGGGGAGTGCTTTAAGGCGACTAATGGAACATTTAAAAATTGAAGCAAATGAGGTTGCCTGCATTGGAGATTCTTTTAATGACATTTCAATGTTTGAAGTAACCCCGCACTCATTTACTCTTCATCATGCTCATCCATATGTGAAGGAGAAAGCAAATCATGTTGTTCGTTCGGTTGAAGAAGCGGTTATGACATTACCGTTACTTGTATAAAAAAGAAGCTCGTCATTGACGAGCTTCTTTTTACTTGAATAAAGATTTAACAAAATCAATGATACTAGAGAAGAAATCTTTAACTTTATCTAGGAAACTTTGCCCTTCTTCAGACCCTAAAAAGGCAGAAACGTGTTCTTTTGCTTTATTTAACTGACTGCCAACTTGATTCCAATCGATATTAAGATTTTTCATTTTATCAAATAACGCTACTAAGTTATCCAACTGTTCATCCGTTAATGTAATGCCGAGCTGATCAGCAATTTTTTTAATTAATGAACGTAAATCTTCCGTCGTTTTTGGCTGCTCTTTTGCAATCTCTTCTTTAATTTTTGCAACAAGTTGAACTGCTTTTTCCTCACCAATTTTATCGCCGAGCTGGGCCGTTTGCACCATTTCTTCATTGGCTACTTTTTTTACTTCCTCAGGAATTGCTTTGTTCGATGTTGTTTCATAGGCCTTCATTAAACCTGTTAAAGCAGCAGTTCCTGAGACTTTAAATGGTGCAGTAATTTGAATCTCTGCATCTTTCACGCCTGCTGTAATAAGTGCGTTTGTGTACATCGCATCTGTTATCGAATTAATGTTTTTTGAACGTACAATGAGACCAGATCCTGGCTTTGTGTATGTAATCATAGAAGAGGAAATTGCTCTCGTACCAATTTGTGCTTTTGGAACAATTCCTTCTAGAAATTTATGTTCTTCCGCATTAGATACAGTAATAATTTGTGCATCTTTTGGTGCTTTCATTTCTTTCAAAAGATCTTGTTTCTGTTGTTCAGATAAGTTTTCTCCTAGTGTAACAATTGATTCTCCCTCAATGATGTCTGCAAATGAAGCTGTTGGCATAATAAATACGGCTACAGCTAATAGCAGAGCTAGTAATTTCGTTTTCACGAAAAATCGCTCCCTTTCTCTTTCTAAAATTTTCGGGCAACACAGTTATTATAGTATATTTTTCTTATTTGTCACCTAGCTTCTTCCACATTTCAAAAAAGAAGTATGTAGATTGTCGGATTCTTTTTGTTTCTCGTCATGAATATGGTAATATAGTGCTGAGATAGTTGAAAGGAGACATATACGTATGAAAACTTTAGGATACATATTAATGGAAAATGGTGAAAAAATCGATTTAGAATTTTTCCCAGAAGAGGCACCGAAAACAGTAGAAAACTTTAAAAAATTAGCAGAGCAAGGATTTTATGATGGTGTGACATTCCACCGCGTTATTCCTGGCTTCGTAAGCCAAGGTGGAGACCCAACAGGCACAGGAGCAGGTGGCCCAGGTTACTCTATCCCATGTGAAACTGATGGAAATCCTCATAGACATCTTGTTGGCTCACTTTCTATGGCACATGCTGGTCGTAACACAGGTGGTAGCCAATTCTTTGTTGTTCATGAGCCACAACCGCATTTAGATGGCGTACATACTGTATTCGGTAAAGCAACAAGCGGTATTGAAACAGTATTAAACATGCGTCAAGGCGATGTAATGAAAGAAGTTAAAGTTTGGGAAGAATAAGTTACGAGAAAAAGAGAGCGATTTTGCTCTCTTTTTTTATTTCGTATAAACAGTAATTGGTATATATTTCGAAATATATGGTGCAAATAGGACGGCTACTAACGTTAAAATATATTGTTCATGAGAACACAATTTTAACAAAATACATAGAATGGAGTACCAATTATATGTTTCAATAAATGGATTTCTCTTAACATATTGTTTTTAATAGAACTATTTCGTTCAAAAGTAATTAATAATTAAAATGTGATGAGCAAGGGGATTCTCCTTTTAGTTTCTAAACAGTATTGTCTCTATTCTGAGCGGTATAATAGAAAAAATAGCTTGGAAACATATATTTGACTTTCTTCTTAACGCTTTGTATGATTATCAAGTTGTTTCAGCCTCTTCTCACTCTGGTAAAAATATTGTAGAATGAATGTGATATGAAAAGAGTGACTGAGGGGATAAATAGTTTGTAACTTTTGTAAGAAGGGATAAGGGTTATGTTAATTCGTTTTAAAAAAAGTTATGAAAAAATTGCAATGGGGCTTCTTTCATTTATGCCAACTGAAAAAGATGTGAAAACATTACAATTGACAATGAAAGAGTATGAGGCGAAAGAAGATTGGCAATTGTATTTGTGGAAACAAAATGAAGATTTTGTTGGGATAATGGGGATTATAAAAAAAGAAGATCAGGTATTGGAAATTCAGCATTTGAGCGTGAATCCGTCTCACCGTCATATGGGTATTGGGACGAAGATGGTTCAAGAGCTTAAGAGTAAATTTCTTGAGTTTACAATTTGCGGAAATGAGCAAACAGCAAGTTTTTGCAAAAAGTGTAAAGAGCTTGAACAAAATATACATTCATGAAAGCAGGGATAAGTAGTTTATTATCTCTGCTTTCTTTTTTGTAGTTGTTCGTGTCGTTCAGAAATGACTTCTGTTCGATCACGCAATGTGTGCTTATTTATGATGTATTCATCAGGAACGACGTTCGCATCTTTCCAAGAGAGGTTTTGTTTCTTACATAACTGTATGCATTGTTTTTCTAACGATACGTCTAATAATGGTAAAAATAACGGGGCGAAAGTTTCCTTTTTGTGGATAGATTGTAATCTTTCATTTAATAAAAATATAAGTTGTTTATGATCTATTCCGAATTGATGTAATTGCGCGCTGTTCTTTTCTAAAATTGTTATTGCGCTTTTTATCATCTTCTCTGCACCATTCCAATTGGATCGTCTATGATGGTATGAGGAAACAGCAATTTGAATGAGACCGACTAAGTAATTGTCACGTTCTCCTCTAGGCTTTAATTTCCAATACTCTTCTAGTATTTCATGACATTCAAAATAATCATAGTCTCCGTGAAAATGAATTAAAAATTGTATGTACTCGGTAGGATACATTTTTTTTCGCTCCTGTCTAACGGTTATATGTACAGTGTATCATAGAAATATTAACAATAAGCGACTAGGGAAATATCCCTAGTCGCTTTATTGCTTCATATTAGCAGAAGCAAGCTGCTCCTACAATGATTAGTAAAATGAACAGTACAACAATTAATGCGAATCCACCGCTAAAACCGCAATCAACGTGACCCATAGTTTTTTGACCTCCTACATTGTTCTTACTACATTGTTATCATATGAAGCGGTGGGCATTATGACATGGGCATAGGTCTATTTTTAATTAAATTTCTTAAAAAGGTTGGATAGAACATGAGTATGCTCTATACTTATGTTGTTATAGAAAAAATGTGGTGGGATGCTTTGTGCAGTATAATTTTAAAGTAGAGGCTTTTGAAGGGCCTTTAGATCTATTGTTACACTTAATACATCGTTACGAAATTGATATATATAATATTCCTGTAGCGGAAATTACAGAGCAATATCTATCTTATGTCCATACGATGAAAGAACTACAATTAGATGTTGCCAGTGAGTATTTAGTAATGGCTGCAACGTTATTACAAATTAAAAGTAAAATGTTGTTACCGAAACAAGAAGAAGATGTACCTGATAACGGTGAAGACTTTATAGATGATCCTCGTCAAGAATTGATGGAGAGATTAATTGAATATAAGAAATATAAGCAAGTTGCTACTGAGTTAAAAGAAAGAGAACAAGAAAGAGCACAGCTATATACACGTCCGCCAATTGATTTTACATCATTTCAACAAGAAGAGGAGACAAGTTTACCTCTTGATGTTACGTTATATGATATGTTAGCGGCATTTCAAAAGCTAATGCGCCGTAAAAAAGCAAAGAAACCCGTAACAACGCGAATTACTCGCCAAGAAATACCAATTGAACAGCGAATGACTGATATTCTACAACAGTTAGAAGTAAAAGGCGGTCGTCAAAGCTTTTATGATTTGTTTGCTGATGAAGAACGTGAAATAATGGTTGTAACATTTTTAGCAGTTCTTGAGCTGATGAAAAATCAACAAATCATAATTGAACAAGAACATAATTTTGATGAAATTTTCGTATCAAGCTCTAGTAAATCCGTATAGAGCCAGCATGTGAAGATGGGATAGAAATATTTTATCTCAAGTTAGGTTTTAATGTATCGTTTGGAACGAGAGAAGAAATATTGAACCGAACGCATTTACTGTGATTCGGTTTTTTTATGTGTATTTTTATAGAAAAATAGGAGGAAGGAGTTCGTAAAATGGATAGAAAAGAACAAAAAGCGATTATTGAAGGGCTTTTATTTGTTGCAGGTGACGAAGGGATTTATCCGGAACAGATAGCTAAAGTTCTGGAAGTTGAAGTGGAAGAAGTAATAAACAGTATAGAGGAAATGCAAAAAGAATGTGAAGGATCGAATCGCGGTCTGCAAATTGTCCAATATGCAAAAGTGTATCGTTTTGCAACAAAGAAAGAACATGCGGCATACTATCAAAAGTTAATAGATACCCCAACAACGGCTTCACTGTCTCAAGCAGCTCTTGAAACGTTGGCAATCGTTGCGTACCGTCAACCGATTACAAGGACAGAAATGGAAGAGATTCGAGGAGTGAAAACAGATAAGGCATTACAAACGTTAGTTTCACACTTACTTATAAAAGAAATGGGAAGAGCAGAAGGACCGGGGCGTCCTATCTTATACGGAACGACGAAAGAGTTTTTAGATACGTTTGGATTGAAAACGTTAGATGATTTACCACCTCTTTCGGAAGAAAATGAACAAATGAATGAAGCAGATTTATTCTTCGGTTCTTTACAGGAATTATCAAAATAAAAGCTTAGCATTTTGCTAAGCTTTTTTTGTATATCAATTACAGAGCGTGCCATACTAAATGAAAAAAGGAGACGAGTTATGAGAGGTGTACGGAATATTCTATTGTTGGTTTCTGTTTTATTATGTTTTTCGTTAAACAGCGCATCGGCTAAAAGATATATGATGTCTATTCATACTGCGTCTTCTATACATATGCAGCGGCAACATTTTGGTAAAATGAAAGTGAGTTTTTTAAAAGTTGGACAAGGTGATGCGACACTTATTACATTGCCAAATGGTCAAACGATGTTAATAGACGGGGGTCCCTATGAAGCGGGAGAGGTCATTATTCAAAAACTAATTGAAAAAAGAATTAATCATTTAGATGTAATTGTAAGTACTCATCCGGATATGGACCATATAGGAGGACTTATTCCAATTGTAGAGCAAATGCCAGTTTCCCTCGTATTAGATAGCGGGAAAACATATAGTTCATTTACTTATCATACGTATCGAAATAACATTAAAAAAAGGGGCATTCCTTTCATTTCAGTGAAGGAGGGACAATACATACCGCTAGATCCACATGTTTCTATACAAGTATTGAACAATGGGAAATCGAAGGACGAGAATAACGAGTCTTCAATTGTATTAAAGATTCGATATGGTAAAGCGGACTTTTTATTAATGGGTGATGCTGATATACGGACAGAAAATGAAATATTAAAGCAATTTGATGTACATGCAGATATATTAAAAGTAGGGCATCATGGCTCGTATACTTCAACGAGTGAAACATTCTTAAAAAAAGTAGACCCACAATTCGCTATTCTTTCGTACGGGAGTAGAAATCCATATGGACATCCTCATCAAAGTGTTGTAAGACGATTAAAACAGCGTGGTATAATGATATACGGAACAAACAAGCGTACAGTAGAAATAGAAACAGACGGTGAACATATTACTATGGGGTCGAGTGGTCTTATGCCACTACTTAAGTAATTAATTATATAAGAGGGTATTTTCCATTTTGGAAAAAATGAATAACATATATTATAATGAAAAAGAAATAAATTTCCTTTTTTCTGCTGAATGAAGAGGAAATTTCATTAGAATGTATAGACAACTACTCGTGTGTATATTAAGATGGAATTAGGCGAATAAGGTAATAATAACAAGTAGGTATTTCATGGGAAAGGATCGATGAAAATGAAAACGCAAGTTGTCATCAATGCCAAAATTTATACAGGTACAGAAGTAGTGGAAAACGGATTTGTTCGTTACGCAGAAACAATTAAAGAAATTGGTTTGATGGCTCAATATGTATCACAAGAAAATGAAACTGTGTTAGATGCGGCAGGAAAGATTGTGATTCCAGGTATGATTGATGTTCATATTCATGGTGGATACGATATTGATGCGATGGATGCAAATAGCGATGGATTAGTAACTCTTGGTAAAGAAATGTTAAAAGAAGGAGTTACAACTTACTTTCCAACAACAATGACACAAGCTCCAGAAGCGATTGAAGCGGCGCTAAGTGCTGCGAAGGAAGCGAAAGATAAGGGAGCACATTTCGAATATATTCACTTAGAAGGACCATATGTTTCAAAAAAACGTGCGGGTGCACAACCACTTGAACATATTGTTCCTGCGAGTATCGAGCAATTTAAACAATGGCAAGCAGCAAGCGGAAATCTAATTAAATTAGTAACATATGCACCAGAAGAAGAAGGTGCGTTAGAGTTTGAGCAGTATCTTGCTGAAACAGGTGTTGTTGGCACAATGGGGCATACAGATGCGATTGATGCACAACTGAAAAATAGAAAAATTACACATGCAACACATTTATACAATCAAATGCGTGGATTACATCACCGTGAACCAGGAGTTGTTGGTCATGTGTTATTAAATCCAGATGTAATGGTTGAAGTAATTACAGATGGTATTCACATTCACCCTGATATGGTGAAATTAGCATATAAATTAAAAGGACCGAAAAAAGTAAGTGTCATTACAGATGCAATGCGTGCAAAAGGTCTTGAAGATGGATTATATGAGCTTGGCGGACAGCCAGTACATGTAAAAGATGGCAGTGCCCGATTAGAAGATGGAACGTTAGCTGGTAGTATTTTGAAAATGGATCAAGCTTTCCGAAATGTAATTGAATTTACAGGATGTTCAATCGAGGATGCAGTACTCATGACATCGGTTAACCAAGCAGAAGAGTTTGGATTAAATAATAAAGGTGCGTTAGCGGCAGGTAAAGATGCAGACTTTGTTGTTATGACTGAAGAATTACATGTATATGATACGGTTCGTTTAGGAATTCATATGAAGGAAGGGAAGTAATTAGATGAATATTCTTGTTGTAAAAACTCCAGAAGAATTAGCAGAAGCAGGTTTCAAGTTAATTGAAGAGGTTGTAAAATCAAAAGAAAATCCAACATTAGGAATGGCTACAGGAAGCTCTCCATTAGGTATTTATGCAGAAATGCGAAAAAATAAACTTGATACAAGTCATACAACCACTGTAAACTTAGATGAGTACGTAAATTTACCACACGAAGATAAAAACAGCTATCACTATTTCATGCAAGAACAGTTGTTTGATCATCTTCCATTTAAACAAACTTATGTACCAAACGGGATGGCAAGTGATTTAGAGGAAGAGTGCAAGCGTTACGAGAGCATTCTAGCTACTAACCCAGTTGACCTACAGATTCTTGGAATCGGTGAAAACGGTCACATCGGATTTAATGAGCCAGGAACACCATTTAATTCTCCAACTAACATTGTAGAATTAACAGAATCTACGCGCCAAGCAAACCTTCGCTTCTTTGAAAGAGAAGAAGATGTACCGACTCATGCGATTACAATGGGAATTGGAAGTATTATGAAAGCAAAACAAATTCTACTTGTTGCTATGGGATCTAAAAAGGCAGAAGCTGTTAAGGAATTATTGCAAGGAGAATATAGTGAGGCGTGTCCTGCTACAGTTTTACAACGTCATCCGAATGTAACCGTAATCGCAGATCCAGAAGCTCTATCTTTATGCAGTGAGGCGATTGCTGATGAACATCGACAAGTATTCACCATTTCCGATCTATTATCAGATTCAAGAGTGGGTGAAACAGCTAATTGAGGACGGCGAATGGAAGCCGGGAGATAAAATTCCATCTGAGAATGAACTTTGTGATAAGTTCGAAGTAAGTCGTATGACAATCAGACAGGCGATTAATAACTTAGTGGAACAAGGTTATTTATACCGGAAACGTGGGATTGGAACGTTCGTCCAACTTCCGAAAGTGGAGCAAAAGTTGCAAGGAATGACGGGATTTACAGAAGATATGATTTCTCGTGGTATGAAACCGAGCAGCCAGTTATTAAGTTTCCGCCTAGTTCCAGCTACTGCTAAAATAGCAGACCGGCTGAAAATACAAGAGGGGGAGTCGGTTTATGAAGTGAGGCGTACTCGCTTAGCTGATGACGAACCGATTGCATTTGAGACGACATATTTGTCGCCAACTCTTGTGAAAGATATTAACGAAGAAATATTGCAACAATCTTTATATGAACATTTAGAGAAAAAACTGGGCTTTAAGCTTGTTCGCGCTACTCAATCAATTGAAGCTTCAATTGCAACGGATAATGAAGCTGAACATCTGCATATTCCTAAAAAGGCGCCTGTACTTGTAATGCGTCAATGGTCATATTCAGAAGGTGAGTTACCGTTAGAGTATGTGAAATGTATTTATCGTGGTGACCGTTATAAGTTTATTACGAACATCGCACGTAACAAGTAATATATTTCAGTTTGTGAAGTACAGTGAGCTTTGATGTTTTCAACATGTAAAGAAATAAAAATACGACTCATCCTTATAAGGAGTGAGTCGTATTTTTATTATGAGCAATTACGTGGTTAACAGCATCTTTAACCGTATTTACTACATAGTGAGCGTGCTCTTTTACTGCGTCATCTGCTTGAGACATAGCAAAACTGTGAGGAGTTAAAGAGAACATTGGAATATCATTATAAGAATCCCCTATGCAAGCAATTTCCTCTGGTTGTATTTGAAATTCTTTTAATAAAATAGAAATAGCAGAACCTTTACTAATATTAGGTGGCATTACATCTAAACATTGTTCTGCTGAAATGAAGGTGCTAACTTTACCGTGAAATTTTTCATCAATTTTGTTCTGAAGGAGTTGTAAGCTTTCCTTCGTTCCACCGACAGAAATTTTATTTGGAAAAATTGTATCATCAATTTTCTGTAATAGATTAGGTTCTTCAACAGAAGTCATCGTTACTTGTTGTTCAAGTTCATGAATAAACGGTGTTTTTTCTTCAATGTAGTAGTTATGTTCATCACTTACATAACGGAAATAAGGGTCTTCATTTGTCATAGCTAACAAATCTGGAAGAATGCTGGAATCGAAAGTTGCAGATAATAGCTGCTTATTTTCATGTGTATATACAAAAACACCATTTACACTAATGCGATGGAAATTTGTATTAACTGCTCTCATTAAGTCTGCAATTTCATTATCAAGTCTTCCAGAAGCAAAACAAAGAATTACATTTTGTTCAGCTAAGCTGCGTAAAGCGATAACATCTTTTTCGTCGATAAAACCTCCGTGTTGCATCATCGTTCCATCAATATCACTTACAAACATTTTAATCATGTTGCAATCTCCTTTCTATGTACAGTTGCCCTTACATTATACGCATCATATACAAACATGTCTAAAAAATGAATTTTTATTAAATGGTAGATGTTTTATATTGACGAAAAAGAAGAATGTTCTGTAACATAAAAGCAGGCTATTTAAGTACGAGGGTGGTGTTATATGAGTAATTATCTAGAAATTAAAAAAGTTTTAAATAATAATGTCATCATTGCTAGCCATCCTGAACACGAGGAAGTAGTAGTGATCGGTAAAGGAATTGGATTTGGAAAAAAGGCTGAAGATGTGTTGGAGCAAGAACAAATTGAGAAAATGTTTGTTTTAAAAAATGAACGTGATCGAGAACAATACAAACTTTTAGTACCACATGTGAGTGAAAAGCTAATTGAATTGATGAATGATATTATGTTATATATTCAAGAAAAAGCGGAGTCTCCATTAAATGAACATATTCATATCGCTTTAACAGATCATATTTCTTTTGCAATTAAAAGGCTGAAACAAGGACTTACAATAGATAATCCTTTTTTAGTTGAAACGAAAATGCTATATCCAGAGGAATATAAAATTGCTGAAGGCGTTGTGCAACTTTTAAATTCTCGTTTGCAAATTACATTGCCAGAAGGGGAAGTTGGCTTTATCGCACTTCACATTTACAGCTCGCTTACAAACTCTGATTTATCTTCTGTTAATCAAAATTCTCGTCTTATTGCACAACTTGTGTCTTTAATTGAGACAAGCCTACAAATTACATTAGACCAAGAAAGCATTCATTATTTACGCCTTATTCGCCATTTACAATATGCTATTGAGCGGGTGAAAAAAGGAGAAAAAGTAGAAGAAGCACAGAGTTTTGCTGATTTATTAAAGTTGGAATATCCAGTTTGTTATAATTTGGCGTGGAAACTAGTCAAAGTAATGCAGAAAGAATTACAACTTCCTGTTTATGAAGCGGAGAGTATTTATTTAACGATGCATTTACAACGATTAGTGAAAGCAGAACATGTGTAAAAAGACATATATTTTTGTCTAAAATGAAAACGTTAAAAAAAATGATTGAATCGCTTACAATAGTTATGTATAATAACTATTGCAAAGTTATACAAAATTCGACAAACACATTAAGGTGAATAACGAAAACGTTTGCCTTAATTATAGTGAACTTATACGTAATCCTATTTTTGACACGTGTTACTGATTCGATCAGGCATGAGTGGAGAAAAGTTGGGAATGTAAGCTAAATAAAGGGACATACTACCCTTTGTATAGCTATCGTTCTATCTTTTTTTTCCTCATGCCTTTTTGGCGTTTGTCGAAAAGTATCAATATAGATAAGAGAGGAAGGGTTTCCATGTTTAAGAAGATCTTTGGTGTTCTTCAAAAAGTCGGAAAAGCGCTTATGCTTCCAGTAGCGATTTTACCGGCAGCAGGTATTTTACTTGGATTTGGTAATGCATTTCAAAATCCACAGCTAACAAATGTTATTCCTGCTTTAAAAGCAGATTGGTTCGTAATGGTTGCAAAAATTATGGAACAATCGGGTGATATTATTTTCGCTAACCTTGCATTATTATTCGCAGTTGGGGTAGCAATCGGTTTAGCTGGTGGAGACGGAGTAGCTGGTTTAGCAGCATTCGTCGGCTACTTAATTATGAACAAAACGATGAGTGTGTTCTTAGAAGTAGATAAGCTAGTGAAAGTAACAAGTTCTGGAACAGATCCAGTGAAAATTGGATTTGCAGATCCAGCATATGCAAACGTATTAGGAATTCCAACGCTACAAACAGGAGTATTTGGTGGTATTATCGTCGGGATAGTAGCTGCATATTGCTACAATAAATACTTCAATATTGAATTACCATCATACTTAGGTTTCTTTGCAGGTAAGCGTTTCGTACCGATCGCAACTGCAACATTCTCTTTAGTAGTAGGTATTATCATGTGCTTCGTTTGGCCATACATTCAAGGTGGCTTAAATACGTTCTCACATCAAATGATTGATGCAAATAGAACGTTAGCAGCATTTATATTCGGTTTAATCGAACGTTCATTAATTCCATTTGGATTACATCATATTTTCTATTCACCGTTCTGGTTCGAATTCGGTCAGTATACAAATGCAGCTGGCGAATTAATCCGTGGTGACCAAAAAATCTTTATGGCACAGTTAAAAGACGGCGTAGAATTAACAGCTGGTACATTTACAACTGGTAAGTATCCGTTCATGATGTTCGGTCTTCCAGCAGCAGCTTTAGCAATGTACCATGAAGCACGTCCAGAAAATAAAAAATTAGCAGCTGGTATTTTAGGGTCTGCTGCATTAACATCTTTCTTAACAGGTATTACAGAACCGCTTGAATTTTCATTCTTATTCGTAGCACCAGTATTATTCGGAATTCATGCAGTATTCGCTGGTCTATCATTTATGACAATGCAAATTTTAGGTGTTAAAATTGGTATGACATTCTCTGGTGGTTTAATTGACTTCATATTATTCGGTGTACTACCAGGTCGTACGGCATGGTGGTGGGTAATTATTGTTGGTCTTGTACTAGCAGTGATTTACTACTTCGGATTCCGTTTCGCAATCCGTAAATGGAACTTAAAAACACCTGGTCGTGAAGTAGCAAATGCTAATGACGGCGCAGGAAAAACAGAAGCAGGTGAACTTCCACGTGAAGTATTAGTAGCACTTGGTGGTAAAGAAAACATCGCTTCTTTAGATGCTTGTATTACTCGTTTACGTGTACAAGTTAACGAACAAAAGAATGTAAATAAAGACCGCTTAAAAGAGCTTGGAGCAGCTGGTGTACTTGAAGTTGGAAATAACATTCAAGCTATTTTCGGACCGAAATCTGACACATTAAAATCACAAATTCATGATATTATGTCAGGTCGTACACCTCATGTTGAAAAAGAAGAGCCTGTAAAAGTGGAAGAAACTCCTCAACAAGTTGATGAAAATGAAACAATCGTTTCACCAATTGAAGGGAAAATCTTACCGATTACAGAAGTACCTGACCAAGTATTTTCAGGGAAAATGATGGGAGATGGATTTGCGATTGAGCCAACAGAAGGAACAGTAGTTTCTCCAGTTAATGGTGAGATTGTAAATGTATTCCCTACAAAACATGCGATTGGTATTCAGTCTGAAGGTGGAAAAGAAATTTTAATCCACTTTGGTATTGATACTGTAAAATTAAATGGTGAAGGCTTTGAAGCGCTTGTAGCACAAGGTGATAAAGTGAAGCAAGGACAACCATTATTAAAAGTAGATCTTGCATTTGTAAAAGAAAATGCACCATCTATTATTACACCAATCGTCTTTACGAATTTACAACAAGGGCAACAAGTCGAATTGAAAAAAGATGGAAATGTTAAAAAGGGCGAAAACGCTATTATTGACATTCAATAGGAATTTGACGCAAAATGTTTATAATTATAATAGGCGATGTGGTTGACCGAACATCGCCTATTATATACAATAGATGATGTAGTACTCACGTCTATACAACTAAAAAAAACGTAATTTAAAGGAGATAAATTATCATGGAAAAAATCTTTAAAGTAACTAGCGATTCAGGAATTCATGCTCGTCCAGCAACTCTACTTGTAAACACTGCAAGCAAATTTGGTTCTGACATTAACTTAGAGTATAACGGAAAAAACGTTAACTTAAAATCAATCATGGGTGTTATGTCTTTAGGAATTCAACAAGGCGCGGAAATTAAGATCACTGCAAATGGTGATGATGCAGCTCAAGCACTAGCAGCTATCGAAGAAACTATGAAAAACGAAGGATTAGGAGAATAATGACTCTTAATATTCAAGGGATCGCTGCATCAAGTGGGATTGCTATTGCAAAGGCTTTCAGACTTGAGAATCCTGAATTTAACATTGAAAAGAAATCAATTACGAACGAAGCTGCAGAAATTGCACGCTTAGACGCTGCGCTTGAGAAAGCAAAATCTGAACTAGAAGCTATTAAGGACCACGCTTTTGCTGAGCTAGGTGCTGATAAAGCTGCTATCTTTGAAGCACATTTATTAGTATTAAATGATCCGGAATTAGTAAATCCAGTAAAAGATAAAGTAAATAGCGAAAAAGTAAATGCTGAATTTGCAATGGATGAAGTTGCATCAATGTTTATTTCTATGTTTGAAAACATGGATAACGAATACATGAAAGAACGTGCTGCGGATATTCGCGACGTAACAAAACGCGTTCTTGCACATTTACTAGGAATTAACTTCTCAAATCCTGGTACAATTTCTGAAGAAGTAATCATTATTGCTGAAGATTTAACACCATCTGATACAGCTCAGTTAAACCGTAAGTATGCAAAAGGTTTCACAACTGATATCGGTGGACGTACATCTCACTCTGCAATTATGGCTCGTTCTATGGAAATTCCAGCTGTTGTTGGTACGAAAGTTGTTATGGAGAAAATCCAAAACGGCGATATCGTAATCATTGACGGTTTAGATGGAGAAGTAATTGTAAATCCATCAGAAGAAACTCTTCGTTCGTTTGAAGAAAAGAAAGCGAAATTTGAAGAGCAAAAAGCTGTATGGGCAAAATTAAAAGACCAAGCTACTGTAACAAGCGATGGACATCACGTTGAGCTTGTTGCAAATATCGGAACACCAAATGATGTACAAGGTATTATCGATAATGGCGGAGAAGGCGTTGGTTTATACCGTACAGAATTCTTATACATGGGCCGTGACAATCTTCCAACAGAAGAAGAGCAGTTCGAAGCGTATAAAGCAGTTCTTGAAGGTGTAAAAGAAGGTCAACCTGTCGTTGTTCGTACACTTGACATCGGTGGAGATAAAGAGCTTCCATACTTACATTTACCAAAAGAAATGAACCCATTCTTAGGATACCGTGCAATTCGCTTATGTCTTGATGAGCAAGATGTGTTCCGTACACAACTTCGTGCATTACTTCGTGCTAGCGTATACGGTAACTTAAAAATTATGTTCCCAATGATTGCAACTCTTGATGAGTTCCGTCAAGCGAAAGCAATCTTATTAGAAGAGAAAGCGAAACTTGTAGAAGCGGGTACAACTGTTTCTGATTCTATTGAAGTGGGTATGATGGTTGAAATCCCAGCTTCAGCAGTATTAGCAGATCAATTCGCAAAAGAAGTTGACTTCTTCTCTATCGGAACAAATGACTTAATCCAATACACAATGGCTGCAGACCGTATGAACGAACAAGTAGCTTACTTATACCAACCGTATAACCCATCTATTTTACGTCTTGTAAAAATGGTTATCGATGCTGCTCACAAAGAGGGCAAATGGGCTGGTATGTGTGGTGAGATGGCGGGAGATTCGCTTGCTATCCCATTATTATTAGGATTAGGCTTAGATGAGTTCAGTATGAGTGCAACATCTATCCTTCCTGCAAGAACACAACTAAGCAAGTTGTCAAAAGCAGAAATGGAAACATTAGCAGAAAAAGCATTAACAATGTCAACTGCTGAAGAAGTTGTTGAATTAGTTAAAAGCATATAATAGTAAAAAAACCTGAGTCGATTTGAAATCGGTCTCAGGTTTTTTTTATGAGAAAAGTAAATCTTATTTTCTTACTATAGAGGATAAGGAACAGAATTAGATAGCGATTGCAACGATGTCAGTTGGGCATACACGTAAAATACCAGTAAAAGTATTGCGATTTTGATTGTTCTTATCGTCTTTATTGTTATTGTTATCTTTGTCGTTATTATTACGAGCTAAAGCAGAGAAAAGAGCAACGCCGTTAGCGAAACCTTCAAAAATTACATTGTTGAATGTTCCGTTACCTCTAATGCTTAAAAGAGAAAGCTCTGTTCCAACTGAAATGCTAGCAAGCACGTTACATACAGCTGTTTGTTGTGGTTTTACTTCTCTCTCTCTCTCTTTCTCGCGATGGTCGCGATGGTCACACTCTCTTTCACGATGATGACAGTCTCTAAAGTTATCACAGCATCCAAATGATCCAAACATAATCCTCATCACCCCCTTCACACTTATAATCTATGTAAGTTCGGCAGTCGGTGACTGGACAGATAATGGAAATTTTTCTAGGGGATTTTCTCATTTTAAATGACTAGATGGGTATTTAGTATGGAGTGATGTTTAAAATAGGGGAAATATCACAAAAAAATGTAAAGACCACCGAAATGAAATAAATTAGGCAGCCTTTACACTTTTTTACTTTTATATAAAACGATGATATATACAGGAAGAGCTAGGAGTAGTGGTGCAATGGATCGTGCAGTATGTTTTTCTGCTTCTGATTGGAATACTTCTTCTTTTGGGAATTGTAACACTGATATGTTTGCAGCATCGCCAATAAAATATAGCAGTAGTACAGTTACTATGTAACTTAAAAGTGCGATAAAGCTTCCGTATGAACTCAATGAAAATCCCTCTCTTGTTATCTATTTGTTATCATTGTATCACAATTGTAATAAAAATACACGGTTATCTTTCGATGGTTTAACAAATTTCGACACGAAACGCCATATTTATTTATGGAGATAGCATGAAAATTACGATTTCTCTATGTGTAGATGTCGAATAATACATTGTAATATTACGGATGTGTGACAGAATATAAAAAAACGAAGGTAATGAAATTACCTTCGTTTTTTATTATTTCGCCCATTCACTCACTTGTTCTACGCTCATGCGCGGTGCAGGGTGACCTTTTAAAGTGGATTCACCAATTGTAATAAGCATAATTGGTATGTAACGAGATGAAACATTGAATTCTTCCATTAATGCTTGTGGGTTGAAGCCACCAATAGCGCAAGTATCCCAACCAGTTGCTTTAGCTGCAAGCATAAGTTGCATTGCTGCTAAAGCAGCATTTGAAAAGGCAGCATCTCGTGGGTATTGCTCACGAGTATATGCAGATTCAATGTTTTTAGCTAAGCGCTCTTTTGCCTCTTCTTTCATAAATCCTTGTTCTACAATTGGACCGTAAACAGGTTCAACATTTTTATATGCTTCTAAATCACCTAAAATAGCGACTACGGCAGAAGCATCAAGAATTTGTTGTTGGTTATAAGCAATTGGATGTAATCGTTTTTGTACGTCTTCGCCTTGGAAAACAAGGAATTTCCAGTGTTGCAAGTTCCAAGCAGAAGGTGCTTGTGCAGCGGCTTTTAAAATTTCATGTAATTCTGTAGATGAAATTTCTTTTTCGGGGTTGAATGCACGTGTAGATGTGCGTTCATATAAAACGTTAAAAAAGTCATTGTTTGTCATTATATATCCTCCAAATTATATATCAACTTAATATAAAATAAATGTAATATATTCTACTTACATTTTGTAAGTTATTGAATTTAAGAATATAATAAAATTATTTTAATTGTCAAGTTTTAAGTAACGAGATGGGGCATTCATACAAACGATACAACTCTTATAATCATACACTAAAAAAGGAATTTCTAGAGTAGATAAGCGAAGATAACATTCTCAATTAGCTTGTTAATATGTATTCCTCACTAATCGGATTTTTTTGAGAACTATTTTTTATAAAATGATTGTGAGGAATTCAGTAGAACAAGATATATGAAGTGAGTGAAGACTAGTGATGAACATACTACATTTTTTATTAGAGAATACTGTTTTCCAAAATGTATTACAAGATCTTCAGTTGAATGTCCTTTATATAGAAGATGGATGTACACATCAACAAACGATAGAAAACGTCCATCCAAAATGTATGTTTATAGCGAATAGTTTTGAAGAAGGAGAAATGTTGTTTCATAGAACTAAACCGCATATTGTAATTATGTATGTAACAGATTTTGCTCAAATAAAATATATAAAGAATATATATAATTCACAGAGCACATTCATTATCATTTGGGATCAACAGATAAACAATGAGTTTGCAGATTTACTATTGTTAGGAATACGCAATATTGTTATAGCACCAGTAACCCCACAAGTAGTACTAGAGGAAGTGAATAAGAGTTTATATCAGCTTTCTTTAGTGCGACAAGTAAGTTTACAACAGGAATTGCTTCAAACGATGTTTGATTTTCAAAATGATTTATTATTTATAGTAGAAGATGATGAGATTGTTGATTGTAATACAAATTTTTTAGAGTTTTTCGGATATGATA
Source organism: Bacillus nitratireducens (assembly GCF_036320425.1). Classification (NCBI taxonomy): domain Bacteria; kingdom Bacillati; phylum Bacillota; class Bacilli; order Caryophanales; family Bacillaceae; genus Bacillus; species Bacillus nitratireducens. Next base: position 117,276 of record NZ_JAUMJO010000002.1, read on the forward strand.
ATTTATTTACCTATCGTGAACAACATTTAGTATTTGCAGAACATCTTATAAGAGAGACCGGATATTATTCGACGACTCACGATGTAACATGGCTGGATGATACTTTATCAAATGGAAGAAGAATTAAGATGCACAATTATGAAGGGGAAGCCTCTACCTTTTTATTACGTGCGACACCATTACCAGAAGACTTATCACGATTTATAGTAAAATGCACAGAGATTACAGAATTAGATGAAATCTATCAAGAGCAAGAAAGACTGGCTATGATAGATTCATTGACAGAAATATATAATCGTTTGAAATTCCAACAAATATTGGAGACAGAGTGGGAGAATGTAATACGTAATGATGAAAAAATAGCACTTATTTTGTTTGATATAGATAATTTTAAATCAGTAAATGACACATATGGTCATGATTTTGGCGATTTAGCATTAGTACAACTTGCAGATCTTATGAAATCTAAAGTTGAACATCAACATATATTTGCAAGGTGGGGGGGAGAAGAATTTATAATATTAGTGACGGATACGGTAGAGAAAGAAGCGTTTCAAGTTGCGGAATCGTTACGATTTTTCATTGAAACAAAGCAGTTCTCTGGAATTTCGAAATTAACAGCGAGTTTTGGAGTTGCGTTATATGAGCAAGGAATTACTAAAGAGGAATTAATGCAAAGAGCGGATATTGCATTATATGAAGCAAAAAAAAATGGGAAAAATCAAGTATGTATATATAGAAAGGAAAAAATGTGATTTTTCGCAACAAATTGTTGCGATTTTTTTTTATTGCCTGATAATAGAATATGGGGGACCATTCTTCACGAAGTAATTATGGAGGAACAATATGAAAAAAAAAATAATAATTATGGCTTCACTGTCTGCTGTAGTTTGCGGCGGAGTATACTATTTTCTCTATAGTCCCGATCTAAAGGAACAAGCAGTATTAACAACAAAGGTAACTCCCGCTATTGAGTCAGAGGTACAGGATAATATAGAAGAAGTACAAAAAATTGATTATGCTAGTATATCTCAAAAGTTAGATCAATATTTAGTAGGAAAGCAATTTAATGGGACAGTTTTGGTGACAGATAAAGAACATGTTATATTGAATAAAGGATATGGATATGCTGATGTTCAAAATAAAGTAGAAAATACACCTCAAACAAAATATCGTATCGGTTCTATTACGAAAACAGTTGTTGCTACGTCCATTTTACAGTTACAAGAACAAGGGAAGTTAAATATCCAAGATAATGTAAATAAATACATTCCTTCATTTCCAGCAGATAAAAATATCACGTTATATCATTTATTAACACATACCTCTGGTTTACCGGAAAATGGGAAAGGAAAGGTCAATGTAGCTTCACGTATAAATTTAGTAACTTGGATTGGAAGTCAAAAATTAGAGTTTCCACCAGGAACAGGTTGGAAGTATACGGATTATAATTATATGGTGCTCGCTTATATTATAGAAAATATAACGAAAAAGCCTTTAGGAGACTATATAAAAGAAAATATATTTACAAAGGCCGAGATGCATGAATCAGGTATGGGAAATATGGTGCCTGGAGATAAAACCTTCACGAAGGGTTATGTGAAGAAAGATCAAGAGCTTGTGCCAGCACAAAAATTAGGGATGGACTGGTTATATGGAACGGGTGAGATGTATACGACAGTAGGGGATATGAAAAAATTAGATGAAGCGATTATAAATGGAAAGCTTCTTTCTGAACAAAGTATACAAGCGATGTTTACACCTTCACAAGAAAGAAAATATGCATTTAGCTTTTACATATATCCAGATTATTTCCATAACCATGGTGTACTATCTGGTTGGAATACGTTTAATAATTTCAATAAAGAAAAAGGCACGTTTGTTATTTTATTCTCAAATGTGAAGAATAGTTTGGATGATGATTTTAATAAGGAATTTCGAAAGATGGTAAATGATTTATTAGAACAAAGGGGATGAGAAGATGGAAAATAAAAATTTATCAATAGGTTTCATTGGTATTGGTGTGATGGGAAAAAGTATGGTTAACCATTTAATGCAAAGTGGTTATAAAGTATATGTGTATAATAGGACGAAAGAAAAAGCAGATTCTTTAGTGCAAGATGGTGCAACTTGGTGTCATACACCGAAAGAGTTAGTGAAGCAAGTTGATGTTGTAATGACTATGGTTGGATATCCACATGATGTAGAAGAAGTGTACTTTGGGATAGATGGAATTTTGGAGAATGCAAATGAAGACACGATAGCAATTGATTTTACGACATCTACACCAACATTGGCAAAACGTATTAATGAAGCTGGAAAAAGTAAGAGTGTATATACGCTAGATGCGCCTGTATCTGGAGGAGACGTTGGTGCGAAAGAAGCAAGACTCGCAATTATGGTCGGTGGCGAGAAAGAAATATATGAAAAATGTTTACCGTTATTTGAAAAGCTAGGAACAAATATTCAGTTGCAAGGACCAGCTGGAAGTGGACAACATACAAAAATGTGCAATCAAATTGCGATTGCTTCTAATATGATTGGAGTATGTGAGGCTGTTGCTTATGCGAAAAAAGCTGGACTTAATGCAGATAAAGTATTAGAGAGTATTTCAACGGGGGCAGCAGGTAGCTGGTCATTGAGTAATTTAGCACCTCGAATGTTAAAGGGAGATTTTGAACCAGGGTTTTATGTAAAGCATTTTATGAAAGATATGAAGATTGCTTTAGATGAAGCTGAAAAACTACAATTACCAGTACCGGGTTTAACCTTAGCGAAGGAATTGTATGAAGAACTAATCGCAGATGGAGAAGAGAATAGCGGAACACAAGTATTATACAAAAATTATATAAGGGGGTAAATGAGATGGATCTCCAAAAGTTTGATGAGATGATTGATGCTGTGCAGCAATCAACTTGTGTACAGATTAATGATAAGCAAAAAGAAGCATTTAAACAAAAATACGATTTTGAGCCAAGTTTCGAATATGGACGAGATGAGAAAGGGCATTATGTTATACGAACTTCGAAAAAGATGTTAGAGGAAATGGAATTTTATTTGGCATTGAAATATGATCGAGATGGAATTGCCCTTTATATGCATGCTGAGATTGAAGGGACATGTCACGTATCCGTTAGCTATAGTGAAGATGCACTTCATTTGCAAGAATTGTTTCAATTTCTAGAAGAAAATAAATAAAAAGTCCTCATTTGAGGACTTTTTATTTATTTAGGCAGGCATAATATTTAAGTTGGATAATTTATAGGCTGGAAGCGCGGCGGCATCGTTCAATTGGGAATGGAATAACTTGTGCAGTGTGATTAGGACCAAACTGTTTCGCGCGAGCATGGCGTACTATATAAAATGCGCACAGAATAGCAACAGGAATAGCACCGTACAAACCGAAAAATAAAGCGCTTACACAGGATGCGACAAAACCTAAAACACCAACTTCTAATTCTTCCATAATAGCTCCTAAAATGACAGGAATAGCTCCACATGAAACTCCTAGTATAAGTGCGATAAGTAAACTCATGATTATCCCCCTCTGCTTGCAATATTCTTTTCCTTCTTATTACTTGTAGTATATCATACGTAAAACAGAATTTTCAGAAAAAATTCAAAAAAAGTTCAATGAATGTTCAAAAAGTGTTCCGAAATGTACTTGAAAAAGTGGAAGTGTGATTTGAGATATTTGATTTGAACAAACGAAAGGGACAAATTATTTTAGTGAATAAAAAATCAGGCTTACTTCAATGTTATGAAATAAGCCTGTTCCATAGGAGGATGTATATATATATGTAGAGTGAATAAAAGATTGGAAAAGGGGTTCCAATCTTTTATTCAACTAGCTACCTTAATAAATTGGAACCCAACCTTCTGTTGTAACAAAAATACGAATAGCTACAACTTGGCGATCATCTTGTAAGGTAAAATAATGTCTTGCATTTTCAGGTACAGATATAAGATCACCAGGCTCAAGTTCAACGTCAAAGAATCGACCATCTTTTCCTTCAATAGCGAAGATGCCATGACCGCTGACAATAAAGCGAACTTCATCGTCAGTATGATGGTGTTCTTTTTGGAAATTAATTAATAACTCGTCAAGGTTAGGTGTGCTACTAGAAAGTGAAATCACATCATATGCTTTATAACCTCGGCGTTCTGAAACATCAGCAATTTCTTTTGAAAACACCGTTAATATTTCAGCTTTGTTTTCATCTGTTAAGGAGTAATTTTCTTTTAAATGAGTAGGAAGTTTAGAAATATTCCATTTCTCATATAAAACATCTTCTCCTTGTAGAAAGTTTGATACCTCTACTTCACTTTCAATACGAGTATTTTCCTCATGAATACGAATTTGCGCCATTAGAAACGCCTCCTTGAATTGATAATAGTTTTATATGAAATTGGAATAAAAACTCATAAGCTTCTAATCTTTTCTTTGCATCAAAGCTATCTCGGCCCCATACGGTAATACCATGGTTACGGATTAATACTGCTCCTGAATCTCCCTGTATATGCTTTCGGAAGTTTTCTCCAAGCGTTGGGATATGGGCATGGTTTTCGATAATAGGAATGTGAATTGTTGCACCTTCTTCCCAAATATCGAGAGCTTTAATAATTTCTTGATTTTGAAGGGTGACTGCATCACTATATAAATTTGTGATGACATTATTATCAGTTGTATGAACATGAAGTACGCACCCGGCATTCGTATTGTTATAAATATGTGTATGCAATATTGTTTCTGCTGAAGGTCTTAATTCAGTCTCTAATACGGGAACCCCTAGATGATCTACTAAGAGAAAATCATCTGGAGTAGTTTTTGTTTTATCTTTACCGCTTGCTGTAATAAGAAAAGTAAGTGGCTCATGACTAACCTTTATAGAAATATTACCACTCGTTGCTGGAAACCAATTTCGTGTTGTTAATTCTTTTTTAATCTCGCTTAAGTCATACCATTGACGAAAAAGTTGTTTCATGATTTCACCTCCAACAAATGTTTTAATTGGGTTTGAACATCTTGAAATGTTTCAAACGGTGTATAATCAATATGATTCTCTTCACATTTTGTAATAAGAAAGTCGCGGGCAAATACTTTATCCGCCTGTTTCGCAGCTTGTAAATCAGTAATTGAATCTCCAATCACAATATGAAAATCATTTGTACCACTTAATTTACGGATTAAAGATGATTTACATAATCCGCAATGATTTTGACAATGATGATCACAAGGATGAGGCCACTTAACGGTAATGTATTCACTTGAAAAGTCTGTTTCATTACAGTAAATTTGCTCTTTTGGAATGATTCCTTGTAAGAGTGGATAGACGAAGAAATCCATTCCACCTGATATAACGTAAAAAGAAATGTTATTTTTATTTACAAATTGTATAAATTCATGAAAACCACTACGGATTTCAGCAGTTTCTATTAAAAATTGAATCATATCATCGTGCAAATTAGTAGGTATTAATTGAAATAATTGAGAAACACCTTCTTGAATAGATAGCTCTTGTGATAAAATTCTATTCTTTACATCTTCAGCTTCTGGTGGTGCGAATTTTTCCATAATGGACATAATGTTATCATTATTTGTAATCGTGCCATCGAAATCACAAAATACTTGAATACTCATAATTTCACCCCAAGAGAAGGATTTCCCCATATTTGTAGTGCACTATGCAAATTTATGTCCTCTACTTCATGGAGTGGTTTATTTTGCAAAGTAGCATCAATTGCAGTACGGAAAGCTTTACCGCCACCCTGCGCTCCATTCGGATGTCCATGTATCCCACCGCCAGCATTAATAACAACATCTTTACCGAAATCGCGTAGAATAAAGGGAACGAAACCAGGGTGAATACCAGCAGACGGAACAGAAAAACTCTTCTTGAAAAGTGCATCGTCTTCAGTTAAATGTTTTGAGATGGCAAGAGCCTCCTCTTTTTCTAACGCAACACTTCCATATGGAGATGGGAATAATGAAAAGTCAGCCCCAGCATAACGTAGTAGTTTTCCGAGTAATAATGGAGATGAAACTCCATATAACTTGGATGCTGAGTAAGCACCACTTACAGCAGGGTGTGCCATAATAGGAATTGGAATTTCATCGTCTTCTACAAGTGCTTGCAGTACATCTAGTCCGTAAGCAAATACGTTAAATAATAGAATATCAGCCCCAGCTTGCACTGCACGTTTCGCATTTTCTTTTAAATCAAAAGTTCGTCCTGTTAAATTTACTGCATATAACGTTTTATGTCCGTAAGTTTCGTATACAGATTGTAAAACTTCTTTCCCAGATTCAATTCTTTTTGTAAGTGGTGTTAATGAGTTTTCGAATAAAATTTCATCATCTTTTACAATATCTACGCCTCCAATTGCCTGATCGCGTAGTTGAGCTTTTAAATATCCAATATTCCGTCCTATCATCCCTTTGAAAATACTCATTAGAAGAGGGCGATCTTGAACTTGTAAAAGGTTTCGGATGCCTTCAATTCCAAATTTTGGTCCAGGAAACTGTTTCTTTAATTCGTCTGAGAATGTTAAATCAATGAGTTTAATTTCTCCATCTAACGAAAGTTTTCCAAATGTTGTTGTCAAAATGGCTGGTAAGTCGGGGCTAAAGTTCAGCGATGGATAATGAATTTTAATGAGTCCACGTGATACTTTTTTGCCAAGGTAAGAGTTAGTGTGTTCTTGTTCGTCTAACGCTTCAATATGAATGACATTGCCTTTATGTTGTTTTAATTGTTCTTGCAATAAGTGTGGCAAATGAGTCCAAGAGCCAATTGTTAAACCGAGTGCAATTTGCTCAGCTTTTTTTTCTAAGTTATGTGAATCATCATGGATTAAATATGTCGCTATAATTCCGCTCATTGTTATAACCTCCTAGTTAAATAAAAAAACCTCTCAGCTAAGGAGAGGTTTTTTTACAACCAGCTCCTTATCTGTCAGCATAATGCTGCGAGAATTAGCACCGTGTCTACAATTGTAGATCGGTTGCCGGGTTTCGTCGGGCTCGTCCCTCCACCTGCTCTTGATAAGAAGTATTTAGAAATGTTTAAATTTTTAAGATAACTGAATTTTGTCAGATATTTTTCATGTTGTCAATTACTTTTTGAAAAAATTTAATTTATCAATTCGATTAATGGCTTCTCGTAATCTATCTTCTGTATGCAAGAGACCAACGCGGACATACCCTTCGCCATGCTCACCAAATCCAACACCAGGAGCAACTGCAACGTGTGCTTTTTCTAGTAAAATATCAGAAAATTGCTCAGATGTATATCCTTCTGGTACAGGAAGCCATGCAAAGAATGATCCGGTTGGAATGTCTACATTCCAACCAATTGAGTGACAAGCTGAAATAAGAGCGTTTCTTCGAGATTCGTAACTATTTACAAGGTCTACTACGCAAGACTGTGAACTTAATAGTGCTTCGCGGGCAGCATCTTGAATTGCACCAAAAATACTAACATACATATGATCTTGCAATAGGTTAATTGTCTCAATCACACTTTCATTCCCCACAGCAAAAGCGATGCGCCATCCGGCCATATTGAAAGTCTTCGATAGAGTGTAAATTTCAATACCTGTATCTTTGGCACCGTCTGCTTGCAAGAAACTAATGGGCTTTTGACCATCGAATCCAATAGCACCGTATGCAAAATCATGAACGACTAATATATTATGTTCATTAGCAAAATGAATGGTTTCATCAAAAAAGTCTTTTGATGCAGTAGCACCGGTAGGGTTATTTGGATAGTTTAAAAACATTAACTTTGCACGCTCGGCAATAGAGTTATCAATTTTTGTATAATCCGGTAAAAAATTATTCTCTGCAATAAGCGGCATTGTTTCAAATTGTGCTTTTGCTAAAGCAACTCCTGATAAATAATCTGGATAGCCTGGATCTGGAACGAGAATAGTATCACCAGGGTTTGTAAAACAAATTGGTAATTCTACTAATCCAGCTTTTCCGCCAAACAAAATAGCAACTTCAGTTTTTGGATTTACTACTACATCATATTCACGTTGATAGAATGTTGCCACGGCTTCTTTTAAGCTTTCGTGTCCGCGAAATGGCGGATATTTATGATGAATGGTCTTTTCAGCAGCATCTTGTAAAGCTTTAACGATATGCTGCGGTGTTGGTTGATCTGGATTACCTTGACCTAGATTAATAACATCGTGACCAGCTACAACGACTTTGTTAACCTTTGCAACAAGTGAAGCGAAAAATTGTGTTGGCAATGATGTTACTATCTCAGAAGGTTGAAATAATTTCATACTTTCCACCTCTTTTGAAAGTTGTTACAATTCTAGTGACAAATGATATAATCTTTCCAGTATTTTGTAAAGAGAAAAATGAGAATGGGGCTGAAAAAATGAAAGTCGCATGTATTCAAATGGATATTGTCTTTGGAGATGTAGAAAAAAATATTGAGAACGCCAAAAATAAAATAAGTGAAGCGATGAAGGAAAGACCAGATGTTATTGTCTTACCAGAACTATGGACGACAGGATATGATTTAACGAGACTTTCTGAAATTGCAGATAGAGAGGGAGTAGAAACGAAAGAAAAGTTGAAAGAATGGTCGAAACAATATGGTGTACATATTGTTGGTGGTTCCATAGCGAAGCAAACAGAACAAGGTGTTACCAATACAATGTATGTTGTAAACAAGGAAGGAGAACTAGTCAATGAATATAGTAAAGTGCACTTATTTCAGCTTATGGATGAACATAAATATTTAATCGCTGGAAATAGTACAGGTGAATTTAAGTTAGATGATGTAGAGTGCGCCGGCACAATTTGTTATGATATTCGTTTTCCAGAGTGGATGCGCGTTCATACTGCTAAAGGTGCAAAAGTTTTATTTGTTGTAGCAGAATGGCCATTAGTTCGTTTAGCGCATTGGCGTTTGTTATTGCAAGCAAGAGCAGTTGAAAATCAGTGTTATGTTGTTGCATGTAATAGGGCAGGAAAGGATCCGAATAATGAGTTTGCAGGTCATTCTTTAATTGTGGATCCTTGGGGTGAAGTTGTAGTAGAGGCAAATGAAGAGGAATCAATTTTATTTGGAGAACTTAAATTCGAGAAGATTAAAGAGGTACGTAAAGGAATTCCAGTTTTTGCAGATCGCCGTCCAGAATTATACAAATAAAATATTGACAAGTGATTTTTATTCTTGGTATAGTCTTCAACATAAAGTTAAAAATTCTAAAAAATTATATAACTCTTATCAAGAGCAGGTGGAGGGATTTGGCCCGATGAAGCCCAGCAACCGACCGTAATACCATTGTGAAATGGGGCGTTTATTTACGCCAAAAGGCACGGTGCTAATTCCAGCAGAAAGTTTACTTTCTGGCAGATAAGAGGGGAGAAGATAAACTTCAAACCTCTTTCTTTGTGGAAAGAGGTTTTTCTACGTCAGAAAAACCTCTGAATTTAAAAAAGGGGGAGAAGACGATGGGATATTATTCATTAACTGAAACAACAGCTATACAATATGCGAAAGAACACGGTTATTTTGAAAAGAAAGCAAATGTAGTTTGTCATGAAATTGGAGATGGAAATTTAAATTACGTGTTCAAATTAGATGATGGAGAGAAGTCTATTATAATAAAACAAGCACTGCCATATGCGAAAGTAGTTGGTGAGAGTTGGCCATTGTCTATAAAAAGAGCGACGATTGAAAGTAAAGCATTACAAATTTTCGCAAAGTATGTACCGGAATACGTGCCGGTAGTATACAGTCATGATGAGGAGTTGGCAGTGACAGTAATAGAAGATTTATCAAGACTAACGATTACAAGAAAAGGATTAATAGACGGAGAAGAGTATCCTCTTTTATCCCAGCACATTGGTCGCTTTCTAGCACATGTTTTATTTTATACTTCAGATTTCGGTTTACAGTCAGAAGAGAAGAGGGTACTAGAGGGCACATTTGTAAACCCAGACCTTAGTAAAATTACAGAAGATTTAGTGTTTACAGATCCGTTTAGTCATTATGATACAAATGATTATGAACCAGAGTTACAACTAGCGGTTGATGAACTGTGGAGTGATAAAACTTTAAAATTAAAAGTAGCACAGTATAAGTATAAGTTTTTGACGAGAAAAGAGGCTCTCATACACGGAGATTTACATACTGGTAGTATATTTTCATCACCTTCTGAAACGAAAGTAATTGATCCAGAGTTTGCAACGTACGGTCCATTTGGATTTGACATCGGTCAATTTGTTGCAAATTTATTATTAAATGCTTTATCAAGAGAAGAAGAGCAGAGAAATGTACTATTTTTCCATATAGAGAAAACATGGAGTTATTTTGTAGAAGCTTTTACGAGGTTATGGATTGGAGAAGGTGTAGAAGCATATACGAAAGAGAAACAATGGTTACCAATTATTTTGCAAAATATCTTTACTGATGCTGTCGGATTTGCTGGATGTGAACTTATTCGTAGAACAATTGGCTTAGCTCATGTAGCTGATTTAGATGAAATAGCAAATAAAGAAAAAAGAATTCAAGCTAAGAAGCAAGCGTTATCCTTAGGAAAAGAACTAATAAAATATGAATCTAAGAGTGCTGATATTCAATTGTTCCGAACGTTATTTCAACAGACAGTTTCTGGAGGCGTAAAAGCATGAGTACAATTGTTACTATTCCGAGGTCTGTCAGTTGGAAAGGTGATGCCCTTGCAGTATTAAACCAAACAAAACTACCGCATATTACTGAGTTTAAAACATTAACGACTATTGAAGAGGTATGGAAAAGCATTATTATGTTAGAAGTACGCGGGGCACCTGCAATTGGAATTGTAGCTGCGTTTGGTTTGGCGCTTGCGGCAAAGAAATACGATGCTATAAATATCGATGAGTTTCAAAAGAAGTTTAATAGAGATTGTAACTATTTAGGAACATCACGCCCGACAGCAGTCAATTTATTTTGGGCAATCGATCGTATGAGAGAATCTATTCGAGAGATTACTACAATAAAAGAAGCTCAAAAAATATTAGAAGAAGAAGCGCTTCATATTCAGCAAGAGGATGAAATGGTGTGCCGAAATATTGGAGAACATGGTTTAACGTGTTTTAAAGACGGTGATAAAATTTTAACAATTTGTAATGCAGGAAGTATCGCAACTGCTAGATATGGTACTGCATTAGCACCGTTTTATATTGGGAAAGAAAAGGGTGTACATTTACATGCGTATGCGTGTGAAACAAGACCAGTTTTACAGGGGGGACGTTTAACGACTTGGGAGTTGAAACAAGCGGAAATTGATGTAACGCTTATTACAGATAATACGGCAGCGCATGCTATTCAAACGAAAGAAATAAACGCGATTATTGTAGGAGCGGACCGAATTGTCGCAAATGGAGATACAGCAAATAAAATTGGAACAATGAATTTAGCTATATTAGCAAAGTATTTCGATATTCCATTTTACGTTGCAGCTCCGCTATCGACATTTGATACTACGAAACAAACAGGCGCTGAAATTGTTATTGAAGAAAGAGACGAAACAGAAGTTACGAAAATTTTCGGGAAACAAGTGGCACCAGTTGGAACTACTGTTTATAATCCAGCATTTGATGTAACACCAAACGAATTAATTACAGGTATTATTACCGAGCAAGGTATTATACGAGGAGATTATAAACAGGGAATTGCATTATTATTTGAAAAACAAGCTAATCACAAATAGCTTGTTTTTTTATGCCTAAGAATCTCTTTTCCTCTTATTTATGTAATGAAGGGAGGAGAGAAAGATGGAAGAGTGGATCAGGATGATAGGTAATGTGGGGTTTCCAATTGTTGTAACGCTATATTTACTACATCGCATTGAAAGTAAATTAGACGGAGTGATTGTTGCAATTGAGAAACTCCCTAAACAATTACTAAAGTAGTAAGATCCTCGCGATAGAAAGAAAATAAAGTTTGCTCGCGAAGAGCAAACTTTATTTTCTATCCCGCATTAACGGGCAGTAAAACTCCCACCTCAAAATTTGCTTGGAGCAAAGAAGTTAGGTCGGAGATTAACTGCCCGTAAAAGCCCGATTGGTGAAGGCTAATAATCAGTGGGGATGAACAAAACCCCCACTGATTAAAGTTTCACTTTATTGAGCAGTATATCCACCATCGATAACAACAGCTTGACCAGTTATGCCTTTTGCTTTTTCACTTGCTAGAAACATAGCATAATCCGCAATTTCTTGTACTTGTAACAAGCGCTTTTGTGGTACGAGAGGATAAATAACATCTTCTAAAACATTTTCAAGTGGTACATTTCGCGTAGTTGCTAAGTCTTGTAGTTGGTTTCGTACAAGAGGGGTATCAACATATCCAGGACAAAGAGCATTTACAGTAATTCCATGAGTTGCTCCCTCTAAAGCAGCCACTTTCGTTAATCCAATTACGCCATGTTTCGCACTATTATAAGCAGCTTTTCCAGCAAATCCGACAAGGCCATTAATGGAAGCGACATTAATAATCCGACCATACTTTTGTTTTTTCATAATCGGAAAGGCATGCTTAATTGCGATGAAAGGAGCGATTTGCATAATTTTGATTAGCAGCTCGAACTTTTCAGTTGGAAAATCTTCAATCGGTGAAACGTGTTGCATTCCTGCATTGTTAATTAATATATCTAATGAACCGAAATGATTAACTGTTTGAGAAATTGCTGCTGTAATTTCTACTTCAGATGTAACGTCACATTTTAAACCGATAGCTTGAAATCCTTCCTTTTGTAATTGTTCAGCAGCTTCTTTCGCACGCTCTTCAAGACGATCAGTAATAACAACTTTTGCGCCTTCTTTTGCAAAAGCATTCCCCATCTCATATCCAATACCACTCGCAGCACCTGTTAAAAAGACAACTCGATTTGTAACCATGATGAAAAACACTCCTTCATAATAAAAGTTCTCTTATTGCTCTATTTAGAGAGGCGATAATGAAATTCCTGCAAACATTTGGAAAAAAATCTTTAGCTATCTTGTAAAACAAGATAGTGGGAGGATTTGAGTTATGTCGACAAGTCAAATGCTAAAAGGGATTTTAGAAGGTTGCTTACTTGCTATTATTTCTGAAGGTGAAATATACGGTTATGAAATGAGTGAAAAGCTAGCGAAGTATGGTTTCACAATGGCGAGTGAGGGAAGTATTTATCCGTTATTAATACGAATGCAAAAGGAAGGATTAATAACAAGTGTAATGAAGGAATCTCCATCTGGTCCAAAGCGAAAATATTATACATTAACAGAAAAAGGCGAGGAAGCACTGGATGAATTTATGGATCGTTGGGAAGCGATGCAAAGTAGTGTAGAACGTCTACTTGAAGGGAAGGGAAGAAGAAAATAATGTTATCAAGTGAAGCGCGAAATTTTTTATTAGATATGAGGTTGTTTTTGACAGCAAAGGGTGTGAAAGAAAGCGACGTTGAAAGCTTTATAGAAGATGCAGAACTTCATTTAATAGAAGGTGAGAGTGATGGGAAAAGTGTAGAAGATATTTTCGGAAGCTCACCGAAAGAATATGCCAATGAACTTGTAAAAGTAATGGAAAGAGATAGACAGGAAACGTGGAAGCAAATCGGTTTTACGGTAATGAATATCGTAGCATTTTGGGTTATTGCTTCTATTTTAATAGTGAATAATGGAGTTTTACAGATTTCACTTATTCAGTGCATTGGCTATAGTTTTACATTGATTTTAGCTGTAATGGGTCCTAATTTTTTACTTCGTAAAATGACCTTTGTAACAAGCTTTACAAAAACATGGTTTTTAATGTGGTTTTTAGTCATGATAGCGCCAATGTTTTTATTAGGAGCGGTTACGATATTAGATGTGTTATATCCTACAAAGATGGTTACATTCACTCAAGTGCAAAGTTATATATTAGGTGGTGGGATTTTTATTATTACAGTAGCGATAAATATGTATTTTAAAGGATGGTTTAAAAACTTATATTTAATCATTCCGCTTTCTATTATGTTAGTGTTTAAAACATTTACATCAGAAGATCTCGTGCCAATGTTATTTCAAATTATATGTTTATACGGAAGTTTGTTTATTTTAATTTTCCTTGAAATTATGATGAAGACGAATAGAAAAGAAACGTTTAAATAAGGGAGGGGTTATAATGAAGGTTTCTAAAGAAGGTGAAAAGTTTTTAATTGATACGAAAGTGTATTTAATAACAAAAGGAATTAAAGAAGCGGATGTGGATGCTTTTCTAGAAGATGCAGAACTTCATTTAATAGAAGGAGAGCAAGAGGGAAAGACAGTAAATGATATATTTGGTGATTCACCAAAAGAGTATGCGGAAGAGTTAGCGAAAGAGATGGAGAAGGATAAAGGCGGGAGTATAAAAAGCATTTTAGGGATGATTATTGGTATTGGTGGATATTGGTTACTGACAAATATTTTATTTGGAAGTCCGAATCATGAATTTACATTAACAAATGTACAGCTGATTGGGTATCCAATTGTTTTAATGATTACTATTGTGGGGACTATTTTTGCTTTTAAGATGTCATCATTTAAGAGCAAAATAAAAGAATTTAGCATTATTTATGTAGCAGCTTTGCTACCGATTTTATTACTAGTACTATTAATGTTTATGAATGAATGGTACGGGACACCTGTCTTGCAATTAACTACAATGCAAAGTTATATACTAGCTGGAATTGTCTTATTAGTGCTATTAATTGGAGAAGCGTACATACTTGGATGGATTGGAATATTAGCTGTTATCGTACCGCTATTAATTATGTTTGTATTTAAAGAGTTAGGGAAGCAAAATTCATATTGGGGAATGCTAGAGCCTTTACTTCTGTACGGAAGTTTATATGTATTAATGCGATGGTCTTTAAAAAATGAGGAGAAAAAAACTGTAAGCTAGATTTATATTAATAGTGAACGAACTGAATTTTTTATTAAGGGGGGAACAAATATGCAAAGTATATTTCTAGGTATATTGTCTATTATATTTTTAGGTTTAACGATTTTGGGGCTATATACTACCTTTTCGAAAAAGGTACACGATGACTATTTCGATACTTTATTAGATGATACATCGGGTTATATTTTGTTCTTCGGTTTAATAGGAAAAGGGCTGCTTTGGATATGCAAAAATTTATTTCCAAAGAAATATTATATAAGGATTTTTAGAGGAATTACGCTTATGTTTAGTTGCCTATTTTTATTTCTAGCAGCCGGAATCTGGTTTATTGATTTGAATAGATTGTTTTAAACAGTAACAAGGCGTTACTGTTTTTTTCTTTGTAATAAAGAACTTTGTAAAGAGAGTTCCTTTTGTTCGTTCGTTAATAAGGAATGAATATGGACGTTTTCTGGGCGGGGAACTATAGGGTACATAAGATTTGATGGAGAAGGATGGTGCTCCGATCCAGTTGGGGAATGAGGATCTGCATGAGTAAGTTTTCCGTGAATCCGTCTTGTAAATAAAATATGACCAATTTCGTGAGCGAGGGTGTATATATTTTTCATTGGAGCAGCTGAGTTTGTTAAAACGATGTAACCAGTAAGTTGCTGTTGTTTTGCTAAAGAATAAGCGCAGGCAATTACTGCTGTTTCTTTGAAATAATCACTGCCAATATAACAAATATAAAGATCACATTCTGGAGCTTCATTTACACACGTTTGGAAAAAGGATGCTAATTTTTCCTGACTCTGAATGGAACTTTTATAACTAATCTCACGGTCAGAAAAACGGAAAAGCTCATTTAACACAATTACTTCTTGAATTTGAAATGTAATGGGATGCCAAATTGATTCTGCAACTGCTAAATCTTTTGCGATGCGGTCGTCAGAAATATTAGCTCCTGGCGTAATGCAAATACATATATTAACGTATGGATCCATAAGGAACACCTCAAATGAAAAAATTCTTCCAATAATATATGTGAGGAAAAGATGCTATGTATGGATAAACGCCTTGTTTATTACATGAAAATATAGACTACAATTCGAAAAAATTTCATAGTTCTATAACGTAGTGTGGTCATCTTTTTGATATAGTAAAGGAAAGGGGGAGAATATATGTATACATTAAAAATCGTTTCAGACAGAGAAGCACTTTATCAATTTGCGAGTTACGTAAGAGTTGTGCAAGGGGTTGAAGATGTATATGTAGAGGTGGGAGAACCTTTATATGAACATCCATTAATGAAATTTTATGTACATATTACAATTGAAGAAACATATGATCAACATAAAGCGTTACAAGAAATAGCTAGATTAGTAGAATTAGGGCGTTTTACATACGTCCATTATAGCAATGAGGAAATTGAAGAAGCTTTTGAAGCTGTAAAATACGAAAGCTTTAAGAAATAAAGTGAAACTTTAATCAGTGGGGTGGTTTTTCATCCCCCACTGATTATCAGCCCTCACCAATCGGGCTTTTATGGGCAGCCAGATCCCCACCTAACTTCTTTACTTTCGCTGAATTTTGAGGTAGGGGTCTTACCGCCCGCAAATAGCGGGATAACGGTAAAAAAAGGAAGCGAAAGCTTCCTTTTTTGTTGAAAATTACATCAACAAAAGGAAGAGAATTTTGTTATGATAAGGAAGGGTGAGGAAAGGAGAGTTTACATATTGGGGTATATTGAAGAGTTACGCGAAGTAGTTGGTACGAGACCACTTATTTTAGTAGGGTCAGCAATTATTATATTAAATGATAATCAAGAAGTATTGCTTCAATATCGTTCAGATACATATGATTGGGGTGTGCCTGGCGGGGCAATGGAATTGGGAGAAACGACAGAAGAAACTGCTCGTAGAGAATTATTCGAGGAGACGGGGCTAAGTGCAAAAATAATGCAATTTCTTGGTGTTCTTTCAGGAAAAGAAGTTTATTTTCGTTATCCAAATGGAGATGAAGTTTTTAATGTAATTCATCTGTATCAGGCACATCATGTGAGTGGAGAATTAAAGCTCGATCATGAAGGGTTACAACTTCAATATTTTCCGGTAGATAAGTTACCGAAATTGAATGAAACGACAGAGAAGATATTGCAAAAATTCTTATACGCATTAACAGAATAGAAGGTTAATTCCTTCTATTTTTATTATATTAAATATTTTGATTTTTTAGTATGTTTATAGTATGATAGTTGTAGATATACATCTTATGGAATTTCACCTAAAAACTGACTAGGATACATAAGAGAGGGGCAAGTACAAAATGCATAATGTTGTTATTACAGCTGCAGTTCGTTCACCAATTGGAACTTTTGGGGGAGCGCTAAAAAATGTAACGCCAGTAGAATTAGCTGTTCCTGTACTTCAGGAAGCTGTAAAACGAGGCGGGGTAGAACCACATGAAGTTGATGAAGTAATTTTAGGTCATTGTATTCAAAGAACTGATGAAGCAAATACGGCGAGAACAGCTGCATTAGCGGCAGGATTTCCTGACACAGTTACGGGGTATACAATCCAACGCCAATGTTCTTCAGGTATGCAAGCAATTATGTCAGCTGCAATGCAAATTCAATTAGGTGTGAGTGATGTTGTTATTGCAGGTGGAGTAGAAGCAATGAGTTCAAGCCCTTATGCATTAAAACAGCACCGCTGGGGACAACGTCTACAGCACGGAGAAATTCGTGATACGGTGTGGGAAGTGTTAGAAGATCCAATCCATCATATTATGATGGGGGAAACAGCGGAAAACTTAGTTGACCAATATGAAATTACAAGAGAGGAACAAGATGAAGTTGCACTTCGTAGTCATTCATTGGCGCTAAATGCAATCGAGTCTGGATATTTTGACGATCAAATTGTTCCTATTACGATAAAAGAACGCAGAAAAGAAATTGTATTTTCGAAGGATGAACATCCACGTGCAGATATTACAGCGGAAAAATTAGCTGGATTAAAACCAGCTTTCCGTAAAGATGGATCAGTAACTGCAGGGAATGCATCTGGTCTTAATGACGGAAGTGCAGTTCTAGTATTAATGAGTGAAGAAAAAGCGAAAGAAAAAGGCTTACAGCCGTTAGCTCGAATTGTTGGATATTCAGTAGCTGGAGTAGATCCTAAAATTATGGGAATTGGACCAGCACCAGCAATTCGTAAAGGATTAGAAAAAGTAGATTGGTCATTAGAAGATGCTGATTTACTTGAAATTAATGAAGCTTTCGCTGCACAATACCTAGCTGTAGAGAAAGAGTTAGGATTAGACCGTGAGAAAGTGAATGTAAACGGTAGTGGTGTAGGACTTGGACATCCAATCGGTTGTACAGGAGCTCGTATCACAGTAAGTTTAATTCATGAATTGAAGAGACGCGGATTAGAAAAAGGAATTGCCTCTCTATGCGTCGGCGGCGGTATTGGGGTCGCATTATTTATAGAAGCACTATAAAAAAGAAGCAGCAATCGCTGCTTCTTTTTTTTAAGAATCAAATAAATGATGAAATAATCGATCACGATTTTCAAAGAAAAGTTTCGTCGTTTGGTAATGCTCGGTTTCTTCTAATGTAGATTCGTGAATCCCTTCTTGTGTTAAAGAGTATATAGTGGATTCAGGGTAAGCCATTAAAATAGGAGAGTGTGTCGCAATAACAAATTGTGAACCTTGTTCCGCTAGTTCGTGCATTCGAATGAGCATGGAAAGTTGTCTCATTGGTGATAGAGCGGCCTCAGGCTCATCTAAAATGTATAAACCTTGTCCTGAAAAACGATTCATAAATAATGAAAAGAATGATTCACCATGGGATTGTTTGTGTAGTGAGATACCACCATATGAGTCAATAACTGGATTTCCGCGTGCTTCTAGATCAGCATCCATTTCATCGATATAAGAAGCAACGTTATAAAATGATTCAGCGCGAAGAAAGAAACCGTCGTTTGGTGTATTGAAACTTTTGGAAATTCGAAGGTATTCATGTAAAGATGAATGTGAATCGTTTGTGCTAAAGCGGAAATTTTTCGTTCCACCTTCTGCATTAAATCCTAAAGCAATTGCAATTGCTTCGAGTAATGTTGATTTACCCGTTCCGTTTTCTCCAATAATGAATGTTACATTTGGGTGGAAAGCTAGTGATTGTAAAGTTCGGATAGCGGGCAGACAGTAAGGGTATGCGGAAAAACTAGGGATATTTTCTTTTTTTAATGTGACATTTTTTAAAAAGTGTACGTCAATCAATATATAAACCTCAATTCATAACGGATTTTAATTCTAACAAAGCAGCAAATACAAGTGTAAGACAACTTGCGAATAAAATTGTATATTGAAGTGCGCCAAAACCGAGACCTTCCCAGCCAAAAGACATTCTTTTCCATATAAAAATGAAAAGAACGCTCATAAAGCCAACGAGAGCAGGTATATATTTTATAATTTTGTCGTGCTTCCATAGAAAGAAGCTAATGTATGTACTTAGCAAAAGATAAACAGAACAAGAAAAAAGACAAGTGTTAATGACAGGCGAATACTTCCTTATTTTCTGACTATTTCATGTGGATTATAACACGTAAACTATCATATTCCAATGTGAAAATAAATATTGCATCAAGATCAATTCACTCGTTATGATAGATGGTATTCTATTGAAAATATGAAAAGGAGTCAAAACATGCCGTTTACATTTGCGCATCCAGCAGCAGTTCTTCCTTTTGTGAAAAAGCGTTCTCAATATATTTCAGTAACGGCTCTTATATTAGGGAGTATGGCGCCTGATTTTGAATATTTTTTACACTTTAGACCGTATGGTGTCATTGGCCATACATGGCTTGGGTTCTTATATTTAAATTTACCGCTTGTATTTCTACTCGCATACATATATCATCACATTTTAAAAAAGCCGTTTATAACACATTTACCTAAACCATTTGCTGGTTACTATACATATGCGGTAGATGAGAGGTGGGGGCTTCATACATGGAAGAATTTCTTTGTATTTTGCTATTCTGCTTTATTTGGTATGCTCACGCATGTCGTTTGGGATGCCTTTACTCATAATACAGGCTATTTCGTTATGGAAATACCATTTTTACAAAAAGAATTATATAATATCCCAGTGTATAAATATATGCAACACGGGAGTACATGTGTCGGTTTATTATTACTATTATATGTACTATGGAAGTATAAAGATGAAACAGGGAAAGATATTATTATAGCTTCAGAAAAAAGGAAGTATTGGGTTTCGGCAATAATTGTGACAGCTCTTATATTTATCGTTCATGCGTTCATAGATCCCTATTTTCATATTTTCCAAATAGGGGGTATAATAGTATCTGGACTGACAAGTTCGTTTTGTGGACTTCTCATTGTTTCTATAGTTTACAAAGCAAGGGACTAATTTACCCGCTATTTCTGGGCAAGTAAGACTCCCACCTCAAAATTCGGTTGGAGCGAAGAAGTTAGGTGGGAGATCAACTGCCCGTAAAAGCCCGATTGGTGAAGGCTGATAATCAGTGGGGATGGACAAAACCCCCACTGATTAAAGTTTCACTTTATATTAATGAATGATAGTGTTAGGAGAAATTAAATGATGAAAGCATGGAAAAGTATTTTTGTTTTATGTAGTTTTCTTCTTATGTTAAGTGGTTGCTTCCATCAAGAAGAAAAGAAGGCAGAACCTAAAAAGAAAGAATCTATTCCAGAAACAAAAGAGTATGGTGGGCATGAGCTTAAAAAAGTAGGGCAAAAAGTGAAAGAAAAAGGATGGGGGACATTTGAATTAGAACAGATTCATTCTGTGAATCAAACATTTGAAGTAGCCCCAATGAAAATTCATGTACAAGACGTTAAAGTTATCTCATTATCACAAATGAGCAAAGATGCAAAAAATACATTGAAAGTGTATACGGCATTAACTCCTGAAGAAGTAAAGCGTAGATTGGGAGATAAAGTGAGTCAAGAAGATGCTGAATTATATGCATCGTTAAGTGGAACAGAGATTAGCGAAACGATTCGGTATGTCGAAATTACATATAAGGTAGAAAATAGTGGAAATAAGAACATGCAATTCTTCTCTATGAATGATGTTATTATTAATGATAAACAACACTTTAATGTAGGGACTCAAAACTTTTTATATGAAGAAGACACACTGGTGGGGACAAAGAGTGTATCAAGGGAAGATTATAAGCCTGGTGAGACACGAGCCGGAATTATCGGTTTAATACTTGATGATGGAAAAGAGAAGGTAAAGGATATTAAGTTTACAACAGATGATTTAGCGGCAGGAGATACTCATGAAGCTGTTCAAGAGCCACAAACTTTCAATATCTCACTTTCCAAGTAAGGTGTGTATGTAAACGAAAACAGTCAGCATAAAAATTTATGCTGACTGTTTTTTTAGCTCTTTCACATATGAATCTACACTTTGAAAAGGTACTGTAATTTTAAATGCATCTTTTTGTTCGTTAAATTGTTTTTCATTATAAGGACCGAATCGTTTATTATGCTTTACATCGATAATCCAATAATGTTCATTTTTTTTATTTGTAATTGCTGCATCGGGATTATTTGGATCTGATTTTTCCACAATTTGTTTTGTGATAATGTATTTATCGTCCCAAGCAATTTCTGTGATTTTTGCTGGGATGTATTGTGTAGCATATACAGCATCTTGCGAGGGGAAAAGTTCAAATGCATCTCCAGAAGTATGTATGAGTTCATATTCGTCGTTAATGGTATAGGTTAAATGGTTTGTATTGCCTGTACAACCTGTTAATAAGAGTGCGGCAAATAGGATTATCCATCTTTTCAATATGGGAACCTCCTTTATAGTGCTGTTGTAACACATTGTACAAGAAAAGTAAGAGAAACGCTAGTTTACAATGTTTTTTAGAAGTGGTACGATGAAACGGGTAAAGAAGGATATGAAGGAGTCGACATAGAATGAAGTTAAAGATGCATCGTCCAGCGCTTGTAATGAATCGCATAGGTGCTTCCCTTATTGACATGTTTTTAATCTCGGTTATGTACGGTGCGATAGTAGCTGTTATCACTGGAAACTATAGTGCTATTTTCAATCGTTTTAATATAAGTTTTGGTGACTATAGATATGACCTTACGGTAGCTTTCATGCTAATGGCTATATATTTTATTTTGTTACCATTTATTTGGAACGGTTCTACAGTAGGTAAAAAGGTAACAAGAACAAAAGTAATTTCATTAACAAGTGAAAAACTAACGTTACAAACATTAATAATACGATTTTTTGTATTGTTATTACCAAACATATTGTTACTTGGAATTCCATTAATATGTAACGTATATATGATGTTATTCCGCAAAGATAATTGTGGTTTCCATGATTTAATTGCAAAGACGAAAGTGATGAGTCTGGTATAAAAAACATTTAGATTATACGTTATAATAGTGAAATAAGACTTTTTATTGTTTGCATATAAAAAGTCTTATTTTTTTAGAAATTTGATAAATGTAATTGATATAATGAAATTTATATGGGCTGGATATCTCCTATATAGTACTCGCCATGTTACTGAAGGATGTTTAAAGAAGCGATAGCTAATTCAAACATCCTATTTTCCTTTTAAATAGATTGAAAATTAAGTTAATGGTATAATGAATATAAATAATATTGTTATATTACAAAGGGGGATTTGGAATGACCGGAGGTAGCTTAATATTTTGGGGGATTCTTATTTTTATCGGTTTAACCTTTGATCAATATAATAGTAAGAAAAAAGAAACAAAAAAGTAATCGTTTACAATTTGTAAGGTTAACTTTTCCTGCTTGCGGACTAATCTAATAAAGGAGTATACTGAATGACGGTAAGACATATAGAAGGGGTAATGAAAATGAAGCTTGCAGGAAAGGTTGCCATTGTAACTGGTGGTGGCATCGGTATTGGACGTAGTACAGCTCTTTTGTTGGCTAAGCAAGGCGCAAAAGTAATTGTGACGGACATTGATCAAGAAAGTGGACAAGCAACAGTGGAAGAAATTACGAATCTAGGCGGAGAGGCACTTTTTGTATCCTATGATATGGGAAAACAAGGAGATTGGCAACGCGTTATCAGTATTACTTTGAATGCATTCAGTCGCATTGATATGCTTTTTCAAAATGCTGGTTTATATAAAATAGATTCTATTTTTTCTCGCCAACAAGAGAACGATTCCAATGTACTTTGTATTAATGACGTTTGGATAGAGATAAAACAATTAACGTCATCTTTTATGAAACAGCAAGAAGAAGTGGTGCTTAGTGACTTACCGATTTTCGGTATTATTAGCACGAAAGGACAATCATTTCATACAGTAGACGCCCTAGTATAATAATGAAAACCGCCCTCAATGTATGTGGACGGTTTTTTTGTATGTTTTATAATAGAACTTTATTTTTTAACGAATACGTTGTTCTGTTTGACTGTCAAAGAAATGCGCTTTATTTAAATCAAATGCAAGTTTAATTTGATCTCCAGGTGAAAAAGTATGTCTTGCATCAACACGTGCCGCAAAATCTTGATTTCCAAGTTTCATATATAAAATAGATTCAGCCCCTAACAACTCTGCAACTTCAATTTTTGTTGTGAAAGTAGTAGATTGTGAAGCTTCTAAAAATAATAGTTCATCATGAATATCTTCTGGACGAATACCTAAAACAATTTCTTTATTTACATAGCCTTGTTCGCGTAATAACTTCATTTTCCCTTCAGATACTTTAAACTTTAGTGAACTGTCTATTACGAAATCGGTTTCAGTTAATTTTCCGCGGAAGAAATTCATTGCGGGTGAACCGATAAAACCACCAACGAAAATATTTTCAGGTGTTTCATATACTTCTTTTGGAGTTCCGATTTGTTGGATTTTTCCATCTTTCATAACAACAAGACGTGAAGCCATTGTCATTGCTTCGGTTTGATCATGCGTTACATAAATTGTCGTTGTGCCAAGGCGGTGGTGTAATTTAGAAATTTCGGATCTCATTGCAACACGTAGTTTTGCATCTAAGTTTGACAATGGTTCATCCATTAAGAAAACTTTTGCGTCTCGAACAATTGCTCTTCCTAATGCAACACGTTGTCGTTGTCCACCTGATAACGCTTTTGGTTTTCTAGTTAAGTATTGTTCAAGCCCTAAAATTTTCGCTGCGTCGTTCACGCGACGATCGATTTCATCTTTCGGTATTTTTCGAAGTTTTAATCCGAATGCCATATTATCATACACACTCATATGCGGATAAAGAGCATAGTTTTGGAAGACCATTGCGATATCTCGATCTTTTGGAGGAACATCGTTCATTAGCTTACCATCAATTGAAAATTCTCCTTTTGAAATATCTTCAAGGCCAGCTACCATTCGTAATGTGGTAGATTTTCCACATCCAGAAGGACCGACGAATACGATAAATTCTTTATCTTGAATGTGTAAGTTAAAATCTGTTACGGCTGTTACGTTATTATCATATATTTTATAAATATTTTCTAATTTAAGTTCTGCCATGATATTTCCCCCTAGAAATTTATGCAAACGTTTTCTTTGAGTTCATTATAAACGAATAGGTTCAAAAAAGAAATAAAAACACTAGAAAAAAATAAAACGTTTTCATTTCCGCAAGAAAATGTAGTAAGTTTCGCTAGTTTTCTTAGAAAAAGAAGAATAAATATTGTAAGCGCTATTTTAAATTAAGATAGAATCTGTTATCATTCATTAATGAAAACGTTTGCGCCTTAAAAAAGAAAAAATTATAGTATAGATGAAATGGGGTAGCATAATGGAAAAACAATGGTGGAAAGAAAGTGTAGTATATCAAATTTATCCTCGTAGTTTTATGGATAGTAACGGTGATGGCATAGGGGATCTTCGTGGCATTCTTTCAAAGCTAGATTACTTAAAAGAATTGGGTATTGATGTAATTTGGTTATCACCAGTCTATGAATCTCCAAATGATGATAATGGTTATGATATAAGTGATTATTGTAAAATTATGAATGAGTTCGGAACAATGGAAGACTGGGATGAACTATTACATGAAATGCATAAACGTAATATGAAACTTATGATGGACTTAGTTGTTAATCATACTTCAGATGAACATAATTGGTTTATTGAATCACGTAAATCGAAAGATAATAAATATAGAGACTATTATATGTGGCGTCCTGGAAATGAAGGGAAAGAGCCGAATAACTGGGGAGCAGCGTTTAGTGGCTCTGCATGGCAATATGATGAAATGACAGACGAATATTATCTACATCTGTTTTCTAAAAAACAACCAGATTTAAACTGGGATAATGCAAAGGTAAGACAAGATGTTTATGGCATGATGAAGTTTTGGTTAGAAAAAGGAATTGATGGATTCCGTATGGATGTTATTAATTTTATTTCTAAAGAAGAAGGCTTACCAGCTGTTGAAACGGATGAAGAAGGATATGTTTCAGGGCATAAACATTTTATGAACGGTCCGAACATTCACAAATATTTGCATGAAATGAATGAAGAAGTATTGTCTCATTATGACATTATGACGGTTGGGGAAATGCCAGGTGTAACGACTGAAGAGGCTAAATTATATACAGGTGATGCTAGAAAAGAACTACAAATGGTATTCCAATTTGAACATATGGATTTAGATTCAGGAGAAGGCGGGAAATGGGATGTAAAACCATGTTCACTTCTTACTTTAAAAGAGAATTTAACAAAGTGGCAAAAAGCATTAGAGCATACAGGATGGAATAGCCTTTATTGGAATAACCATGATCAGCCTCGCGTTGTATCTCGTTTTGGTGATGATGGAATATACCGTACTGAATCTGCGAAAATGTTAGCGACGGTGCTTCATATGATGAAAGGAACACCGTATATTTATCAAGGAGAAGAAATCGGAATGACGAACGTTCGATTCCAATCAATTGATGAATATCGAGATATTGAAACGTTAAATATGTATAAAGAAAAAGTGGTAGACCGTGGCGAAGAGAAAGAAAAAGTAATGGAATCTATTTATATAAAAGGCCGAGATAACGCTAGAACGCCAATGCAGTGGGACGATAAGAATCACGCTGGATTTACAACAGGTGAGCCATGGATTGCGGTAAACCCTAATTACAAAGAGATTAATGTGGAGCATGCAATCCAAGATGAAAACTCAATTTTTTATTACTATAAAAAATTAATTGAGTTACGTAAAAATAATGAGATTATTGTGTATGGATCATACGATTTAATACTAGAAAATAATCCTTCTATTTTTGCTTATGTAAGAACATATGGAGAAGAAAAGCTTCTGGTGATTGCAAACTTCACTGCGGATGAATGTGTATTCGAATTACCTGAGGACATTATTTATAACGAATTAGAGTTATTAATACACAATTATGACGTAGAAAATGTATCGATAGAAAATATTATATTACGACCATATGAAGCAATGGTATTTAAATTGAAATAAGAAAAATCCTTATGCCACCCTGGCATAAGGATTTTTCTATTACCATTTTAAAATAGAGAATCCGTACGGTGGAAGTGTAACTTGTAATACACTTGCTTCCGCTGAAAATTCTTCGTTTGTATAAATGTTAATGATTTTCTTTCCAGTAACATGGAGAGGGAGTGAAGCAGTAACTTCACTATCAGTCGGATTTAAAACGAAAAAGATAGTTTCATCTTTAAATGTTTTCGTATAAGAAATATAATTATGTTCATCATTTGCTTCGATGAATTGGAAAGTACCATGTCCTCCAAATGCTTTATATTGCTTTCGTAATGAAATTAATGTTTGTACATGTGTAAATAATAGATGATCTTGTTCTTTCGTATCCCAAATCATACATTTGCGACAAGCTGGATCCATACCGCCGTCTATACCAATTTCATCTCCGTAATAAATACAAGGAGAGCCGATGAAAGAAAGATGAAATACATAGAGTAACTTTAACTTATTTGTATCCCCATTACATGTTGCTAAAATTCTAGGTGTGTCATGACTGTCTAATAAATGAAATGCCGCTTCATTTACATTCATAGAGTAGGAATGTAAAGAATCCGTAATTTGTTTCATGAATTCATTCGCATGAATGGACTCGTTAGCAAAGTAAGAAAGTAGGGCGTTTGTCACAGGATAGCTCATTACAGCATCAAATTGATCCCCTTGTAGCCACGGGAGTGCATCATGCCAGATTTCTCCTAGAATATATACTTCAGGATTTAATGCTTTTATTTCACTACGGAATGCTCTCCAAAAGCTGTGATCGACTTCATTTGCGACATCAAGGCGCCAACCGTCTATATGGAACTCTCTTACCCAATAACGACCTACTTCAAGTAAATATTCTTTTACATCTGGATGAGCAGTATTTAATTTAGGCATATATGGTGTAAATGCGAAAGTATCATAATTAGGAAGCGGCTCAGTTATAATTGGAAATTCATGAATATGGAACCAATCCTTATAGGCGGAATTCTCACCATGGTTCAGCACGTCTTGAAATTTATCGAAGAAGTATCCGCTATGATTAAAAACAGCGTCGAGCATTATTTTTATACCACGTTTATGACATGCTTCAACGAGTTCTTTAAAAGTTTCTTTCGTCCCAAATTGTGGATCGATTTCCATGTAATCAATTGTGTCGTATTTATGATTCGAGTGAGCTTTAAAAATAGGAGTGAAATAAATCCCAGAGATTCCAAGCTTCACAAGGTAATCAAGATTTTGAAGAATGCCAGCGAAATCACCCCCGAAAAAATTAGTAGCAGTTGGCTCTGCACTTCCCCAAGGAAGGGTGTTTGCCGGATTTAATGCGCTATCCCCGTTAGCGAATCGTTCCGGGAAGATTTGATACCATACTGTGTCTTTAATCCAAGATGGTGCCCTGAAAACGTCTTTTGCATGAATGAATGGAAAGCAGAAAAAGTTACCGACATCGTCATTTGGAATGTTAGAAAAAAATCCTCTTTCTGTATAAATAAGAGTGTCTACGTCGTTTTTTAATTCGAATCCATATCGTAAGCGTTTAAATTTTGGTTCGATTGAAACCGACCAATAATCAAATAACTCAGTAGATCCGGTTTTTTTCATCGGTGTACTCGCTGTAATCCATTTCCCATCTTGCCATTCGTATGGATCACCGTAGATGAGGGCGGCGCTGTGAACATCATCTCTTTTTGTGTGTATTCGGATGTGAATTGTTTTTTCGTCGTAAGCGTATGCATAATTATCTTTTGGCCTATGATAGATTGCTTCTTTAAGCATATAGAAAATCCCCCTTTAATATCTCTATACATATTGTTACCTAAAACGAAATAATAAAGATTATGTTGCAAACGATTTCCTTTCACATAACTTTAATATTGCTTATAAGAGTAGTATTCATTTTATGTAAAGTCAATGGATAAAGAGTATGAGGAGATTATTTTGAAAATTAATATTTGCAAAATGAATAAAAGAATGTATAATGATAGACAAATAGCGCAAACGTTTTCATAGATTGAGATATTGTTTGCGCTTCTATTAAACTATTCAATGCAAACGTTTTCAATTTCTGAGGTACATAGAGAATTTAGGGAGGTTTTTTGGGATGAAGAAAGCATTATCACTATTAACAATTTCAGCATTGTCCATCGGTATGTTATCTGCATGTGGACCGAAAGATTCAGGGAAAAAGGAAGCAAGTAAAGAGAAGAAAGATTATGATCTTCTCGTTTGGGAAGATGATAAAAAAGGTGTTGGTTTAGAACCAGCCGTGAAAAGCTTTGAAGAAAAATATAAAGTAAAAGTTAAAGTTGTTGAAATGCAAATGACGGATCAAGTGAAGAAGTTACGTCTTGATGGACCTGCGGGGACGGGGCCGGATGTTGTAACATTGCCACACGATCAAATTGGAAATGCAGTAACAGAAGGCTTACTTTCTGAAGTAAAAGCAGATGATGCTGTGAAGAGTAAATTTACTGACTTATCAATAGAAGCACAGACATATAACGGAAAATTATATGGTTTACCAAAAGCAATTGAAACACCAGTTTTTATTTACAATAAAAAATTAATGCAAAAAGCACCAGAAACGATGGATGAGCTGTTTAACTTCTCAAAAGACTTTACGAAGGATGGCAAGTACGGATTTTTAACATTAGGAGATAACTTCTACTTTGCTAACGCGTTTATGGCAGGTATGGGCGGATATGTATTTGGTGAGAAAGACGGAAAGCCAAATGCAGGCGATGTTGGATTAAATAATAGTGGAGCAGTACAAGGTGCTGAATATCTTCAAAAATGGTACAAAGAAAAGTTATTCCCAAAAGGTATTATTGGTGAATCTGGTGGCCCTGCTGCGGACGGATTATTCAATGAAGGAAAAGCAGCGTCTATTATGAACGGACCGTGGGCGTTCCAAGCGATGGAAAAGAACGGAATTGATTATGGTGTTGCTCCAATGCCGAAATTACCAAATGGTCAACCGATGAAAACATTTGTTGGGGTAAAAGGATGGCATGTAACAAGCTTCTCTAAACAAAATGATTTAGCTACAAAATTCACTGAGTGGGTAACTAATGAAGAAAATGCGAAAATTCGATTTGAGAAAACAAAAGAAATTCCTCCAGTAAAATCAGTAATGGAAGATCCAATTATTAAAGATAATGAAGCTGCAAAAGCAGTTGCAACTCAATCAGAAAATGGAGTTCCAATGCCGAATATTCCGGAAATGCAAGAAGTGTGGAAACCAGCTGGAGACGCTCTTCAGTTAGTTGTTACAGATAAAGAAGCACCAAAAGCAGCACTTGATAATGCAGTGAAGCAAATTAAAGGGAATATAGAGGCAAACCACAGCAATAAAAAATAAGGTGAAATTCGTGCCTCGAATATAAGAGGCACGAATTCTCTCCCTTCCAAGTAGGAAGAAAAAAGGGGGAAGGAACATGCAAACATCTATGGAGCCAGCGAAAGATTTAAACGGTTCAAAACATAGGAAAATGGCAACCATGTTATCAATCATTCCAGGCGTGGGCCAAATGTATAATAAACAATTTGTAAAAGGTCTTATTTTTCTAGTATTAACAGGTTCATTTATTGTAGCCTTTGCTGATTTATTAAATATGGGATTATGGGGAATTGTAACGCTTGGTACAGAAGTTCCACGTGACCATTCTGTCTTTCTATTAGTAGAAGGAATTTTGGCACTCATCGTCATCGGGTTTGGACTCGGAATATATGGATTTAATTTATATGATGCATATCAAAACGGGAAAAAACGTGATATAGGAACACCGTTAAACTCTGTAAAAGAACAATACCGTAATTTACTAGATCAAGGGTTTCCATATTTAATGGTTTCACCAGGTTTTCTATTACTTATCTTTGTAGTTGTATTTCCAATCATCTTCGTAATTTTAATTGGATTTACGAACTATGATTTATATCATTCTCCTCCAGCTAAATTAGTAGATTGGGTAGGGTTTAAAAACTTTATTGATATCTTTACATTACCGATGTGGAGAGAGACGTTTTTAAGTGTATTTTCTTGGACTGTTATTTGGACATTCGTTGCAACGACATTACAGGTTGCGCTTGGTATTTTCTTAGCGATTATCGTAAATCAGCCTGGTATTAAAGGGAAGGCAATTATTCGAACAATCTTCATTTTACCGTGGGCGGTCCCAGCATTCGTATCTATTCTTGTTTTCTCTGGTATGTTTAATGAAACATTTGGAGCGATTAACAATCAAGTATTAGCTTTATTCGGAATTGAAAAGATTGCTTGGATGACAGATCCATTTTGGGCGAAGATTGCTTTAATTATGATTCAAACGTGGCTTGGATTCCCGTTCGTCTTTGCAATGACTACAGGTATATTGCAATCGATTCCAGGAGAATTATATGAAGCTGCTACAGTAGATGGAGCTACAGCTTGGCAACAGTTTCGTAAAATTACATTGCCACTTGTCTTATATGCAACAGCACCAATATTAATTACGCAATATACGTTTAACTTTAATAACTTTAGTATTATCTATCTATTTAACGGCGGAGGTCCTGCTGTAGCTGGACAAGACGCAGGTGGAACAGATATTTTAATTTCATGGATCTATAAGTTAACGATGACTTCGGCGCAGTACGGGAAAGCAGCAGCTCTTACAATGATCTTATCGTTAATCGTTATTACAGTTGCGTTATGGCAATTTAAGAGAACAAAATCATTCCAAGAAGAGGATATGATGTAAATGAATATTAAAAGACAAAAGATGTTACGTCTCTCATTAAGTTATCTCGTTATTTTCGTAATGTGTGCCATCATTTTCTATCCATTATTATGGATTATTGGCTCATCGTTTAATCCGGGTGATAGTTTATCTGGATCAAGTATTATTCCGCAAAATGCAACGTTAGATCATTATCGTAAGTTATTAGATTTAGAGAATAGTAATTATTTACTATGGTATAAAAACACATTAAAAGTAAGTGTTTTAACGATGATTTTCTCAGTGTTAGCAATTAGTTTTACTGCGTATGCATTTTCGAGATACCGTTTTGTTGGAAGAAAAAATGGTTTATTAACATTTTTAATTCTGCAAATGATTCCAAACTTTGCAGCGTTAATCGCTCTATACGTATTAGCGCAGTTAACAGGATTAATTGATACGCACCTTGCATTAATTTTAATTTATGTAGGCGGGGCAATCCCAATGAATACATGGCTTATGAAAGGGTATTTTGATACGATTCCGAAAGAATTGGATGAGTCAGCTCGTATGGATGGAGCAGGACATTTCCGTATTTTTTGGCAAATCATTATGCCACTTGCAAAGCCGATTGTAGCAGTTGTAGCGTTATTCACTTTCATCGGTCCATTTACAGATTTCATTTTAGCGAGTATTATTTTGCGAACACCAGAAAATTATACGTTAGCAGTTGGGTTATATGAAATGGTAGCGAAGAAATTTGGTAATGAATTTACAACGTTTGCAGCCGGTTCAGTTTTAATTGCAATCCCAATTTCAATTTTATTCCTATCACTACAAAAATACTTTATTTCTGGTTTAACAGCTGGAGGTACGAAAGGATGAAAAATGGGACATTACGTCCCATTTTTCTTTTCATCTCCCTATAAAAAATTTTATAGGGAGATGAAAAGAGATTTGACATCGCATATGAAAAGAAGTGAAATAAATAGTATATTATAGTATAGGAAAAAAGAGCTATATCCCTTACAATACATGGAGAGGGAGAATATGATAAGTTTTGCAAGATAGAATAAATAAATGAAAGTTTATGACTTCTCCTATGACTTGCAACGGGTGCAAGATAAAGTGAAACTTTAATCAGTGGGGGTTTTGTTCATCCCCCACTGATTATTAGTTGAACCAATCGGGCTTTTACGGGCAGTTGATCCCCACCTAACTTCTTTGTTTTCGCTGAATTTTGAGGTGGGGGTCTTACTGCTCGTTAATGCGGGATAAAATATATGAAAATGGCAGAGAAGTGAAAGGAGGGGATTTTTATGACAGTTACAATTAAAGATGTGGCGAAGAAAGCGAACGTAGCACCATCAACTGTTTCTCGTGTAATTGCTGATAATCCAAGTATAAGTGAAAAGACAAAGCGCCGTGTTCGAAAAGTAATGAGTGAATTAGGGTATCATCCAAATTTAAATGCAAGAAACCTTGCGAACCAAACGACGAAGACACTTGGTCTTGTTATGCCGAGTTCTGCAAGTAAAGCTTTTCAAAATCCGTTTTTCCCAGAAGTTATAAGAGGAATTAGTTCATTTGCACATGTGGAAGGGTATGCGCTTTATATGTCGACTGGTGAAACGGAAGATGAAATTTTTAATGGAGTTGTAAAAATGGTACAAGGGCGTCAAATCGGTGGTATTATTCTTTTATATTCAAGAGAGAACGATCGGATTATTGAATACTTGCATGACCAAAACTTCCCGTTTGTTTTAATTGGAAAACCATATGATCGAAAAGATGAAATTACATATGTAGATAATGACAATTATACAGCTGCAAGAGAAGTGGCGGAATATTTAATTTCACTAGGCCATAAACAGATCGCGTTCATTGGTGGTGGATCAGATTTACTTGTAACGAGAGATCGTTTAGCCGGTATGAGTGATGCTTTAAAACTAGCAGACATTGTATTACCGAAAGAGTATATTTTACACTTTGATTTTTCAAGGGAAAGTGGTCAACAAGCCGTTGAGGAGTTAATGGGACTGAAGCAACCACCGACGGCAATTATGGCAACGGATGATTTAATTGGACTTGGTGTACTAAGCGCACTTTCTAAAAAAGGATTCGTTGTACCGAAGGATGTTTCTATTGTAAGCTTTAATAATGCTTTATTATCAGAAATTGCGAGTCCTCCGCTTTCGACAGTTGATGTGAATATATATCAGCTAGGATATGAAGCAGCAAAAGCTTTAGTTGATAAAGTAGAGAATGCTGAGTCAACTGCAAAGTGTATTATTATTCCACATAAATTACTGAAGCGTCAAACTTGTGATCATTATGCATAAAAAAAGCTAAGAGTTTAACTCTTAGCTTTTTGCTTTAGAAAAGCTTCTAAACGGTCACAGCCTTCTTTTAAAGTTTCGATGCTATAAGCATAGGAAAGGCGAAGGTAGCCTTCACCGTATTCCGAAAATGCTGTTCCAGGAACAACGGCTAGCCCGGCTTCTTTTACAAGATCAAGTGCAAAATCAAATGATGAAGATGTTAAATGTCCAACATATGGGAATAAATAAAATGCGCCTGTTGGTTTCTCGACCGTTAAACCCATTTGAATGAGTCTATTATATACGTAATCACGGCGTTTTTTGTATTGATAGCGCATCATCTTCGGGGCATCTTTAGCAGCTGTTAAAGCTTCGATTGCAGCATATTGAGCGATTGAAGTAGCACATGTAACATTGTATTGATGAACTTTTAATATGTGTTTTGCTAAATATTCTGGAGCGAATAAAAGTCCGATACGCCAGCCGGTCATAGAATGTGATTTTGATAAGCCGTTAATGACAATCGTCTTATCACGCATTTCTGGGAAATGAGCGATAGATGTGTGTTTTTCTTCATATACAAGTTCACTATAAATTTCATCAGAAAGAACGAAAATATTTTTATCTTTTAAGACAGATACAATATCTTCTAATTCTTCTTTTGATAAGGTAACGCCAGTTGGATTAGAAGGATACGGTAAAACGACGCATCTTGTTCGTTCTGTAATTGCATGTTGCAATGCTTCAGCTGTTAAACGAAATCCAGTTTCACGAACATCTATAAAAATAGGAGTTGCACCACATAGTCGAATAATCGGCTCGTAACCAGGATAAATAGGAGCAGGTAAAATTACTTCCGTTCCTGGTTCTAAAATAGTTCGGAATGCAACATCAATTGCTTCACTGGCACCGATTGTAACGATGGTTTCGTTTTCAGGTGAATAATGTAAATCGTAGTTATCTTTTACAAAGTTACAAGCTGCCTTACGTAATTCTAGTAAACCGGCGTTATGTGTATAGCTTGTATAATTTTCTGTAATAGCCCGTTTTGCCGCTTCTTTTACGAGAGAAGGTGTAGGGAAATCGGGTTGTCCAATTGTTAAAGAGATAAGATTATCATAGTTTTGAATCATGTTAGAGAATTGACGAATTCCAGAAATTTGGATGTCCTTCACTCTAGGATTAATGAATTGTTCCATTGTATCTCCCTTTCTTCCGTTTGAAAATTAAGTCCATTTTAACATATTTTCTATGATTCCGCTTTGCATATGTCATTTAGAAAGAGAGAAAAGAAAAAAGCCGCTGAAAGCGACTTTTTAATAACCGTATTCCCAATCTATTTCATCTTCGTTCCAAAGTACGGAAGATACTTTGCCGAGATGGACAACGGATTCATTTACAGCACATGTACAGTTATCTTCCCCTGCTTTATGTTGCAGTTCTTCGTATACTGATTTTTCAACGTTTTCTAGCACAACCAAATTTTCTTCTTTTAAAACAAGCGTAGTACCCGCCATTTTTATCTTCCTCCTACTAAAGTAATGATCACTTATTTGTAAACATAGATAGTATGGATTATATGCTGTATTTTGCGATAGTTGTCCGTCTAGTGAAGTGTTTTTTAATTTCTTTGTAATCCGTATTCATTGTATACTGCATGAAGGAAATTTGGTACAGGGTTTACAATCATTTCGGAAATCTGTAACATTTATTATTAGTTGTTAACAAATAATTAACAAATATGTTAAGAAAAATCAAAATTTTAAAACAAATCAACTTATAAAATGATATAATCATATCAAAATACATATAGGGGATGAGAGGCTATGGAGCTGATTCGTGATTTAATGATCCAAATTGCCATCATTATTTTACCACTATTTTTATATGAAGCGATTCGTTTAAATCGTTATCAAGAAATGCTTCCGAAGCCTAATCGCTACTTTATTATGTTTTTATCTAGCGTTACACTCGTTCTCTCCATGACATACTCTATTTGTTTTGGTACCGTTTGTGGATACAATTTTCATCCAATCCCAATTGTTAGTGGTTTTTTATATGGGGGGATTGTTGGGCTCATCCCTGCCATTATTTTTGTTGCATATGAATGGATTGTTAAGGGACTCAGTTGGTTGCCTGTCGTAGAAGTTATATTTCTTTCAATAATTCCATTGTTTTTGTCAAAGAAATGGTCTCTTTTTTCAAGAGATAAGAAGCTAATATTAGCTTTTATGATTGCATCATTTTATGTTCTTGTTTCATTAGTATTTGGGATGTTGAATGTCCTTTTAGAAACAGGTTTTACACCGTACATATCTAATCTATATAGTGGGTATATATTTGCATCACTTATTATGGTTATGACAATGGTGTTTCAAGTGTATTTGACTGAGTATTTAAACGAAAATGCATTATTGCGTACAGAAATGCAAAAATCAGAAAAACTTAATATTGTAAGTGAGTTAGCTGCAAGTGTTGCACATGAAGTTCGAAATCCGCTCACTGTGGTACGTGGGTTTATTCAATTGCTAGAGAGTACGGAAGACGTAAAAAACAAAGATTATATGCGTCTCGTATTAGCTGAACTGGATCGTGCTGAACAGATTATTTCAGATTATTTAAATTTAGCAAGGCCACAAATTGAAAAAAAAGAACATATTTGTTTATCAGCACAATTAATTGAAATGACAACGCTTATGTCATCATTTGCAGCAATGCAGGGCGTTTATTTGCAAGTTGAGATTTCTGAGAGCCTTTATACTATCGGTGATAAAACGAAATTGAAGCAAGCTATTATGAATGTTGTTAAAAATGGTATTGAAGCAATTCAAGGAAACAAAGGGTATTTAAAAGTAACGGCTATTCAAAAAGATGAAACGATTGTAATAAGAGTTAAAGATAGTGGCGTTGGAATGACAAAAGAACAGTTAACAAGGCTTGGACAACCGTATTATTCTTTAAAAGAAAAAGGAACAGGATTAGGTCTTATGGTAACATTTAGTATTTTACAAGCGCATAATGGTACATTGGAATATAAAAGTGAAAGTGGAAAAGGAACTGAAGCTATTATTATATTGCCAGCTGTACGATATAAGGAATAAAAGTTACCGGTAGAAGGTAACTTTTTATTTTATTGTGCATTAGAAAATATACAGAAGTTTATTCATTTGTTTTTTCTTGTTTTGTTCGAATGAATAAACTTCTAAATGATTGAAAGAAGCTTTGCTCTTTTGAGGCGGCGACCAATCTTTTTGTTTCTTGAATTTCGCGAATAACTTGCATGAGTTGTGCATCACGGCTGCTGTCTTTATTGTAAATTTGATGGACAAGTTTATTCATTTTTTCTTCTTGTTTAGATTCTCGCTTATACATATGATTCATTAATAAGTCCATCTTTTCTTTCTGGAGTGCATCTGTTTGAGCGGCGTGATCAACTAGATCTTGTAACATTTTTTCTTGAGATCCTTCCTTTACATAAACTTGTTGCATAAGTTCATCTAATTTCTCGTCTTTTAAACGATTTTGTGTAATGAGAGTAGAGTTTTGATGAATAATTGCTTCATTTAATTGAGCAAGCATTTCAAGTTTTAACATGAACTCCTCAAAGTTACGCCCATCTTCTTTTTCTTTTGGTTGTATTTCTTGCTTATCTTGAATAACAGGTACAGGTGGGGCCTCTTTCTCTTTTAAAATAATAGGTATTGTTTCTGAAATATCTTCTTGTAATGTAGCAGCTCTTTCATGTATAGATTTCAATAGTTTTAAATCATCCAATTTATAAATACGAGCATCAGCTGTTTTTGAAATGATATAACCGTGTTCCTCTAAGAGTTGGCTATATTTTCGGACTATATGTTTTGGGATACCTGTTTTATTTGTAACATCTTTCGTTTTATAAATAGCTTCCATGATAGTTCCTCCCCAAAAAGTATCGTATATATCATTTCAATCTTTTATGAGGACTTCCTTTGAAAAAGAATGTCGGAAGGTTATTAGTTTTCTACAGCATTAGTGAAAAGATGGGGAAAAATGAATGTTTTTGGCGGAATGGAGAGGAAGAGCTAAAATAATGTCTGAAAACATACATAGAAGAAGTTTGTTATAATAGCTGAGGAAAAGAAATTGGTAGGAACACGGAGGTACACATGAAGCAATTAAAAGGTATTATCATTTCAATTATTGCAATTCTTTCTCTTTTGGTAGCGGTATATGAAGTACTTGTGCCAGAGGAGACAAGTACTAAAAAAACAACTACGTATGATCAAATTTTAGAGTTCCCGAAAGAACGATATCCAGAGACCGGGAAACATATAGCGGATGCTATAAAAGAAGGG
This sequence comes from Bacillus nitratireducens, assembly GCF_036320425.1. Lineage (NCBI taxonomy): Bacteria > Bacillati > Bacillota > Bacilli > Caryophanales > Bacillaceae > Bacillus > Bacillus nitratireducens. The sequence continues at coordinate 155,055 of NZ_JAUMJO010000002.1, forward strand.
CATTCAGAAATGTGTACAATTGATCGTAATGGTGCAGCGGATAGAAGGAAATTATCGTTAGCGCCATATCCGACGAAGAAAGGTTATGATCGCGATGAATGGCCGATGGCGATGTGTAAGGAAGGCGGAAAAGGAGCTCATATTGAATATATAAGTCCAGCAGATAACCGCGGTGCAGGTTCTTGGGTAGGGAATAAGCTAGACAAATATCCAGATGGTACGCGTGTGAAATTTGAAGTGAAATAGTAGTTGCACATTTCATAATGAAGGAGAAGGGAACTATGGAGTTAACAATTTCTTATTCACAATTAATGTTGATGAACTATGATGGTGAACAGCCTTACGTAGATTGGACAGATGAAGATTTTGAAAGAGGTTATGCTAAGGCGGATGGAACTGTTATTTTTGAAGCACTCTCTGATTATACTTGTGAAGTAAAAGTGACTTGTGGAAAACATATTGAGAAAGAAGAAGTGCTTAGAACGGTTGCGGTTCCTTTTACAGTTGAAAATGAATGTATCGTTGTAACGAGTATTCTTTCAAATAGATTTCAGATCCCTATTCCAAATGGTGAGTATACCGTTGTATTACAGGCAATTCCTCTTGAAGAGCCAACGGATGATGAATTATATAAAATACAATATGAATTCTTTTTTGAAAGTAAAGAATAAAAAATGGGTTATCCTTTTGGAGGATAACCCATTTTTGTTATGCGTTTGTTTTTAAAAGGGAACGAGCATCTTTTGCTGCTTGCACCATGTGTTCTAAAGCCGGAATGACTTCTTCCGTTCTTCTAGTTTTTAAACCACAGTCTGGATTAATCCAGAAATATTTAGGATCACATACTTGTAAAGATTGTTCTACGATTGCAAACATCTCATCTTTACTTGGGACACGTGGACTATGAATGTCATATACACCTAGACCAATTCCTTTTTCATATGTTGTATGTTTTAATGTATCAATAAATTCTCCATGACTTCTTGATGTTTCGATAGAAATAACATCTGCATCTAACGCACGAATTGCATCTACAATATCTTCGAAGTTACTGTAACACATATGGGTGTGAATTTGTGTTTCGTTTGCTACAGAAGATGTTGCTAAAAGGAATGATTGAACTGCCCATGTAATGTATGCATCCCAATCTTTCTCTTTTAACGGCATACCTTCACGAAGTGCGGGCTCATCGACTTGGATTACTCTTATTCCAGAAGATTCAAGTAATTCAATTTCATGACGAAGTGCTAGTGCAATTTGATATGAAACTTCTTTTCGTGAAATATCATTTCGAACGAATGACCAATTTAAAATAGTGACAGGTCCAGTTAACATTCCTTTTACAACTTTCTCTGTTAAGCTTTGTGCATAAACAGTTTCCTTAATAGTCATTCCGTTAATAAAGGCTACATCACCATAAATAACAGGTGGTTTTACGCAGCGGGAACCGTATGATTGTACCCAACCGTTTTTAGTGAATGAGAAACCAGCAAGGCGCTCACCAAAATATTCGACCATGTCAGTTCTTTCAAATTCACCATGCACTAGTACATCAAGACCAATATCTTCTTGGTAACGAATCCACTTCGAAGTTTCCTTTTCAATGAACTGATTATATTGTTCATTTGTAATATCACCGTTACGCCACTGTTTACGAGTTTGACGAACTTCGGATGTTTGCGGGAAGCTACCGATAGTTGTTGTTGGTAACAACGGTAATTGTAAAGCCACTTGCTGTAGTTCATATCGTTTTTCAAATGGAAGAGGACGTGAGAAATCATCTTCTTTAAGTGATGTACTTGCAAGTTTTACATCTTCACGATTACGTGCAGCTGATGAGCGGATGGCATTATGTGCGTTACGATATGTTGTCAGCTCGCTACTGATACTTTCTACACCTTTAGTAAGAGCAGAATGGATAAGGACTAGTTCTTCTAATTTTTGATTAGCAAATGCAAGTGCATCAAATAATTCAGTTGATAAGTGTGCTTCTTCTGTTTTATCAATTGGAGTATGCAATAAGCTACAAGAAGGCTGAACAATTAAACCTTTTGCTGCAATTTGATTTTGTAATGTTGTAAATAAAGAAAGTACATCATCAAGATCAGCTCTCCAAATGTTACGGCCATCTATACAACCGATAGCTAAAATTTTATCAGCTGGGAATCCATATTTTGAAATAGCATTTATATTACCTTCTTTGCCATGAACAAAGTCTAATCCAATACCGGAAACAGGGAATGTAATAATTTCTTCATAGTTCTCTTCTACACTATCAAAATATGTTTGTAGAAGTAGGTTAGCATTCGGAACTTCTTTATGAATAGCTTCGTAAAGTTCTTTCGCTTGATTAATTTCATCTCTTGTTAAAGATGCGAAGATTGGTTCGTCAACTTGAATAACTTGTGCTCCAGCTGCGTGTAATTCAGAGAATAATTGAACATAAGGTGCAACTAGCTCTTTTAAAATAGTGGCAAATTGATCTTCGTTATAACCTTTTGCTAGTTTTAGGAATGTATAAGGTCCTAAAATAACTGGTTTTCCATCAACGCCTAACTCTTTTTTCGCTTCTTCATATAAACGAAGAGGACGATTGTCTTTTAATGAGATTTGTAATCCTTCTTCATATTCAGGAACAATATAATGGTAGTTTGTGTTAAACCATTTTGTCATTTCAGAAGCAACGTGATCTTTAGAACCACGTGCCATCGCAAAATATACATCAAGGTAAGATGTAAACTCTGAAAAACGTGACGGGATGAACCCTAACATGTAGGCTGTATCCAGAACGTGGTCATAATATGTAAAATCGCCAACTGGAATTAATTCAATTCCTTTTTCTTGCTGTACTTTGACGTGTTGAAGGCGAATTTCTTTCATTGTCGTTAAAAATTGTTCTTCATCAATTTTATTGGACCAAAAAGCTTCCAATGTTTTTTTCCACTCTCGTTGTAGTCCGATACGTGGATAACCTAAGTTACTTGTTTGAATTGCCATTTTAAATTCCTCCCTAATTGAAAGTAAGCATTTCCGTTTACTAGGAAATACCTGTAACAAAAAGCATAAAGGCATAGAAAAATAAGCCTTCCTTTTTGTTCTTAACACCTCATCATCATCCGTGAGTCTACCAGTGTTGTTAAAATAGGCAGGTCTCCTGACTTATGCTTCATATAATTTCTTTCACCTTCCCGTTTTCACAGTGGCACAAAAAAGAAATCTTAGCATTTACAGTGGCGGGACCGTGTTGGAGTTTCACCAAACTTCCCTTTTAAACACGAAATGAAATGTTCGTGTACCTATTTTCCTTTTGAAAGGAATGTAACAAGCAATATGATATTGAAACAAATTCTAACACAATTTTCGGAATTTTGTCCACTGTTTTAAAATAAGAAAATTCTAAAGTTTTTTATTTATTTTATTCAGAAAATTAAGAATTTATAATAGGGATTTATTATTAAAATGAGGGTATTTTGAGTTGAGGGGAATAATTATAGTATTAGGTTTTTCTAAAAGAGGGGCACCTCTTTTAGAAAAACCTAATCATTATCTATACCTATTTCTGAAAGACGACCTACAGAAGCATCTTGTAAGAGTGTGTTTAGCCAACGTAACTCAACGTTAATATGCTCAATGACGCTTTGTAAAATATATAGTTGAGCACGAGGAACTAGTTGTTTGTTGTGATCGTATATCGTTTGCATTGTATGTAAATATAGCATTGTATCATCTCTCTTTTTTTCCAAAATAGGAACTAGTTCTTGTTCGTCGCTAAAGTGAGCGAAAGAGAGCGCAGAATAAATAGGTTTATATATTTGGTTTTTCGCTTCAAATTGTTTTAATAATAAAGTGTGGAAAAGGGCTTTTCCTTCTTCTGTTATATGGAAGATTGTTTTATCTGGTCTATTCGTATCTCGAACAATATGGGTAACGCTAATCGCACCTTGTTTTTCTAATTGCTCGAAGGCATAGTATAGCGATCCTTTGGCATATTTAATATAACAATCCATTTGTCGTTCTTTCATTATATGTTGAACTTCATATGGATGTTTATCTCCTTCGAGTAACAAGCCGAGAATGACTAACTTCATGCTCATGCTGTCTCAACTCCTGTATATAGAAACTTTATATATATTATAAACGGTATATCCTCTTTCATAAAGGGATATACCGCTTCGTTTTTCTATATTAGCTTACTTGTTTTTGTTTTTGCTTCGTTTTCGGACCTGTTAAAAGACGTTCATTTCCCATAAGTAAAATACAAACTATACTTAGTACAGCTGGGATAAGTGCCCAGAAAAATGTATTGGCAATAGATGTTGCAAGAGCATCCTTAATACCACTCAGTACTTCAGGAGGTAGTTTGTCAGCGGCATTTGGTGATAATAAAAAGCTAGTGTCTCCACCTTTTGGAGCCATTTTTGCTAGTTCAGGTGGGAATACAGTGCTTAATTTATCAGTAAAAATATGATTTTGAATTGTACCGAAAATCGTTACACCAAGGGTCATTCCAAGTGAACGGAAGAATGAGTTCGTTGATGTAGCAGAACCGCGATCTCTCATTTCTAGTTTATGAATAGATGCCATACTTAAAACTGAGAAGGAGAATCCAACTCCAAGTCCAGCAAGCACCATAAACATTGTTACAAGTGTACGAGGTGTATCCATTGTTAAAGTACTTAGTAAATAAATACCAAGAACGAAGAACACTCCGGATGCTATCATGATGTTACGATAACTTGTTCGTGAAGCTAACTGTCCGCCAGTTTGACTTCCAATTACAGACCCTACCATCATGGGTGTCAAAATTAATCCAGCATTTGAGGCTGAACCACCGAGAACACCTTGAACGAAGATTGGAATATAAACTGTACAGATGATAAAAGCTGCGCCATAGAAAAAGGCAACACCTTGGCTAGCTGCAAATAAAGGTTTTTTAAATAAATGGAAAGAAATAATAGGTTCTGTTGCGTTTCTTTCTACGAAGAAGAAGATAATAAGCGTAATAACAACAGTTGAAAATAAACCAATAATCACATTAGAGTCCCATGCATATTCTTTACCGCCAAGTTCCAGGGCAAACATTAAGCAAACGATACTAACGACAAGTGTAATAGCACCAGCCCAGTCGATTTTTTGTTTTCGATATTCTAGAGACTCGTTGTAGTATTTAGTAATGAAGAAGAAGGAAATAAGTCCTAATGGAATATTAATATAGAAGACCCAGTGCCAACTTATATAATCTGTAATATAAGCACCTAATAGAGGCCCGAAAACACTGGATGTTCCGAAAACGGCACCAAATAGACCTGTCATTTTCCCTCGTTTTTCAGGTGGGAATATATCATACATAATTGTAAATGCGATAGGCATCAGAGCGCCACCGCCAATTCCTTGAATGGCTCTATAAATACTTAGTTGTTCAATACTTGTTGCTGTCCCGCAAAGTGCAGAACCGAATAAGAAAAGAATTAGTCCACCAATATAAAAGCGTTTCCGTCCGTACATATCAGAAAGCTTACCGAAAATAGGCATACCAGCCATTGTTGCTACCATATATGCAGATGTGACCCAAACGAATTTGTCGAACCCTCCTAAGTCTCCAACGATTGTTGCCATCGCAGTCGCGACTATTGTGTTATCCATTGCTGCCATTAGAATACCAAGTAGTAAACCAGCAACAACAAATTTTGTTTTACTTGCTTCGTTTTTTGATAGTTGTGCTTCCAAAAGTAGCCCTCCTTTAATAAAAATTACACTAACTTAAGTTTTTAGATGCAGTGCATGAAAAATCTTTGTGTGTAGTTTGTTTCATTTCCTCTTTATTTATAAAAATTGAGCCTACATGATATAAAGAATGGAAATCATAGATTATATTATAGTCAAATTTGACTAAAAGGCAAATGTTTTCTATCGCCAAATTATTTTATCCCGCTTTAACGGGCAGTAAGACTTCCAACCCCAAAATTCGGCGAATGCGAGGAAGTTAGGCGGGAGTCGGGCCGTCCGTAAAACCCCCACTGATTAAAGTTTCACTTTATTATATTGACAAAAAGAGAGAGCAAGAGTTGATTTTGTTATGTAGTCAAGGAAGGAAATTGTAAAAAAATATTTAATAAAGAATAACCTGTGCCAACCTATTAAAAATGGTTTTTTCTTTATATTGTCGAATAGGATAAAAGGAAAAGAAAAATTAAAGGTGGTTTGTAATAAGCTCAATATTTTTTCTAAGTGTAGTTTATTGCGTCGGGAGGCAGAATAAAGTTGTATAGATGATACATCTGGAATGAGGTGAATATATTATGAAAATATGGAAACGAATTTCGGATCAAGGAAGGTATTCTATACCGTTACAGCCGGTTTTGTGGATTGATGGTTCTAAAAAGGACACGGAAGCACCAAATGTAGCAGTCGCATTACAAATCCGAAGTATGTATAAAGAAAATTTTTCATATGAGATGATCTATGATGTTAATGACATACTAATTATTCGACTTGAAGTTGAAAATAAAGGCGTTGAAATGATTTCGCGAGTAGTTGTAAGTCATATGATTCGGGATTATTTCGCGTATATTCCAAACTCTTTAAAAGCAGATAAGGGAATAAGTGAGTTTTTATTTCAGCTCGTAAGGTGGCGAATCGATAATTTATCGCCGGGTGAAAAGGTAGAATTAATTTGTCAAATAAAAGCAAATAAAGATAAAGCTCCTCCAAATTCGTTATTTCAGGCTACATATACATTTCAATATAAAGGAGTATCATATGGACCGCTACAAACAAATGAAGTGGTTGTCAGAAAATGAGAAAAAGGAACCTACGCGAAAGGTTCCTTCTTTAATGAAGATTATGCTTCTTGAGTAATTTTTTTTGTTCCACTCCTTTTTTTCCAACATAGTTATTTTTGTATCCAAAATATAGAATGAATAGAAATGAAATAACATTTACTATAGCGTCAATTTGATCGTTTGTAATGAAGTTTATTCCGAAAGAGTTAAATAGTAATTTTAATGATAATAAAAAGCCAGCTAGTAAGCGCATAATATCTGATAGATTTTCTTTTTGAAGCATATATATCACTCCTTTCTAAAAACGATATATATTATATATATGAAATGAATTAGAAAAGGTATACAAGCTTAAGTAGAAATGTACATTAAATATGTACATTTTTTATTTTGTAGAAAAACATTATCGTTATAGAAACATATATTGGTATAAAAAGGGGGGAGAGTATGAAATATAAAGGGAAAATTAGTGGGTTATTACTTGGGAACACAGTTGCGATTACAGAATGGATCGCACTTCAGGATGTAATCGCTAAGCTAGATTCGCGATCATTTTTTACCGTCTTTATTATTTATATATTGCAAATGATACTAAGTTGTTATTTTGGACATTGGTACGATAAAAGAGCGAATACGCATGAAAATATTGAAGCAGGAGGAATGACGAACAACGATTTTGTCGTTGATTTTTTCGGGAAAGTAGCTGCTTTATCAGAAAGAGATTCTCGTAATATTACAGTGTATATCCTTTCTGTAAAAGAATGGGATGTATTAAAAGACACAGTGCAAGGAAAAAAATTAGATGAGTTAGTCCAAAGAGTAGAACGTACAATTGTAAAGACAGTTCGAAAGGGTGATGTAGTGACGAGGTGGGATGAAAATAAATATGTTATCGTAGCTGTTGATAATGGCTATGAAAAGTCAACAATAACAAATCGATTAATCAAAAATATTCAAAATGAAATAGCGAATGATTTATTAAATGTCACACTATTATTTGGGGCTGCAAGTTATCCGATAGAAGGGAAAACTTTTGAAGATTTGCTTAGAAAAGCACAAAATCAATTGTATAATTATAGAAATTTGCAAAGTCATGAATGAAATTTTGATTTGAAGAAGTATGATATAAAGCTTTTTTGTAACATTTTTTTGACTTTTGTTACAAGAAAAACTTTTTTTGTAACAAAAGTCTTTAAAAACATATGGAATCAGCATATAATTGTGTGTGGATGTATCAATGCATTTTGCACAATGTTTTCAGTTGAAAAGTGTAGAGGAAAACATTCTCTACACTTTTCCTTTTTAAGAAATTAAAAGAATCTTTATAAGAGTTGCGAGGTCACCTTCGCACTATGTAAAATGGACAAAGAGGTTATTTGGTAAAAAGTGAGAAAGGGAATGGTAGACGTGAGAGGTTATAGATTATCTTTTATCAGGTGAAACATTATAGTGTTTCTTGCAGTAGGTAAGATTACAGTAAATACCTTTATGTTTTAAGAAATTACATAATTTCAAGTGCTAAAATTGTACAAGCAGTATAAATAATTATTGATGATCGTCGTAAAAAAGATGCGAGCGTGAAATAGATAAAGAAGTTACATGTTTTCATGGGATTTTTGGCACGATGATCGTTTACTAATAGGAGGAAAAAGATGTTGAAATATAGTAAATTAGCAATTGTAACTGCATTATCACTGACTTTACTAGCCGGTTGTTTCGGACCGAAACCAGAAGAGGAATTATATGTTGCATTTGAAAATGCTGCAAAGCAAGAAAAAACAATGTTTGAAGATGCGAAGAAACTTGAAACTTTAGAGAAAGAGGGACAAGAATTATATAACCAGATTGTTCAAGAAGGAAAAGATAATAATCAAGCTGTTAAGGAAAAACTGAATCAAGCAGCGAAAAATACAGATGAACGAGAAAAAGTGCTTAAAAAAGAAAAAGAATCTTTAAATAAAGCACAAGAAGAAGTGAAATCAGCAGATAAATATGTGAGTAAAATTGAAGATAAGAAATTGAAAGATCAAGCGGATAAAGTGAAAAGTACATATGAGAAACGACATGATTCATTTAACAAGATGTATGATAGCTATAATAAATCGTTAAAACAAGAAAAAGAATTATATACAATGTTACAAGATAAAGGTACGAAATTAAAAGATATTAGTGAAAAAGTAAAAGTAGTAAATCAATCTTATAAGGATATTGAATCAGAAAAAGACAAGTTTAATGAATTTACGAAATCTTATAATACAGAAAAAATAGCTTTTTATAAACAAGCAAATATTAAAATTAAAGAAGAGAAAAAATAAAACAGTTTGGCCTAATATAGGCCAAACTGTTTTATTTTTTTGTATAGGTACGGCTATACCATGGAACTGGTTCGCTTAATTTTTTTTCTTGTTTTAATGCTTCAGGACCAATATAATCTTGCAGTGTTTTTTTTGCTATTGTTAAAGATAAGGTTGTTTTCGGATTTCGGTAGGAGGATTCAAGGTGACCAAGATGCGGTAGGGTGCGAAAATCATCTTTCGTAGGAGGGATATGGAAAAAATAATCACCTAAACGTATAAGAACATCGGATTGTTGTTGACTAAAACGTGGATTTCTAGAAAAATGTAATCCTTCTTTGATAGCCTTCTTTTCAGTAATTAAGCGTTCTAAAGCAGTCTTTTTTAACCAGTATAAGTACTTAGGATTAGTTGCAGCTTTAGCATGACGATTCACAACGAAAATAGATTGAGCTAGTCTATTAATAGAATGTTGGTTATGTAATTGAGATTGTGGTTGTGAAGGTTTCATATTGAATCTCCTTTCAAGTTTTCCTTATTATAGCATAAATAAAATGGGTTTTTATTATATGCAAAAAGTAATTGTATATATTTTCAATATTAAAGCAATATTGTTACAAAAAACAACTATTTTGTATAATAGTAATAGAATATGTTTCAGAAATTTGATAATGAAAGAGTGAGAAGGTTGAAAGAAATATTAAAACAACAATATGCCATTATAGACATTGGTTCTAATACAATGCGCTTAGTTATTTATGAAAAGCAAAACGGAGGTTTTTATAAAGAGATTGAAAATACGAAAGTGGTCGCTAGGTTAAGAAATTACTTAGTAGATGGTGTATTAAGTGAAGAAGGAATAGAAGTATTGTTACAAACATTATTTCAATTTCAAGAAAGTACACGATTTCATAAGTTGCATCATGTGCTTTGTGTCGCAACGGCAACAATTAGACAGGCAGAGAATCAAGATGAAATTAAAAAACTTGTTGAAGGACAAACAGATTTTACTCTTAGAGTTTTATCAGAATATGAAGAAGCGCGTTACGGTTATTTAGCAGTTATGAATTCTACTTCATTTTCAGAAGGAGTTACAGTTGATATTGGTGGGGGAAGCACAGAAGTTACATACTTCCGAAATAGAGAAATTTTAGAATATCATAGCTTTCCTTTTGGAGCACTTTCTTTAAAGCAACAATTTATTCAAGGTGATATTCCTACTACAGAAGAGTTAGAGGAAATCAAAAACTATTTATGGAATCAATTTCGAACGCTACCATGGTTAATCGATAAAAAATTACCTCTTATCGCAATTGGTGGGAGTGCGAGGAACTTGGTGAAAATCCATCAAAATTTAATTTGTTATCCTATAGCTGGATTACATTTATACAAAATGAAAGAGGAAGATATTCAACATGTAAAAGAGGAATTAAAAGAATTGTCGTTCATAGAACTTCAAAAGTTAGAGGGGTTAGCAAAAGATCGAGCGGATACGATTATTCCAGCTATCGAAGTCTTTCATATGCTTGTTGACGTTATAGAGGCACCGGCATTTGTATTGAGTAAAAAAGGATTAAGAGAAGGTGTTTTCTATGAAGAATTAACGAAAGATTTGGGGATTTCGTACTATCCAAACGTAGTAGAAGAAAGTTTACATCTATTATCATTTGAATACGAAATGGATATGGAATTTGTAATTCAACTTATTAAACAAGGAACATTGATTTGTAAACAACTTGAAGGAGTAGGACTTATTTCTATGTCGGAAAAAGACTGGGAAATATTCCATCAAGCGGCGAAAGTATTTAATATTGGGAAGTACATAGATGAAGAAGCGAGCCGCTTACATACGTTTTATTTACTAGCGAATAAAACAATTGATGGTATGATGCATAAAGACCGAGTTAGATTAGCGCTTATTGCCTCGTACAAATCAAAAATGTTATTTAAACAACATTTAGCTCCATTTGAAGGTTGGTTTGAGAAAAGTGAACAAAAAAAAATTCGGTTATTAGGAGCTGTTTTGCAATTTTCAGCTGCTTTAAATGTGAGACAAAGATCGCTTGTTGAAACGATATCTATAACAGAAAGTAATGAAGGATTAACATTTAGAATTGTATGTGAGCAATCGGCGTTAGCAGAAAAAGTGCAAGCTGAAAAACAAAAAAAGCAGCTGGAAAGAGTATTGAAAACGAATATTAACTTATCATTTGAATCAAAACGTTAAGTTGTACGGATGTCTTTACAAAAAATTAACACTTTGGAATATTGTAATTTGATAAAATAAAAGTAACTAAATTATAGTAAAAAAGTTTCAAAGGGAAGTGTGAAGAGAATGGAATTGCTAAAGGGGAATTTAGTAAATTTAAATGATACAGCTTATTATAATAACCGTGAGTTGAGCTGGCTAGCTTTTAATGAACGTGTACTACAAGAGGCGCAAGATGAAAACAATCCACTTTTAGAAAGATTAAAGTTTATTAGTATTTTTAGTTCAAATTTAGATGAATTTTTTATGGTGCGCGTAGCAGGTTTGAAAGATCAAGTAAGTGCCGGATTTAATCAGCCAGAAAATAAAGCGGGTTTAACACCGAAGAAACAGTTAAATAAGATTGCGATAAAAGCTCATGAGTTAATGACTGTACAGTATGACACGTTTAAAGGTTATGTATTGCCAGCGCTTGAACTAGAGGGGATTGAGCGTCTAACATTCCATGATTTGACGAAAGAGCAGAGAGAATTTATAGAAGAATATTTTGATGAACAAATCTTTCCGGTATTAACTCCTGTAGCTATTGATGCGTATCGTCCATTTCCAATGTTATTAAATAAAAGCTTGAATTTAGCTACTATTTTATATGATGAGAAGCAAGCAGAGGAAGAAAATCGTACGAAGTTAGGAATTGTCCAAGTGCCTTCTTTACTGGAGCGTTTCATATTTTTACCGAGTGAAGGGCAAAAACATAAATTTATTTTATTAGAAGATGTAATTAGTGGTTTTACTCATAAATTATTCACAGGATATAACGTATCACCCGTTACTCGTTTCCGTATTACACGTAATGCGGATTTAACAATCCATGAAGAAGGTGCACGCGATTTATTAAAAGTAATTGAAAAAGAACTGAAAAAGCGTAAGTGGGGAGCTGCCGTTCGTTTAGAAGTTGGTAAAGAACACATTGATGAAAGAGTGTTAGCGTTATTGTATGAGGTGTTGGAAGTAAAAGATGAAGATGTGTACATGATGGATGGACCGTTAGATTTAACATGTTTATTCTCCTTATATAAAAAATTAGCGCCTTTATATGAACATCTAGTATATCCGGCTCTTATTCCCCAACCTCCTCAAGATTTAGGTGATGAGGAAGATGTATTTGAAAAAGCGATAGAACATGATATTTTATTACACCATCCCTTTGAGTCGTTTCAGCCAGTCGTTGATTTTGTCCGTGATGCGGCAGATGACTCGAATGTACTTGCAATCAAACAAACATTATATCGTGTAAGTGGAGATTCTCCAATAATTCAGGCGTTGAAGATAGCAGCTGAAAAAGGGAAACAAGTGACGGTATTGGTTGAGTTAAAGGCGAGGTTTGATGAAGAGAATAATGTTCATTGGGCTAAAGAATTGGAACAGGCCGGATGTCACGTTATTTACGGAGTAAGTCACTTGAAAACGCATAGTAAAATTACGTTAGTTGTAAGAAGAAGAAACGGAAAAATTGAAAGGTTTGTACATCTTGGAACCGGAAATTATAATGATGCAACGGCGAAGTTATATACCGATTTTGGATATATTACATCGCGAAAAGACTTTGGTATAGATGCAACAAATTTCTTTAATTATTTGAGTGGCTATACAACGAAACCGCATTTTCATCATTTATCTGTTGCACCATTTGATATAAGAGAGCAATTTATGGATTTAATAGATGAGGAAATCCGTTACCATAGACAATATGGAAATGGATATATTATCGCTAAGATGAATTCGTTCACAGATAAGCCGTTAATAAAAAAAATGTATGAAGCATCGCAAGCTGGGGTAAGGGTAGAGCTCATCGTTAGAGGGACATGTTGTTTAAGACCTGGGATTCCAAATGTAAGTGAAAATATTCGTGTAGTTAGTGTTGTGGGAAGATATTTAGAACATAGTCGTATTTATTATTTCCATCATAATGGAGATGAGAAAATATACTTATCTTCAGCTGATTTGATGACACGAAATATGGAAAAACGAGTAGAAATATCTTTCCCAATTTTAGATATTGAAATGAAAGCGAGAATAAAGGCAATTTTACAGCTTACTTTAGCTGATAATGTGAAAACACGTGAACAAAATAAAGATGGTGACTATTATTATATTATTGATAGTGGTGCAGAAGAAATTGATAGCCAAGTGAGTTTATTTAAAATGGCTTATCAAAATACAGATGCTGAATAGTGGGAATATAGTAAAAACCTCTTAGTGCAATTAAGAGGTTTTTACTTTTTTTCTCTACTCATATGTTCCTAAAATGGAAGAATGAGTAGAGAGAATAGTTTTTATTATAAGCGTGTGATGAGTCGGTTCCTTGAGAGAATAAGATTTGAAAGAATCGCTTTTTTTAATTAGTAATAGTATGGTTGCTGACAAGGCCCTCCGTAGCAAGGAAAGGGTGCTGGTGGTGGGAAAGGTGGTGGATAAGGCGGATAAAATGGTCTAGGGCCGAAAGCTAATGCTCCGCCGAGTAATCCTCCAGCAATTCCGGCTAGAAATGGAACACCGAAAAATGGAAAGAAGCGTGAGTCGCCTGCTGGGCCAATAGGTGCTGAACGAACTGGGATTGGTTGATAATATGGATACATGAACAAACCTCCTTTATTGGACTCATTTTTATCATATGGTAGACCAAGCGTGGATGAGCGAGTACAAGAAAGGATAAGTAAGAAAATAGGCGAATTGTTACGAATGTTGTAGGGTAAAGAGTGTAATTTCGGGTTTTGACATAAAGCGGAATGGGACACGTGTTCTTCCAATACCTCGATTGACATAGAGAGTCAAATCCTGAATGTTATAGAAACCTTCAATATATTGTTTTGCAAGCGACGGAGTAATAATAGCACCTAAAAAAGGGATTTGTACTTGTCCGCCATGGCTATGACCAGAAAGTTGAAGGTTGATTGGATATGTAGCGATTTGTGGCGCGATATCTGGTTCGTGAACGAGAACAATTGTATAAATATTTTGATTTGCGTGCTGTAAAGTTTCCGCTATTTTTGGTTTACCTAGTAGTACATCATCGAGCCCGAAAATGGAAATTTCACTATTATCCAGTAAACGAATTCGCTTTTCACTATTTTGTAAAATTTCAAATCCCGATTCACGCATGATGTGATCATAGTATTCAGTTCCATATCCTCCATGGTCGTGGTTGCCATAAATAGAAAATTTACCGAAAGGTGCTTGTATATTCTTTAAAATGGATGCCACAAAAGGAGCCTCGGTATATGTTTGATAATCATCAATGAGGTCACCAGTAAAAAGGACAATATCTGGCTTTGCAGCATTGATTTTGGAAACAATTTGAGATAAATGTTGGAGAGAGAGATAGTATCCTAGATGTAAATCGCTAAATTGAAGAATTTTCATACCATGAAAACTTTTTGGTATGAGTTGTGATGTAAGTGTGTGTTGGGTAAAAGAAAGCAAATAGGGTTCTATATATTTAGCATAATAATAGCCGATGCTAGCGGTTATAAATGAATATAGACAAGTGCGTATTCCAGCTTTTAAAAAATTTCTTCTTGTAATTTTTTTCATATACAGGTTACTTGAATCTCCTTTCAGTTTTTTAAAAATATATTTTAAATATAAAAAAAATAGTATAGATTACGAAAAAAGGAACAAAAAGAAGTCTCTTCACGTTAAAATATCAGAAAATATTAAAAATATAAAGATTTCTGTTAAATAAAATGATAAAATGAATGTGTATTCATTTTTTGGAGGGGATGTATGTGAAAGAGAAGGTAGTTATTATAACAGGTGGATCAAGTGGAATGGGAAAAGGAATGGCGACTCGTTTTGCGAAAGAAGGGGCACGAGTAGTTATTACAGGACGTACAAAAGAAAAATTAGAAGAAGCAAAGATCGAGATTGAACAGTTTCCGGGGCAAGTATTACCTGTACAAATGGATGTACGAAATACTGATGATATTCAAAAGATGATTGAGCATATTGATGAGAAGTTTGGACGAATTGATATTTTAATAAATAATGCAGCTGGAAACTTTATTTGTCCAGCAGAGGACCTATCTGTGAATGGCTGGAATTCGGTCATTAATATTGTATTAAATGGTACATTTTATTGTAGCCAGGCTGTCGGAAAATATTGGATTGAAAAAGGTATAAAAGGAAATATCATTAACATGGTGGCAACATATGCATGGGATGCAGGGCCAGGAGTTATTCATTCAGCAGCAGCTAAAGCGGGTGTATTAGCAATGACTAAAACGCTTGCTGTTGAGTGGGGACGTAAATATGGGATACGAGTTAATGCTATCGCACCAGGGCCGATTGAACGTACGGGCGGTGCCGATAAATTATGGATTTCAGAAGAAATGGCTAAGCGTACAATACAGAGTGTCCCACTTGGTAGGTTGGGGACACCAGAAGAAATCGCGGGTCTAGCTTATTATTTATGTTCAGATGAAGCTGCATACATAAATGGAACTTGTATGACAATGGATGGTGGCCAACATTTGCACCAATATCCATTTTAAAAGGATGAAAAATGTGACAGAATTGTGACACGTGAGAGAAAGGTGTTTACAAAGGGGAATATATACGGTATATTTAAGACCTCTTTTTTCTTCATAGTAGAATTGCTAATTCCCCTTAGCATTTTACCCCTCTAATCCCTTCAGGAAAACTGAAGGGATTTTTTATTATTTTTCCGTAAATATCGTGTTATAATTTTTGAAAAGTAAAGGGAGGGAAGCACGTTGATAGATGCATTAGATGTAATGAGTAACTTGGATAAAGTCCTTCCTTATTATCAAGCTATTTTTAGTGCTGATGAGCATACAGTAATTGGATATGAAGTTGTAGGACGTATTCAAACAGAAGAGGGCATACAAAGTTTAGCATCTTTCTTCCATGATGATTCTATTCCGAGTGAGTTCCAACTGGAAGCGGATAATATCATAGTAGAAAAAGCGTTAAATAGGTATTTAGAAACAGATCAAAAATTATTATTATTTATACATCGGAATGCCAATGTATTAATGAATGATGAAGATGAAAGTTTACTTCAACTTTTATTGATGTATGAAAAACAAGGTTTAAATTTGAACCACATTGTTTTAGAGATTACAGAACATGAATGTAAAGAAGATATCGAGCAATTTAATCATTTGCTGATGTATTATCGTACATATGGTATTCAAATTTCGATTAATAAAGTTGGAACGGGTACAAGTAATTTAGAACGTATTAGCGTGTTAGCACCGGATATTTTAAAAGTAGATTTAACAAACCTAAGGCAAACTGCACTTTTACAATCTTATCAAGATATTTTATATTCCTTATCTTTACTTGCTAGAAGAATTGGTGCGACATTGTTATATGAAGAGATTGATGCTTTTTATCAACTACAATATGCTTGGAAAAACGGTGGTAGATATTATCAAGGTAATTATTTGAAAGAATGTTTACCTGATTTTATTGAAACGAATGTTTTAAAAGAGCGACTTGGTAATGAATGTCATCAATTTATTCTGCATGAGAAGAAAAAGTTGCAAAAAATTTATAATTTAACAGAGATGTTACGTGATCGAATTGGTGATGTTCTGTCAAAACAAAAAAAGAATGAAGATATAAATGACTGGTTATTACAATTTAGCCAAAGTGTATCACAATGTAGTTTTCGGATATTTATTTGTAATGAAGATGGTTTCCAGCAATCAGGTAATGTTATGAAAAAAGATGGGGAATGGATTGTGATGCCAGAGTATTATATGAAAAACTGGAGTTGGCGTCCGTATTTTCTCGAGAATATCATGAAAATGCGTTTTGAAAATAAGGCGCGACTTTCAGATTTATATGCCGATATTGAAACTGGTGAAATGGTACGAACATTTTCTTTCCCGATTGATGATGAAAACTTTTTATTTATAGATTTATCTTATGAATATTTATATGAAGAAGATGTTTTATTTTAATGCACGAAGTGATTCGTGCATTTTTTTGTTTGTTTTTATCATAAATTGGTAATAGTGAAAATAATAATGAAAATGCTGTCTATCATTGTAAAGATTTTACGAACGAAATCATCCCTGTTTTTGCATAATCATTGTTACAATGAATACTACAAAGACAAGCTCTTTTAAAAGGAAGGTGAAAAAATGAGGAAATATGGAATATGGTTTGTTCTATTTATATGTGTTGCCTTTCTAGTTGGCTATAGTGTCACAACTGTTTTAGGGAAAGAAGAAGTGAAAGTGGATCGGAAAGAAGTGTTTACAACGATACAAAAAGGTTATGAGACGCAATTTTCAATTCGAGGGAAACAAATACCAATGAATAAGATGATAGAGACGTTATCACCATATTTTACAAATAATTTCCTTCAAGTTTTTACGGATGAAAACAGTAGAAATGAAAAACAAAGTGGTGAGTATTTACTTCCAGCAAAAGAAGCTCCGTTTTCCTTTAATTCAGAAACAAAAATGTCATATGATGAGGAACATAAAAATTTATACGTCTATGAACGGGCAAAAAGTGGACAATATCAAATTGTGACATTACAAAAGGATAATGGGAAATGGAAATTAGCAGGGTATCATGAAAGTCAGGAACTTTTGGCTGAAATAAAAAGGTTACAACAATTATGAGAATAGGAATAGGTTTCTCCCTATTCCTATTCTATACCAAGTAGCTGTTGTAATTTTTCAATTTGAAAACCTGCGACAACTTCTCCGTCAATTACAACTGTTGGAGTTGAATAGGAGTCATAGTCATATAAAAGACGATTGCGTGCAGCGGCGTCTTTTTTTACGTCAAATTCTTCATACACAACGTCATTATGTTTTAAAAATTCTTTCACAATGGTACAAGGCGGACAATCAGGCTGTGTATAAACCTCAATTTTTTTCATTGTAATTCCTCCCTTTTTCTGTGTTTTATTATATTCTGTCAGTATAAAAAGAGCAATAAAGAAGGAAAAAGATATTCTTTCTTCTTTTTCCTTCGTATTTCGACAAATTTTAGTTGAGTTTCTGTCCAAGAACCTTTATCCTAGACTGTGGAACATTTTTTCTGTTATGACGGATAGAATGAGTATAGCTGTAAAACCTATTGGTAGGAAGATCAGAGAAAGGAGAGATTTCATGTCTCTACTCCAAGGAATTTTAACTCGACTTGTTAGTCTACAAGAACAAGCTGAAAGCGGTGAAGTAGCACAACGCTATTTTGAAGTGAACGGTGAGCGCAAATGTAGCGTGAAATTTTTCGATAAAAGTGAAATGTATGAGTTAGAAGTGTATCAACAAGGTGAAAAACCTCAAGTGTATCAATTCGACAACATCGACATGGTTGCAATTGAGATTTACGACATCATTTCTTGATACATATAAAAAAGGTACTGCCATTTGGCAGTACCTTTTTTAGTTATATTAATTAATAGGCTATACAGGTAGTGGAAGTCGCAATCAAATAAAAGAATTTCCACAAATGTATATGTATAGGAATTTTTTATTTTTCCTACAATGATAGTAAATAGTAATAGGAGGTGAAAAGGATGGAACGCTTACCGATTGTTATTTGCCCTAATTGTCATAGTCATGCTGAAATGAATCATGTATTAACTGCTCAGTCTAATCAAAATGTAATTTATACGTGTAGGTTTTGTCAGTATGTAATCCGAAATATTGAAACGAATAAAGGGTAGTGAGTTATAATTTTTGTTTTTGTCCCATACAATGAGAATACGAAAAGTCTGTCTAATTGAAAGGACGTGACTATGTGGACGGTGAACATACATTTTATAATGTTTCTGAGAGACATTTGAATTTTGATATGGTATTTAACCGCATTTGTAGTTTCATTGAAAAGGATCCGCGAAATTTATATCGCTTATCTATTGGGACAGACTCACAAGCGCATCAAAAGGATACGAGGTTTATTACAGCGATACATATTCATCGGGTTGGAAAAGGAGCATGGGGATGTTTGCATCACAAATCAGTAAAAAATAAGCCAGCAACTTTGCGAGAGAAAATATATTTAGAAACGCAGTTTAGTCAAGAAGTTGCCTGTCTATTTACTCCAAATCATATACAAACAATCTGGGATTTATTGCACCCATACGCTCAAGATGGAGCGGGATTCATAATGGAAATTCATTTAGATATTGGGAATGATGGTTTAACAAAAGAATTTATTTTAGATATGACGAAGAAAATTCAAGCGATGGGATTAACAGCAAAAATTAAACCGGATGCTTATGCGGCGTTTAGTTATGCGAACAGGTATACGAAATAATGTAAAATGGTTTCTATATATTCGCAGTTATTAAATACCTTTATTAAAAACTGAATATTACATCTATTAAATGAGTTGAAAATTTTATATAATAATAGTGATGATGTGAGGGCAAGGAGAGGGACATATGGAAAAGGAATTTGTTTTAACGAGAGAAGAAGAAGATTTATTGTTGGATATTCTGTTTCAGCAAAATTATGCGAGCGAAATTTTAGCGGTGGAGCTCACAGACATTGAGAATGGTTTAAAACAGACAGATGTGACAAAATATAAAAAAATCACAAGATTGTTTTACCGATTAAAAAATAAAGGGTATTAAGCGCTACCGGAATGGTAGTCTTTTTTTTATGTTGTATGCTAAAATAGCTGTGTATCTTTTTTATTAGAAGAATGTCAGGACAAAATAATAATATGAAAACGCTATCATAAAATGTGAATAGGATCAGAGAATATAAGCAGGAAAAAGGGAAAATGGGGGGATGTAACATGATTAGTATTCCGAAAGATGAGTTTCAACAAATTCTTGTGAAGGATTTAATGATTTCATCAGAAAAAGTAGCACATGTCCAGATAGGGAATGGTTTAGAACATGCTTTACTCGTTCTTGTGAAATCTGGATATTCGGCGATTCCTGTTTTAGACCCTACGTATAAATTACATGGGTTGATTAGTACTGCTATGATTTTAGATGGTATTTTAGGATTAGAGCGCATTGAGTTTGAAAGACTTGAGAATATGAAAGTGGAACAAGTGATGAAGGAAGAGATTCCAGTTCTTATGTTAGAAGATTCCTTTGCAAAAGCTTTAGAAATGACAATTGATCATCCTTTTATTTGCGCTGTCAATGAAGAAGGTTACTTCGAGGGTATTTTGACACGTCGAGCTATTTTAAAATTGTTGAATAAAAAAGTGAGACAGCATAATCGATAATATAGGAAAAGTGACTTCATAGAAAAGGAGAAGTCACTTTTTTTCGTGCATATCAGTTGTGTATGTATTATATTTAAAAAGACATAAAACATAAGAAAAGTTTGAACTAACAAACCGTTCTAATGTATAAAATTATTCAATTAAATTAAAGATGAAATGCTTATTAAAATTAGGTGTATGGAAGCTAAGGAAAGAGGGAGAAAGTTGCAAATCGATGATTTTCAAATGATGGTTGTGTTAGCTCAGGAATCAAATATGAGAAAAGCGGCGGAACGTTTATTTGTTTCCCAACCTGCGCTTAGTCAACGATTACAATCTATGGAGAAACAATGGGGAATGAAATTTTTTATTCGTTCACAAAAAGGATTGACAATTACACCTGAAGGGGAAAAAGTTGCAAATTATGCAAAAGAAATGTTACAAAAAGAAGAGGATATTAAAAGTGAACTGGCTCTTTTTAGAACGGAAACATATGGTACGCTAAAAATAGCCGTTGCGTCAGTCATTGGTCAATATTGGCTTCCACCTGTTTTGAAAAAATTTGTGCATAAGTATCCTTCTGTGAAGATATCTCTGTTTACTGGCTGGAGTAGTGAAGTGCAAAAGCAATTTTATGAAGGAGACGTTCACGTCGCCATATTAAGAGGGACACAAGAATATAAAGGTCAGAAGCAACAATTATTTGAAGATGAATTATACTTAGTTGATAAAGAAATAAAAGATATTTCAATGTTAAAAGAAACAAATAGACCTTTTATTCAATTTAAAAGTGATTCGACCTACTATGGACAAATACAAAATTGGTGGTATGGATTATTTTCCAATCCACCTAAGCGAACGATTGTAGTTGACCAAATTGAAACGTGCAAACAGCTTGTTTTAAATGGTATAGGCTATGCTCTTTTACCTTCGACTGTTTTAAAAGAAGTGCAGGAAAACATGTATAAAACACCTGTTCAATTAACGAGAGAAACATGGTTATTGACGAGTGACTCGGCAAGGCAGTTGAAGCAAGTGCAAGCATTTTTAGAAATTATAGAAGAAATTCAAATGGAAAAATAAGATTATTGTCTTGCTACTCGCCCTATCGTTTGGTAGAGTAACATTATAAATGGATTTAGGAGGCAACAAGAATGAAAATGATGGACGCTAACGAAATTATTTCGTTTATTCAAAAGAGTGAAAAGAAAACTCCTGTAAAGGTATACATAAAAGGGGATTTAAAAGAAGTAACATTCCCTGAAACAGTACAAGCATTTGTAAATAAAAAATCTGGTGTATTATTCGGAGAATGGTCTGAAATTAAGACAATTCTTGATGAAAATAGCAAGAACATTGTTGACTATGTAGTTGAGAACGATCGTCGTAATTCTGCAATTCCAATGCTTGATTTAAAAGGTATTACAGCTCGTATTGAGCCAGGCGCAATTATTCGTGACAATGTTGAAATTGGTGACAACGCTGTTATCATGATGAATGCAACAATTAATATCGGTGCTGTAATTGGCGAAGGTACTATGATCGACATGAACGCAGTGCTTGGTGGACGTGCAACAGTTGGTAAAAACTGTCACGTAGGTGCAGGTGCTGTACTTGCGGGTGTTATTGAGCCACCTTCTGCAAAACCAGTTATCGTTGAAGACGATGTTGTAATTGGTGCAAATGTAGTTGTTCTAGAAGGTGTTACAGTAGGTAAAGGTGCAGTTGTAGCAGCGGGTGCTGTTGTAACAGAAGATGTGCCTCCATATACAGTTGTTGCGGGAACTCCAGCACGTGTAATTAAAGAAATTGATGAGAAGACAAAGGCAAAAACTGAAATTAAACAAGAGCTTCGTCAATTAAACCCAGGGAAATAAAAAAACAAAAAGCGTAAGAGCATGAATGTGCTCTTACGCTTTTTATAGATGGAGGTGTAAAAATGACAGTAAGTAAGTTTGTCCAAGTTCGTAGAGATTTACATAAAATTCCGGAAATCGGATTTAAAGAGTGGAAAACACAACAGTATATTTTAAATTATATAGGAACGCTCTCTAATGAATATTTGGAAGTGAAAACATGGAAAACAGGTGTAATTGTTAAAGTAAATGGGAAAAATCCGGAAAAAATAATAGGTTATCGTGCAGATATAGACGGTCTACCAATTACAGAGGAAACGGAATATGACTTCTCTTCTATCCATGAAGGAATGATGCATGCGTGTGGGCATGATTTGCATGCAACAATTGGTTTAGGCCTTCTAACAGCGGCTGTAAGCGAAAGAATAGACGATGATCTTGTGTTTATATTCCAACCAGCTGAAGAGGGTCCAGGTGGTGCACTTCCTATGTTAGAAAGTGAAGAGTTAAAAGAATGGAAACCGAATATGATTCTTGGGCTTCATATTGCGCCTGAATACCCTGTGGGAACAATTGCTACAAAAGAAGGTTTATTATTTGCGAATACATCAGAGTTATACGTTGATTTAAAAGGAAAAGGTGGACATGCTGCATATCCGCATACAGCAAATGATATGATTGTTGCAGCGAGTCATCTCGTTACACAACTACAATCAGTTATTAGTCGTAATGTGAACCCTCTTGACAGTGCGGTAATTACAATTGGGAAAATCACTGGTGGCACAGTCCAAAACATCATCGCAGAAAAGTCTCGTTTAGAAGGAACGATTCGAACGTTATCAGTGGATTCAATGAAACGTGTTAAAAGCCGAATTGAGGCAATTGTTGCGGGAATAGAAGCTGCTTTTCAATGTGAAGCTGTTATTGACTACGGAGCGATGTATCATCAAGTGTATAACCATGAAGAGTTAACGAGAGAGTTTATGCAATTTACTCGTGAACAAACGAATATAGATGTAATTACATGTACGGAGGCAATGACAGGTGAAGACTTTGGTTATATGCTTCGAGAGATACCTGGATTTATGTTTTGGCTGGGAGTAAATTCAGAATATGGTTTACATCATGCGAAATTAAAACCAGACGAAGAGGCTATTGAGAAAGCGATTGTATTTTTAGACCAATATGTGAAGTGGAAGGGAAATCGAAAGTGAACTTCCACGCTAATTGTGCAACAGTTTAGAGTGGGAACTTCTTAGTTCCGAGACGAAAATATCTTTCGTATTTGTTAGTGTTAGACATTTTCATACAAATGAGTAAAGTTACATTTGGCGTTTTAATAATGAGCAGGGGTTTTTTAGCCACTGCTCATTATTAATTATTGCTAATAGAAAAGATAATTATTTAACTACCTATATATGTTTACTTTTAGTATGAAAAGTGTGTAAAATCAATGTGATACATAGAAAAAAGGGTGGGGAATTACGTGCAAATTAGCAGTGCGATTTTATGTTTCGTCTTATATGCATATGTTATTATTGCGGCGGTTTATTTTGGGATAAGTTTTTACGCCTATCGTTTAGCGAATAATAGTGAATATGAAGAAACATACAAATGGGTGAAAAGATATTTGTCACCTGTACTAGAAATTATGAATGGATTTGTTCTTTTTTTATTTATTGGATTAATTGCTTTCTCAACGAGCTTAGTAGGGAATAAGACTGCATTATTTGTGCTAGGTATCATTATTTTTATGCTATTAGGAATTCGGATTGGTAATACGGTATTTTGGAATGAAAGAAAAGTAGATGGTTGGACGGGAATGCTAATTCCATGTATGTTAGCTGCAATCGTGACGAATATAGAACATGAATATTATGAATTACATTTTTGGCTTATCATTGTTTTAACAATCCTTTCTGTTTTGTATATAAGTACTGTCGTGCTAACATACATTGCAAACGAAAAAGGCGATGCAAAAGGTACGCGATTCTTTAGAGGGCGTGCATTATTATGGAGTGTGCCGACGATGGCAGTTATAGGAATTATTGCGATATTAGTAAATGGATATCAATTTACTAATTGGCAACTGTTTTTAGAAACTTGGTGGATTTTTATAGTTTCGTTTATAGCTTTTTTAGGCGCAACACATTATTTATTCCATCAACATCATTATATATTGGCATTGTTATTCGCATTTACACAACTGTTATTTGCTTTTTTCGGACAAGAAACGTTATTGTTCGTTTTTGAAACATTTAGTTCATTTGGAAATATATTTGTATTCGGTATGTTAATTTTCAGTATCGCATTTTATTTACAACAGTATTTTTATATGCAAAAACAAAAATAAGAGTTTTATACAGGTTTTTGTAGCAAAACTAAAGTATGTTACAATAAAAGTACATAGTATTTGATATTATTGGAGGAATTCCTGTGGGCGAAAAAGAGAAAGAATTTGCTGTCATTGGGCTTGGGCGTTTCGGTGGAAGTATTTGCCGTGAACTCGCTCAATTAGGTATGGAAGTAATGGCAATTGATTCAGACGAAGATAAAATTAATGAGTTTGCAAATATAGCTTCGCATGCCGTAATTGCAGATTCAACAGATGAGATGGTATTAAAAAGTCTTGGTATTCGCAATTTTGATCATGTAGTCGTTGCTATTGGAGATAATTTAAATTCAAGTATTTTAACAACGTTAATTTTGAAAGAATTAGGTGTGAAAAATATTACTGTGAAAGCCCAAAATGACTACCATGAAAAAGTGTTAAGTAAAATAGGGGCCGATCATATTGTGCATCCAGAACGAGATATGGGAAAAAGGATTGCAAATAATATTGCATCAAGTAATGTGTTAGATTACCTAGAGCTTTCAGATGAGCATAGTATTGTAGAGATTATTGCAAATAAAAAAATCGATGGACACTCTTTAATTGAATTAGACATTCGTGCGAAGTTTGGTTTGAACATTGTAGCAATTAAACGTGGAAAAGAAGTTATCGTATCTCCTCGAGCTACAGAAAACATTCAAGCGGGAGATATATTAATTGTAATTGGTCATGACGATGAAGTAGATCGTTTTAAGCATTTTTTAAGATAAGAGAAAAGGACAATGCCGAGGAGGCATTGTCCTTTTTCTTATATTTCCATAATGATTGGTAAAATCATTGGACGGCGTTTCGTTTTTTCGTATAGGAATGGTGCTAATGTGTCTGTAATCTCATTTTTAATTTCAGACCATTGTGTTGTTTTTCGCTCCATTACTTTTTCTAAATGTGTTGTAATTAATGTTTGAGCATCGTTGATTAAATCGCTGCTTTCACGCATATAAACGAAACCACGCGAGATGATATCAGGTCCTGCTGCAACTTTAAATTCTTTCATATCAATGCTTACAACTACAATAACAAGTCCTTCTTCAGAAAGAATGCGACGATCACGTAATACGATATTCCCGATATCTCCAATACCATTTCCATCGATATAGACAGAGCCAGATGGGATTTTCCCAGCTACGCTTGCTTCATCAGAACGTAAAGCAAGAACATCTCCATTATCCATAATGAAACAATTTTCTTCTGGAATACCACAATCATTAGCTAATTTCATATGCATACGCTGCATACGATACTCACCATGAATTGGCATGAAATATTTCGGCTTAATAAGACGTAACATTAACTTTTGTTCTTCTTGTCCACCGTGTCCACTCGTATGAATATTTGAGAGTTTACCATGGATTACATCAGCGCCAGCACGGTACAACATGTTAATTGTACGACTTACACTAATTGTATTGCCTGGGATTGGTGAAGAAGAGAAAACGACTGTATCGCCAGGGATAATTTGAATTTGACGATGTGTACCATTGGCAATACGTGAAAGTGCTGCCATAGGCTCCCCTTGACTACCTGTACATAAAATAACAACTTTATTAGCTGGTAGGCGGTTTAGCTGAGATGTGTCTATGAATGTATCCTTTGGACATCGGATATAACCAAGGTTTTGCCCGATTTCAATAGCTGCTTCCATACTTCGACCAAATACAGCTACTTTACGATTATTTTCAACAGCGGCCTCAACAACTTGTTGTAAGCGATGGATATTCGATGCAAAGGTTGCGAATATAATACGACCTTCTACTTTGCGGAATATATCTTGAATACTATCACCAACACGGCGCTCAGACATCGTAAAGTTTGGTACTTCACTGTTTGTACTATCAGATAAGAGACAAAGTACACCGTCTTTTCCGATTTCAGCCATTTTTGTTAAATCTGCTGGCTCACCGACTGGTGTGAAATCGAATTTGAAATCACCTGTATGAACGACTTGTCCTTGAGGTGTTTTCACAACAACTCCGTATGAATCTGGAATACTGTGAGTTGTACGGAAGAAGGAAACAGATGTCTTTTTAAATTTAATAACATCATCTTCTTGAATTTCATAAAGTTTTGCTTTACGAAGTAATCCGTGCTCTTCTAATTTGTTTTTTATTAGGGCAATTGCTAATTTTCCGCCGTAAATTGGAATGTTTACTTGACGTAATAGATAAGGAATTCCACCAATATGATCTTCGTGACCATGTGTAATGAATAACCCTTTAATTTTATCTTCGTTTCGCACAAAATAAGTGTAATCTGGTATTACATAATCGATCCCGAGGAGTTCGTCTTCTGGAAATTTAATTCCAGCGTCAATTATAATAATTTCATCTTGAAATTGAACAGCATATGTATTTTTACCGATTTCACCAAGACCACCAAGGGCAAAAACGGCAGCTTGATCATTTTTTAGGAATTTCATATGACTATACGATCTCCGCTAATATTAAATCAGCGTTTTGTTTTTCATATTCAAGATGAGCACCAGTAACAGACTGAACGAACTCGATATTATATGCGAACTTATTTAATTTTTTACGAACATCCTTTTGAGACGTAGCCTCTAAATATAAAACTTTTGTATTTTCACGTACTGGGACCTCAGTTAATTTTTCTTGATAAAATACTTTAAAAATCATTGGGAAAACCTCTCCTTGTCTATGTTTTGCATTATCTGTTACTTATTATAAAGCAAACAGTCATGATTTTCATGTTTTTTCGAACGAGAATGAAGAAAAAGCCCGAAATGGGCACAATTTAAGCGATTGTCTTCTTGCGGACTAAATCGTTTAAATAACGCTTGAGCTTTTTCTTCAGCTTCTTCAGCATGATTACTCCTTCCTTTCCTTATTTTAAACATGCATGTTACTAATGATAACTCCGTCTCCCGTACAAGAAAGAAGATTAGAAGTGAATAGTGAATCTTGTTCTTTTTAGTATAGTGTAAGTTATCCTGTAGTAACGATTAGTAGCCGTTAGTTATAGATATAGTATGAGGAAGAATAGAAAAGAAAATTCATCCGAACAAGTATCCACATTTTTTTACTAATATTATATGCACATTTCATAAATAAGGTCAGAAAGTGAACGCTTTCTTCACAGATGTTTAATATGTTATACTTTTTTTTGAAATTTGAAAAGTGATAATCAAAATAGGAATATAGAGTGCCAGAAAGGATTTTGACAAATGAATGATAAAATTGTCTTTTTTGATATTGATGGAACATTATTAGATCATGATAAAAAAATTCCGCAATCTACACGTGATGCAGTAAAAGATTTACAAGAAAAAGGTGTGCACGTAGCGATTGCGACAGGGCGTGCGCCATTTATGTTTGAAGATATTCGTAAGGAACTCAATATACATAATTATGTTAGTTTTAATGGACAGTACGTTGTATTTGAAGGTGAGACAATATTTAATAATCCGTTACATCCAGCGGCTCTACATAAGTTTACCCAGTTTGCAAAACAAGAAGGATATCCACTTGTATATCTTGACCATCAAGAGATGAGAGCGTCAGTGGAATATCATGATTATGTAAAAGAAGGTTTTGGAAGCTTACAATTTGATCATCCGGCATATGAACCTGATTTTTATGAGAAACGTGATATTTATCAAACGCTTCTTTTCTGTGAAGTAAATGAAGAGGAAAAGTTTATTAATCAGTATCCGGATTTTCATTTTATTCGTTGGCATGCGTATTCAATGGACATCATTCCAAATGGTGGTTCTAAGGCAAAAGGAATTGAGAAGTTCATTGAAAAATTAGGATTTAACCGTGAACAAGTGTATGCATTTGGGGATGGCTTAAACGATTTAGAAATGATTGAAGCAGTAGGCACAGGTATTGTGATGGGAAATGGTCATGATGACTTGAAAAAGCTTGCAAATTATGTGACAAACGATGTAAGTGAAGACGGTATATATCATGGATTAAAATGGGCTGGATTGTTATAAGTGAATATGGAACCCATTTCAGATAATAAAAAGGCGGAAGGTTAACTTCCGCCTTTTTATTATTATCGCTCTAGAGGTTTTGAATCATCGGGAGCCGCAAATGGATTGTCTTTATTAATATGGTCATAGAACATAACACCGTTTAAATGGTCTATTTCATGTTGGAATACAATTGCTGGTAAACCTTTTAATCGTAGTTTTACGTCTTCACCGTTAATAGTTGTTGCTTTTACTGTAATTCTTGTGTAACGAGGGACATAACCAGGTACTTCACGGTCTACAGATAGACAACCTTCACCATTTTGTAAATATGTACGTTCAACAGAATGACTAATGATTTTTGGATTAAATAATGCGTAGCTATATAACGTACCGTTCGTATCAGTTACATGAACCGCAATCATTTTCTTTGAAATACCAATTTGCGGAGCTGCTAATCCGATTCCGGGGCGTAAATTATATTTTTCAGCCATTTCAGGGTCCTGGCTATTTATTACAAACTCAATCATTTCTTTAAGGGTATTTGTATCTTCCTCGCTAGCAGGTAAGGAGACCTCTTCTGCGACGTCACGCAAAATCGGATTTCCTTCACGAATTACCTCATTCATTGTAAGCATATGTAATCTCTCCTTTCTTCTTTAGTCTACCAAAGGAGATAAAAAAAGTCATCGGCAAGTAAGGAAGAGCTACGTGGAAACAAATCTTCTATAGATAAGTTATATAATAAAAAGAAAAGACGGCAAAGCCGTCCGTTTCTTTCCATAGTTGTTTCATTTTACATTAGCGAATGCAAGCAGCACCAACAATAATTAAAAGGATAAACAACACAACGATTAATGCAAATCCGCGTCCAGATCCGCCACAAGAACCGCCATAACCGTAGGAAGGATATGAGCAAGTTGTTGGATAGCAATATGAGTATCCGTACATGAGATGACCTCCTTTATCATTTCCCGCTAATACTGCGGTTACAATAATGTATGGAAGAATGGTCAGAAATGTATAGGTATTTACCTATAAAAGGAAGAAGTGTTTGTATAATTTTATTGAGAAGAGAGAAAAACTAAAGAGAATTAAATCGTTTACATATTATTCTAAGAGAAAAAATAAGTTAAAAAGGGAATAATATAACAGTAGGTTAATGCCTACTAATACAGATGTGAAAAATAAAAACACGTTAGTGTGGAGGAAACCTGCATATTATTTATAAAAAAACGTATTCAAAGTAATTGACATCGTAATTAGAATAGTTGTAAACTAAAAAACGTGATCAAGATTGTATTAATATGTTTTTGAAAAAACATTAGTACAGATTGTTAGGTACACAAAATTATTCTCAACCGACAGACAAATTTGTTGGTTTACATTGTTGCGTTTTCAGTCTAGCTAATAGATAGTGAAAGCGTTTCAGAATATGGTTCAAGAGAGGAAGAGGTGAACGGAATGGGTACTAAAACAAAAAAGACCCTATTTAATGTTGATGAGCAAATGAAAGCTATCGCAGCTCAATTTGAAACATTACAAATTTTAAATGAAAAAGGCGAAGTTGTGAATGAAGCAGCTATGCCTGAATTATCAGATGATCAATTAAAAGAATTAATGCGCCGTATGGTGTATACTCGCGTACTAGATCAACGTTCTATTTCTTTAAACCGTCAAGGACGTCTAGGTTTCTACGCACCAACTGCTGGACAAGAGGCTTCTCAATTAGCAAGTCATTTCGCACTTGAAGCAGAAGATTTCATCTTACCAGGATATCGTGACGTTCCACAATTAGTGTGGCACGGTCTACCATTATACCAAGCATTCTTATTCTCTCGTGGACATTTCATGGGTAACCAAATGCCTGAGAATGTAAATGCACTTGCTCCACAAATCATTATCGGTGCGCAAATCATCCAAACTGCTGGTGTTGCGTTAGGTATGAAATTACGTGGTAAAAAATCTGTTGCAATTACTTACACTGGTGACGGTGGTGCTTCACAAGGTGACTTCTACGAAGGTATGAACTTTGCGGGGGCATTCAAAGCTCCAGCAATCTTCGTTGTACAAAACAACCGTTATGCAATCTCTACTCCAGTAGAAAAGCAATCTGCAGCTAAAACTGTAGCACAAAAAGCAGTAGCAGCAGGTATTTACGGAATTCAAGTAGACGGTATGGATCCATTAGCTGTATACGCAGCAACTGCTTTCGCTCGTGAGCGTGCAGTAAACGGCGAAGGCCCTACTTTAATCGAGACTTTAACATTCCGTTACGGTCCACATACAATGGCTGGTGATGACCCAACTCGTTACCGTACAAAAGATATCGAGAACGAATGGGAACAAAAAGATCCAATCGTACGCTTCCGTGCATTCTTAGAAAACAAAGGCCTATGGTCTCAAGAAGTTGAAGAGAAAGTAATCGAAGAAGCAAAAGAAGATATCAAACAAGCAATTGCTAAGGCTGACCAAGCTCCAAAACAAAAAGTTACTGATTTAATGGAAATCATGTACGAAAAAATGCCTTACAACTTAGCTGAACAATATGAAATTTACAAAGAAAAGGAGTCGAAGTAAGCCATGGCTCAAATGACAATGATTCAAGCAATCACTGATGCTTTACGCGTTGAAATGAAAAATGACCCTAACGTACTTGTGTTTGGTGAAGACGTTGGTGTAAACGGCGGTGTATTCCGTGCTACTGAAGGTTTACAAGCTGAATTCGGTGAAGATCGTGTAATGGATACTCCACTTGCAGAGTCTGGTATTGGTGGACTTGCAGTTGGACTTGCATTAGAAGGTTTCCGTCCAGTTCCAGAAATCCAATTCTTCGGTTTCATTTATGAAGTAATGGATTCAGTTTCTGGTCAATTAGCTCGTATGCGTTACCGTTCTGGTGGACGTTGGACTGCTCCAGTAACAATTCGTTCTCCATTCGGTGGTGGCGTTCATACTCCTGAACTACATGCTGATAGCTTAGAAGGATTAGTGGCTCAACAACCTGGTCTAAAAGTTGTTATTCCATCTACTCCATACGATGCAAAAGGTCTTTTAATCTCTGCGATTCGTGACAACGATCCAGTTATCTACTTAGAGCATATGAAATTGTACCGTTCATTCCGTCAAGATGTACCAGAAGGCGATTACACAATTGATTTAGGTAAAGCTGATATCAAACGTGAAGGTACAGATGTATCTGTTATCGCTTACGGTGCTATGGTTCATGCTGCATTAAAAGCTGCTGAAGAACTTGAAAAAGAAGGTATCTCTTTAGAGGTTGTTGACTTACGTACAGTTCAACCATTAGATATCGAAACAATCATCGCTTCTGTTGAAAAAACAGGCCGCGTAGTTGTAGTTCAAGAAGCTCAAAAACAAGCTGGTATTGCAGCTAACGTTGTAGCGGAAATTAACGACCGTGCAATCTTAAACTTAGAAGCTCCAGTTGTACGTGTTGCAGCTGCTGATACAGTATTCCCATTCTCTCAAGCTGAGAGCGTATGGTTACCAAACCATAAAGATATTGTTGAAGCTGTTAACAAAGTAATGAACTTCTAATTTTTAGTTTTTCATGTGC
This sequence comes from Bacillus nitratireducens, assembly GCF_036320425.1. Classification (NCBI taxonomy): domain Bacteria; kingdom Bacillati; phylum Bacillota; class Bacilli; order Caryophanales; family Bacillaceae; genus Bacillus; species Bacillus nitratireducens. The sequence goes on from NZ_JAUMJO010000002.1 coordinate 187,324, forward strand.
AAAAGAAATCAGCACATGCTGGTTTCTTTTGTACATATTCCATAATAATGAAATGAATCAGGGGGCTGAATTCCGTGGCATTTGAATTTAAACTACCAGATATCGGTGAAGGTATCCACGAAGGTGAAATCGTAAAATGGTTTATTAAACCAGGTGACGAAGTAAACGAAGACGATGTACTTCTTGAAGTACAAAATGATAAAGCAGTAGTAGAAATCCCTTCTCCTGTTAAAGGTAAAGTACTTGAAGTACTTGTAGAAGAAGGAACAGTTGCAATTGTAGGAGATACATTAATTAAATTTGATGCTCCTGGATACGAAAACCTTAAATTTAAAGGTGACGATCATGATGAAGCTCCAAAAGCTGAAGAAGCAGCAGTAGAAGCTCCAGCAGCGGAAGCTACTCCAGCAGCAACTGCGGAAGTAGTAAATGAGCGTGTAATCGCTATGCCATCTGTTCGTAAATATGCTCGTGAAAAAGGTGTAGATATTCATAAAGTAGCTGGTTCTGGTAAGAACGGCCGCGTTGTGAAAACTGACATCGATGCATTTGCAAATGGTGGACAAACTGTAGCAGCAACTGAGGCTCCAGCAGCAGTAGAAGCTACTCCAGCAGCAGCGAAAGAAGAAGCACCAAAAGCACAACCAATCCCAGCTGGTGAATATCCAGAAACTCGTGAGAAAATGAGTGGTATCCGTAAAGCGATTGCGAAAGCAATGGTTAACTCTAAGCATACAGCTCCTCACGTAACATTAATGGACGAAGTAGATGTAACAGAACTTGTTGCTCACCGTAAGAAGTTCAAAGCTGTTGCAGCTGACAAAGGTATTAAATTAACTTACCTTCCATACGTTGTAAAAGCTTTAACATCTGCATTACGTGAATTCCCAATGTTGAATACTGCTTTAGACGATGCTTCTCAAGAAATCGTTCATAAACATTACTTCAACATCGGTATCGCAGCTGATACAGACAAAGGTCTATTAGTACCAGTTGTTAAAGATACAGATCGTAAATCTATCTTTACTATCTCTAACGAGATCAATGAACTTGCTGGTAAAGCACGTGACGGTCGTTTAGCTCCAGCTGAAATGAAAGGTGCTTCTTGCACAATTACAAACATTGGTTCTGCAGGTGGACAATGGTTCACTCCAGTTATCAATCACCCAGAAGTAGCAATCCTTGGTATCGGCCGTATCGCTGAGAAACCAGTTGTGAAAAATGGTGAGATCGTTGCAGCTCCAGTATTAGCATTATCTCTAAGCTTTGACCATCGTTTAATTGACGGCGCAACTGCTCAAAAAGCATTAAACCAAATTAAACGTCTATTGAATGACCCACAATTATTAGTAATGGAGGCGTAATAACAATGGTAGTAGGAGATTTCCCAATTGAATTAGATACAGTCGTTGTTGGTGCAGGTCCTGGTGGATACGTTGCGGCAATTCGTGCAGCACAATTAGGTCAAAAGGTAGCAATCATTGAAAAAGCTAACCTTGGTGGCGTATGCTTAAACGTTGGATGTATTCCTTCAAAAGCGTTAATCAATGCAGGTCACCGTTATGAGAATGCAATGCATTCTGATGACATGGGTATCACTGCAGAGAACGTAAAAGTTGACTTTACAAAAGTTCAAGAATGGAAAAACGGCGTAGTTAAGAAATTAACTGGCGGTGTTGAAGGCCTTCTTAAAGGTAACAAAGTTGAAATCATTCGCGGTGAAGCTTACTTCGTAGATGCTAACACATTACGCGTAATGACTGAAGATGCAGCACAAACTTATACGTTTAAAAATGCTGTTCTTGCAACTGGTTCTACACCAATCGAAATTCCAGGATTCAAATACTCTAAACGTGTTATCAACTCTACAGGCGCTTTAAGCTTACCTGAAATTCCTAAAAAACTTGTTGTAATCGGCGGCGGTTACATCGGTATGGAATTAGGAACTGCATATGCTAACTTCGGTACAGAAGTTACTGTAGTAGAAGCTGGCGACGAAATCTTAGCTGGTTTCGAAAAAGCTATGAGCTCTGTTGTTAAACGTGCTCTTCAAAAGAAAGGTAACGTAAATATCCATACAAAAGCTATGGCTAAAGGCGTTGAAGAAACAGAAACTGGCGTAAAAGTTAGCTTTGAAGTTAAAGGTGAAATCCAAACTGTAGAAGCAGATTACGTATTAGTAACTGTAGGTCGTCGTCCAAACACTCAAGAAATTGGTCTTGAGCAAGTTGGAGTTAAAATGACTGACCGCGGCATCATCGAAATCGATGAGCAATGTCGTACAAACGTATCAAACATCTATGCAATCGGTGATATCGTTCCTGGACCTCCATTAGCTCACAAAGCTTCTTACGAAGGTAAAGTAGCTGTTGAAGCAATTAGTGGCCATGCATCAGCAATCGATTACATCGGAATTCCTGCAGTATGCTTCACTGATCCAGAATTAGCATCTGTTGGTTACACTAAGAAACAAGCTGAAGAAGCAGGAATGACAGTAGCTGTATCTAAGTTCCCATTCGCTGCAAACGGTCGTGCGTTATCATTAAACAGCACTGATGGTTTCTTACAACTTGTAACACGTAAAGAAGATGGTCTTCTTGTAGGTGCACAAGTTGCAGGTGCAGGCGCTTCTGATATTATCTCTGAGATTGGTTTAGCTATCGAAGCTGGAATGACAGCAGAAGATATCGCTCAAACAATCCATGCTCACCCAACATTAGGTGAAATCACAATGGAAGCAGCTGAAGTTGCTCTTGGAATGCCAATTCACATTGTAAAATAATTTAAGTAATGTAAATAACCCATCTCTTATTTAAAGAGATGGGTTATTTTTATTTTAATATAATGGCGTGCAAGGTCTTTATATGTACTTGTCGAATGAATATATATAATACTTTAAATGAATCGTTAGAACATAGGTTAATCCAAAAGCAGCATATATACTTTCATATAATATGTAATTGATTCAAACTTAATCCCATATATTAATAAAATAGAGCATGTCAAAGGAGAAGGTTCCATGAGAATATTACATGTTATATTTTATCATTTTCTATTATGGAGTGGTTTTTCCATTGTATTAACATTATCGAATGGTGATAAGTTTCATTATAAAGTAATTCTCTTTTTCGTATTTCTTTATTTGGCATATGTAATTGCATGTTTTGTATTACACGCAAGGAAGCAGGCATTATTTCTTACGTGTTCAAATTGCATACTTTTTTTAATCATATTCTCAATTTTTTAAATTAACGTTTATAGAAATACATTGTTCTTCCATTAAATAATCGTAACTCTCCTTCCAATTTCTTCGCTAGAAAACGGCTAAATTCATTTGCTTTTCCTTTATCGCCGAATGTTGCTGTGGTGGGTAAAGAAATCTGTATGAAAGATTGATCCTTTTCTATTCCAATCCCCACATAAATAGAATTATATCGGTCGTGACTCGATTGGAGTTTTAATGTTGTTGCTGATGTATCTAATATTTCATAAGGAAAAGCTGTATTTGTATAGGCGTAATTAATTTGATCACCAGTCTTGGAAGTAACGGTTTTATAGTTATGAAAAAGGTGTTTGACATCCTCTATTGAAACAGATTGTTGATTGGATTTAGGTACAAGTGTGATAAAGGCGTGTTGCATACAAATTCCCCCCTAGTTTAGTAGAATAATATCATTCTACATCCTACTGAATTTTTTGACAATTAAAAGGAGTATTACTTTTTTTGTTTAATATATTATTGAGTAGGAAGTGTTATTGAGAAAGGTGGAAACTGATGTTTGAAAAATTGTATGATGAGCATGAAAGTGTGAAGGTACGATTTTTAGGATTTATGACGCATGATACACGTTATGATTTTGGAGTTATTTATACAAATATGTTTTTTGGAAAGCCACTTATTGTTTGTATGCAAACAGGGAGATCTACTTTACTTGGAAGAGATGATGTGGAAAATGTTCCTTATATACAAGAAACTTTTAAGTTAGGGTCGGAAGAGGAGGCAGAGGAGTTAGCTCAGTTTTTTAAATTTCTTGTTCCGTCTACTTCTTTGCATGCGGAGTATGAAGAATAATTAACAAGAAACAGTCGTACGTATGATATATGACTGTTTTTTTGTGTTAATATCGCATACTAATTTATTTTTAAAATATTTAATGTGTTATACTAAAAACCTATTGACGTAAAAAGTATAACATATTAAAATAAAGACAGAAAGTTAAGCGGTTACAAAAAAGTTTTTGGGATTATAAACTTAGGGGGAAATGAAAAATGGGAACAATCGTATGTCAAGATTGTGAAGGTACAATTGCACACTTCGAAGATGAGAAAGTAACGGTACTTTACGGGAAATGTGGATCTTGCGGATGTGATCACACAGAGCATACAAAAGCCCAATAATTGATAGGAAATGGACAGCTAAAAGTTTTTAGGACCATAAACTTAGGGGGAAATGAAAAATGGGAACAATCGTATGCCAAGTATGTGAAGGAACAATCGGACATTTTGAAGATGAAAAAACGACAGTGCTTTACGGGAAATGTGGTACAAATTGTGAATGTGCTAATAGAGATAATGCGAAAGCTTAATTATAAATAAGTAGATTATTATTAAAACTCAGGGGGAAATGAAAAATGGGAACAATCGTATGCCAAGTATGTGAAGGAACAATCGGACATTTTGAAGATGAAAAATCAACAGTACTTTACGGGAAATGTGGATCTCATTGCGAATGTGACCAAAAGGAACACTCAAAAGCTTAATAATGAAGAAAAAACGCCTACACATGTAGGCGTTTTTTTTTAGTAGATTGTAGTTGTATGTCCGACTGTTGCAACGATTGCATCATCTCTAATTGGAATAAATCCTATTGAGGTTTGTGGTGTGCTAGGCGAACTGTATTGGCTCATAATACGACTATCGATACGAGTAATAGTATCAGTCAAGAAAGCCGAAATAAATGCATAAGGGACTCGTCGTTCATTTAACGCGTATATAATTTCTTCTTTTGTTTTTACACCTACGCCATGTCCGTAAAAAAAGAAATTTCCTAAATAGATTGTGTTTTCTCCTTGCCACTCGATTGTAGCTGGATTCACTTGTGGATTTTTAAAGTAAACGAGATCGCCTGGAACAAGATCGCCACCTGTTTTTGTTATGAGCTTTAAATCATGATCATAGTCCCATGTATAAAGTAAAAGGTTTGCAAATAGCCGGTTGAAAGTTTTTTCCTCATACAATGATAGTAATGCTTTGTAAAAAATAATTATCATAGCGGTTGCGCATTCAGTTCCATATAGTTTTCCGTTTTTGAAAATATCCTGGATGGCAATGGAAGGCGGTATGTTTGGAAGTAGTTTAAATCCGCCAAGTGATGTTCTTTCCCAAAACTGAGGGTTGCAAAAAGATTGTTGAAATGTACGAAACTGAAATCCACTTTGAAAAAGTTCTAGCGCGGAAGTAATAATATTAACTCGTAAATTAAGATCAAAGCTGAGTTCATCAGCTGTTCGGAAGGAATAAACTTCTTGATTTCCTGCCATAATGGATAAAATTTGTTGTTTCTCAGCTGCAAATGGCTCATATTCATTTGTGATATAAGGATGTACAATAGAACGGCCTATTACAATCATAATAGTATCCCCACCTATACGTTACATTCTTTAATATCGTATGAGAAAAGGAAAAAAAGGTGAAAGAAAAGCCTATCAACTGATAGGCTTGTACTCTTTAATAACACGTAATGTTTGTAACGTCATATCTTCGGGTCCTTGTACTGGTAACCCTGCTTCTAAATTTTTACGAATATACTCTAAGTTTTCTTGTGTAATAATTTCCCCCGGAGTAAAGATTGGAATCCCTGGCGGATAAACCATAACAAAATCAGCTATTATGCGACCCGCTGCGTTTTCAAACGGAATGACTTCCGTCTCTGAATAAAAAGCATCTCTAGGAGAAAGTGCTAGCACAGGTATTTCTGGAATGTCTACTTGTACTTGAACACCTGTATCTACTCTATTTCTGTATGTTGTTGCTAAATCTTGTAATGCTGTGATAAGTGTATCAGTTTCACTTTCGGTATCTCCAAAAGTGATAAGACAAAGTATGTTATATAGATCAGAGAGTTCTACTTCAATGTTGTAATGTTCTCTAAGCCATACTTCAGCCTCATGGCCAGTAATACCTAAATCTTTTACAGATACAATTATCTTTGTAGGATCATAGTTAAAAGTAGCATCTGTTCCTAGCATTTCTTTTCCAGGACAATAAAGATGCTCAATAGCATTAATAGCATCACGAACATGTTCAGCTAATTGTATTGTTTGTTCTATGAGAACTTTTCCTTCGGTAGCAAGACGTTTTCTAGCAACATCAAGGGATGCTAACAAAATGTAAGAAGTTGATGTTGTCGTAAGCATGCTAATAATGGATTGGACATGCTTTACATTCACAAGACCTTCTTTTACATTAAGAATAGAGCTTTGGGTTAAAGACCCTCCTAACTTGTGAACACTTGTTGCTGCCATATCTGCACCTGCTTGCATAGCCGAGATTGGTAGTTCATCATGAAAATGGATATGAACACCGTGAGCCTCATCAACAAGTACAGGAATATCATAAGAATGAGCTAATTTTACAATCTGCTCTAAATCTGCAGCAAACCCAAAGTATGTTGGATTAATAACAAGTAAGCCTTTCGCATCTGAGTGCTCTTCGAGAGCTTTTTTGACAGACTGCATTGTGATCCCGTGTGAAATACCAAGCTTCGGATCAATCTCAGGATGCATGAAAATCGGTTTTGCACCTGAGAAAATAATAGCTGACATTACAGATTTATGCACGTTTCGTGGCACGAGGATTTTATCACCAGGGCCGCAAACGCTCATCACCATTGTCATAATTGCACCACTTGTACCTTGAATAGAAAAGAAAGTATGATCTGCACCGAAAGCAGCGGCGGCTAAATCCTGAGCTTCTTTAATCATACCTTTTGGATGATGTAAATCATCGAGCGGCGCAATGTTAATTAAATCAATTGCTAATGCATTATGCCCAATAAATTCGCGAAATGTTGGATCCATGCCCTGTCCTTTTTTATGACCTGGAATATGGAATTGAACTGGATTTCGCTTACTGTGCTCAACTAAAGCGGTAAACAATGGTGTTTCGTATTGGGACAATCTATACACCCCTTCTTCTTCGTAATATTTATTAGAATTTGTTTTATATGATTTCATCTCATTCTAAAAGGAATTTAAGATGACTAACTTTTAGAACATGACTTGTTTTCCTGCCATTCACAAAAGCTTTTTTGGGGATGGTAGTCTCACTTTACTTTCTATAAAACAAAAGCATTATATCACCAATAATTATAGATGTATAGAAAAATCTCATTTTCAAGGTGAGTATGTTTAATAGTTAGATTTTAAATACCGCAAAGAGGAAGACAATTCCATTGAAATGGATAAATGGTGTATAATGCAGAGTGGCTATAGTGAAGAATAAAAGATTCTTTTAAAGGTAGCATAATGGAAAAAGAAAGAATACTGAATGAGGTGCAAAATGGAATATCAATATCCACTTGATTACGATTGGTCAAATGAAGAAATGGTAGCAATTGTAAAGTTTTATGAAGCGATTGAAAAGGTATATGAAAAAGGAGTTTTGAGAGAAGACTTGATGGAATTATATCGTCGTTTTAAAGAGATTGTCCCATCGAAGGCAGCGGAGAAAAAAATTGATAAAGAATTTCAAGAAGTAAGTGGATATTCTATATATCGTGCGATTCAAAAGGCAAAAGAAGTAGCAGAAAAAAAGATTGTAAAAATGTAAAAATATTTTGAAAAATAAAATACAAAGTGCTATAATGTGATAACAACTAAAAACGGACAATATAAATTGTCCGTTTTCTACTATCGATTTATCGATTAGAAATCGCATATAAAGGAAGGAGTGATTGCATCGTAGATTCAATCTTAGCAAGGAATTGTTCGTTGGTCATTGCTGAAAACTCCTCTGGTGATATATGAATACCGACTAATAATTCTGCTTTTTTCACAGTAGCTAAACGTTCAATCATCTTTTGTAAGTCTTCCGTTTCAAGCGTTTCATGCAATTTTACACCTGGTTTAGTATGGTCAATGGACCAAACGAAGTCATTTGGAATATTCGTTTTTAAATCATTTAAATGTTCTAAGAAGGCGTGAGCCGTCTCCACTTTTTGTGGACACTCATAGATTAAACCAAAGTATATGAAAGCGTGAGTACCCCATAAACCAATTTGAAAATGTGGTAACATTTTATATCCACGTTTATTTGTTGAAAAAGCAACCCAAGTATCGTTTGGTGGATTGACTTTGCGGCGTGCGTGTTTGGCTACATGGTAGAAAAAGTTTTCATCGGTTTGTTTTGATAAGTATTCTGCAAACTGTTCCCCTAAAGCTTCTAGCTTAGGATGAATATTCGTTTTAATTGCGCTCATTCGTTCTTCAAGACCATCAACAGTAAAAACTTCAAAATCAGTTGATGTGAATGTTTGTAGTGGCATGATTGTTCCTCCAACTCCTATTTTGTTTTATTTTAGCATAGCTTGTACTATTCATAAAAAAAACAGCACAAAAAAATTTTAATAAAAAAATATAATTTTGTTGCATAGATGATTTATCCAACATAGTATAGTATAAAACAAAAAATCAGAAAATTGAATCAATTCTAGTCCGAGGGCAAACGAATATTGGGAGGAGGCAAATAATATGAGACAGGTGATTAATGCGTTAAAGAGAACAGATGCTGAAAAAAGAATTCCGGTGCTACGTTTGGAGCTAGATTATGAATTAGCAACTTTATATGATGCAATGATGGAGAATGACAAACAGAAAAAAGAAGAGTGCGTAGAAAAATTAGAAGTGTTAAGACTTGAAATGATTCGTTTAGAAGCGTAATAATAGTATATGAATAAAAAATTAGTTGGTGCGAACCTTATAAAGGGTTCGTTTTTTCTGTGAACAGTATAGATCGGAGTGTTTAAACATGCACGAGATATGGAAAGATATTGATACACACGCAAAACAGTGGATTCGAGAAGCGGGAGAACGTTTAATGGGATCGCTGAAAAAAGCACTTATTATAGAAACAAAATCTAATGCAGCGGATTTAGTAACAAACATGGATCGAGAGACGGAGCGGTTTTTAATTGGGAGAATTAAAGAAACATTCCCAGCCCATAATATTTTAGGAGAAGAAGGATATGGAGATGAAATCACTTCTTCTAATGGGGTTGTTTGGTTAATTGATCCAATTGACGGCACGATGAACTTTGTTCACCAAAAAAGAAATTTCGCAATCTCAATTGGAATTTATGAGAACGGTATCGGAAAAATTGGCCTTATTTATGATCCAGTTCATGATGAATTATATCATGCGATAAAGGGAGAAGGGGCCTTTTGTAATGATTTACCTATTCCCATGCTAGAAGAAGGAACAATAGAACAGGGAATTATAGCTTTAAATGCGATATGGCTTACTGATAATCCATTGCTGAATACGAAAAAAATGATGAGGCTTGTTAAGAAAGCGAGAGGAACAAGGTCTTATGGTTGTGCTGCGCTAGAAATGGTATATGTTGCAACGGGAAGATTAGATGCGTATGTAACACCGCGTTTATCGCCATGGGACTTTGGCGGGGGACAGATTATTGTAGAAGAAGTTGGCGGGAGAGTGACAACCTTCTCTGGAACTCCTCTTTCTATCATAGAGAAGAGCAGTGTGTTAGTTGCAAAACCAGGAGTATACGAAGAGGTATTCTTATTTGTATCGCAGTAACAAAAAAAGTAAGAGGCTATAAAAGAAGCTTCTTACTTTTTAACGTTATTGCGATTTACGCATTTTTCTTTTTGTTACAAAACCGTATCCAACTGTAACAAATGTGCCGATAATGCAAATAATAATACCAATGGGACTATTTTCAGCAACCATAATGCCGATACCGATTAAGAAAATAACACCGATAATTGCAGTTAATAAAAAGCGATATTGAATGTGTTCCATTTCTTCACCCTCCAATCTCATTTTACTTTCACAAAAGTAAGAATACAACTATATTTTCATTCTTGATTTTATTTTGATTGCCATAGTATCCCCTTCGCTCTTATAATAGAGAAGGATTAAAAAGACATTAGGAGTTGGACATGTTGAAAAAACGACAAGATTTACGAAATATAGCAATTATTGCCCACGTTGACCATGGTAAAACAACACTTGTTGACCAGTTATTACGTCAAGCGGGGACTTTCCGTGCAAACGAACACGTTGAAGAACGTGCAATGGATTCGAATGATCTAGAAAGAGAACGCGGTATTACAATTTTAGCAAAAAATACTGCGATTCACTATGAAGATAAACGAATTAACATTTTAGATACACCTGGTCACGCTGACTTCGGTGGAGAAGTAGAACGTATCATGAAAATGGTTGATGGTGTTCTACTTGTTGTTGATGCATATGAAGGTTGTATGCCACAAACACGATTTGTTTTAAAGAAAGCTCTTGAGCAAAACTTAACGCCAATCGTTGTTGTAAACAAAATTGACCGTGACTTCGCTCGCCCTGATGAAGTAGTTGATGAAGTAGTTGACTTATTCATCGAACTTGGTGCAAACGAAGATCAATTAGAGTTCCCGGTTGTATTTGCATCAGCAATGAACGGAACAGCAAGCTTAGATTCAAATCCAGCAAACCAAGAAGAGAATATGAAATCATTGTTTGACACAATCATTGAACATATTCCAGCACCAGTTGATAACAGCGAAGAGCCACTTCAATTCCAAGTAGCACTTCTTGATTACAATGACTATGTTGGTCGTATCGGGGTTGGACGTATATTCCGTGGTACAATGAAAGTAGGACAACAAGTTGCATTAATGAAGGTTGATGGAAGTGTAAAACAATTCCGTGTAACTAAATTATTTGGTTATATTGGATTAAAACGTCAAGAAATTGAAGAAGCAAAAGCTGGAGATTTAGTAGCTGTTTCAGGTATGGAAGACATTAACGTAGGTGAAACGGTATGTCCGGTTGAGCATGAAGAGGCTTTACCATTATTACGTATCGATGAGCCAACATTACAAATGACATTCCTTGTAAATAACAGCCCATTTGCAGGTCGTGAAGGTAAATTCATTACATCTCGTAAAATTGAAGAGCGTCTTCGTTCACAATTAGAAACAGATGTAAGTTTACGTGTAGATAATACAGATTCTCCTGATGCATGGATCGTATCTGGACGCGGAGAATTACATTTATCTATCTTAATTGAAAACATGCGTCGTGAAGGTTATGAACTACAAGTATCTAAGCCTGAAGTAATTATTAAAGAAGTTGATGGCGTAAGATGTGAGCCTGTAGAGCGCGTGCAAATCGATGTACCTGAAGAATACACAGGTTCTATTATGGAATCTATGGGTGCACGTAAAGGTGAAATGTTAGATATGGTGAATAACGGAAACGGTCAAGTTCGCCTTACTTTCATGGTTCCAGCACGTGGTTTAATTGGTTACACAACAGAATTCTTAACATTAACTCGTGGTTACGGTATTTTAAACCACACATTCGATTGCTACCAACCAGTACATGCTGGACAAGTGGGTGGACGTCGTCAAGGTGTTCTAGTTTCACTTGAAGCAGGAAAAGCATCACAATACGGTATTATGCAAGTTGAAGACCGTGGTGTAATCTTCGTTGAACCAGGTACAGAAGTATATGCTGGTATGATTGTCGGAGAACACACTCGTGAGAATGATTTAACAGTTAACGTTGTGAAAATGAAACAACAAACTAACATTCGTTCTGCGACGAAAGATCAAACTTCAACAATGAAAAAACCACGCTTAATGACTTTAGAAGAGTCATTAGAGTACTTAAATGATGATGAGTTCTGTGAAGTAACTCCAGAATCAATTCGTCTACGTAAAAAGATTCTTGATAAGAGCGAGCGCGAAAGAGCTGCTAAGAAAAAAAAATCTGTTGAAGCGTAAAACAGTAAAAACAGCTACCTTTTATAAAGGTAGCTGTTTTTTTATTTTGTTTATTTTTTAGAATATTTACTCTTTTTTGTGGACAGTATTTTTTTTGCGAGTTACTCTTGTATTAAGTACATAAAGAAAATTTGTTTTTATGAGAAGGGAGGAAAGATAGTGTTAGAAAGAATGTCATTTTTCGCGAAATTGTGCAAAGTTGATGAAAATCCAGAACTAGGGATGTGGTTACTTTATGGGACAATTATTATACTGAGTGCACTTGTATATAATTTAGGATTTGCAAGGAAGCTATCAGTGCTAAAAAATATAGTAATATACATATCTTTAGCAATCGGATGCACGGTATTAACTTTCTTTGCAGTTTTTTTACCAGTTGGAGAGGGGCTCGTTGTAGCGGCGATTGTACTTGGAATTTATAGATTACGTTTACGTCAAGCGAAACAACAAAAAGTAGGGTGAAAAGGGGGAGTTTCATGCGCTCGGTACAAGATGCACTATATAATTGGTTAACAATTAAAACTGTTGCGGAAGCGCGTCCAGATGATAGCGCTGCACAAGAAACGTATGTATTATTTCGAAATATGATATATGAAGAGCATAAATTACGAAATGTAGAAGTGGAAAAGAACGAGGAAATGTATTTAATTACATATGAAATTGATGGAGAAATAAGGAGTGCAAGATTTCCAGTAGAAGCAATTGATTGTTTTTTGGATCAGATGAATCGTGAACCAGAAAAATACAAATAAGTCCTTATCTATATGATTAAGGACTTATTTACGGTTTACCAATCGTCTTCTACTTTTTTATCACGATATAATCGGAAATTACCACTTGCATGGCGTTCCATAGTACGCTCTGCAATGCGTTCCGTACATTCCATGCACATATATGTATGAATAGGGCGATTACGCAATTTTTTTGCCATAGGATTTTCGTCATCTAACATATCTTTTTTATCACAAATCATACATCTGACTCTCATTTCGTCACCTCAATACGAATTCTATCAGTATAAGTATATCATGGAAGCATAATGTTTTTGAATAATAGCGGGAAAAAATAATATTTTCGCAATTCGAAAAATAAGTTATGATAGGGGTATAGAAAGATTATTTGGAGGTGGAGATATGGCGAATGTAGTAGAGCCTACATTGACAGATGATTTAGTACAATCGTTACGTAAAGAGAGTATCGTTCTGGTAGCAACGACAGATTTCGAAAAACAAATTCCTAACGTAAGTGCTATTTCTTGGGTATATGCAGTGAGTGAAACTAGTATTCGATTTGCGGTAGATCAACGCTCACGTATTGTGGAAAATATACGGCATAGTGCAGGGGTAGTATTGACTATAATGGCGAATGAATCCGTATTTTCCATATGTGGTGAAGGTCAAATTTTAACAGATAGAATGGAAGGGATTCCACTAAAATTAGCTGTAATAGAAGTGAATGTGCAAGAAGTTCGTGATGTTATGTTTTATGGAGCTAAACTTGCTACAGAACCAGTATATGAAAAAACATATGATCTTCGAGCTGCGAAAAAGCTGGATAATCAAGTGTTGGTAGGAATGAAAGAATTATAAATGGGATGAATAGGAAAGTCGTTCATTAAATTTTGTAATTGAGTATTGTGATTTAATGTGAAAAATAATAATTAAAAGTAATATATTGAATAGAAATGAATAAAAAATAAAGAAAAGGTTTAATTTCTATGAATTTCGATTCTACCTCGTTTATACGTTACATATAATTATAACAATGGTTCGTCCATATTTTATGGATGAAACCCTTGTTCTACAAATTTAAAAGTGGAGTCAGGGGGTAACAGGTTGGATAAAATTTATGTGTTAGATACGAATGTACTTTTGCAGGATCCTTTATCTATTTTTTCATTTGCAACAAATGAAGTAGTGATTCCAGCAGTTGTATTAGAAGAGGTTGATTCGAAAAAACGTTATATGGATGAAGTAGGACGAAATGCTCGTTATGTGTCTAAGTTAATAGATAAATTTCGCGAAATAGGAAAGCTGCATGAAAGTATTCCGCTAGAAAACGGCGGTACATTTCGTATTGAATTAAATCATCGCTCATTTGTTCAACTGCAAGATATTTTTGTAGAAAAAACAAATGATAATCGAATTTTAGCGGTAGCGAAAAACCTATCTTTAGAAGAACAAGAAAAAGAGGACGGGAAGTCTGTTATTTTAGTAAGTAAAGACGTGCTCGTAAGGGTAAAAGCTGATGCAATTGGTTTGAAGGCTGAAGATTATTTAAGTGACCGCGTAATTGAAGTAGACAATATATATTCAGGATTTTTAGAAGGATATATATCAAAAGAACAATTGGATTATTTTTATGAAAAAGGTGAACTACCTTTATCTGAAATAGCAAATCATCCTTTTTATCCAAATCAGTTTGTTGTAATGAAAGATGCACTAGGGGGCTCTAGTTCAGCACTTGGGATTGTGGATCATTTAGGTAAGAAGGTAAAGAAACTTATTTTTCACAATGAACAAGTATGGGGAATACGCCCACGAAACGTGCAGCAAATTATGGGATTAGAATTGTTGCTTCGGGAAGATATTCCGCTAGTAACGTTAACGGGGAAAGCTGGTACAGGAAAAACATTACTAGCGTTGGCTTCGGGACTCATGCAAACGGAAGATTTAGGGTTATATAAAAAACTACTCGTTGCAAGGCCAATTGTTCCAGTCGGAAAAGATATCGGTTATTTACCAGGAGAAAAAGAAGAAAAATTAAGACCGTGGATGCAACCGATCTTTGATAATCTAGAGTATTTATTTAATACGAAAAAGCCAGGAGAGTTAGATGCTATTTTAGCTGGAATGGGTTCGATCGAAGTAGAGGCCCTTACCTATATACGTGGGAGAAGTATTCCAGATCAGTTCATTATAATTGACGAAGCACAAAATTTAACAAAACATGAAGTGAAAACGATATTAACAAGGGTAGGGGAAAAAAGTAAAATTGTATTAATGGGAGATCCTCAGCAAATTGATCACCCGTATTTGGATGAATATAATAACGGTTTAACATATGTTGTAGAGAAGTTTAAAGAGCAACGTATTAGTGGTCATGTAAAGTTTGTTAAAGGGGAGCGGTCTAATTTAGCTCAACTAGCAGCGGATTTATTATAAAAAGGAGTGAGCTTCAGCTCACTCCTTTTTTGTCTTTTAATTATACAATTTAAATGATTGTGAATTTACGGATGTTACGAATCGGATTTTGTCTATTAGATCCATCGTGGAAATATAGATGAACAGGTCCGTCTTCTCTTAATGGTTTACCTTCTTTTGAAAAACCGAGAATTGCTTGATTAGCTGTTTCTAACGGAAGTGTAATCGAATTGTCTGTGGTTTCAATTTCGATTTGAGTAGCACCTTCTAAAATTTCAGCATTTTTAAGAAATGGCTGAAGTGGTATGCCAAATGTTCCGTTAATAAGCTGTTCTTTTTTATATTTCTTTACGCTTTGTTGGATTGGCGGGAAGGCAGCGCCATCACGGATTTCGCGATCCCAATGCTCTGAAGTATGTTTTAAGTATGTTTCTAATTCGGATGATTCTTCTCTTGTTTCATCAAAGTAAGTTGTCAAATCTAATTTTCGATCATCAAAAATCCAAACAGTTGGATCGATAGTGATTGGAAAACGTACTTTTCCATTAATAAATAAAATTTCGCTCATTGTTGTTCCCCCATTTGTGTTATACTCCCACTTTTCAGTATAATAGTATTAGACACTGTTGTCACAAAAAATGTTTCTATTGCAATTTATTAAAACTATCGCTAATATTAATAGATAGGAGAGAGTAGGACGGAAACGGAGGGAATCAATTTGGCGTCTGAGACAGTATCAAATCATCAGGAAAAGGCACTAGCCCTTCTACAAGCGGATGCGGAGAAGATCTTAAGACTCATTAAGGTGCAAATGGACAATCTTACAATGCCGCAATGTCCATTATATGAAGAAGTGTTAGACACACAAATGTTTGGACTATCCCGCGAGGTCGATTTTGCAGTTCGCCTTGGTCTTATTGCAGAAGAACAAGGGAAAGCGATGCTAGGAGAGCTCGAACGTGAGTTATCTGCACTTCATGAAGCATTTACAAACAAACAACAATAACGGGTTCAAATAGGAGGGCTCAAACTGAAATAGTTTGGGCTTTTTATTTGTATGATAAAGCAGGAAGAATCTGTATACATATGGAATACAACAATAATTAAATTGAAACAGAAAGAGGAAATGAAATGAAAAAAGTATGGAAATCGATGGATTATTCATTATTACTTCCTCTTATTATTTTATGTGTGTTGGGAGTAATAATGGTATATAGTTCTAGTTCCATTGTTGCGATTTCAAAGCATAACTGGCCAGCAAATTACTTTTTTAAAAAACAATTAGTTGCTCTAGCAATTGGAACGATAATGTTAGCGATTATCGTTGCTATTCCCTATAAGATTTGGAGAAAGCGAATAGTTTTGATTGCAATGGGAACAGGGAGTATTGTTTTATTACTTGCAGCCTTCCTTTTCGGTAAGGAAGTGAATGGTGCAAAAGGATGGATATTAGGTATACAACCAGCTGAGTTTGTGAAAATAACGGTTATTATTACGCTAGCAAACTTTTTTGCCAAGAAACAAGAGACGCAAACAGCTTTTGTACAAGGGATAATTCCGCCTTTAGCTGTTGTCGGTGGAGCGATGGGATTAATTTTACTTCAAAATGACTTAGGGACCGATATACTAATAGGTGGAACTGTACTAATTATGTTCTTTTGTTCGGGAGTTAATGTTAATTTAAGTATAAAACGATTTCTTTTAACGTCTATAATATGGATTCCGGCGTTGTATTTAATTGGGAATTATAAGTTGAATCCATACCAAAAAGCGCGTTTTTCAGTTTTTCTTGACCCATTTAACGATCCTCAAAATGATGGATTCCAATTAATAAATTCTTTTATTGGAATTGCTTCAGGTGGGCTACATGGTCGAGGATTAGGAAACAGTGTACAAAAATATGGCTACTTACCAGAGCCGCAAACAGATTTTATTATGGCAATTATATCTGAAGAGCTCGGTTTTATAGGTGTAGCAGTCATTTTAATCTGTTTATTATTAATTATTATTCGGTCGCTCAGGGTTGCACAAAAATGTAAAGATCCGTTTGGCAGTTTAATAGTAATAGGGATTGCAGGTTTATTTGGAGTTCAAACTTTTGTTAATGTCGGTGGGATGTCTGGGTTAATACCGCTTACAGGGGTACCATTACCGTTTGTAAGTTATGGTGGAAGTTCTTTATTGGCTAATTTACTTGCAATGGGTATACTGTTAAATATTGCTAGTCATGTAAAACGACAAGAGAAACTACAGAATGAAACGAATACAGAAATAGGGCAAGGTGGACCACATCTTGTTGTTGTAAAATAAAAAGCACACTGGGACGAGGAGCTCAGTGTGCTTTTTATTTCGTTTATTTTTAATGTGATATACTATTTTGTTATATTGATTAAAAATATATCACATTAAAATTAATGTGATATACAATAGTGTTGTTAGAAAAGGAAGAGGTATGCTATACTGTTTTTGTGAAACAAATTGATCAGAAAACTTATCATTTGTTGAAAAATAAGGTATGATGGATAAAAATAAAGTGAAGCTTTCTAAGTATAATATAATGTGGAAAGTGAAGAACTTCACGCTCTTTAGAGTGTGTATGTATTTTATCTCTAGAGTGGTAGAAAGTAGAGGGGGAAAATCATGACAAAGCTGCAACGTATTCAAAAAGTATTGGTAGCTAACCGTGGAGAGATTGCAATTCGTGTATTTCGAGCATGTTCAGAACTTGGATTAAACACAGTTGCAATTTATTCGAAAGAGGATAGCGGTTCTTATCATCGCTATAAAGCCGATGAGTCCTATTTAGTTGGGGAAGGAAAAAAACCAATTGATGCTTATCTAGATATTGAAGGCATTATTGAGATTGCGAAAAGTAATCATGTAGATGCAATCCACCCTGGATATGGTTTCTTGTCAGAAAATATTCAATTCGCAAAACGTTGTGAAGAAGAAGAAATTATCTTTATTGGTCCAAAAAGTAAGCATTTAGATATGTTTGGAGATAAAGTTAAAGCAAGAACACAAGCGCAGTTAGCACAAATTCCAGTTATTCCTGGTAGTGATGGTCCAGTAAATTCATTAGAAGAAGTCGCAGAATTTGCTGAAAAGTATGATTACCCGATTATTATTAAAGCGTCCCTTGGTGGTGGCGGCCGAGGTATGCGTATAGTACGAGCTAGTGAAGAATTAAGAGAATCGTATAATCGCGCGAAATCAGAAGCAAAAGCAGCCTTTGGTAATGATGAAGTATACGTTGAAAAATTCGTTGAAAAACCTAAACATATAGAAGTACAAATTTTAGCAGATGAAGAAGGCAATGTTGTTCACTTATTCGAGCGTGACTGTTCTGTACAACGTCGCCATCAAAAAGTTGTCGAAATCGCACCGAGTGTATCGCTTTCAGATGATTTGCGTCAACGTATTTGTGATGCTGCTGTTAAGTTAACGAAAAATGTAAACTATTTAAACGCAGGAACGGTAGAATTCCTTGTAAAAGGTGATGAGTTTTACTTCATTGAAGTAAACCCACGTGTTCAAGTTGAACATACAATTACAGAAATGATTACAGGAGTGGATATCGTTCAATCACAAATATTAATAGCTGATGGACATGCATTACATAGTAAAATGGTGGGTGTTCCTAAGCAAGAGGAAGTGGTTGTGCATGGATTTGCAATCCAATCTCGTGTAACGACTGAAGACCCACTAAATAATTTCATGCCAGATACAGGGAAAATTATGGCGTACCGATCAGGCGGTGGTTTTGGTGTTCGTCTTGATACAGGTAATAGTTTCCAAGGTGCAGTTATTACACCATACTACGACTCTTTACTTGTAAAAGTTACTACTTGGGCACTTACTTTTGAACAAGCCGCTGCAAAAATGGAACGTAACTTAAAAGAATTCCGTATTCGTGGTATTAAAACAAATATTCCATTCCTAGAGAATGTAGTAAAACATAAAAACTTCTTATCAGGAGAATATGACACTTCATTTATTGACGCTTCACCTGAACTATTCTTGTTCCCGAAACGTAAAGACCGCGGAACAAAAATGTTAAATTATATTGGTACAGTAACAGTAAATGGCTTCCCAGGAGTAGGGAAAAAAGAGAAACCAATTTTCTCAGATGCTCGTATACCAAATGTGATACACTCAGAGCCAATCCAAAATGGAACGAAACAAATTTTGGATGAGCGTGGGGCGGATGGATTAGTAAAGTGGGTACAAGATCAAAAGCGTGTACTTTTAACTGATACAACATTCCGTGATGCACATCAGTCATTACTTGCAACTCGTGTTCGTACAAAAGATTTACATCACATTGCAGAGCCGACGGCGAGAATGTTACCAAACTTATTCTCAGCGGAAATGTGGGGCGGTGCAACGTTTGATGTTGCATATCGTTTCTTGAAAGAAGATCCATGGGAACGATTACTAGATCTTCGTGAAAAAATGCCAAACGTTTTATTCCAAATGTTACTTCGCTCTTCAAACGCAGTAGGTTACAAAAACTATCCAGATAATTTAATTCAAAAATTTGTGGAATGTTCTGCTCAAGCTGGAATTGATGTCTTCCGTATTTTTGATAGCTTAAACTGGGTAGAAGGTATGAGAGTTGCGATTGATGCTGTACGAGATACTGGTAAAATTGCAGAAGCGACAATGTGTTACACAGGAGATATTCATGATCCGTTACGTAGTAAATATGATTTAAATTACTATAAAAACTTAGCAAAAGAGTTAGAAGCATCAGGAGCTCACATTTTAGGTATTAAAGATATGGCGGGCTTACTAAAACCAAATGCAGCATATGATCTAGTTTCAGCATTAAAAGAGACGGTATCGATTCCGATTCATCTGCACACACACGATACAAGTGGAAATGGTATATTAACGTATACGAAGGCAATTGAAGCAGGTGTTGACATTGTCGATGTAGCAGTAAGTTCTATGGCTGGTCAAACGTCACAACCAAGTGCGAACACGCTATACTATGCGTTAGGCGGAAACGAAAGACAGCCAGACGTTAATATAGATTCATTAGAAAAACTATCTCATTACTGGGAAGATGTACGTAAATACTACGCACCGTTTGAAAGTGGTATGAATGCACCTCACACAGAGGTATATATGCACGAAATGCCAGGCGGACAGTATAGTAATTTACAACAACAAGCGAAAGCGGTTGGTTTAGGAGATCGCTTCGATGAAGTTAAAGTGATGTATCGCCGTGTTAATGATATGTTTGGTGATATTGTAAAAGTAACACCATCATCTAAAGTTGTCGGTGATATGGCATTATTTATGGTTCAAAATCACTTAACAGAACAAGATATTTTAGAGCGTGGACATTCTATGGACTTCCCAGGATCTGTTGTTGAAATGTTCTCGGGAGATTTAGGACAACCATATGGTGGTTTCCCGAAAAAATTACAAGAAATAATTTTAAAAGGGAAAGAGCCATTAACAGTAAGACCAGGTGAATTATTAGAGCCGGTAGATTTCGATGCTTTACAAAAAGAGTTATTCCATAAACTTGGACGCGAAGTGACGATTTTTGATGTAGTCGCATATGCGTTATATCCAAAAGTGTTTATGGACTACGAAAAAGTTGCTGATCTTTATGGAAACGTATCTGTGCTTGATACAACGACATTCTTCTATGGAATGAGATTAGGTGAAGAAATCGATGTGGAAATCGAACAAGGTAAAACATTGATGGTTAAACTAGTATCAATCGGAGAGCCTCAGCCAGATGGAAACCGTGTACTTTACTTGGAGTTTAACGGTCAACCACGTGAGATTGTTGTGAAAGACGAAAGTGTAAAAGCAACAGTGGCACAACGTGTGAAAGGAAACCGTGAAAATCCAAACCACATTAGTGCAACAATGCCAGGGACAGTTATTAAAGTAGTTGTAAAAGAAGGCGATGAAGTGAAAAAAGGCGATTCTATGGCAATTACAGAAGCGATGAAAATGGAAACGACAGTTCAAGCGCCGTTCAATGGTAAAGTGAAAAAAGTATATGTTAACGATGGAGATGCAATTCAAACGGGTGACTTACTCATTGAATTAGATCACTAAAATAGAAAAAGAGCTGTGTAAATACAGCTCTTTTTTTATCGCAAAAAATACCTTGCCAATTCGGCAAGGTATTTTAATTTAAATTTATTTTGTTTGTTTAGAAGTTGATTCAGCTTCTTTTGCATTCGCTTTACTTCTTGTACCTAACATAACTAAATAGCATAGTACAGCAAACAAGCAAGAAATGAATAGTGAATGTAATAATGCCATTACTAAATTAGCATTTGTAAATACGACTAAAATTCCCACGATAGCTTGAAGTGTAACAAGGATAAATGAAATGATCCATCCCCAGTATACGACAGGCTGCTGTTTGTAATGGCGAATAGCGAGAATCATCGCGTATAGTATCCAAGCGAAAATTAACATCGCTGCAACTCTATGTCCCATTTGAACCCATTCATGTAGTTGAGTTGGCATAGGTCTATTTTTGCTACATAAAGGAAAGTCTGGGCAGGCTAAGCTAGCTCGTTCGTGACGTACTAAAGCGCCTGTGTAGACGACAATATAACTGTAAATTGTTACACCATAAATATGAAATTTCATTTTTTTGTCCATAATAAGTGAACGTGCATCAAATTTCTGGTCGATTTCAAAGATAAGACACGTTAATAAAATGACAGAAGCAAATGAAATTAAGGAAATACCGAAATGGATAGCAAGTACAGCTGGCATTTGTCCCCAAACAACAGCAGCAGCTCCCATTAATGCTTGTGCAACTAAAAATACGAAGGATAAAATTGCTAACGTTTTTGTTTCGCGCACATGTTTATAATATTTCCAGGACAAAATACAAAGGAGTGTGACAAGAATTCCTGCTGATCCTGATGTAAGTCGGTGACTTAGTTCAATAATAGTTTCCATTGATAAATTAGATGGAACAAATTCACCGTTACAAAGTGGCCATGATTTACCGCACCCTTGGCCAGAACCTGTTTTTGTAACTAAGGCGCCTCCTAGTAAAACTATTAATAAATCAAGACTCGTAATGACTGCTAACCATTTAATAAAGCGTTGCAATCTATTTCACCATCTTTCTGCTATGAAGTTATTGCGAAATATTTTCATTCCATTATGTATAGAATAAAACGCGCTAGTTCCTATGATATATAAAAAATAATAAAATAGCAAAGAAATGGTGGGCGCAGACAGGGGAGAGAAAATGGGTGTAGAAATAGGATATATAAGGAAAATTTTAGGTGAAAAATAGGCTATTTTGAAAAGAAATGGGGAGAATACGTGTTAAATATGACAAAAAAAGTTTATGATAGAAGGTAACATCATGTTATGATAAGGACAAGTAAGAATTAAGTTTTTTATGTTCGACACAAAAAGTTCATGTTTTCTTCACAAAATGTTCGGGAAATATGATTTAATATATTGGAGTATGGGCGTAGATTAGTAGTAGAATGGGTTAACAATGTTTCTACTGTAATAATATTGCTATATAGAAGCGAAATATTTCATTCGAAATAGGCGCAAAAAGAAAGATGAAAGTTTTAAGAGGGGGTTAAAGTGATGAACCATGCAACAAGTGAGCTGCATGATGAGTCTGCTGTTACAAGTGTGCCGGAAACAACTCGGTTACAAGATTTAAAAGCGCTCGTTAAAATGGGGATTGTAAACTCAAATACACTTACTGTATTTACAGGATTTTGGTTGGCATTACACTTTAATGGATTAAGTGTGATGGACAATCTGGATAAGTTATTCTTTACAATCGTTGGTTCTGGATTAATTATGGCGGGGGTATGTTGTTTAAATAATTACATTGATCGAGACATCGACCCGTTAATGGAAAGAACAAAAAACCGTCCAACGGTTACTGGGAAGTATAAACCGGGATTTGCACTTACATTTGGACTAGTTATATTACTTCTTGGATTTGTATTTTTATTATTAACAACACCAATGGCAGTATTAATGGGATTTATTGGTGCTTTCACATATGTTGTCTTATATACGTTATGGACAAAGAGAAAGTATACACTAAATACTGTTGTAGGTAGTATATCTGGAGCAGTTCCACCTTTAATTGGATGGGCAGCAATCGATCCATCTTTAGGCCATCCAATTGCTTGGATGTTATTTTTAATTATGTTTATTTGGCAAATCCCACATTTCCTCGCATTAGCGATGAAACGTGTTGATGAATATCGAAATGCAGGAATCCCAATGCTTCCTGTTGTACAGGGATTTGATATTACGAAACGTCAGATTATGATTTGGACAGTATGTTTATTACCACTACCATTTTATATGAGTGGGCTTGGAATAACATTCATGGTAATCGCAACATTGCTAAACATCGGATGGATCGTACTAGGGTTTTATGGCTTCCGTAAGCAAGATGACATCAAATGGTCCGTAAAAATGTTTGTTTATTCCCTGAATTACTTAACAATCTTATTTGTGTCAATGATTGTAGTTACATTCTTCTAAGACAACGACATGATTGGATTTCTTTACGTTGAGATTTACTTTACTTAACTATAAAGTACAATCTAATTCACAAAGAAAGTGGGGGTTGTTTGTATGAAGAAACAGTGGCGACTGCTTTCGTTCGTTTCACTGCTGGCTTTACTGTTAGGGGGATGCGGTAAAGCCTTTCAATCTACTTTAATTCCGCAAGGAGAAGTAGCAAAAATGCAATATGATTTGCTCTTACTAGCGAGTGCAATCATGATTGGAGTAGTACTTGTAGTTACTATTATTTTCTTATATGTAATTGTGCGTTTCCGACAAAAGAAGGGTGAGGAAGATTTCATTCCAGAGCAAGTTGAAGGAAATCACAAACTAGAAATTATATGGACAGTTATTCCGATTATTCTTTTGTTAATCTTGGCTGTTCCGACTGTTACATATACATTCAAGCTTGCTGATGTAAGTGCGATGGAGAAAAAGAATATTGATAAAGATACTATCGTTGTTGATGTAACAGCGAATCTTTATTGGTGGGAATTTTCTTATAAATCAGAAAAAATAGTAACTTCTCAAGATTTAGTCATCCCCACAGGTAAGAAAGTGTATTTGAATTTGAAGGGTGCCGATATTAAACATTCGTTTTGGGTTCCATCTTTAGCTGGGAAAATGGATACAAATACAGATAATGTAAACAAAATGTGGTTAAAGGCAGATAAATCGGGCACTTATAATGGTTTTTGTACAGAGTTTTGCGGCCCGTCACATTCTTTAATGCAATTTAAAGTGAAAGCTTTAGATGAAAGCGAGTACAAAAAATGGCTTGCTGATATGAAGAAGATTGATGGGAAAAAAGAAGTAGCTTCAACAAAGGCGCAAGAAGGCCAAGAAATATTTAATAAAAGCTGTATTGGTTGTCATGCAGTTGGATCTAATGATAGTAGACCACCTTCCGCTCGTATCGCACCAAACTTAGCAAACTTTGCAGATCGCGATACAGTTGCTGGTATTGCCGAAAATAATGAAGAGAACTTAAAAAAATGGCTGAAAGATCCTGAAAATATGAAGCCAGGTAATAAAATGACTGGTAAATATGGCAACTTAACGGATGATCAAATTAATGCATTAAATGCATATTTACAAACGTTAAAGATTGAAAAGTAAAGAGGGATCATTTGCGAAGGGGAGGTTGAAAACGTGAGTTCTGTAGCAAAAAAACAGGGGATGGGTGCTGTCATATGGGATTATTTAACGACAGTAGACCATAAAAAGATTGCCATTCTCTATTTAATTGCAGGTGGAGTATTTTTTATAATAGGCGGAATAGAAGCGCTATTTATTCGCCTTCAGTTAGCGATTCCTAACAATGCTTTTCTTGTTGGGGATGCTTATAATCAAGTATTAACGATGCACGGTACAACAATGATTTTCCTCGCAGCTATGCCACTCGTGTTTGCATTTATGAACGCCGCAGTACCACTTCAAATTGGAGCACGTGATGTGGCGTTCCCGTTTTTGAATTCACTCGGATTCTGGTTGTTTTTCTTTGGTGGAGTATTTTTAAATTTAAGTTGGTTTTTAGGAGGAGCACCTGATGCAGGTTGGACATCGTATGCATCTTTAGCTTTAGCCTCAAAAGGGCATGGTGTTGACTTTTATGTACTCGGCTTGCAAATATCAGGTATTGGTACATTAATTGGAGGTATTAACTTCCTTGTTACAATTATTAATATGCGAGCGCCAGGAATGACCTATATGCGCATGCCGATGTTTACATGGACAACATTTGTAACATCGTCACTTATATTATTCGCATTTCCTCCATTAACTGTAGGATTAGGTCTTTTAATGCTAGATCGCTTATTTGGCACAAGTTTCTTTAATCCGGCATTAGGTGGGAACACAATTATATGGGAGCATTTATTCTGGATCTTCGGTCACCCAGAAGTATACATTCTTATACTCCCAGCTTTCGGAATATTCTCAGAAATCTTCGCCACATTTTCGAAAAAAAGATTATTTGGTTATTCATCGATGGTGTTCGCGACTGTATTAATCGGATTTTTAGGATTTATGGTATGGGCGCATCATATGTTTACAGTTGGTCTTGGTCCTGTTGCGAACGCTATCTTCTCAGTTGCAACAATGGCGATTGCAGTTCCCACAGGTATTAAAATATTTAACTGGCTCTTTACAATGTGGGGTGGAAGTATTAGGTTTACAACACCAATGATGTGGGCGGTAGCTTTTATTCCATCATTCGTTATGGGTGGAGTTACAGGCGTTATGCTTGCATCTGCACCAGCTGATTATCAATTTCATGATAATTATTTTGTGGTAGCACATTTTCATTATGTAATTGTCGGCGGTGTTGTATTTGGTTTACTTGCAGGTGCACATTATTATTGGCCGCTTATGTTTAATAAGGTATTAAATGAAACGCTAGGAAAGATAACATTTTGGTTATTCTTTATCGGTTTCCATTTAACGTTCTTTATTCAGCATTTCCTTGGATTAATTGGTATGCCACGTCGTTATTACACATACCTAGAGGGACAAGGATTAGAAATGGGGAATATGATTAGTTCTATTGGAGCAGTATTTATGGCTCTTGGCACAATCGTTCTTTTATTCAATGTAATTAAAACAACAGTGTCAAAAGAGAAGGCTGGTCGTGACCCATGGGATGCACGTACATTAGAGTGGACAATGCCAGCACCTACACCGGAATATAATTTCAAACAATTACCATTTGTTCGCGGATTAGATCCGTTTTGGATTGAAAAACGTGAAGGTAATAAAGAGATGACAGCTGCGGAACCAGTTGGTGATATTCATATGCCAAACCCTTCGTTTTCACCGTTTATCATTTCTTTAGGTTTATTTATAGCCGCGTTTGGTGCGATGTATATGCAGGGTGGAAAAGATAAGTTTTGGTTGTTAGTAGCAATTATTGGTTTAATCATTACATTTGGTACAATGTTCCTTCGCTCAGTAGTCGATGATCATGGATATCATATTCATAAAGAAGATTTAGAGGATAAGGGGGGCAAGGCATAATGCATGTAGATGAAAAATTAACGAATGAAACATTTCCAGCAGAGCCTGAAAAAGCAACCCTTGAGGGAAAAAATAAGTTTGTCGGTTTTTGGTTATTTCTTGGAGGCGAAACGGTGTTGTTCGCTTCCTTATTCGGCACATATTTAGCATTAAAGAACTCTACAAATGGCGGACCAACATCTCAAGAGATGTTTCAAATGCCACTCGTTTTCATCATGACGATGCTTTTGTTAACAAGTAGTTTAACGAGTGTATATGCAATGTATCATATGAAAAATTTCAACTTTAAGAAAATGCAACTTTGGTTACTTGTAACAGTGTTGCTGGGATTAGGATTTTTGGGGTTTGAAATATATGAGTTTTATCATTATACGCATGAATTTAAGCATACTATGAGAAGTAGTGCATTTGGTTCTGCATTCTATGCTCTTGTTGGTACACACGGGCTCCACGTGTTGTTTGGATTATGTTGGATTTTAACATTAATCTTTAGAAATGCGAAGAGAGGCTTAAATTTATACAACGCACCAAAGTTTTATGTTGCATCAATTTATTGGCACTTTATTGACGTAGTTTGGGTGTTTATTTTCACTGTAGTATATTTAATGGGAATGGTGGGATAAACAATGGCCGTAAAGCAAACGAATAATCCTAAAGTTGATCTTGTTTATCGGAAGAGAAAAAGTGCGGAGGAGATGAAGCATCAAGTTATTACGTTTGCATTAATGATTTTTTTAACATTAGTTGCATTTGTGGCAGTTGCATTTCCGAAAACTTTTAGTCCGACTTTCTCTGTACCATTTATTTTACTATTAGCAGTGGTACAAGTAATTTTTCAATTGTATTATTTTATGCATATGAGTCATAAAGGACATGAAGCGGCAAGTTTCTTTCTTTATTCTGGTCTGTTAATAGGATTAATTACAATTTTAGCTTTTATGACGATCGTGTGGATCTGAAAAGTGAAAAATAAGGGAGCTTGTGTTGTCACAGCTCCCTCTTCACATTATGTGAAAGGATAACCTTAAGAAGGTGGGTGTGACAATGAGTAACTTGTGGATATTTGGTTTTCAAGCTCTATGGAGTCCGATCTTTTTATTATTTATGCTTTCGATTCTTATTGGGTACTTTTTAATTATTGGACCATATAGAACGCGATTTGAAAATGCGACGAAGGTAAGTAAGAAGCAAATTTTTTATTTTACGACTGGGATTGTCCTCTTGTATTTTGTAAAGGGAGGACCTATTGATTTAATTGGTCATATTATATTTAGCGCACATATGTTTGAAATGGCAATAATGTATATTGCAGTTCCACCGTTATTACTGCTTGGTATACCTGTATGGCTATATCAATATATTACTTCTTTTAAGTTCGTTCAAATTGTGCTGAAGGTTTTTGCAAAGCCGCTTATTGCGTTGTTCGTATTTAACGGTCTGTTTTCCTTTTATCATTTGCCAGTTGTTTTTGATACAGTAAAACAAAGTCAAATAGCGCATCCTATTTGCCTTGCTATATTGTTTTTTGCAGCAATGATGATGTGGTGGCCGATGCTAAATCCGTTGCCGGAATATCAAACGTTAAGTGATATAAAGAAGCTTGGTTACATGTTTGCTAATGGTATTTTATTAACACCAGCTTGTGCATTAATAATTTTTGCGACTGCACCATTATTTGCAACATATACGGATTCAGCCGCTTGGATGAAGGCGATGGAACTTTGTGTACCAGCGGGTACTTTATCAGATTTAAATATAACCGGACCAGAATTTTTACATTGGATGCCAGTCGTACAAGACCAGCAAACAGGCGGTATCATTATGAAAATTGTCCAGGAAATAGTGTACGGTACGATTATCGGCTATGTGTTCTTTAAATGGGCACGTAGAGAGCGTGAAAAGGATAAAGAGCAGTTGCAAGAGTTACCCCCTTATTTGCAGACAAAATAAAAACGAGAGCATCTTATTGATGCTCTCGTTTTTTGTTATTCTATAATTTGAAATGCTTTCAATTCTTTTTCAATATTTTGTAGGAGTTGTTCGCTTTTTTGAAGTACATTCGTTGGGAAAATCTCATCATCACCATATTCAACGCCATGAGGATAATAATGTTTTCCTAATAAGGGAGGTAATAGTTTTACTTGAGCGTGTCTACCGCCGATGTCACCTTCAACAGCAAAACCTTGTACACGTAAATAATAAATATCCGTTAATATTTCAAATTTATAATCGTATGTAATGCGTTCATAATCCCATTGTCCAGCGAGTACAAAATGGTTGTTTTCCATGATTTCAGTTAAAAGAGTTAAATCTACGACTGCATCATTAAACTTTGTATTTGTAAATTGCATAAAATACCTCCTTCTTATTATTTATACTATTATTTTTATAATAGTATGAATAATAAGAAAGTGCAATTCATATTGAGAGAAAAGGGATAATCCAGACTTTTTTCGTGAAAATATGATATAGTGAAAAGAGTACGGTACACACAAAAAGGAAAGAAAAGGATTTGTG
Source organism: Bacillus nitratireducens (assembly GCF_036320425.1). Classification (NCBI taxonomy): domain Bacteria; kingdom Bacillati; phylum Bacillota; class Bacilli; order Caryophanales; family Bacillaceae; genus Bacillus; species Bacillus nitratireducens. The sequence continues at coordinate 216,581 of NZ_JAUMJO010000002.1, forward strand.
TATATCTCAATTTTATGTTTTGTTCAGGAGGTATATCGTTTGAAAAAAGTATTACGTATCGTAATCATTACATTTTTAATTTTAGCTGTGGATTTATACGGGAAATTACTCGTTTCGCAATATATATTAACCCCATCTCACTCTAAGCAAGAAAATAAAATTGTGAAAAAGAAAAAGCAAATAAATGAAGAAACCTCAGACACTGTTTTAAATATGATTGGTGGGGACTCTGAGAATTTATTAGCAAAGTGGGGCGAACCATCTCGAATAGAGCCGTCTGCCTATGGATATGAATGGTGGGTGTATAATCAAGATTTAACTCAGTATGTTCAATTTGGAGTTGCTGAACGTAAAATTGTAACGGCGTATGTTGCTGGTGAACAAGTTAAGGTGACGCCTTATTATATAAATGAAAAGTATGAAGAAGTATATAAAAAGAATCCGATTTCACATGAGATTTCATTAAAAAGAGGGAAAAATAATTATCAATTTGAGTTATCTGATACGGAAGTAATGGAACAACCACTAATACCTGTAGAAGATGGATGGGCACAATTATACTTTGATCATTTTACACATGAGCTTGTTGGTGTTCGTTATATGGATGATGAAACGTTATTACGCCAAAGACCGTATCAGCTTGTTTATTCAGGAGAATTAATAGCGGAACAACCATTGACTCCAGAAAAAATGAAGCAAGTAGAAAATGGAAATATGCAGCAAATTCTAGACTTAACAAATATTATTCGAGGTCGTCATGAATTACCGTTGTTAACATGGGATCAACAAACGGCAGACGTTGCATTTGGCCATAGTAAAGATATGAAGGATAATAATTATTTTTCCCATGACTCGCCTACTTTTGGTACGTTAGGAGATCGTCTGCAACGTGGTCAAGTAGCTTTTCAACTTGCTGGTGAGAATATAGCGGCGCAACATAGTGATGGAATCGCAGCGGTACAAGGCTGGTTAAATAGTGAAGGTCACAGAAAAAATTTATTAAATGAGCAATTCACTGGATTAGGTGTTGGGGTATACGATAAGTTTTATACTCAAAACTTTATTCGAAAATAAAAAGGTGCATGAATCGTCTAAAAATGGGCGAACCATGCGCCTTTTTTTTCTTACAATATAGTAGATATACAAGAAGAGGTGAGGATTATGCCGACAACAAAAGGGCCGTTGCATCCATCGGTTCAGCAGTTTAAAGAATTTGTAAACCATCACCCTAAAATGGTTCATGAGGTTAGAGGTGGCCAAAAAACTTGGCAGCAATTTTATGAAGAATGGTACTTACTCGGTGAAGAGGATCGAATATGGGCAGCCTATAGACCTGATGGAGCACCTGCTTTTTCTTCAGTGAAAAAAAATAAAGAGAAAAAAGAAGATAGAACTGAAGAAGAAAAAACTGAAGAAGAAAAAACTGCTGATGTGATGGGACAAATGCTTTCTTTTTTTAAGAAGCTAGACGTAGAACAAATGCAGCAACATTTAGCAAATGTAACGAGTGCGATTGGTAGTGTGCAACAAGTTATACAACAATTTCAAGGAAACCGCGCGCAAGAAGAACAAAGTACTTCTGAAAATAATCCATTTTTCTTTCAAAAGGATTAGGGGGAAAGAGGATGAGAGCAGATCTTATGGAGTCTATAAAAGCTGATGAGGATTTAACTCGTTATATCCGGGAACAGCCGTACTGGTATCGGAAATTAACGCGTAATCCAGAAGAAAAAGAAGCCTTTGAGTTAGCTGCTATGCAGCATTTCAAAAAAACAATACCGGATAAAGTGGAAAAATTTCAAAATCAATTAGCGGTGGCTTCAATTATGATTGATATGTTTCAGTATATGAAGCAGCAAAATACGACGTAATTGGAAGGTGAAAACTATGTCCGTCATGCAAAACTTTTGTTACAATAGAATCGGATTATTTAAAAAGGAGTTGCAGCATGACGGAAATTTGTTTAGTACGACATGGACAAACTGATTGGAATTTTCAAGAGATTATTCAAGGGCGCGAAGATATTCCGCTTAACGAAGTTGGGAAAAAGCAAGCGAGTCAAAGTGCAGCTGCCTTGCAAGCGGAATCGTGGGATATTATTATCAGTAGCCCTTTAATTAGAGCTCAAGAAACAGCTAGGGAAATTGCTGAGGCTATTGGGTTGCAATCTATTTTATTAGATGAGCGATTTATGGAACGTAATTTTGGAGAAGCTTCTGGGAAACCAGTTGCGACAGTTAGAGAGTTAATTGCAGAAGGTAATGTAAAAGGTATGGAGCGGGACGAAGAGATTGTAGAACGCTGTTTTACCGCTTTACAAGAGGTTGCAGCAACCCATGGAGATAAGCGTATTATCATTGTTGCGCATTCACATGCAATAAAAGCAATTTTACATGCGATTACACCAGAGGAAATTACATTTAAAACGCCGTTAAAAAACGCATGTATTAGCTATGTAAAAGAAAATAGTGGGAAATGGGATGTTCTTAAATACAATGTTGCGGAGCATATTAGCGTATAGGAGTATAAGAGGATTATATGAAAAGAAGTTAGAAGCATATCTTTCTTTTAGGTGAGAGACTTCAATTAGTAGTTCTGTCCCAAATGTGTTATGATGAATACTCGGAGGTGTCTCTCATGATTGTAGCGACGCTGGAAAGCGTACTGATTTTAGATAAGGCAGAGCAGCTTGCAAAATCAATCATTTGTTCAGATATAGCAGAAGATTATCGTAAGTGTTATAAGGATATACAAGAAGATATAGATGTCCAGACGCTAATTCAACAGTTTACAGCGATGAAAGAGCGATATGAAGAAGTGCAACGCTTTGGTAAATATCATCCTGACTACACTTTCGTTTCAACGAAAATGAGGGAATTAAAGCGTTCTGTAGATTTGCATGATAAAATTGCAGCCTTTAAAAAAGCAGAAACTGCTTTACAAAAGTTATTAGATGAAGTTAGTGTAGCAATCGGTTCGGAGGTATCCTCTTCCATTAAAGTTCCAACAGGAAATCCGTTTTTTGATGCGGGTGGCTGTGGCGGTGGTTGTGGTACCGGAGGCGGTTGTGGTTGTAAAAAAACGGGGTAATTTACCCCGTTTTTTAGAATATGGAAGAAAACGTATACAGAGTTTGTCCTTTAATATCATAAATTTCTGATTGGTTTTCATAAAAGATAAGAATATAAGTTTTTAAAAGGAGAAGATGGAGAAGATTATGTTCGGGCAACGACAAAGTATGATTGTTTATTTACATTCATTGAAACATGCCAAGATTTTAAGGAAATATGGTAACATTCATTACATATCAAAACGATTGAAATATGCGGTTGTATATTGTGATATGGAACAAATTGAGCATATGATGCAAAAATTGAATAAACTTCCTTTTGTAAAAAAAGTAGAACAGTCGTATCGCCCATTTTTAAAAACGGAATTCGAAAATTCACGTCCTGATCGGGCGAAGGAATACGATTATAGCTAATAAAAAAATCCCCTGCTAAATTTAGTGGGGGATTTTTTTATTTTAAATAACATGTTATTTCATTGGAGGAATGAAATTGTTCATTCGTAAAATACCAATTAGATGATTGAAAAATAGTTCTTTTTCAGGGAAAGTTGTCGACGGTTTTACAGTAAAGGTAGTAACTTTTTTCCCTATTTGTTCCGCCGTTTCTTCAAATAAAATAACACGTTTGCTTTTTTTATTTTCAAGTACAGGAATGCCTTCACGACATATGTATAATGGCTGAAAATCACCAGTAGTTGTAGGTTTTAGTATTACAACAAGTGAACACACTTTTTTTTCGTTTTTTACAGTTTCAAATTGTAACATATGTGTTATACGTTCTTTGTTTGCTTTGGCAATTTCGAGTAATTCATATAAATCAGAGTAGCCTTCTCCGAGTTCTATAAAGCGTTGAATCATATTTTTGCCTCCTCTTTCTTTTACTGTACCATCTCACTTTTTAAATGAAAAGTAGACAAAGAAAAAAACCCTGCAATGCAGGGCCCTTCTTATACTAGTATGAACTAGTAAGAAGGCAAAGGGAGAGGAGAAACCGGAGGAAGAACTTATGGGGAAACGTAAGTCTTCTCCGCGGTTGGCAACAACATCGAAGGTGATGTTGTTATATTTATTTATGTCCAATCTAAATGAAGATATACATAATGAAATTAAAATTTATGTTAGGCTTTTTATTTTTCTTTTTTTTATTTTATGATAGGATAAAAAAGGTAAAGTGGAACTGATGTACATAGAGGGTTGTTGCTTGCAAAAAGTGAAATGGATATGAAAGAAATAGCGAGCGGTTATTTTAACTGAGGTTTTCAATTATTTAAATAACAAATTAATAAAAAAATGTATGAAATAGTATGAATTGGTAGCGGTTACTGAATTGAAAAGAATTTGCTGTAATCGCTCTATAGATTGAAATAAAGGTAGTGACAACAGATGAGAGTAGTTTCAGGAAAATGTAAAGGGCACCCACTTAAAGCGGTACCTGGTAATACAACGCGTCCAACGACAGATAAAGTGAAAGAATCTATTTTTAATATGATAGGTCCTTATTATGATGGTGGTATCGCTCTTGATTTATTTGGTGGTAGCGGTGGTCTTGGAATTGAGGCCATAAGTAGAGGGATTGATAAAGCGATTTTTGTTGATCGAGATAGTAAAGCGATAAAAGTCATTCATCAAAATTTAGAAAGCTGTAGGCTACAAGAACAAGCTGAAGTGTATCGAAATGATGCAGAGCGTGCGGTAAAGGCGCTTATAAAGCGTGAAATATCATTCGATCTTATACTAATAGACCCTCCATATAAAGCTCAAAAAATTGTTTCTTTAGTTAGTGTGATGGATCAACATGGATTGTTAAATAAAGATGGAATCATTATGGCAGAGCACGGGGATGACGTGGTTTTACCTGATTCTATAGGAGAACTTGTAAAAGTACGAGCGGAAAACTATGGGATTACAGCAATTTCGATTTATAAGTATGAAGGTGAGGGGACGGAATGACAAGTATAGCTATTTCTTCAGGGAGTTTTGATCCAATTACCCTTGGGCATTTGGATATTATTAAAAGGGGCGCAAAAGTATTTGATGAAGTATATGTAGTTGTTTTAAATAATTCATCAAAAAAACCATTCTTTTCGGTAGAAGAACGCTTAGAGTTAATTCGAGAGGCGACAAAGGATATTCCGAATGTAAAGGTTGATTCACATAGTGGATTATTGGTGGAATATGCAAAAATGCGTAATGCAAATGCAATATTACGTGGTTTGCGAGCGGTTTCTGATTTTGAATATGAGATGCAAATTACTTCAATGAATCGAAAATTAGACGAAAATATAGAAACCTTTTTTATTATGACAAACAATCAATATTCATTTTTAAGTTCAAGTATTGTGAAAGAAGTTGCGAGATATGGAGGAAGTGTAGTAGACCTTGTTCCTCCGATTGTAGAGCGAGCTTTAAAAGAAAAGTTTCAAACCCCGTTAAAGTGAACGGGGTTTTTCTTTATAAATACGTAAAAACAATAAGATAACATATAAATATAAACAAAATAAGGTGAAGATTGGTCCGTAGTGTATAAATGCTGTCCAAATATCATTTAGTGTAAAAGAATGATTCAATAAAAATACGGGAATATCTTCTTGTGTAGGCGAGACAGAATGAACTTTTTCATAAAATGGTTCCCAAAATATAAAAGTGAGAATAGGAGCGATAATACTTTGGATAATTCGAGCTAAAAAATATGGTTTAAAACGGATATCTGTCTCCGCTAATATGCTTGCTACTTGTGCCTGAATAGAAAGACCACTAAATGCTAAAATGAAGCTTGTTACCATTGCTTGTTGAAGAAGTGTTGTTTCATTTATTTGGCTGATCATTTGGCTTCCAAGCGTCATTTCAAAAATACCGGATAATATCGGAATATTAAATTGGGAGGTAAGTTGGAAGAATGATAAAATATGTTGCATAATAAAAGAAAGCGCTTCTGTAATTTCGAAAACAGTAATCATTTTATTTAAAACAGAGAATAAAATAATAAACCCACCAATCATGAGCAGTGTTTGAATAGAAGAAACGATAGCGTCACCAAGTAGTTTTCCGATTGGCCTTTTTTCTTGCATACGCGTTTGGTGGAGAATGGAAAAAGGATTTTGAAAGGCACGTTTTTGATTCGTATGTTTTTCTTTTATGTAAGTATCGTTACTACCATAAAAGCGCATCAGTAACCCGACGATAAAGTTACTTATATAATGTGCTGCTGCTAATACGAGCCCTAATTTCGGATTATTGAAAAAACCAATAGAAACCGCTCCGAAAATAAAAAGCGGATTAGAAGAATTTGTGAAAGATACGAGTCGTTCCGCTTCAATTTGTGTTAGTTGGTTGCTCTTGCGTAGTCTAGCGCTTAATTTGGCGCCAGCGGGGAATCCTGAAGCCATTCCCATTGCCCAAACAAACCCGCCTACCCCTGGAACACGAAACAATGGACGCATTAGTGGTTCTAATATAACACCGATAAATTTTACAACACCAATACTGATTAGAAGTTCCGCAATGATGAAAAACGGTAGTAGTGAAGGGAATACAACTTCCCACCATATATTTAACCCTCGAATTGAAGCTTGCAAAGCAGCTTGGGGGTGGAGTACAAGAGAAAAGGTTAAAAACAACATTGATATGGTAAGAAAAGCAGTTTTCCATTTTTCGTACATGTAAGAAAATCCCCCTTTGTCCCAAAAACGTTCATTTCAGTATACGTGGATATGTGGTGAATTTAGACCATAAGTATGAAAAAGGAATGAAAAAAATTAAAGGGTGAGAAAAATGAAGGAACCAAAAATCGGTTTAGCACTTGGATCCGGAGGTGCAAAAGGTTTTGCTCATATAGGGGTAATAAAAGTGTTAAGGGAAGCTGGCATCCCTATTCATATGGTAGCAGGTAGTAGTATAGGAGCGTTAATTGGTACATTTTATGCAGCGAGTTGTGACGTTGAAAGATTGTATAGATTGGCCGCTGTTTTTAAAAGGAAATATTATTTGGATTTTACAGTTCCTAAGATGGGATTTATTGCTGGAAAACGTATCAAAGATATGATTAAAATGTTTACATATAATAAAAATTTAGAAGAGTTAGATATCCCAACGGCTGTTGTGGCTACTGACATTTTGAAGGGGGAAAAAGTTGTTTTTACAAGCGGTCCGATTGCAGAGGCGGTTCGAGCTAGTATATCTGTGCCAGGGGTGTTTGTTCCAGAGAAAATAGATGGCCGCTTATTAGTGGATGGAGGGGTAATTGACCGTATTCCCGTATCGGTTGTAAAAGATTTAGGGGCTGATATTGTTATTGCTGTTGATGTATCTCCAATTAAGGTGAATGGAGAGGTTACATCGATTTATGATGTGATTATGCAGAGTATTGAAATCATGCAACATGAACTTGTGATAAATCGGCAAATAGCATCAGATTTAATGATGAGGCCAGCAGTAGAACAATTTAGTTCGCGTGCTTTTACACATATTGAAGACATTATTAGGGTCGGAGAAGTGGAAGCAGAAAAACACATTTCAAACATTTATTTACTAATTGAGCAGTGGAAGGAGAAACATAATGTTTAAGCGTTTTCGGTTTATATATGCAATTTTAATAGGGGTTATATTGGCGATGCTACTTGTTTATGTGCGTTTGCCATACTATGTGACAAAACCAGGTATGGCCGCGAAATTAGCGCCGTACGTGCAAGTTGACGGTGGAACTAAAGAGTCTGGTGATTTTATGCTTGTCACAGTCTCAATGGGGCCTGCAAATGTTGTGAACTTAATAGCCGCGCAATTTAATAAATATACACACGTTTCGAAGGCGGAAGAAATATTGCAAAAAGGTGAGAGTGATGAAGAATATCAATTTCGCCAAAATTATGCAATGAAAGATTCACAAAACGCCGCAATTTATAATGCATATAAACGTGCAAATCGTTCCGTATCTTTTGAAAATAAAGGGGTCCTAGTTGCTGGTGTGACAAAGGGAATGCCGTCAGAAGGGAAGCTTAAGCTTGGAGATGTCATCATAGCTGTCGACGGAAAAACATTCGAAAAGACGGAACAATTTATTGAGTATATGACAGGGAAAAAAGAGGGAGATACAGTAAATATTGAATACAAGCGAGGTGGAGAACAGTTTAAAGAAAATTTAAATGTAAAGACAATTCCTAATGGAAATGGCCGCGTTGGAATAGGTGTATCTATCGTTACAGAAAGAGAGTTAGTGGTAGATCCGAAAGTGAAAATTGATTCCCATGAAATAGGGGGGCCATCAGCGGGTTTAATGTTTACCTTAGAAATTTATAATCAGCTCGTTGAAGAAGATTTAACAAACGGACATGAAATAGCTGGAACAGGTACAATCAATGATAAAGGAGAAATTGGTCCCATTGGTGGTATTCAGCAAAAAGTAGTAGCTGCTAGTGATGCGGGAGCTGAAGTGTTCTTTGCGCCAAATGAAAAGGGTGTAGAGAAATCGAATTATAAAGATGCTCTTGAAGCTGCGAAAGATATTAAAACAAAGATGAAAATTGTACCGGTGGACACACTGGATGATGCATTAACGTATTTGGAAAAAATGGGTAAAATAAAGTAAACCTCTCTGAAAAAGAGAGGTTTTTCTTATAGGAATTTTTTAGTTGTTTCATCATAACGAACTGGATGATGCGTTGCTTCTTGTTTGAGCAGGTGTGTCCGCAAAGGTTCTTGCATTATGGAGAAATATACAGCATTTGATTTTCGCTCTATGTCTAAAGTAGGGTGTTCGAATGTTTTTGTATGTGTAAGGATTGGCAGTTCTATTCTTTTCTTATTTTTAGAAAGATAAGTTTGTCCTTTTTGTGACATTCCGAGTAGACGGATATACGGCGCGTGCTGTTCTATATTTGCTTTATATATTTCTTCCTTCGTTGTATTTGTTAAAATATGTGTACAAGCTCTTTGTAATCTAGTCCATGTATAACGTTTTGTTTTTAATGCTTCCATGAATGAATAGAAAGATGAACTGTCTTGTATTTTGGATAAAATACGATGCTCTAAACCCTCTTCAATTTCATATATATGTTGTAAGTCCCCTGGAGACATCGTCATAAGTTTGTATTTAAAAAATGAAAAGTATTTTTCCCAGTTATGTAACGTCCCATAGTTTTGCTTGTAGTTTTCTAAAAGAGAAGCAGTTGTTTTCGGGATAAAAGGCTCAATAGTTGTAGATGAACCGTGTTCATTAAATAGTTGTTTGCGGATACTTGTTGCACTTGCAATATGTTGATCGTGAAATGTTTCATCATGATAATGAGAGGCGAATCTTTTTATGGTTTGTGCTTGCATGGAGCTATTTTGTAAAAGGATAGCTTTAATGTACTGTAAACCTAAAATGTTATTTGGTTGTGACATATCTACATTTTTTTCAGGTGGTAAGATGTGTTGAAAGGCTTCGGATGTAGCTTTTGCATAACTATTACCCGCATTCATAAATTGCTTCACAAGACGATTAAAAGTCTCTTCTTCATTTTTTTGTACAGAGATGGTATTGTAGAAATTTCCAGTTTCCCCATCTTCACTACCGAAACAAATCTCAGAAACATGAAGGGCGTTTAAAATCGAAATTGCGCCATTTGCGAAAGTTTCGGCCTTTTGTGTTGCAAATGCATAAGGAAGCTCTACAATAAGGTCTACGCCGTTTGTTAAGGCCATTTTAGTACGATACCATTTGGAGATGAGTGCTGGCTCACCACGCTGCAAAAAAGGACCACTCATAACGGCGATAATAATATCAGACTGTGTTAACTTTTTTGTTTGTTGCACATGATAAGCATGACCGTTATGAAAAGGGTTATATTCAACAACAATACCACTGGCTTTTATGGTAATCTCTCCTTTCGATGTAGCATCTTTTTGGAAAACGTGATAATCTATATATTATTTCCTATGATGACTTCATTATAGTGTAAAGAAAAAACATTGACAAATATAAAATGGCTAGCTATAATTTTGTTTGTTGCCTTGAGGTGATATGATATGAAATGGTCCATCCATCAATTGAATAAATTGAGAAATAAAGGATTGACATTGAATGAAATGGTAGATGTAAGTGAGCTAAAAGAGGTCGAGAAAGATATTCGTGAAATTAATCCTGTTCATGTAACAGGAAGAGTTGATTTTGGCTCCGGTAAGTTTACGTTTCATCTACATATAACTGGAAGCATGGTTTTACCATGTTCTCGCTCTTTAGTAGATGTGACATTACCATTTGACATTAAAACAACTGAGGTGTTCCAAACTTCAGAAGAAGAATTTGAAACAGAAGCTGAAATTCATTGTTTAGAAGGAGAAGTACTTGACTTACTGCCCGTAATCAAGGAAAATATACTTTTGGAGATTCCAATGCAAATTTTCAGTGATGATGTTTCTGGTGGAGCACCGATGCAAGGTCAAGACTGGCAAGTGATTTCGGAAGAAAACAAAGAAAAGACTGTTGATCCAAGATTAGCAGGACTTGCAAAGTTTTTTGACAAATAATCGGAAGACTGGTTTAGGCCTTCATATGAAAATAACTATTTCTTTTAAGGAGGTGGGAAGAATGGCTGTACCTTTTAGAAGAACTTCTAAAACAGTAAAAAGAAAGCGTCGTACGCATTTCAAATTATCAGTACCTGGTATGGTAGAGTGCCCAAGCTGTGGTGAAGCGAAATTAGCTCACCGTGTATGTAAAGCATGCGGTACTTACAAAGGTAAAGAAGTAATCAGCAAGTAATTGCGGGAAAATAAACGTAGAAGATATCTTCTGCGTTTATTTTTTTTGTCTTATTCTTTATTTGTTGTATTCTATCTTTTCTAGTAACTGCATATGCTTAATAAAAAATGCATAGGGAGGACTAGAGAGATGGCGACAACAAGACAAGATGCTTGGACTGATGATGAAGATTTGCTTCTGGCAGAAGTAGTACTCCGGCATATTCAAGAAGGTGGAACGCAACTTTCTGCCTTTAAAGAAGTGGGTAGACATTTGTCTCGCACACCAGCAGCATGTGGATTTAGATGGAATTCTTATGTTAGAAAGCAATACAAAGAACGTATTGAAGAAGCAAAGCAACTTCGTAAGGTAGAAAATTATGAAGTGAAAGAGACAAAGGTATTAGAGCCGAAATCTATTACGTTGAATGATGTTATTGATTTCTTACGAAATTATAAAGATGAAAACTCTTTAATGGTGTTGCAACAACAAATTGAATCGTTACAAACAGAGCGAGAAAGTCTTCTGGAGCGATTATCAGTATATGAGGAAGAATATAGAACATTACTTGATTATATCGATCAAAAAAGAAGTGTAATGGTAGCGGAAAGAAATGGTGCTCGCTCGAATGGGAAATTGGAGAAGTTAAAGAAATAAAAAAACAGCTGTTACGCAGCTGTTTTTTTTATTTCTTATGCAGATTCTTCATTTGTAACCGCATTCACATTTGTTTCTGGAAGCCAAATATAAAAATCGCCATCAGGTACTGATACTGGTTGGAAACTCAATTTATCCCAAAAACCAGCTGAATGGATACGTGCTATCGTTTTAATTGGGAATTTCAGTTGCTTTGCATAGTTAACAAGTATTTGTCCGAATCCTTGTTTTTGAAAAGTCGGTAACACTTCAAGTTTATAAAGTTCTAGGTAAGGTCCTGTAATTTCAAATGGTTCCCCGCCGTTCCTTTTCATGTATAGACTCATACGTGCGATTAGCGATCCTCCGTAATAAATACCGTAAAATGGAGATTCGCTATCATTTTCAATAATGTTTGCTTCTAATTCTTCCAACATGGATAGTTCTTGAGCTCCGCAACCTTTAAATTTTTTAAATTCATCTAATGTTTTATAATTGATGAGCAAGCGCTCAACTTTTGGGAATCCCATTACATCACATCCTTTTCATATCTTGTTGAATGCAGAAAAGTTAAAATATTTATAATAATATTATAACTCATTTTTAAATTTTTATGAAGAAGATAGAATATTTCTTTCATTATTTTTTTGAGGATTTGCTAAACTAAGAGTAGAACTATGTATATAAGTAGTATATACATAGTGAAAGAAGAGGTTGCATTTGTTAAAAGATAATTGAATCCTTAACTATGCAATTATAATTTAATAAGCCGTAAAGGGGGAAGGGCAAGGGAACGTATATCACTTGTTAATATATGTTCCTTGTGTGAAGATGAAAATTGGAATTGTTGGACCAGGAGCTATTGGTCTACTATATACATTTTATTTACAAAAAAATAATCAAGATGTTACGTTGTTTACAAGGACGGCTAAGCAGGCTGAGGAATTGAATGTAACAGGTGTAACTTGTATTAGAAATGGGGAAAGTGAAACGGTATTCCCAACTGTTTTACCAATAGAAAGTATGCGAGATGAGAAGTTGGATTATACATTTATTGCTGTAAAGCAGTATCATATAACTGACATATTACCTTTTGTGCAGGCTGAATCGTCATTAATCTTTTTACAAAATGGAATGTCTCACCTTCATATTATGAAAAAATTAGGGAATGAACGTATAGCGGTTGGGATCGTGGAGCATGGTGCGAAAAAAGAAGGGAAACATACAGTCCATCACACTGGAATAGGTGTTACAAAGTTTGGTGTAGTGCGTGGTCAATCTAATGGTTTTGAAAAGGTATTGAATCATTTTCCTTTACATTATTTTCCGATTCAAATAGAAGATGATTGGAATGGGATTATGCGTAATAAATTAGTGGTGAATGTATGTATTAATCCACTGACCGCATTATTACGGGTTGAGAACGGAGAGTTAATTTCAAATCCGTTTTTTTATCAAATGATAGAGCAAGTATTTCAGGAAGTCGCATTTCTTATTAAAGAAGAGGACAAAAGAATGGTATGGCAAATGGTATGCCAAGTATGTGAAAAAACAGCTCGTAATACATCATCTATGTTAGCGGATGTAAGAGAGAATAGACAAACGGAAATTAATGCGATTGTCGGATATGTATTAGAAGAAGCAAAGGGACGACAACAATCCGTTCCGACACTTCAATTTTTGTATGATGCAATAAAAGGGATGGAATTATAAGTGTTTTTCTTTGCTTTTACATGAAACATTGACTACAATGTGGGTTGGTGAGAGAACAGGATACGAAAGGAAGAATTATATGGAGATAAAAGAAATCTCTGTTCCACTACAAGGTGTTGTAGCGGACTATGTGAACGGTAAAAAAGAGATACAGTCATGTTTTGACTATTTGTTAACAGAAGATGCTTTTAAACAGCGTTTACATGATTTACGTGAGAGAGAGTTTTTCCGTCAAGATTTAGTAACGCATTTATTAGAATATAATACACAATTGCAAGCGGGAGAATCTACAATTCAAAATATAAAAGCGCTTGAAGATGAAAATACATATGTAGTTATAGCTGGACAACAGGCTGGATTGTTAACTGGACCACTTTATACAGTGCATAAAGTCATTTCGATTTTACAGCTTGCAAAAGAAAAAGAAGAGAGTTTAGGGGTTAGAGTTGTTCCAGTCTTTTGGATTGCCGGTGAAGATCATGATATGGATGAAATTAATCATACATTTGTAACGAAAAATAAAAAAATAAAAAAGACCATTTTTCATGATCGTCATCCGAAAAAGGCGAGTGCTTCTGAGTCAGAGCTTTCTATTGAAGACTGTAGAAAATGGATCGAAGAGATTTTTAAAACATATCCGGAAACGAATTTTACAAAGGATGTATTACAATTTGTTGAGGATGCTTTAGATAAATCGCATACATATGTAGATTTCTTTGCACACCTTATTACAAAAATGTTCGTAAATTCTGGTTTAATTCTTGTAGATTCTCATCATCCTGCCTTAAGAAAATTAGAAGTACCGTTTTTACAACAAATAATAAGTAAATATAAAGAAATTCAAGCAGGCCTTCATAATCAACAGGAAGTAATTAAGGAATTAGGGTTTAAACCGATTATTGAAACGAAGGCAAATGCAGTGCATATATTTATGGAAATTGATAATGAGCGAGTATTGCTTGAAGAGAATCAAGGGAAATTTATTGGGAAAGATGGAGTGCATTCATTTTCGTATGAAGAATTGATGGAAGAGATGGAAAGAAGTCCAGAACGTTTTAGTAATAATGTTGTAACGCGTCCTCTTATGCAAGAGTATGTGTTTCCTACGTTAGCGTTTATTGGTGGTCCGGGGGAGTTAGCTTATTGGAGTGAATTGCAACAAGTGTTTCACACTGTCGGTTTCCAAATGCCACCTGTCGTTCCTCGGCTTACGATTACTTATATGGAGCGAGATATAGCGACAGATTTATACGATTTAGATTTGCAAGAAATTGATCCATTTCTAAATAAAGTAGATAATTTGCGTGACAACTGGCTTTCTAATCAAATAGAGGAACCGATAGACGAACGATTTCTAGAAGCGAAAAAAGAAATAATGGATATTCATAAATCATTACAACTATTCGTGAAAAAAATAGATCCAGGGTTAAATGAGTTTGCAGGGAAAAATGAAATGAAAATTAATGAACAAATTGAACTGTTAGAAAAAATGTTGAAAAGAAATGTTGAGAAGAAGCATGAGGTTCAACTAAATAAATTCCGACGTGTGCAATTTGCGCTTCGTCCATTAGGAGCACCGCAAGAACGTGTGTGGAATGTCTGTTATTATTTAAATCAATTCGGTCTTGATTTTGTGGACCAGGTAATGGAACAATCATTTTCGTGGGACGGAAAACATCATGTAATAAAACTATAAAATCTTGCTCTTTTGAGCAGGATTTTATTTTTATCCCGTTGAATTAACTGAGAAGTGAAATATTTCTGAATTATCTATCTTATATTGGTGTGATGAATCGCTATGTACCAAGTTTATATATATGACAAAATAGCACAAAATGTAAACGGATTAATATCTTTTTCGACAGGTTTTTGTTTAAATTCCCGCAAAAAATGATAAAATTTAGTATATAATAAAATAAAATAGCGATTTGTATAGCAGGCTACCTTGTTGGAAGTTAAATGAGTCGTTCTTTAGTAGCATTTCATCCTCTAGTAGTAAATAATGTTTGTAGAGTGAGAAATGTATTTAACATAATTTATTGGAAAAAG
Organism: Bacillus nitratireducens; assembly: GCF_036320425.1. Taxonomy (NCBI): domain Bacteria; kingdom Bacillati; phylum Bacillota; class Bacilli; order Caryophanales; family Bacillaceae; genus Bacillus; species Bacillus nitratireducens. The sequence continues at coordinate 231,766 of NZ_JAUMJO010000002.1, forward strand.
AGTAGGTGCAGCAATGTTCAAACACGTAACAGTACTTTTGAAAGAAACAGTAGATGGCTTAGATATAAAGCCGAGTGGTACATATGTAGATTGTACACTGGGTGGAGGAGGACATAGTTCTTATTTATTATCCCAGCTAACAGATGGTGGAAAATTAATAGCATTTGATCAAGATGAAATAGCGATTCAAAATGCAAAGGAAAAATTTTCTTCTTATGGTGAGCAATTTGTAACAGTGAAGAGCAACTTCCGTTATTTATCTGAAAAACTACATGAATTAGGTATCACAGAAGTAGACGGGATTTTATTCGATTTAGGTGTTTCATCCCCACAATTAGATACACCAGAGCGTGGCTTTAGTTATCATCATGATGCACCGTTAGATATGCGGATGGATCAAGATGCCCCATTAACAGCATATGATGTTGTAAACAGCTGGTCATATGAACAACTCGTAAGAATTTTCTTCCAATACGGCGAAGAAAAATTTTCAAAGCAAATAGTAAGGAAAATCGAAGCATATCGCGAGAATAAGGCTATTGAAACGACAGGAGAATTAGTAGAATTAATTAAAGAAGGTATTCCAGCTCCGGCACGTAGAACAGGTGGACATCCTGCGAAGCGAGTATTCCAGGCGATTCGTATTGCTGTAAATGATGAATTAAAAGTATTTGAAGAGGCGTTGGAGTCTGCAATTGATATGGTCAAGCCTGGTGGAAGAGTTAGTGTTATAACGTTCCATTCATTAGAAGATCGTATTTGTAAAACGACGTTTAAGCGAAATAGCACGACGCCGCAATTACCACCGGGACTACCGATTATTCCGGATGAATTTAAACCGAAATTAAAGCTTATTACAAGAAAACCGATTTTACCTTCTGACATTGAATTAGAAGAAAATAATCGAGCGCGTTCTGCGAAGTTGAGAATCGCTGAAAAACGATAAAAAGGAGAGAGAGGTATGACTAATTTAGCTGTAAAGTATAAACAACAGGCGCAAGAAGAGGTACAAATTCAAACGCCGCCACAGCAGATGGTTAAGCCAAAAGTTAAAGCGAAAATTACAAGAATTGAAAAGCTATTGTATGTAACGTTTATTGGGTTTTTATTATATGCTTGTGTAGCTTTTATTGGGAATAAAGCGGGTCTTTATCAAGTGAATGTAGAAGCAGCGACGATAGAAGAACAAATTGTGAAAAATCAAAAGGAAAATCAAGAATTGCAGGCTGAAGTAGAGAAGTTAAGTCGTTATGAACGTATCGCTGAAGTTGCAAAAAAACACGGGCTAGAAATTAATGCGAATAACGTGAAAGGCCTAAAGTAAGGCAAATAGGTGTGAAGAAAAGATGAAGAGAAATATGACCAAATTTCATACCAATAAGGGAGCAGGTTATTTTATGATATTTTTCCTCCTGCTCTTTTTGCTGTTATTAGCCCGATTTTTTTACTTACAAGTAACAGGAACAGTGGACAATCATGATTTAAAGAAACTTGCTGAGCAGAAACATAGTAAAAAGGGAGTCCTCGAAGCGAATCGAGGAACCATTTATGATCAAAATGGTCATGTCCTAGCGCAAGATGCAAATTCTTATAAACTTGTAGCCGAGTTAAAAGGAGCCAACGCGGTTAAGGATAAAGAGGATACTGCAAAGAAAATCGCAGGAGTACTCGGAAAAGATGAAGATAAAATTTTAGCTACTTTAAATAAAGAAGGTAAAAGTCAAGTGGAATTTGGAACATTGGGTAAGGGCTTGACGAAAGAAAAGAAAGAACAAATAGAAGCATTGAAATTGCCGGGAATAACTTTTATTACTGAAAATGCGAGAGTGTATCCAAACGGTGATTTCGCATCTTATGTCATAGGTCATGCCAAACCTAATGATAATGGAATCGCAGTAGGTCAATTTGGCTTAGAAAAGAGTTTGGATAAGTATTTAGGTGCTTCTAATGGTGAGGTAGCTTATACAGGTGACCGTAAAGGAGTATCTCTTGACGGTGGAAAGGTGAATGTAAAGGCACCTAAAAATGGAGATAATGTGTATTTAACGCTTGACCAACGTATTCAAAGTTATTTAGAAGACGCGATGAAAGAAGCGAGTAAACATTATGAACCAGAAAATTTAATTGGAATTGTAGCGGATCCGAAGACAGGGAAAATATTAGCGATGTCTAGTAAACCTAGTTATGATCCGAACGAAGGACGGATGAATTACTATTATAACGACGCCATTGCAAATGCGTTTGAACCGGGATCAACAATGAAGATTTTCACATTAGCGGCGGCCATTAATGAAGGTGTATACAATGGACAAGACTTTTATCAGTCTGGTACATATCAAGTTGGTAATCGTAAAATAAAAGATCATAACGGCGGCGCTGGATGGGGTTCTATTACTTTTGATGAAGGGGTAGAGCGATCTTCAAACGTAGCGTTCGCAATTTTAGGGGATCAAAAACTTGGTGCAGAGCGTTTTCGAAAATATATTCACAGTTTTGGATTAGATGAAAAAACAAACATTGATTTACCTGGTGAAGGGTCAAATACAATTTTATTTGATCAACAAATACAACAAGTAACAACGGCATTTGGACAAGGTTCTACAGTTACACCAATTCAACTTGTACAAGCTGCAACAGCGATTGCAAATGATGGTAAAATGATGAAACCTTATACAGTTGATAAAATTGTGGATCCAATAACAGGTAAAGTACAGTTAGAGCATAAACCAGAAGAAGTAGGAAAGCCTGTTACCAAAGAGACAGCCGCGCAAGTAAGACAATTACTAGAACGTGTTGTTACATCACCGAAAGGAACAGGGACTGCATATAAAATTGATGGCTATTCTGTAGGTGGTAAAACAGGTACAGCACAAATTCCTGACGGGAAAGGTGGCTATATGACAGGAAGAGAGAATTATATATTCTCATTCTTAGGTATGGCACCGATGGACGATCCACAACTTGTTGTGTATGTGGCCGTTAAACAGCCGAAATTAAAAGATGATGAAAACGGGGCTAAACCTTTAGCTGATATCTTTAAATATGTAACGAAAAATAGTTTAGAGTATTTAAAGATTAAGCCAAATGAAGTAAAGGATCCGAAGAAATATGTGAAAGAGCAACAAACTGTCGTTCCGGATGTAACAGGAAAAACGATGGATGAAGCGAAAAAAGCAATTGATAAAGCAAAACTTCGTCCAATTGTATTAGGTGAAGGGAAAGCGCAGCAGCAAGTGCCAAAAGCAACTGAACAAACATTAAAAGGTGATCGAGTCTTCTTAGTAGGAGATAAGCCTACAATGCCAAATGTACAGGGATGGGCACTGCGTGATGTTATGAATTTAGCAAAAACATTAAAGCTTAACTTAAAACCTTCTGGTACAGGATATGTAACGGAACAAAGTGTGGCGGAAGGAACATTGTTGCAACCTGGTACGGAATTAGGTGTAACACTCGTACCACCACTTGAGCCGCAGCAAGAAGCAGAAAAGCCATAATGGTAATAGGGAAGAAGTTCTAATTAAATAAGTACAAGCATATATTGGAACAAGCTAGGCGTAAGGGAGGCTTGTTCCAATATGCGTGTATCAAATGTAACAGTTAGGAAGCGACTTATTTTTATACTTATATCGGGTATACTCATTTTCACCATCATCGATATTCGTCTTGGATATGTGCAATTTTTTCTTGGAAATATGTTAACAGATCGTGCGAAGGATTCATGGAGTCGTAATATTACTTTTGAACCAGAGCGAGGGAAGATTTTAGATCGAAATGGTGTGGAGCTTGCTACGAATAAAAGTGCACCGACCGTCTTTGTTGTGCCGAGGCAAATTGAAAAACCAGCAGAGACTGCAGAGAAGTTAGCTGCAGTATTAGGTGTGGAAAAAGATGATATTTATACGCGGGTTACAAAAAAAGAGTCGATTGTAAGGCTTGATAAAGGCGGAAGGAAAATATCGCATGACAAAGCGAAAGAAGTACGCGGATTAAGTTTAAAGGGTGTGTACATCGCAGAGGATTCTATCCGGTACTATCCATTCGGTAATTTTTTATCACACGTATTAGGATTTGCGGGCAGTGATAATCAAGGGCTTATGGGACTAGAGAAATATTATGATAAAGAGCTAAATGGTGATAAAGGTCATGTGCGATTTTTTGCAGATGCGAAAGGGCAGAGAATGCCTAACGTTGGAGATGATTTCAAAAAACCAGAAGCTGGCTTGAATTTAGGGTTAACAATCGATTCACGCATTACGAGGATTATGGAAAGAGAAATGAATATTGCGGAATCGACGTATAATCCTGACGGTATGATAGCAATAGCAATGAATCCGAAAAATGGTGAGATTTTAGGTATGTCAAGTCGGCCAAGTTTTGATCCAGCAGATTTTCAAAGTGTTTCTCCGGAAGTATATAACAGAAACTTACCTGTATGGAGTACGTATGAGCCAGGGTCAACATTTAAGATTATTACATTAGCTGCAGCCTTGAATGAAAATTTAGTAGACTTAGAGAAAGATACGTTTTATGATGATGGGGCAGCTGAAGTTGGTGGAGCTAGATTGCGATGTTGGAAAGCTGGAGGCCATGGTAGCCAAACGTTTTTAGAGGTAGTTCAAAACTCTTGTAACCCAGGATTTATTGAACTCGGTGATCGTCTTGGTAAAGATCGATTGTTTAAATACATTCGCAATTTCGGGTTTGGACAGAAGACCGGAATTGACTTACAAGGTGAAGGTAGCGGGATTTTATTTAATTTAGATAAAGTTGGTCCAGTCGAGCAAGCGACGACTTCATTTGGGCAAGGTGTTTCTGTTACACCGATTCAACAAGTAGCGGCTGTGGCAGCCGCTGTAAATGGTGGAACTTTGTATCAGCCATATATAGCGAAGGAATTTATTGATCCGAAGAATAATCAAGTTGTCAGCAAAAAGACACCTGTTGCGAAAAGGGAAGTTATTTCCAAGGAAACTTCAGAGAAAGTTCGTTACGCATTAGAGAATGTTGTAGCGAAAGGTTCTGGTAAAGGGGCTTACATTGATGGATATCGTGTAGGTGGAAAAACTGGAACTGCTCAAAAGGTGAAGGATGGAAAATATTTGGATAATAACTACATTGTATCATTTATCGGTTTTGCTCCAGCCGACGATCCGCAAATTGTTGTTTATGTAGCTGTGGATAACCCAAAAGGAGTCACTCAATTTGGTGGAGTTGTAGCAGCACCTATTGTTGGGAATATTCTTCGTGACGCACTTCCTGTAATGGGAGTGGAACCGAGAAAAGAGCAAGTTGAGAAAGAATATAAATGGGGCGATACACCAACTGTGGAAGTTCCGAATTTAATTGGTATGAAAAAGAAAGATTTACAAACGCAACTTGTAGACTTGAAGCTTGATATAAGTGGTGATGGTGGGAAAGTAATTAAGCAATCACCAGAAGCCGGAGCTAAAGTAAAAGAGGGTTCAAAAGTTAGAATTTACTTCGGGAATTAAAGGTAACTGATTGTGTTTTATGGTACAATTGGTGGAAGTGAGTTTTTTATAGGAAAATTGCTTTATTTGAGACGATAAGTGTCTCATTAATAAATAAATCTATTGATTAGACTATAGTAGCACTTACCTCCTATTTTTATATAACTAGGAGGTAAGGTGTTGCTTGCTAAAATAAGAGATAAATAAACAATGTAGAGAGGGTTTAGTGAAATGAAGTTGCATACACTTTTATCATGTTTGCATGATTTTCCAGTTGTTCCAAAAGAAAATCCAGAAATAACATCTATTGAAGCGGATTCACGTAAAGTGAAAGAGGGAAGCTTATTTATATGTATGAAAGGATATACGGTTGATAGCCATGACTTTGCTAAGCAAGCAGCCGCACAAGGAGCGGCTGCTATTGTTGCGGAAAGACCAATTGATGTTGACGTTCCAGTTGTACTTGTGAAAAATACTTTTCGTTCGCTAGCGGTTTTAGCTGATTATTTTTATGGCCAACCAACACACAAGTTACATTTAATCGGTATTACAGGTACAAATGGAAAGACAACAACATCGCATATTATGGATGAAATTATGCGCGCACATGGTCATAAAACAGGGCTAATTGGAACGATTAATATGAAAATCGGTGATGAAACATTTGAGGTGAAAAATACAACACCAGATGCACTAACACTTCAACAGACGTTTTCAAAAATGGTTGAACAAGGTGTGGATAGCACAGTAATGGAAGTTTCGTCTCATGCTTTAGATCTGGGCCGTGTACACGGATGCGATTACGATGTTGCAGTATTTACAAATTTAACACAAGATCATTTAGACTATCATAAAACGATGGAAGAATATAAACATGCGAAAGGGTTGCTTTTTGCACAGCTTGGCAATAGTTATCATCATAATCGTGAAAAATACGCTATATTAAACAGTGATGATCCAGTAGCAGAGGAGTATATGAGAAGTACAGCAGCTACTGTTGTAACATACGGTATAGATGTTGCAAGCGACATTATGGCACGAGATATCGTAATGACGAGTGGCGGTACAACATTTACACTTGTAACACCGTATGAAACTGTCAATGTTACGATGAAATTAATTGGTAAGTTTAATGTATATAACGTGTTAGCTGCTACAGCAGCAGGTCTTGTTTCAGGTGTGAGCTTACAAACAATTATCGATGTGATCAAAGAGCTTGCTGGTGTTCCTGGACGTTTTGAAGTTGTTGATGGTGGACAAAATTACACAGTTATTGTTGACTATGCACATACACCTGATAGCTTAGAGAACGTACTCAAAACAGCAAAACAATTTGCAAAAGGGAATGTATATTGTATCGTTGGTTGCGGTGGTGATAGAGATAGAACGAAAAGACCAATAATGGCAAGTGTCGCAGCAGAATATGCAACGCATGCAATTTATACATCAGATAATCCAAGAAGTGAAGATCCGAAGGCTATTTTAGATGATATGGTAAATGGTGCAAATGGGAATAATTACGAGGTAATTATTGATAGAAAAGAAGCGATACATTGTGCAATTGCTAAAGCAAAAGATGCGGACATCATTATTATTGCTGGTAAAGGGCATGAAACATATCAAATTATTGGTAAGAAAGTTCATCATTTTGACGATCGTGAAGTCGCTAAAGAAGCAATCACGGAGCGTTTAAACAACGAAGAGTAACAGCATGAGGGGAGGACTACATGTGCTTGAACAAGGTTTATTAGTAACGGCCGGGGTAGCATTTTTAATTTCTGTTGCCCTTTCGCCATTATTTATTCCATTTTTAAGAAAGTTAAAGTTCGGACAGAGTATTCGTGACGAAGGACCGAAGTCACACCAAAAAAAATCAGGGACACCAACGATGGGTGGTATTGTCATATATGTATCCATGATGGTAACTACGCTCATTATGGCGATTAAATTTAACAATTTAGGTGCAGAAGTATCATTATTATTATTAGTTACATTTGGATACGGATTAATCGGATTTTTAGATGACTATATAAAAGTAGTTAAGAAAAGAAATCTTGGTTTAACATCAAAACAAAAATTGATTGGTCAGCTTGTAATTGCTATTGCGTTCTTTTTAATTGGAAAAGGGCAAGCATTTCCCACTTATATTATGATTCCAGGAACGGATGTTGAATTCGAATTAGGGTGGGCATACTTTGTTCTTGTATTATTTATGCTTATTGGTGGATCGAATGCGGTTAACTTAACAGATGGTTTAGATGGTTTATTATCAGGAACAGCTGCTATTGCATTCGGGGCATTTAGTATTATTGCTGTGGCTCAAGAACAATTTGGTGTAGCGATTTTCTGTATGGCAGTTGTAGGAGCTGTACTTGGCTTTTTAGTATTCAATGCGAATCCAGCGAAAGTATTTATGGGCGATACAGGATCTCTAGCTTTAGGGGGAGCAATTGCAGCTGTAGCAATTTTGTTAAAACAAGAATTGTTACTCGTTATTATTGGCGGTGTATTCGTAGCAGAAACTTTATCTGTTATTATCCAAGTTATTTCGTTCAAAACAACAGGAAAGCGTGTCTTTAAAATGAGTCCATTACATCATCATTATGAATTATGTGGTTGGTCAGAATGGCGCGTTGTTGTAACATTTTGGTCTGTAGGATTTTTACTAGCTGTGTTAGGAATTTATATCGGGGTGTGGATGTAATTGAAAACTATAACTGAATTTAAAAATAAAAATGTTCTTGTATTAGGTATTGCTAAAAGTGGTTATGCAGCAGCTACTTTATTAAACGAATTAGGTGCAAACGTTATTGTAAATGATGGGAAACCATTAGCGGGTAACGTGCCTGCAGCTGAATTGCAAGCGAAGGGAATGGATGTTGTTTGTGGTGGACATCCGTTAGAATTGTTGGAAAGAAACATTTCACTTGTCGTAAAAAATCCAGGGATTCCATATTCTAATCCACTACTAGTGGCGGCGAAAGAAAAGCAAATTCCGATTGTCACTGAAGTTGAATTAGCATATCGTATTTCAGAAGCTCCATTTGTTGGAATTACGGGATCTAACGGTAAAACAACAACGACAATGCTTGCGTTTGAAATGTTAAAAGAAGGCAAAAAGCACCCTGTTATTGCGGGGAATATCGGAACAGTAGCTTGTGAAGTTGCACAAGATGCAAAAGAAAATGAAGTTGTAGTTACAGAACTTTCATCATTCCAGTTGATGGGAGTAGAGATGTTCCAACCTAAAATTGCTGCATTTTTAAATTTATTTGAAGCGCATTTAGATTACCATGGAACGAAGGAAGAGTATGGTTTGGCAAAAGCGAATATTTTCAAAAACCAAACTGAAACAGATTATAGTGTAATTAATGCGGATGATGCAGATGTAATGACATTATCGGCACAAAGTAAAGGACAAAAAGTACTATTTTCGACTACGAAAGAAATTGAAGATGGTGCATATATAAAAGAAAACGCTCTTTATTTTAAAGGCGAAAAAGTGGCTGAAGTAAGCGATATTGTTTTACCTGGTAAGCACAATTTAGAAAATATTTTAGCAGCGATGAGTATTGCGAAGTTACTAGGTGTTTCTAATGAAGCAATTACTGTTGTGTTAAAAAGTTTTACAGGTGTAAAGCATCGCTTAGAATATGTAACAACGATTAATAATCGTAAGTTTTATAATGATTCAAAAGCGACGAATATGCTAGCGACAGAAAAAGCATTGTCTGCATTTACACAACCGATTGTTTTATTAGCTGGTGGACTTGATCGCGGAAATGAATTTGACGATTTAATTCCATACTTTAAACATGTCAAAGCGATTGTAACATTTGGACAAACTGCGCCAAAATTAGTAAGAGCGGCTGAAAAAGCAGGATTAGATGTAATTGAAAGTGTCGATACTTTAGGTGAGGCAGTAGTGAAAGCTTACGCTCATTCTACGGATGGCGATGTAATTCTTCTTTCACCAGCATGTGCAAGCTGGGATCAATTTAAAACATTTGAAGAAAGAGGAGACATTTTTATACAAGCTGTGCATAAACTTATATAAAGTAAATCAAAACATCAGTAGGCTAACACCTACTGATGTTTTGTTACATAGGGCAAAAGGTTCTGCCTAAAGAGGTGGTGTTCATGGATAATGAAGAAAACGCCTGATTTTATTCTCATCATCGTTACACTTGCGTTGTTAACAATCGGAATGATTATGGTTTATAGTGCGAGTGCGGTTTGGGCCTCTTATAAAATGGGGGATTCATTCTTTTTTGCAAAAAGACAATTGTTGTTTGCGAGTATTGGTGTAGTGGCTATGTTTTTTATAATGAAAATTGATTATTGGGTGTGGCGCACGTATTCAAAAGTAATTTTGCTAGTTTGTTTCGTTCTTCTTATTCTCGTTTTAATTCCAGGAGTAGGTCTCGTTCGCGGGGGAGCACGAAGTTGGATTGGAATCGGGGCATTCTCCATTCAACCGTCAGAGTTTATGAAATTCGCGATGATTATTTTCTTAGCAAAATTTTTAGCGGAACGACAAAAATTAATTACATCCTTTAAACGTGGATTACTACCTGCTCTAAGTTTTGTATTTCTTGCTTTTGGGATGATTATGTTACAGCCAGATCTTGGTACGGGAACGGTAATGGTTGGGACATGTATTATTATGATATTTATATCGGGAGCAAGGGTCTTTCACTTTGCAATGTTTGGTTTGCTTGGTGCAGCGGGATTTGTAGGGTTAATTGCATCAGCACCATATCGAATGAAACGCATCACATCATATTTAGATCCGTGGTCGGATCCGCTCGGAAGTGGATTTCAAATTATTCAATCGTTACTCGCAATTGGACCTGGTGGTTTATTTGGGCTTGGACTTGGACAAAGTAGACAAAAGTTTCTTTATTTACCGGAACCACAAACAGACTTTATATTTGCAATCTTATCCGAGGAATTAGGTTTTATTGGCGGTTCATTTGTGTTATTATTATTTAGTCTATTACTATGGCGCGGGATTCGTATAGCATTAGGAGCGCCAGATTTATATGGTACGTTTTTAGCAGTAGGTATTGTGGCGATGATTGCGATTCAAGTAATGATTAATGTTGGTGTTGTAACAGGACTGATGCCTGTTACGGGTATTACTTTGCCATTTTTAAGTTATGGTGGATCAAGTTTGACCTTAATGTTAATGGCAGTAGGTGTATTATTGAATATAAGTCGCCATTCTCGCTATTAAACCCTGTTTAAAAGACAGGGTTTTTCGTATGTGTGGAAAATACAATATGTATATAGAAATAAATACGATTGAATAAGAACAGGGAAGTGGAGGAATTAGTAGTGCGAGTATTAGTAAGTGGTGGGGGTACTGGAGGACATATTTATCCAGCTCTTGCTTTAATTAGAGAAATAAAAAAATTAAATCCGGAAGCAAGGTTTTTATACATTGGTACAGAGAATGGATTAGAGAGTACCATCGTACCGAAAGCGGGTATTCCGTTCCAATCTATTGTTATAAGTGGATTTAAACGAAAAATATCTCTTGATAATGTAAAAACGGTGATGCGTTTCCTAAAAGGTGTTCAAGATAGTAAACGATATATTCGTCGTTTTAATCCTGATATTGTTATCGGTACGGGTGGATACGTATGTGGGCCAGTTGTATATGCTGCGGCTAAATTAGGTATTCCGACTATTGTACATGAACAAAATAGTGTACCTGGTGTAACGAATAAATTTTTAAGTCGTTATGTCGATAAAGTTGCAGTTTGCTTTGAAGCAGCTGCAGAACATTTCCCACAGTCAAAAGTGGTTATGACAGGTAATCCACGTGCATCAGAAGTATTGGACCAAAATGGAATGAAAGGAAAACGTTCGGTAGGACTATCTCTTTCTAAAAAATCCGTGCTTATTTTTGGTGGGAGTCGCGGGGCTAGACCGATTAACGATGCTTTTGTAGAAGCGATTGAACAGTTTGGAAATAAAAGTTACGAAATATTGTACGTAACAGGTGAAGTACATTATGACAAAGTGATGGAAGTAGTGAAACAAAAAGGGAATCCGAATAATGTTATTATTAAGCCTTTTATTCATAATATGCCAGAGGTACTGACTGGTGTAGATCTTGTTGTTTCAAGGGCGGGGGCAACAACACTTGCAGAATTAACAGCGTTAGGTAAACCAAGTGTGTTAATTCCGAGTCCGTATGTAACAAATAACCATCAAGAAAAAAATGCACGTTCTGTTGTCGATAAAGGAGCAGCAAAAATGTTGCTTGAAAAAGATTTATCAGCTGAAACGCTTATTCGTGATATTGATGAAATTTTATTGGATACACAAACATTACAAAATATGAAACTGGCTGCTAAGCAACTTGGTATTCCAGATGCAGCAAATAAGCTATATGAGGTAATGAACAAGCTAATTAAAAAATAACATTAGGTGAACGCCCTGCATATTACTGTAATAAGGAGACTTAATATGGGGGAGATTGTCTATGGAACAATTAGTAAAAGAGCTTTTAGAAGCAAATGTTGGTCGCGTGTTAGTTAATGAACCGTTAGCGCGTTACACGACTATGAAAATAGGTGGACCAGCTGATATTTTAATTGTGCCAAAGCATGTTGCTGATATTGAGAAAACGCTAAAGTTAGTAAAGAAGTACAAGGCAGGGTGGACTGTAATTGGTCGTGGTTCAAATCTTCTTGTATCTGATCTAGGTATAGAAGGTGTGGTTATTCGTTTAGGAGAAGGATTAGACCACTTAGAAGTCGAAAAACATAAAGTAAGAGTTGGTGCTGGCTATCCCCTTATTAAATTGTCAACTTTACTTAGTCGACAGGGATTAGCTGGCTTGGAATTTGCAAGTGGTATTCCAGGAAGTGTCGGTGGTGCAGTGTATATGAATGCAGGCGCTCATAAGTCCGACATATCGAGTGTACTGACGGAAGCTCGTATTTTGTTTGAAAATGGAACAATTAATTGGTTGACGAATACCGAAATGGGGTTTTCTTATCGTACATCTGTATTGCAAACGAAACGTCCTGGTATTGTTTTGGAAGCTGAATTCCAATTGGAGGTAGGCGAACGCAAGGAAATTGTAAGAAGCATGCAAAAGAATAAAGATTATCGCCGTGAAACGCAGCCTTGGAATCATCCTTGTGCAGGAAGTATATTTCGAAATCCAGTCCCATATTTTGCAGGAGATTTAATAGAAAAAGCAGGGCTTCGTGGTTATACAATTGGTGGAGCTCAAATTTCTGAAATGCATGGGAATTTTATTGTTAATACTGGTGTGGCCTCAGCGCAAGATGTATTAGACTTGATTGCGTTGATAAAGCGTACAATTAAGGATAAATTTGGTGTTGATATGCATACCGAAGTAGAAATAATTGGAAGATAACGGTTATTCGTTCCGCTCATTATCATTTATGTTATAATAAGAAGATAAGAACGGCATGAGGAACATGCCGTTTTTTATGTTACATAGGGGGATCGTACATGAAAAATAGTAAAGTGATTAAACTACAAGATCGTGTACCAAAGCTAAAGAATCAAAAGAAAAAGGATAAAAAACCTGTTAATCATCGGTTAATTTTATACATATCGATTTTATTTTTATTAGTACTCTTTTTAATTTACTTTCGGTCTCCACTTAGTAATATAAAAAAGATAAGTGTGTTTGGAAATCATTATATGACAGATGAACAAGTTATGAAGGAATCAGGTGTGACATATGACACGAGTTATTTCCGAGTAACAGCACATAAAGCAGAAGAAAACTTAACGAAACGAAAAGAAATTAAAGCGGTAAATGTAAAAAAGCGTTTCCCAAACAAAATTGATGTTCATATAGAAGAATATTTAACCATCGGCTATATAAACAAAGATGGAAAATTACAACCGTTATTAGAAAATGGGAAAACACTAGATGTACTTCCGAATGGGAAACTTCCAGTTGCAGCACCAATTTTTGAACCGTTTAAAGAGGAAAAAATGAAGGAGTTAATTGCAGAACTAGAAAAAGTAACGCCGACTATTTTAAGGTCTATTTCTGAAATTCGTTATACACCAACGAACGCAAATGAAGATCATCTTACTTTATATATGAATGAAGGATATGAAGTGAGCACTACTATTCAAAATTTTGCGAAGCGAATGGAAGCTTATCCACTTATTATAAAAACAATTGAACCTGGTAAGAAGGTGTTAATTGACTTAGAAGTGGGGGCTTATACGAAGGAACTAGGTGCTGAAGAAAAGAAAGAATAGAATGATAGTTTTCACTGCGTTATTACGTATAAAATGAAACAAATGTTCTTTTATATGAATGCTAATTTGCAAGAATGCTTAATTTGATGAAAAATATGTAAAAATTATTAGATTCATACTAGGATTGGTACAAGTTTCACTTTTCTATGAGTACATCTTAGTGTAGACTTATACTTGGCGGTAATCTTTACACTTGAAATAGAATTATTTCAAGATAAGCAGTTATTCACAGTTTACTGCGATATTCTTAAATGAATGTTAAATAAAAATAAGAAAAATATAGGGTTAAAAAAGGGAAACGTATAAAGACGTTGAATATTTTTCTTATAAATAGTAAAGTTGCGATTGTTGTTCCATATATTGAGTTGTATGGTATAAATAAAGAAGGAGGTGCCAAAGAATGAACAGCAATGAAATATATGTTAGTCTTGACATCGGTACATCCAATGTTAAAGTCATCATTGGTGAAATGGTTAATGACAGCTTAAACATAATTGGTGTTGGAAATGTAAAATCAAATGGTTTAAAGAAGGGATCGATAGTCGATATAGATGAGACTGTTCGATCAATTAAAAAAGCAATTGAACAAGCTGAGCGCATGGTGGGAATCCACATTGAGCAAGTTGTAGTGGGTGTCAATGCAAACCAGGTACAGCTACTTCCTTGTCATGGAGTAGTCGCTGTTTCAAATGAAGATCGTGAAATCGGAAATGAAGATGTCTTACGCGTTCTAGATGCAGCACAAGTTGTGTCAATTGCTCCTGAACGTGAATTTATTGATGTGGTACCTCGACAGTTCATTGTAGACGGTCTTGACGAGATTAACGATCCACGCGGGATGATCGGTGTAAGGTTAGAAATGGAAGGTACACTTATTACAGGCTCGAGAACTTTACTACATAACCTACTTCGTTGTGTAGAAAAAGCAGGTCTTGAAATTGTTGATATTTGTCTTCAACCTTTAGCGGCTGCAACAGTTGCTATATCTTCAGATGAAAAAAATAGAGGAGTGGCCCTTGTTGATATTGGGGGAGGCTCTACAACTTTATCTATTTTTAAAGATGGAGAGTTACAAACAACGAGCGTATTGCCATTAGGTGGAGACCATATAACGAAGGATATTGCGATTGGGTTGAAAACTTCAACTGAAAATGCAGATCAAATTAAGTTGAAATATGGACATGCTTTTTATGATACAGCATCTGAAGAAGAAATGTTTACGGTTCCTATTATGGGAAGCGATCAGACAGAACAGTATTCACAATTGGAATTATCGGATATTATCGAGGCTCGTGTAGAGGAAATTTTAATGTTTGTTCAAGATGAAGTGCATAAGTTAGGAATAAAGCAAGTTGCTTCTGGCTATGTATTAACTGGCGGAATTGCTTCTATGCCAGGTGTTCTTGATCTTGCATATGATATCTTACATGAAAATGTTCGTATAGCAACTCCTGATTATATTGGTGTGCGTGAGCCACAATATACAATTGGAGTAGGTTTAATTAAACACTCATATCAAAAAGCTAAATTACGTGGGAAAAACGTGCAGGAAAAGCAAGAGCATTTTGAATCAGTACCAGCACCAATGCCGGTACAACAGCAACCTGCGAAACAAAAAACTCGTAATCAAAACAATAATAATCAAAATGATGACCGTATGATGTCAAAAGTAAAACGTGCATTCCGTTATTTATGGGATTAAAATTGGACACGAAAAATGAGGTTCTAGGGGGATTTCGACATGTTAGAGTTTGATACTACTCAAGATCAATTAGCGAATATAAAAGTTATCGGTGTCGGCGGCGGCGGAAACAATGCTGTAAACCGTATGATTGAACACGGTGTACAAGGTGTAGACTTTATCGCTGTGAATACTGATGCACAAGCATTAAATCTATCAAAAGCTGAAACAAAAATGCAAATTGGTGGAAAATTAACGCGTGGACTTGGTGCAGGCGCAAACCCTGAAGTAGGGAAAAAAGCGGCAGAAGAAAGTAAAGAACAGATCCAAGAAGCACTTCGTGGTGCAGATATGGTATTCGTAACTGCTGGTATGGGTGGCGGAACTGGAACTGGTGCAGCTCCAGTTGTTGCTCAAGTTGCAAAAGAATTAGGTGCGTTAACAGTTGGTGTTGTAACACGTCCATTTACATTTGAAGGACGTAAGCGTGCGACGCAAGCTGCATCTGGTATTGCGGCATTTAAAGAAAATGTAGATACACTTATTGTAATTCCAAACGATCGCTTATTAGAGATTGTTGATAAAAATACGCCGATGTTAGAAGCATTCCGTGAAGCTGATAACGTATTACGCCAAGGTGTTCAAGGTATTTCTGATTTAATTGCAACACCAGGTTTAATTAACTTAGACTTTGCAGACGTAAAGACAATTATGTCTAATAGAGGTTCTGCTTTAATGGGTATTGGTTCTGGTAATGGTGAAAATCGTGCTGCTGAAGCTGCGAAGAAAGCTATTTCTAGTCCATTACTAGAAACATCTATTGATGGAGCTCAAGGTGTTATTATGAACATTACGGGCGGCGCGAACCTAAGCTTATATGAAGTACAAGAAGCAGCAGACATTGTAGCTTCAGCTTCAGATCCAGAAGTAAATATGATCTTCGGTTCTGTTATTAATGAAGGATTAAAAGATGATATTGTTGTCACTGTAATTGCAACTGGTTTTGATGATAGTGCTGCGACGCAGCCGCCAAAACCAATTATTCGTCCGACTGCGAATCATACGCAACAGCAACAACAACCAGTAGCTCAACCTACAAAACAACGTGAAGTTAAGCGTGAAATGAAACGTGAAGAGCCGGTTGTGCATGATCGTCATACAGATTCAGATGACATCGATATTCCAGCATTCTTACGTAACCGTCGTAGACGATAAAAGAAAAGGAGCTTTCATGCTCCTTTTTTGTTATTGGAATGAAAAAGATCTGCTTAGCAGGTCTTTTTTTTATTTGTAGATGAAGTTGTGAGAAAGAGGATGCAAATTTGCTTACATATAATTCAATTATTATGTATATAAGTAAGAAATTCATATTATTCTATGAAAAATACACTTTTATTTTTTACCGACAGATTATGTCTAGAAATCACAAAATAACAAAAAAACCCCTCCACCAATTGACACACTTTCCTATTGGATATGCATTATACTAGTCTCAACTTAAAAAAAGAGGTGAATTGTTTGGTTGTTTACGCCGACATTGTTTGGTTGTTAAACGCCTGCATTGATTTTCTTTTACTTTTATTAACAGCTACCGTGTTAAAAAAGAGAATCAAAAGATGGAGGCTTGTGTTAGGAGCATTTATAGGTTCAACTATTGTTATTTTCGCCTTTACTCCTTTTGCTTCTATGATGACACATCCAATTATGAAACTGTTGTACTCGTTACTTATTGTGTATACAGCATTTGGGTTTTCAACATTTAGAAATTATGCACAAACTGTTTTTACTTTTTATTTTGTAACCTTTATGGTTGGTGGAGGATTAATTGGAACGCATTTCTTTTTGCAAACGAACGAAATGGTAAATGGATTAGTTCAATCTAAATCAGTTTCTTACGGTGATCCAATTAGTTGGTTGTTTGTGATTTTTGGTTTTCCAGTGATTTATTACTTTTCTAAAAAGCGTATAGAAAGCGTAGAAGTCACAAAGATACACTATGATCAAATCGTGAAAGTGAAAATTCAATTAGTTGGAGAGGAATTAGAACTAGCAGGTCTAATTGATAGTGGGAACCAACTGTATGATCCGTTAACAAAAACACCCGTTATGATTATGCATATTTCATCATTAGAGCATTGTTTGCCAGTTTGGTTAACAGAACAAATTTATTCCAAAACAGAAATTCCTCAAATACCAGAAAATGATTCCGGATGGGCGACGAAACTGCGTTTAATTCCTTTCCGAGCAGTAGGAGTAGAGAATCAATTTTTATGGGCAATTAAGCCAGATTGTGTGCAAGTTTATCATGAAGGTAGTTCGATTGTTGTAAATAAAGTATTGATTGGATTAAATACACAACAATTATCTAGCAATGGAGAGTATCAATGCATTGTACATCCGAAAATGTTGATTTCGCAAAAGATGGTAATAGCTTAATTATGAGAGGCGGGATAATATGATGAAATTAAAATTTTATTTGGTATACCTTTGGTATAAAGTATTGCTGAAATTAGGAATTAAGACCGATGAAATTTATTATATTGGTGGAAGTGAAGCGTTGCCACCACCGTTAACGAAAGAAGAAGAGGAAGTTCTTTTGAATAAATTACCAAAGGGAGATCAAGCTGCGCGGTCACTGCTTATTGAACGTAACTTACGGCTTGTTGTATATATAGCAAGAAAGTTTGAAAATACAGGGATAAACATTGAGGATTTAATTAGTATAGGAACAATTGGTCTTATAAAAGCAGTGAATACATTTAATCCAGAAAAGAAAATTAAATTAGCAACATATGCATCTCGTTGTATAGAAAATGAGATTTTAATGCATTTGCGTCGAAATAATAAAAATCGTTCGGAAGTTTCGTTTGATGAACCTCTTAACATTGATTGGGACGGAAATGAACTGTTATTATCAGATGTTTTAGGTACAGATGATGACATTATTACAAAAGATTTAGAAGCTACAGTAGATCGTCATCTTTTAATGAAAGCATTGCATCAATTAAATGATCGTGAAAAACAAATTATGGAGCTTCGGTTTGGACTCGCTGGTGGCGAAGAGAAGACACAAAAAGATGTGGCTGATATGCTTGGAATTTCACAGTCTTATATTTCTCGTTTGGAAAAAAGAATTATAAAAAGATTACGAAAAGAATTTAATAAAATGGTGTGAAGAATAAGACCAGTCGGTATTTAGACTGGTCTTATTCTTTTTTTGTGCATTAGGAAATATGATGTTTGTGAAAAATGACGGAAAAACCACATGCATAAAATCCCCTTCAAAGGAAATACTTTACACTGTACAGCAACTCCCGATAGGAGGGAACACTTTGACGAGAAACAAAGTAGAAATTTGCGGTGTTGATACAGCTAAACTTCCAGTACTAAAAAATGAAGAGATGCGTAAATTATTTCGTGAAATGCAAAGTGGAGAGATAAGCGCAAGAGAGAAATTAGTGAATGGAAACTTACGTCTTGTACTGAGCGTCATCCAAAGATTTAACAACAGAGGAGAATATGTTGATGATTTATTTCAAGTTGGCTGCATTGGACTTATGAAATCCATTGATAATTTTGATTTAGGCCAAAATGTAAAATTTTCAACGTATGCTGTGCCGATGATTATTGGGGAAATACGCAGATATTTGCGTGATAACAATCCAATTCGCGTATCTCGCTCGTTACGAGATATCGCGTATAAAGCATTACAAGTAAGAGAGAAATTGATTGCTGAAAATTCGAAAGAACCGACAGCAATGGATATTGCAAAAGTTCTTGAAGTGACGCATGAAGAAATTGTTTTTGCGTTAGATGCTATTCAAGACCCAGTTTCACTATTTGAACCGATTTATAATGATGGGGGAGATCCTATTTTTGTTATGGATCAGTTAAGTGATGAAAAACAAAAGGACGAGCAGTGGGTTGAAGAACTAGCGTTGAAAGAGGGGATGAAGCGTTTAAATGATCGTGAGAAAATGATTATTCGAAAACGTTTCTTCCAAGGAAAGACACAGATGGAAGTTGCCGAAGAAATTGGGATTTCTCAGGCGCAAGTATCACGTTTGGAGAAGTCTGCTATTAAGCAAATGAATAAGACGATTCAAGGATAAGGCTCTCACCAGTTATGGTGTGGGCTTTTTTTATGTGTAATATTTTGCGCTCATAGTAAAGTAGGTCGGTTCATATAATGAAAATAAAATGGATGTTCTATTAGTAGAAGTTAAATACTGTTTATCTACTTTAAAATTTGGCTGAAGTAAAGACGTTAGGTGGAAGTCTGCGGTCCGTAAAAGTCCGATTAGCATGGGGGAATAGTCAGTAGGGAGGAACAAAATCTCCACTGATTAAGGTTACACTTTATTTGAGAGCGTACTTACAATTCATGATATAAGGGAGAGGATGAATATGATAAGAATTTCGGAGTTTCAAATGAAGGACGTTGTGAATATTTCAGATGGAAAAAGACTTGGAAATATTGGAGATATTGATTTTGATATAGACACAGGAAAGATTAGGGCAGTTATTATTTCCAAGCAGACACGAATGCTTGGACTATTTGGAAAGGAAGTAGAATTTGTAATTCCTTGGGAGAAAATTATGAAAATTGGGGAAGATGTCATACTTGTGAGAGTGGATAATATTAATTCTGTAACAGAATCAATACAAACACCGACAATTTCTTAAAGAATATTACAAATTCCTCTTTTTTTTCAGTTGTCATTATGAAAAAATAAAAGTATGGTAAAATAGACAGGAAGTACCATGCTTTTTTATATTATTTTAATTAAAAGGAGCCGCTTTATGAGAGAACCATTTAAATATGTGGACGGTATACTGTATTTACAAGCGTGGAAAGAACTTGGGAACATTACTGTTGGATTTACGACAAAAGATGGTGGAGTAAGTACAGGCTCCTTTCATGCGATGAATTTAGGATTACATGTGAATGATATCGTGGAGAATGTTCATGAAAATAGACGCATTTTAGCGAATAAGTTACAAAAACCATTAGAAAAATGGATTTGCTCTGAACAAGTTCATGACCATCATGTTGAGAAAGTAGGATTGCAAGAAAAAGGGAAAGGCGTTTATTCATATGAAGACGGTATTCCAAAAACGGATGGCATTTATACGACGAACAAAGATGTTCTCTTAACATCTTGTTACGCTGATTGTGTTCCGCTCTATTTTTATGCACCATCACATGATATGATAGGACTTGCGCATGCTGGATGGAAAGGGACTGTAACAGAGATTGCGAAAGAAATGATTCAAAAGTGGAATGCAGAAGGTGTTTCAAGTGATGAAATTCATGTCGCAATTGGGCCGGCAATCGGATCATGTTGTTATGTTGTTGATGATCGTGTATTAACAGCAGCACAGCAAGTAGTAAACGGATCTGTTCCTCATAAAGTAATTTCTGATGGTCAGTATGCAATTAATTTAAAAGAAGTTAATCGTATATTATGTGTACAAGCAGGCATAAAAGAAGAACATATTGTAATGTCATCTCTTTGTACAAGCTGTGAAGAACAATTATTTTTCTCTCATCGTCGTGATCAAGGTAAGACGGGGAGAATGTTGAGTTTCATAGGTTTTAAGGAGGAGTGAAGCAAGTGACAGTGCAAGGGAATTTAGCAGGTGTAAACGAAGCAATTAAAGAATCTTGTGCACGAGCTGGACGTTCGATGAAAGATATTAAGCTCGTGGCAGTTACAAAAACTGTAGGAATTGAAAAAACAAGCGAAGTAATTGAAGCAGGAATTATTGATTTAGGTGAAAATAGAAATGAAGGTTTCTCACAAAAATACGAGCATTTCGGTTCAAAAGTAAATTGGCATTTTATTGGCTCATTGCAAACGAGAAAAGTAAAAGAAATCATTAATGAGATTGATTATTTACACTCATTAGATCGTCTCTCACTTGCAAAAGAAATTCAAAAACGTGCTGATAAGAAAGTTAAATGCTTTATTCAAGTGAAAACATCATCTGAAGAATCAAAGCAAGGATTGGCGATAGAAGAAACAATTTCTTTTATTCAAAGTTTGCAAGAATTGGATAAGATTGAAGTGGTAGGATTAATGACAATGGCTCCGTTTACAGGAGAAGAAGAAGAGATTCGTCGCTGCTTTAAGGAATTGCGCATGCTACAAACAGAGGTGCAAGAGCTAGAATTATTACATGCACCATGTAAAGAATTATCAATGGGAATGTCAAATGATTACACGATTGCAATTGAGGAAGGCGCTACATATATTCGTTTGGGAACGGTTTTAGTAGGAAAAGCGTAAGAGGAAGGAGAAAGTTATTATGAGTTGGTCAAAAGTAAAATACTTCTTTTTTGACACACCGGAAGAAAAAGAAGCAGCTCAATATAGTTATGAAAAGGAGCAAACAGACATGAAAAAGCAACAAGATCCCCCAGAACAACAAGATGTTCCGTTTGCGAAAGTGCAACCGAAGCAAAATGTAGTGAGTATTGAAAAAGCGAAGCAATCTTCAAAAGTTGTTTTACTAGAACCACGTACATATTCGGAAGCGCAAGGCATTTCGGATCACTTAAAAGGTAGACGAGCTGTTGTAATTAATTTGCAAAGAATGTCTACAGATCAAGCGGTGCGTATCGTTGACTTTTTAAGTGGTACTGTATACGCTATAGGCGGGGATATTCAAAAAATAGGCCCGAAAACATTTATGTGTACACCTGAAAATGTAGATATTGTTGGTGCAATTTCAGAGTTATTCGGTGAAGAAGAAGACACAAATATAAAGAGGTGGTAATACGCGATGGATACAGTTTTAACAGTTTTACTTTCTGCTTTCGAGATTTACTCGTGGGCACTTATTATTTACATTCTCCTATCATGGTTCCCTGGTGCAAAGGAATCAGCTTTTGGAGAGTTTCTTGCGCGTATTTGTGAACCGTATTTAGAACCATTTCGCAGATTTATTCCGCCGCTTGGTATGATTGACATCTCTCCACTCGTTGCGATTTTTGCGTTGAAACTTGCTACAAGTGGTTTAGTAAGTTTATTCCGCTATTTCTTATAGTAAGAGGTTATATGCATGAGCATCTACGAGCATTTTAGACCTGATGAAGTGGTCTTTGTGGATAAAGTATTAGAGTGGAAACAGGCGGCTGAGTATCATCAAGTCAAGTTAACAGATTTTCTTGATCCAAGACAGCAACAAATTGTCTCTATGGTAATAGGGCAAGGAGAGGTTGCTGTACGCTTTGATGGTGCGATGCCTGAATCTGAACGAAAAAGAGCACTAATTTATCCAGACTATCTAGAATTAAATGAAGAGGAATTTCAAGTAGAAGTATTAGAAATTGACTATCCTTCCAAATTTTACACGCTAGAACACAGGCAAATATTAGGTGCATTTATGTCACTTGGTTTAACAAGGGAAAAATGTGGTGATATTTTGCTTCAAGAAAATCGTGCCCAAATTGCAGTTGCAAAAGAAGTTGCATCGTATATTGAAATGAACTTACAATCAATAGGGAAAGTGAAAGTATCTCTCACGCCTGTACAAGCAGAACAAATTTTGCGTGTCGGTGAAAAGTGGGGAGAGAAATCTGGAACAGTTTCGTCACTTCGTCTAGATGTTTTGTTGGCTGAAATGTTACATATATCCAGGCAGAAAGTACAGCCTCTTATAAAAGGTGGCTTAGTAAAAGTCAATTGGAAAACAGTAGAGCAAACTGCATATGAATGTTTTCCAGGGGATGTATTCTCGATTAGAGGATACGGAAGAAGTAAAATATTTTCTGTAGAAGGTAAAACGAAGCGCGACAAATGGAGAATTTTGTATGGTATACTAAAATGATTGGTTTTTTAGAAGGAAATCCTCCTATTTTGTCGAAGAAAAGATATAATTAAAAGAGGAAATTTAGATAAATACTTGGAGGTGGCGTTGTGCCGTTAACACCATTAGATATTCATAACAAAGAATTTGGTCGCGGATTCCGTGGCTATGATGAAGATCAAGTAAATGAGTTTCTTGATCAAATTATCAAAGATTATGAATTAGTCATTCGTGAGAAAAAAGCTTTAGAAGAAAAGGTTGCGCAATTAGAAGGAAAGTTAGATCATTTTTCTAATATTGAAGATACGCTAAACAAATCTATCGTTGTTGCACAAGAGGCAGCGGAAGAAGTGAAACGTAATGCGCAAAAAGAAGCGAAATTAATCGTACGTGAAGCGGAAAAGAATGCAGATCGTATCATTAACGAAGCGTTAGTAAAATCAAGAAAAGTGGCATTTGATATTGAAGAATTAAAAAAACAAGCAAAAGTATTCCGTACTCGTTTCCGTATGCTATTAGAAACGCAGCTTGAAATGTTAAACAACGATGATTGGGATAAACTAATTGAGTTAGAGGACGAAGTGGACGAGCTGTTGAAAAAAGAAGAAACAGTGTAAGCTTGACGTTTTTCTCATTATTACATATAATTTTAAACAGCATATTTATTAAGAAAAACGAAGATAGGGATAAGTACCTTTTTCATACCTTATATAGCGAACTGAGGATGGTGTAAGCTCAGGATAAGGAGATAATGGGAATATCACCCTGGAGTTCCGCGCTGAACAAATAGAGTAAGCGTCGGCGTATATTCGCGTTAAGAATATAAAGAGGATTGTATACATACGTATAGGATCTACTAGGGTGGTACCGCGGGAGACTTTCTCGTCCCTTTTTGGGATGAGAAAGTCTCTTTTTTATTCCGTTTTTTAAGTGTTTCTTTTATACATGTAAGGAGGAATTGAGCATGGAGTACAAAAATACATTACTAATGCCAAAAACAGAGTTCCCAATGCGTGGGAATTTACCAAAACGTGAGCCTGCAATGCAAGAACAGTGGGCTGAAATGAATATTTATGAAAAGGTACAAGAACATACGAAAGGTCGTCCTTTATTTGTACTGCATGATGGACCTCCATATGCGAATGGTGACATTCATATGGGACATGCATTAAATAAAGTGTTAAAAGACTTTATTGTTCGTTATAAATCAATGACGGGTTACTGCGCACCATATGTACCAGGTTGGGATACACACGGTTTACCAATTGAGCAAGCTTTAACAAATAAAGGTGTAAAGCGTAAAGAAATGACAGTTGCTGAGTTCCGTAAGTTATGTGCAGAGTATGCATATGAGCAAGTGGAACGTCAACGTGAACAATTTAAGCGTTTAGGTGTACGTGCAGATTGGGATAATCCATATATTACTTTAGAGCCAGCTTATGAAGCACAACAAATTAAAGTGTTTGGTGACATGGCGAAAAAAGGTTATATCTATAAAGGACAGAAACCAGTTTACTGGTCTCCAACAAGTGAATCAGCTTTAGCAGAAGCTGAAATTGAATATCAAGATAAAAAATCAGCATCTATTTACGTAGCATTCCCTGTAAAAGACGGAAAGAACGTATTAGAAGGTGATGAGAAATACATTATCTGGACAACAACGCCTTGGACGTTACCTGCAAACTTAGGTATTTCTGTTCACCCAGAACTTGAATATGCTATTGTGAAAGTAAATGATGAGAAATATATCATCGCTTCTGAACTATTTGAGACAGTTGCAAAAACGTTAGAGTGGGAAAATGCTGAAGTTGTGAAAACGGTAAAAGGTAGCGAACTTGAGTATACAGTTGCAAAACATCCATTCTACGATCGTGACTCATTAGTTATGCTAGGAGAGCACGTAACAACAGATGCAGGTACAGGTTGTGTTCATACAGCACCAGGACACGGGGAAGATGACTTCGTTGTTGGTAAAAAGTATGGCTTAGAAGTACTTTGCCCAGTTGATGATAAAGGTGTATTGACAAATGAAGCACCAGGATTTGAAGGCTTATTCTATGATAAAGCTAACAAGCCAATTACAGAAAAATTAGAAGAAGTAGGCGCGTTACTGAAACTAACATTCATTACGCATTCATACCCACATGATTGGAGAACGAAAAAACCAATTATTTTCCGTGCGACAGCACAGTGGTTTGCATCTATTGAAGCGTTCCGTAAAGAGTTATTAGAAGCTGTTGCGGAAACAAAATGGGTACCAGCATGGGGAGAAACGCGTCTTCATAATATGGTTCGTGACCGTGGTGATTGGTGTATTTCTCGTCAGCGTGCATGGGGTGTGCCAATTCCTGTATTCTATGCAGAAAATGGTGATCCAATTATTACAGATGAAACAATTAACCATGTAGCAGATTTATTCCGTGAGCACGGTTCTAACGTATGGTTCGAGCGTGAAGCGAAAGATTTATTACCAGAAGGATTTACACATACAGGTAGCCCAAATGGTGAATTCCGTAAAGAAACAGACATCATGGATGTATGGTTCGATTCAGGTTCTTCTCACCAAGCGGTATTAGAAGAGCGCGAAGACTTACAACGTCCAGCTGATTTATATTTAGAAGGGTCTGACCAGTATCGTGGTTGGTTTAACTCTTCATTATCAACAGCAGTTGCTGTAACTGGTAAAGCTCCATATAAAGGCGTACTAAGCCATGGTTTCGTACTAGATGGTGAAGGACGTAAAATGAGTAAGTCGATTGGAAACATCGTCGTACCGAAGAAAATTATGGATCAATTAGGCGGAGACATTTTACGCTTATGGGTATCTTCTGTTGACTATCAATCTGATGTACGTATCTCAGATGATATTTTAAAACAAGTAGCAGAAGTGTATCGTAAAATCCGTAACACATTCCGTTTCTTATTAGGAAACTTAGATGACTTTAATCCAAGTGAAAATACAGTAGCGGTAGCTGAACTTCGTGAAGTAGATCGTTACATGTTAGTGAAGTTAAATGACTTAATTACAAAAGTAAAAGATGCATATGAAACATATGACTTTGCTGCTGTATATCATGCAATTCACAACTTCTGTACAATTGATCTAAGTTCATTCTACTTAGACTTTGCAAAAGACATTTTATACATTGAAGGTGCAGATCACGCGGATCGTCGTGCGATTCAAACTGTATTATATGATGTTCTTGTTGCATTAACGAAACTTGTAACGCCAATCTTACCTCATACAGCTGATGAAGTATGGCCATATGTTCCTGGTGCAGAAGAAGAAAGCGTACAGTTAACTAATATGCCAGAAGCTACAGAAGTAGAGGGTTCAGAAGCGTTAAGAGCAAAATGGGATGCATTTATGACATTACGTGATGACGTTTTAAAAGCGTTAGAAGTAGCTCGTAATGAGAAAGTAATTGGTAAGTCATTAAATGCGAGCATTACGCTATATCCGACTGCAGAAATGAAGGCTACGTTAGAGTCTATTAGCGAAGACTTAAAGCAATTATTCATCGTCTCTGAGTATAAACTTGGTGGTACAATTGAAGAAGCGCCAACAGAAGCACCAAAGTATGAGCATACAGCTGTAGTTGTAGCACAGGCGACAGGTGAGACGTGTGAACGTTGTTGGGTTGTTTCAGAAACAATTGGTAAAGATGCAGAACATGAAACATTATGTGAGCGTTGTGCAACAGTTGTTAAAGAAAACTATGTAAAATAATAAAAAACTGATTGCGCGCAAGTGCAGTCAGTTTTTTTGTTTTTTTTGTTGATGATATATTAAAATAATTTTCACTCTCTTTCCTATGAAGGAAAAATGTGTGTGAGGTAAGCATGAGAATTTCGGACACACTAATTGTACATTGCAGCTGGGAGGAATGTACACGTGAATGAAATGTATATGGAAATCAAAGAAGAATTGCAATTGATGAGAAAAGAATTGCAAGAGAGACTAGCTAAAGAAGTCATGCACAAATATGATACAGAGTTCAGCCAAGAACTTGGATATGAAATAAAGGAAGAGATAAAGAAAAAATTGCTATTACATGATATAAAAGAGGATTTAAAAGATGTAGAACGTGCATTATTTAAGATGGAAATAGATATGTACGGTATTTGTGAAGAAACTGGGAGAGCAATTTCTACAAAACAAATGAAAACAATGCCGACTGCCCGTACGATTCATGAATTTTTCTATGAAAAGGTAAATGTATGAATACGCACGACGATATTATGTTACCTTTTTTTAATTTATTTTATTCTTCTATAAAGGTTCATTGTGAAAAGGTAGCAGCTATGCTAAAATTTTGAGGTACACTGTCTTTGTGGGGGAAATGAAAATGATATATTATGTAATAGCGTTATTTGTCATTGCCATCGATCAAATATCGAAGTGGCTAATTGTAAAGAACATGGAATTGGGTACAAGCATTCCGATTATCGATAATGTATTATACATAACATCACATCGAAATAGAGGAGCTGCCTGGGGTATTTTAGAAAATAAAATGTGGTTCTTCTACATTATTACAGTCGTTTTCGTAGCGTTTATCGTATTTTATATGAAAAAGTATGCGAAAACAGACAAGCTTCTAGGTATTTCATTAGGTCTAATTTTAGGCGGAGCAATTGGCAATTTTATTGATCGTGTATTTAGACAAGAAGTAGTGGATTTCATTCACGTGTATATTTTCTCGTACAACTATCCAGTATTCAATATAGCTGACTCAGCATTGTGTATTGGCGTTGTGTTAATTATTATTCAAACAGTATTAGAAGGAAAGAAAACGAAGGAGTAATTGAATGAGTGAAGTAGTACAAGTAACAGTTGCAGAAGAACAAAAAAGTGAGCGAATTGATAAATTCGTTGCAGAAATAAACAGTGAATGGTCACGTTCACAAGTACAACAATGGATTAAAGATGATGTTGTTACAGTTAATGGAAAGTCAGTTAAAGTGAATTATAAAGTAAAAGG
Organism: Bacillus nitratireducens; assembly: GCF_036320425.1. Classification (NCBI taxonomy): domain Bacteria; kingdom Bacillati; phylum Bacillota; class Bacilli; order Caryophanales; family Bacillaceae; genus Bacillus; species Bacillus nitratireducens. Next base: position 259,992 of record NZ_JAUMJO010000002.1, read on the forward strand.
AAATGATGAAATTACAGTAACAATTCCTGACCCAGAAGAGTTAGATATTCAACCAGAAGATATGAATTTAGAAATTTATTATGAAGATGCAGATGTACTCGTTGTAAATAAGCCACGTGGTATGGTTGTGCATCCGGCACCAGGACACACAAGCGGTACGCTTGTAAACGGACTTATGCATCATTGCACAGACCTATCAGGTATTAACGGTGTAATGCGTCCTGGTATCGTGCATCGTATTGATAAAGATACATCTGGACTATTAATGGTTGCTAAAAATGATATGGCGCACGAATCACTTGTAAATCAACTTGTAGCAAAAACAGTAACAAGACGCTACAAAGCGATTGTACACGGTGTAATTCCACATGATAAAGGAACGATCGATGCGCCAATTGGTCGCGATAAGAAAGAACGTCAAAGCATGACAGTTGATGAAAATGGTAAGAATGCTGTTACACACTTCCAGGTGTTAGAACGCTTTAAAGATTTTACACTTGTAGAATGTCGCTTAGAAACGGGACGTACGCACCAAATTCGTGTTCATATGAAATATATTGGCTATCCACTTGCAGGAGATCCGAAGTATGGTCCGAAGAAAACATTAGACATGAATGGACAAGCACTTCACGCAGGCATTTTAGGGTTTGACCATCCTCGTACTGGTGAATATATTCAGTTTGAGGCACCGATTCCAGAAGTGTTTGAAGACGCATTAAATATTTTACGGAAATAGTATTGACAAATCATAAGAAAACTGAGATACTGACAACAGTTAAATAATGATCCTTTAACACAGCCCCGTGAGGTTGAGAAGGTAACGGTTTGAAATACATAGGGTATGCTGTACCCTTTTTTCAAAAGTCCTCTCGCACACGCTGAGAGGACTTTTTTTATACCATTACTCTCACGCAAGAAAAAAAGCTTGGAGGTGTAGAGCATGCAAGAGAAAGCTGTCGTTTTAGATGACCAAATGATTCGCCGCGCTTTAACACGAATTAGTCATGAAATCGTGGAACGAAATAAAGGTGTCGATAATTGTGTTCTTGTCGGAATTAAAACTCGTGGAATTTTTATTGCACAACGTTTGGCAGAACGAATTGGTCAAATTGAAGGAAAAGAAATGGAAGTTGGAGAACTAGATATTACGTTATATCGTGATGATCTAACACTACAATCGAAAAATGAAGAACCACTTGTAAAAGGTTCTGATATCCCTGTAGATATTACGAAGAAAAAAGTTATCCTTGTGGATGATGTATTATACACAGGAAGAACAGTTCGAGCAGCAATGGATGCTCTTATGGATTTAGGTAGACCATCACAAATCCAACTGGCGGTTCTTGTTGATAGAGGTCATCGTGAACTACCAATTCGCGCTGATTATGTAGGAAAGAACATTCCAACATCAAGTGAAGAGCGTATCGAAGTTGATTTGCAAGAGACAGATCAACAAGATCGAGTAAGCATATACGATAAGTAAAGCCCTTTTAAATGTAGTCCTGTGAGGCTGCCAAAGGGTCTTGGCTTTCATATGTCAAATTTGGCATACGAAAGTGTAGGACTCTTTGTGCACAGGCACAAAGAGTTTTTTTATTGCAAAGATTTAAACTGAAGGAGGATGTAACAATGGAACAAAAGCCAGTGTTAGACGTTAATGAAGTACCGAAACCGGGAAAATGGTTATTTTTAAGTATACAACATTTGTTCGCGATGTTTGGATCAACAGTGCTTGTTCCGTTTTTAACAGGATTGAATCCGTCAGTAGCATTAATATCAAGTGGATTAGGAACGCTAGCGTTTCTTCTTATAACGAAAGGTCAAGTACCTGCCTATCTAGGATCATCATTCGCCTTTATCGCACCGATTATAACAGCGAAAACAGCAGGTGGACCTGGAGCAGCAATGCTCGGTGGTTTGTTTGCAGGACTTGTGTACATCTTAATCTCACTCGGAATTAAGAAGTCAGGATCAGAGTGGATTATGAAATTACTTCCGCCAATCGTAGTTGGTCCAGTCGTAATGGTAATCGGTCTAGCTTTAGCACATACAGCAGTTAACATGGCGATGAACGGTGCGGATGGCAAATATAGCTTTACACACTTTTCAGTAGCATTAGTAACATTAGCAATTACAATTATCTGCTCTATATTCGGAAGAGGGTTTTTCAGTATCATACCAGTGTTACTGGGCATTATCGGCGGATATATCTTCGCTTACTTCCAAGGGCTAGTAAACTTAAAGCCGGTAGCTGAGGCAAAATGGTTTGTTGTACCAGATTTCACAGTACCATTTGTAACATATACTCCGGAGTTTTCGTGGAAGATTGTACTCTTGATGGTACCAGTTGCACTAGTAACAATTTCAGAACATATCGGACATCAAATTGTACTTGGAAATGTTATTAAAAGAGATTTAATTGAAAAACCAGGCTTACACCGTTCAATATTCGGTGATGGGATAGCAACATTAATCGCATCACTAATAGGTGGGCCACCGAATACAACGTACGGTGAAAACATCGGTGTGCTAGCAATTACGAGAGCATACAGTGTATACTTATTCATCGGTTCAGCGGTGTTCGCAATCATGTTCGGGTTTATCGGTAAGATTTCTGCACTAATTCATTCGATCCCAACACCGGTTATGGGTGGTGTATCAATCTTACTATTCGGTGTAATCGCATCAAGCGGATTACGCATGATGGTAGATGATAAAACAGACCTAAGTGACAAACGAAACTTAATGATTGCATCAGTAATACTAGTAATCGGTATTGGTGGAGCGGTACTCCACGTAGGAGAATCGTTCCAAGTAGAAGGAATGGCACTAGCAGCAATTGTAGGTGTACTATTAAATCTACTACTACCGGAAACGAAACAAATAAAACAATCTAAGCAGATTGCTTCATAATAATAACCTTTTAATTCAGTCCTGTGAGACCGGAAAGGGTGGCTTCTTTCATGCACCCTAGTCTCACATGACTAGGGTATTTTTATGCAAATGTTGTTATAAAAATACAAAAGTGGTAACATAAAAATCAGAAAGATGAGGGATGACGATGAGCCATTTGTTAACGATGAGTGAATTATCGGAAGTAGAAATTTCAGAAATCCTAAAAGACGCAGAAGATTTCGCGAATGGAAAAGAGAGCAAAACGACAGAGCAAACTTTTGTTGCGAACTTGTTCTTTGAGAATAGTACGAGAACGAGATTTAGCTTTGAAGTTGCTGAGAAGAGATTAGGACTTGATGTTTTAAACTTTTCAGCTGATGCATCTAGCGTACAAAAAGGAGAAACTTTATACGATACGATAAGAACACTAGAATCAATCGGAACAAAAGCAGTGGTCATCCGCCATGAGCAAGATCGCTACTTCGATGAACTAAAAGATCAGGTGAATATCCCAATCTTAAACGCTGGAGATGGATGTGGAAACCACCCAACGCAGTGCCTACTCGACCTTCTTACAATTAAACAAGAGTTTGGAAGATTTGAAGGATTAAAGATTGCGATAGTAGGAGATGTTCGTCATAGCCGAGTAGCACGTTCTAATGCAGAAGCATTAACGAAACTGGGTGCAACAATTTACTTTGCAAGTCCAGAAGAGTGGAAAGATGAAGACAGCACATTTGGAACATACAAACCATTAGATGAACTTGTTCCAGAAGTGGATGTAATGATGTTACTTCGTGTACAACATGAGCGTCATGATCATTATGAAACAGACATTATGAAAGAGTATCATGAGAAACACGGATTAACAGTGGAAAGAGAAAAGCGTATGAAAGAGGGAAGCATTATTATGCATCCAGCTCCTGTAAACCGTGATGTTGAAATTGCAAGTGAACTTGTTGAGTGTGAGCGTTCACGCATATTTAAACAAATGGAAAATGGAGTTTACGTAAGAATGGCTGTACTAAAACGCGCCTTACCAAATGTATTAGGAGGAATGAAACATGAATTACTTGTTTAAAAATGGTCGTTATATGAATGAAGAAGGAAAAATCGTAGCAACAGATCTTCTCGTACAAGACGGTAAAATCGCTAAGGTAGCAGAAAATATTACGGCAGATAATGCTGAAGTAATCGATGTGAACGGAAAGTTAATCGCACCTGGATTAGTAGATGTACACGTACATCTTCGTGAACCAGGTGGTGAACATAAAGAAACAATTGAAACAGGTACACTAGCAGCGGCAAAAGGTGGATTCACTACAATTTGTGCAATGCCAAATACACGCCCAGTACCAGATTGCAGAGAACATATGGAAGACTTGCAAAATCGTATTAAAGAAAAAGCGCATGTCAACGTACTACCATACGGAGCAATTACAGTACGCCAAGCTGGTTCTGAAATGACAGATTTCGAAACATTAAAAGAACTTGGAGCATTTGCTTTCACTGATGACGGTGTAGGCGTACAAGATGCTAGCATGATGTTAGCTGCTATGAAGCGTGCAGCGAAATTAAATATGGCAGTGGTTGCGCACTGTGAAGAGAATACTCTTATTAATAAAGGTTGTGTACATGAAGGGAAGTTTTCTGAGAAACACGGATTAAACGGTATCCCATCAGTATGTGAATCTGTACATATTGCAAGGGATATACTGCTTGCTGAAGCGGCAGATTGTCACTATCACGTATGTCACGTAAGTACGAAAGGTTCTGTACGTGTAATTCGAGATGCGAAACGCGCTGGAATTAAAGTAACAGCAGAAGTAACACCGCATCACTTAGTGTTATGTGAGGATGATATCCCGTCAGCTGATCCTAACTTTAAAATGAACCCACCGCTTCGTGGAAAAGAAGATCATGCAGCACTAATTGAAGGTTTATTAGATGGAACAATCGATATGATCGCAACTGATCATGCACCGCATACAGCGGAAGAAAAAGCGCAAGGAATTGAAAGAGCACCATTCGGAATTACTGGTTTTGAAACAGCATTCCCGCTTCTATACACAAACCTTGTGAAAAAAGGAATTATCACACTAGAGCAGTTAATTCAATTCTTAACAGAAAAGCCAGCTGATACATTCGGCTTAGAAGCAGGTCGCCTGAAAGAAGGTAGAACAGCTGATATTACAATCATTGATTTAGAACAAGAAGAAGAGATTGACCCAACAACATTCTTATCAAAAGGAAAGAATACACCATTCGCAGGTTGGAAATGCCAAGGATGGCCGGTAATGACAATCGTTGGTGGTAAGATCGCATGGCAAAAGGAGAGTGCATTAGTATGAAAAGACAACTTATCTTAGAAGATGGAACAGTATTAATTGGAAAAGGTTTCGGAGGAGAAATTGAAAAGTCAGGTGAGGTTGTATTCACAACAGGAATGACTGGATATCAAGAAACATTATCTGATCCATCATATTGCGGTCAAATCGTAACATTCACGTACCCATTAATCGGAAACTACGGCATCAACCGTGACGATTTTGAATCGATTCACCCATCTGTAAATGGTTTAATCGTAAACGAAATTTGTGATCACCCATCAAACTTCCGTAATGAAATTTCGTTAAATGATTACTTAAAAGAAAGAAACATCCCAGGGTTAGCAGGAATTGATACAAGAAAATTAACGAGAAAAATTCGTCAATACGGTACATTACGCGGCCGCCTTTGTAACATGGATGCAGATGTAGAATACATCGTGAGCCAATTAAAAGCGACAGTATTTACAGATCACGTGAAACGCGTATCAACGAAAGATCCATACCCAAGCCCAGGCCGTGGACACCGAGTTGTACTTGTAGACTTCGGAATGAAACATGGTATTTTACGAGAATTAAATAAACGTGACTGTGATGTAATTGTAGTACCTTACAATACAACAGCAGAAGAAATTTTACGCCTTAGCCCAGATGGAATTATGTTAAGTAACGGACCTGGAGATCCAAAAGATGTGCCAGAAGCAATTGAAATGCTAAAAGACATTATCGGTAAAGTTCCTTTATTCGGAATTTGTTTAGGACATCAATTGTTCGCACTAGCATCTGGTGCGAATACAAGTAAGTTAAAATTCGGTCACCGTGGTTTAAATCATCCAGTAAAAAATCTTGCAACTGGAAAAGTAGCAATTACATCTCAAAACCATGGTTACGCAGTAGAAGAAGAATCAGTTGAAAATACAGAACTTGAAATTACACATGTTGCTTTAAATGATGGAACAGTAGAAGGTCTTCGTCATACGAAGTTCCCAGCATTTACAGTACAATATCATCCAGAAGCTTCAGCAGGACCAGAAGATGCAAATGATTTATTCGAAGATTTCTTAGAAATGATTGAAAACTTCAAGAAAGAAGGGGAAGAGTTATGCCAAAACGCCTAGACATTAACACAATTTTAGTAATCGGATCAGGACCAATTGTAATTGGGCAAGCAGCAGAGTTTGATTACTCTGGTACACAAGCTTGTCAATCTCTTAGAGAAGAAGGTTACAAAGTAATCCTTGTTAACTCTAACCCAGCAACAATTATGACAGATACTGCAACAGCAGATAAAGTATATATAGAACCATTAACACTAGAATTCGTAAGCCGTATCATTCGTAAAGAACGTCCAGATGCAATCTTACCAACATTAGGTGGTCAAACAGGCCTGAATATGGCTGTTGAACTTGCGAAATCAGGCATACTTGAAGAGTGCGGAGTTGAAATTTTAGGAACAAAATTATCAGCAATCGAGCAAGCGGAGGATCGTGATTTATTCCGTACATTAATGCAGGAATTAAATGAACCAATTCCATCTAGTACCATTATTCATACGCTAGAAGAAGCACATGAATTTGTAAAAGAAATTGGTTATCCAGTTATTGTTCGCCCAGCATTTACAATGGGGGGAACAGGTGGCGGAATCTGTAGTAATGAAGAAGAACTAATTGAAATCGTATCAGGTGGATTAAAACATAGTCCAGTAACACAATGTTTATTAGAAAAGAGCATTGCTGGTTGTAAGGAAATTGAATATGAAGTAATGCGTGATTCGAATGATAACGCGATTGTAGTATGTAACATGGAAAATATCGATCCAGTTGGGGTTCATACAGGTGATTCTATCGTTGTAGCACCGAGCCAAACATTAAGTGACCGTGAATATCAAATGTTACGAAACACTTCATTACGAATTATTCGTGCATTAGGAATTGAAGGCGGATGTAACGTTCAGCTTGCACTTGATCCACATAGCTTCCAATACTATGTAATCGAAGTAAACCCGCGTGTAAGTCGTTCATCTGCACTAGCATCTAAAGCAACTGGATATCCAATTGCAAAGCTAGCGGCAAAAATTGCAGTCGGTTTAACATTAGATGAAATTATAAACCCAGTAACACAAAAAACATACGCTTGCTTCGAGCCAGCATTAGACTATGTTGTTTCAAAAATTCCACGTTGGCCATTTGATAAGTTTGAATCAGCAAACAGAACACTTGGTACGCAAATGAAGGCAACTGGTGAAGTTATGTCAATCGGACGTAACTTAGAGCAATCATTATTAAAAGCGATTCGTTCTTTAGAACTTGGTGTTTATCACTTAGAGTTAGAGCATTTAAAAGAGCTTGATAAAGAGACAATGAAAAAACGCATTATAAAAGCTGATGATGAGCGACTGTTTATTGTAGCGGAAGCAATTCGTCAAGGTGTAACGAAAGAAGAAATCAACGATTGGTGTGAAATGGACTTCTTCTTCTTACAAAAAGTTGAAAACATCGTAAATATGGAACGTGAAGTAAAAGCGAATGTAGGAAATATGGAAGTACTACAAACTGCGAAAGAAATGGGCTTCAGCGATCACTACATTGCAGCAGCTTGGAACAAAACAGAGCGTGAAATTTACGATATGCGTAAAGAAAGCAATATAACTCCTGTTTATAAAATGGTAGATACTTGTGCGGCAGAGTTTGAATCTGCAACACCATACTATTACAGCACATATGGTGACGAGAATGAATCGGTTAGAACAGATCGTAAGAGTGTTGTCGTACTAGGGTCTGGGCCAATCCGTATCGGTCAAGGGGTTGAGTTTGACTATGCAACAGTTCACTCTGTATGGGCAATTAAAGAAGCTGGATATGAGGCAATCATTGTTAATAACAATCCAGAAACAGTTTCAACAGACTTCAGTATTTCTGACAAATTATACTTTGAACCATTAACGATTGAAGATGTAATGCACATCATCGATTTAGAAAAACCAGAAGGTGTTATCGTTCAGTTCGGTGGACAAACGGCGATTAACTTAGCTGCTAAACTAGAGGCTCACGGTGTGAAAATCTTAGGGACATCACTTGAAGATTTAGATCGTGCAGAAGATCGTGATAAGTTTGAAGCAGCTTTAACACAGCTTGGTATCCCGCAACCAGTTGGTAAAACAGCAACGACTGTAGAGCAAGCAGTAGCGATCGCTGACAAAATTGGTTACCCAGTATTAGTAAGACCATCTTACGTACTAGGTGGACGCGCGATGGAAATCGTATATCGTCAAGAAGAACTGCTGCACTACATGAAAAATGCGGTTAAAGTTCACGCAGATCACCCAGTATTAATCGACCGTTACATGGTTGGTAAAGAAATTGAAGTAGATGCAATTTCAGACGGTGAGAATGTATTCATTCCAGGTATTATGGAACATATTGAACGCGCTGGAGTTCACTCTGGTGACTCAATCGGAGTATATCCACCACAAAGCTTATCTGCAAAACTGAAAGAACAAATTATTGAACATACAATTGCACTTGGAAAAGGTTTAAACATTGTTGGATTACTAAACATTCAGTTTGTAGTATTCAAAGATGAAGTGTATGTAATTGAAGTAAATCCACGTGCGAGCCGTACAGTACCATTCTTAAGTAAAATTACAGGCGTACCGATGGCGAATGTTGCAACGAAAGTTATTTTAGGGCAAAACCTTGTAGAACAAGGATATGGAACTGGCTACCACCCAGAAGAGAAAGAAGTGTATGTAAAAGCACCGGTATTCTCATTTGCAAAACTACGATCAGTTGATACAACATTAGGACCTGAAATGAAGTCAACAGGGGAGGTAATGGGGAAAGACTTAACACTTGAAAAAGCCTTATACAAAGGGTTAGTTGCTTCTGGAATTAACATCCCAACGCACGGATCAGTAATCATAACTGTAGCGGATAAAGATAAAGAAGAGGCGATGGAAATTGCAAAACGTTTCCACGAAATCGGTTATAACTTATTAGCAACAGCTGGAACAGCACAAACATTAGCAGAGCAAAACATTCCAGTACAAGTTGTAAACAAAATTGATTCTGAAGACTACAACTTACTAGATATTATTCGTCAAGGAAAAGCACAGTTTGTAATCAATACATTAACAAAAGGCAAACAACCAGCGCGTGATGGTTTCCGCATTCGCCGTGAATCAGTAGAAAATGGTGTGGCTTGCTTAACATCACTTGATACAACGAGAGCAATCTTAGGAGTATTAGAATCTATGACATTCTCAGCTCATTCAATGAAAGAAATTACGCAAACGAAGCGTCACGAGGTGGTACATGCATGATGCAAAAGCAAAATATGATCGTCGTTAACCAAAAAGAAATCGCAAAAAACATTTACGAATTAGTGCTTCAAGGGGATCTTGTGCAGCAAATGAACGACCCAGGACAGTTTGTACACATTAAGGTAGCAGAGGGCATTGCGCCCCTTCTGCGCCGCCCAATTAGTATTTGTAATGTCGATCAAGATAAGAACGAATTTACAATGCTATATCGTGCGGAAGGACAAGGAACAAAAACATTAGCAAAAAGAAAACAAGGTGAACTTGTAGATGTGTTAGGACCACTTGGACATGGTTTTCCTGTAGAAGAAGCGGAAGCTGGACAAACGGCTCTATTAGTTGGAGGGGGAATTGGTGTACCACCACTATATGAATTGTCACAGCGTCTTGTAGCAAAGGGAGTACGCGTTATTCACATCTTAGGTTTCCAAACGAAAGATGTTGTCTTCTATGAAGAGAAATTCGCAGAGCTTGGTGATACGTATGTTGCAACAGTTGATGGTACGCATGGTACAGAAGGCTTTGTAACAGATGTAATTGATAGCTATGGAATTGACTTTGACATTCTATACTCATGTGGACCTTTAGCGATGCTTCGTGCATTAGAAGGACGCTATAAAGAGAGAAAAGCCTACATTTCATTAGAAGAGCGTATGGGCTGTGGCATTGGAGCATGTTTCGCATGTGTATGCCATCTGCAAGCAGATCCGAGTGGACATTCTTACAAGAAGGTGTGTAGCGACGGACCAGTATTTCCAATCGGGGAGGTTGTACTATGAACAGATTGCAAGTTGAATTACCAGGGTTATCGTTAAAAAATCCAATCATCCCAGCATCTGGTTGCTTCGGATTTGGTCGTGAGTATGCACAGTTCTATGATTTAAGTGTACTTGGATCAATTATGATTAAAGCGACGACAGAACAACCACGCTATGGAAATCCGACGCCTCGTGTTGCTGAAACACCAGGCGGAATGCTAAATGCAATCGGGCTTCAAAATCCTGGATTAGAAAAGGTAATGAATTCTGAATTACCTTTTCTCGAGCAATTTGATCTTCCGATTATTGCAAATGTTGCTGGCTCACAAGCTGAGGATTATGTAGCAGTTGCGAAGGAAATTTCAAAGGCACCTAATGTTCATGCGCTAGAATTAAATATTTCTTGTCCAAACGTAAAAACGGGTGGTATCGCTTTTGGTACGAATCCTGAAATTGCTGCTGATTTAACGAAGCGAGTAAAAGAGGTTTCTGAAGTACCGGTATATGTGAAATTGTCACCGAACGTGGCAAACATTGTGGAGATTGCAAAAGCAATTGAAAATGCGGGTGCGGACGGTTTAACGATGATTAATACATTGCTTGGTATGCGTCTAGATTTAAAAACTGCAAAACCAATTTTAGCAAACCGTACGGGCGGACTATCAGGGCCAGCGATTAAGCCAGTAGCAATTCGTATGGTACATGAAGTAAGTCAAGCGGTTAACATTCCGATTATCGGAATGGGTGGTATTGAAACTGCGGAAGATGTAATTGAATTCTTCTATGCTGGCGCAAGCGCGGTTGCAGTAGGTACAGCGAACTTCATAGACCCGTTCGTATGTCCGACAATTATTGAGGAGTTACCAGCATTACTAGATGAATTAGGATTTGATCACATTTCGGAGTGTCAAGGAAGGAGCTGGAAGCAAACATGTCACAGTCGTTAATTGTTGCACTAGATTTTCCAGAGAAACAAGATGTAGAACAATTCTTACACCACTTTGAAGGGGAAGAATTATTTGTCAAAGTTGGTATGGAGTTATTTTACAAAGAAGGCCCTGCTATTATTACGTACTTAAAAGAAAAAGGGCATAAGATCTTCCTAGATTTAAAACTTCATGATATTCCGAATACAGTAAAAAGCGCTATGCGTAGCCTAGCTAGTCTAGAAGTTGATATGGTAAATGTTCATGCTGCTGGGGGAAGCAGTATGATGAAAGCTGCGATTGAGGGATTAGAGGAAGGTAAGCAAGAAGGAAAAGAGAGACCGATTTGTATTGCAGTTACACAACTAACAAGCACTTCGGAAGCTATGATGAAAAAAGAGATCGGCATTGAGAAAACGTTAGAAGAAGCGGTTACTCATTATGCGAAATTAACGAAAGAAAGTGGACTTGATGGAGTTGTTTGTTCAACACTTGAAGTTCCAAAATTACGTGAAGTATGCGGAAATGAATTTGTAACAGTAACACCGGGGATTCGTCTTGCAAGCGATGATGTAAATGACCAAGTGCGCGTAGCAACACCGAAACGTGCGAGGGAACTTGGTTCAAGCTACATCGTAGTTGGACGTAGTATTACAAAAGCAGAAAATCCGCTTGAAGCGTATAAAACAGTAAAACAACAGTGGGAAGGTGTAACAGTATGAAAAAAGAAATCGCATCGCATTTATTAGAAATTGGAGCAGTATTTTTACAACCGAATGATCCATTTACTTGGTCTTCTGGTATGAAATCACCAATTTATTGTGATAATCGTTTAACTTTATCTTATCCAAAAGTACGCCAAGCGATTGCAGCTGGATTAGAAGAGTTAATTAAAGAGCACTTCCCAACTGTAGAAGTTATTGCAGGAACAGCAACTGCTGGTATTGCGCACGCTGCATGGGTAAGCGATCGTATGGATTTACCGATGTGCTACGTACGTAGTAAAGCAAAAGGTCATGGTAAAGGGAACCAAATCGAAGGAAAAGCTGAAAAAGGTCAAAAAGTAGTAGTAGTAGAAGACTTAATTTCAACTGGCGGTAGTGCAATTACATGTGTAGAAGCACTTCGCGAAGCTGGCTGTGAAGTATTAGGAATCGTATCAATCTTCACATACGAGCTAGAGTCAGGAAAAGAAAAATTAGAAGCAGCTAACGTAGCGTCATATTCTTTAAGTGATTACAGTGCATTAACTGAAGTTGCAGCAGAAAAAGGTATGATCGGACAAGCTGAAACGAAAAAATTACAAGAGTGGCGTAAAAATCCAGCTAATGAAGCTTGGATCACAGCGTAATATGAAAAAAGACGACGGCGGGGGAACGCGGTCGTCTTTTTATATCATTGTTAAAATTTCATGTAAAGAACAGATATTAGGAACATCACACTTGAGTTGCAAGTTATCCCGATTTAACCATATCCCTTGCATTCCAGCTGCTGTACTACTAATTGCATCTGTTTCTAATCGATCGCCAATATAATAGCAATCTTTCATTTCAAGATTCGATTGTAATACAGTTCTTTGAAAAATTTCAGGGTCTGGTTTCGATATACCAATTTCACTAGAAGTAAATATGTATTTGAAATATTGTAGAATGTTTAGAGCAGTTAATTTTTCGACTTGTTGCTCATAGTCACCATTGCTAATGATACCTAATGGGTGTCCTTCTTGCTGCAAGGTCTGTAATGTATAGTGTACATCTTCAAACGCGGCCCAGTTGTTCTTATATAGTTTTATATATTGATTGAATTTGTGCTGAGATTCCCCGGGTGATAAGTTTACTCCATATGTTTTAAATAAATGATACATTCGCATCCATTGTTGTTCTTGAAAAGATAATTCTTTGGATAAAAATTTGTTGAAATATTGTTCGGATAATTCATGCCATAGTTTCGTGGCCTCTAATTCATTACCTGAAAAAATAGTATTATATATTTGAAAGAAATCTATAATACCATTTCTTTCAGCGGTCTCATAATCAAGTAAAGTTCCATCGACATCAAAGAAAATCATATTACAATCTCCTTATTAAGTATTACTTCGTGCTTTCTACAACTTCATATCCTCTCACAAACAATAGAGTCATATAAGAAACAATAAATGAGAAGATGCTGTACATGCCAACCCAAAAGAAAAATTTTGGAGTAAAGGCGATAACACCTATTATTAAAAAACTAGCAAACGTTACAATCGGCATTACGTAATACGTTTTCGTCTTGCGCGTTCCAATAACAGAAACGATAAAGATAAGTAATGGACAAATTAATAAGACGAAAATCAATTCATTCATAGTTATGTCCCCTTTTCTAATTGAAGTAATCTGTTGCTCGTAAACGTTTTGAAATAAATACTCTCCTAATATAACTTCGCTAACATATAAATAATCCCTTTTGAAAGTCGGTAATAAATGATGGATTTCACAATGAAAAACGTAAGCAAGAGAACACTTGCTTACGTTATAGAATAAACATCGCAACGATAGTGGTGACGATTAAGCCAATCACAACCGGTAAAAAGTTTCGGCGTGCAAGTTCAAACGGATCTACTTTGCATATGGCAGCGGCAGGAATAAGCGCCCAAGGAATTAAAGTCCCGCCCCCGGTCCAGATTGCTGCAATTTGCCCGAGTGCTGTTAATGTAGCTGTTCCATGCCCAAGTGCTGTTCCGAAAAGATTGGCAATCGAACCAGCAAGTGATATACCGGAAAAGCCAGATCCATCTAAGCCTGTTATGACACCAACGATAGTTAATGTTCCTGCCGATACATATTGGTTTAAAGGAACAGTTTGAGATAAGGCGATTCCTAAGTCGTTAATGATTCCATGTGAACCTTTCGGTAAATAGTCCCCGATAATTTTCACAAAGCCGCTATCTCCTAAATAAAAGAGTGCAGCAATTGGGATAACTGGACCAAAGATTTTAAATCCAAATTGGAGCCCTTCTATAAAATAATCGGTCGTTTTATTCAGTCCATTACCTTTGTAGGCGATGAGAGAAATGATGATAATCATAATAACAGTCGTCCCGCCGATAAGTGCAGTTGCGTCGCTTCCTTGTAGTTTAAATTGAATCATGCAAAGAATATCTATGGCATATACGATCGGAATACAAATAGCGAGCCATTTTTTTGTCTGAGGAGATAATGAAGTGAGTGTTTTAGAAGACTCAGTTGATGGAGTAGATTCTTGTATAGATAAGCCTGTATGAAATTCTTTTCGTAAGAAGAAAAATGCAACGGAAGTTGTCACAATACCCATAACAATAACGAGGGGAACACTGGCTGAAACAACGCTGGAAACAGGAAGACCAGCAGCGTCTGCCGTTAATTTCGGTGCACCCTGAATTAAGAAGTCACCAGATAAGGCGATGCCGTGTCCGAATAAGTTCATAGCAATGGCAACACCAATTGGCGGAAGGCCGACGCGTACAGCGACGGGTAATAAAATAGCCCCCATTAAGGCAACAGCTGGAGAAGGCCAAAAGAAGAAAGAAATTGTCATCATTAAAAGGCCGATAATCCAGTAGGCGAGGGTAGGGGTACGAATCATTTTTGTAAATGGTGAAATCATCGTATCATTTATGCCGGTATGAACGAGTAGATTGCTCATTGATACGATAATGGAGATGATCAATATAGTTGGTAATAGCTCAGTAATGGCGTAAATGAAACTTTGAAAAATACCGCTTATGGCAAGAGGGATAGAACTTGTAGCGGTTAATGCTAATAAAAAGATAAAAACGATACAAATGATTGTCGTATCTTTTCTAAGAATAAAAAAGGTAATAATAGTGAGTAAACAAAGAATATAGAGAGCATGTAAAAGCGTTAATTCAACTCCCATAACATTCACATCCTTTAGGCATTCGTGTAGTTCATTGTATGAAAACGGTGAAGGTATGTGAGTATAGGAAAAAGAAAAAAGTGAAATTTCATGTACTGTAATGGTAAGAATAGAAAATGGATGTTACAATACAATTAATCCTAAAAATGGAATTTAAGGAGGGGCTATGCACAAAAAAATCGGATTTTGGGGATTCATCATATCTTGCAGTCTATTAATCATTTTAAGTCAATTTACAAACAATGCATGGGTAAGTATCATACCTGTTTTCGGGTTTGTATTTATACTTTTATATAACTGGGATGATATGAAACAATATAGTAAGAAAAGTATCGGAATTATGATAGGTATCACTGTTGTTTGCTCATTTTTCGTAGGGTTTCTTTTAATAGAAGGGCAGAAACAAATGGAGAAAATGTCTATTTTTCAAGAATGGATGTCTTCTGCAAAAGGTCTTTATATTGTACTTGTAGTTGTTATTTTTCTAAGAATTGTTATAAGCATAGCAAGTTACATATTAAAGGCGAAGTAGAATGGGGGAGTACGAATGAGAGAGAAAATAGGGTATTATGGTGTGCTCGTTTGTTTACTATTATCAGTTATTTCAGGGCAATTTCTTAAAAGTGAATGGGTACCATTTATATTATGTATAGGAGTATTGATTTTTGCTCCTATGTATCGCTGGGATGAATGGAAAGCATATAGTCGAAAAAAGAAAATTGTTTTCAGTATCGAGTTTGTTATTATAATTAGCACGATTCCATTTTTGTTATTGAAAGGAAATGAGATAATAGATGGAATTGTAATGTTTCAAGGGTGGTTGTTTATTGCGAAATTACTATATTTAATATGCATTTTAATGTCGGTAGCGGTAGTTGCTAAAAAAGTAAACGAAAAGTTATTCGTTAATGAATAAAAGAAAATGCCACCTTATTCGGTGGCATTTTCTCATTTTACTGAATGAGCTTTTTGCATCTTTTTAACTAAACGAATTTGTCCGCGATGATTGATTTCATCTTCAAATACGTGAAACCATTTAAAGTAGTTATTTGCTGGTTTGTCATGCCAAAAGTCTGTCGTTTTAAATAGCCATTCATCAGGTAACGATTGAAAAGTTTCAATCGTTTTGGAACGTACTTCTTGTAACGTATTTATGTAAAATTCTATAGAGTTTCCTTTTATTTTCTCACGTCCAAGATCTCCTAACTCAATAGCAGGTAACCAGCGTTCTAATTCAGCTTCCGTTGGTTCACGGTCTTCAAAAGTATGAATTTGGTAGTAAAATTCAATAGCAGCCATATGGTACAAAAGCATACCAATTGAGTTTGCTTCCTCATCATATAAATAATCAAGTTCTTCAATTGTTAAACCTTTCACCGCTTGCATTGTTGTATAGCGAGCGTAATTCATCATGGAAACAAGTTTGGAAAATTCAGCTTGCAAACCATCTATTTTATCAATTACAAAATTCAATTAATATTCCCCCTCTTTAAACAATTACTCCGGAGAAAGAATTCTATGTGCAGAGAAAAACTCCTGTTAAAAAAGGTCATGATTTTAACAAGGTATGACAATTAGTTCCCGATTTGATTTTGTAATAACTTCATATCCGTCTTTTGTAATGATAATATCATCTTCAATTCTACAACCGCCCCAGTTTGGTATGTAAATACCAGGTTCAACGGTAACGACCATACCTTCTTCTAAAGTAGCTTTACTTTCTTGGGATAAGCGGAGAGGTTCATGAATTTCTAACCCAAGACCATGACCAGTAGAGTGTCCAAAATATTGACCGTATCCATGTTCTGTAATGTAATCTCTCGTTATATCATCGATACTTTTCGCAGTTTCTCCAGGTTTAATCGCTTCCGTCCCACGTTTTAAAGCTTCTCGTACAACATTGTATATCTTTTTGAATTCTTCTGATGGTTCACCAATTGCTACAGTACGTGTTATATCGGAACAATATCCATCGTAAAGTGCACCGAAATCTAATGTAACGATGTCGCCTCGCTCGATTATTTTATTTGATGCAACTCCATGAGGAAGTGAAGAACGGACGCCAGAAGCTACAATGATTTGGAATGAAGAGGATGTAGCCCCTTTTTTTCGCATGAAAAATTCTAACTCATCTCGTACATCATTTTCACTTATTCCTGGTTTTAGAAACGTAATGATATGGTGAAATGCTTCGTCAGCAATATTAGCTGCGATTTTCATTGTTTCTATTTCAGGCGTGTCTTTAATAATACGAATATTTTCGATGATTTCGCACACTTGAACCATCTCCGCATGTACGTATTTTTGTAAGTTTTTATATTGTTGTAATGTCATGTTATTTTCTTCAATTCCGAGCCTTTGAATGTTTAATTTCGATACTTGATTTGCAACTTCTTTCTCTAAATTTCCTTTATGCATAACAATTTCAGCGTCTTTTATTTGTGATTTCGCTTGATCTACATAGCGAAAATCAGTTATAAAAACCGCTTTATCCACAGAGATTAAGACGACGCCAGCGCTGCCTGTAAAGCCTGTTGCATATTGGCGATTTTCTTTTTTTGTAATAAGTAATCCGTCAATTTCATATTTTTGTAGTTGATTTTGGATTTTATTAATTCTTAAATTCATGTTAATTTCCCCCTTTTCACAGTATTGAATAAAGCAAATAGCATGCCAAAATGTATATTTGAAGAAAAAGGATAGTAGGAACTACATATGTTTTAGGGGAGATAAAAAATTAGTCCGCTATTTGTGAGAGGCGGTTTGTTCATAAAATCAAGATTACTTCAATAATCAGTGGGGGGATGAAAAAATATTGATTGGAGGTGCACTTTATATACATACTGTAAAAAAATTTATACAGATGTGAAATGACACTGTCAATTTTTTTGACAATATTGAAGGGGAGAAAGATGTTATGAATGAGTGAATGGATATATGAACTGAATTGAAACCCTATAAAAAATGCGTTGCTTATAAGCAACGCATTTTTTTATATTTACGCTTTTAATTTCATTACAGTATCAGCATCAGGTGTTACATATACGGTTTGCTGATTGTCGTACGTAACAAAGCCAAGTTTTGCGCCACTCGGTTTTTTGACATGACGTATTTTCGTGAAATCAACAGGTACAGAGCTAGACTCTTTTGCTTTACTGAAATAAGCGGCGATTTTTGCAGCCTCTAGTAAAGTTTCTTCAGCAGGTTCTAAAGAACGAATGACAACATGAGAGCCAGGTATGTCTTTCGTATGTAACCAAATTTCATCACGACGGGCAAATTTCGTTGTTAAATAATCATTTTGTTTATTGTTTTTGCCGACGAAAATTTCTGTTCCATCACTAGCTAAATATTTGTCCAATACCGGTTTAGTTGGTTTCTTCTTAGCATTTTTTGCTTTGCGATTGCGCATATAACCTTCTTCGGCTAATTCCTCGCGAATTTCTTCGATGTCTTTTGAAGAAGCAGCTTCCATTTGTTGAAGTAAGCTATCAAAATAAAGAATTTCTTCATTTGTTTTTTCGATTTGTTCTTCTACTACAACAACTGAATTTTTTGCTTTTTGATATTTTTGGAAATAGCGTTGTGCATTGTCGGATGGTGTTTTTAAAGGATCTAATGTGATTTTTACAGTTCCACCATTTTCGTCGTAATAGTTAACGACTTCAATATCTTTGTCACCTTTTTTCAAAGCATACATATTGGCTGTAAGTAGCTCTCCAAAAAGTTGATATTTATCTGCTTTCCCGGCATCTTGTAATGTTTTTTCTAGTTTAATGAGTTTTTTCTCATTTTTATTTTTTTCGTTTTGCATAAAGCGCTCTAAATCATGCGCCTGTTGTTTTACACGATCGCGCTCTGCTTTACCGAAAAAGAAGCGATCTAACAATTCGCTTACTGATGAGAATGTTTTTTCTTCTCCTTGCAAGTGCGTAAGAGGGAAAAGATAAAAGAATTCTTTCCCGTTTGCAGTACTCATTGTTGGTGAATATGTATGAGTTAGTAATGGCTTTTGTATGGAGAAAAATGCTTCAGATAATGCTTTTTCATTTACCATACCTGCTTTTTTCACTACTTCTTTTGCGAATAACGGTGATATTCCCGTAAAAGTGCCGACAAGCTGTTTATCCATGTTTCCAGATAGAAAGTCTAGCGGTCTAATAAATTCATCATCTGTTTCAATCTGAAGCGGGTTAATTTTATGTTGTGCTGGTGGTGCAATATATTCAGCTCCAGCGTATACAGTTCGATGTCGGTTTACTGCTAAAGAAACGTGTTTTAAGCTATCTAAAATATTGTTTGTTTTTGTGTCTACTAAAATGATGTTACTATGTCGTCCCATGATTTCAATTACTAATGTCTTTAGCGATTCATCACCAATTTCATTTCTGCTGCGAACTGTAATTTGAATAATGCGCTCTAAATCAATTTGTTCAATCTTTTCAATGAAACCACCTTCTAAATGCTTGCGGAGAAGCATACAAAACATTGGTGGAAGTGCAGGTGAATCGTAATTTTGGTTTGTTAAGTGTAAACGTGCATATGTCGGATGAGCGGAGAGAATCAGTCTTTGATTCTTTCCGTTTGCGCGAATATGTAATAAAATCTCGTATTTTGAAGGTTGATATATTTTGGAAATTCTTCCCGTGTAAAGAGAATTTGCAATTTCATGTGTAATCGCTCTTGTAAATAATCCATCGAATGCCATAAATGAACACTCCTTTCTAACTAAAAGTTAATTATAGCATTTTTTTGGACGAGGCTGAATAAGCTTTCATTAGAGTATGTCTGGAATCAGGAGGTCGATGGCAGGATGAATTGGTATGAAATGCGTGCACATGAAGTGGAGGAAAGAACGAATACGAATGTGGAGGTAGGTCTTACAGAGCAAGAAGCAGAGGGGCGATTAAGGAAATTTGGTACAAATGAATTGCAAGAAGCAAAGCGGCCTTCTGCACTTATGGTGTTTTTAGCGCAATTTAAAGATTTTATGGTACTTGTTTTATTTGGTGCAACAATTATTTCAGCTTTTTTAGGAGAATACATCGATTCAATTGCAATTGTTGCGATCGTTATTATCAATGGTATCCTCGGTTTCTTTCAAGAAAGGAAAGCTGAAAAATCGTTGGAAGCTTTAAAAGAGTTGGCAGCTCCTCAAGTTACGGTACTAAGAAATGGGAAGTGGATAAAGGCACCGTCTAAAGCGCTTGTCTTAGGTGATATTATTAAGTTTTCTAGTGGCGATCGTATTGGCGCGGATGTTCGTCTTGTGGAATCTTCAAGTTTATATATCGAAGAGTCTGCTCTTACAGGGGAATCAGTGCCGGTACAAAAGAAGGTAGAAGCATTACAAGGCCAAGATGTTTCAATTGGTGATCAAAAAAACATGGCATTTATGGGGACGATGATAACGAGAGGTGCTGGAACAGGGGTAGTCATAGCGACTGGAATGAATACAGCTATGGGTCAAATTGCAAATATGTTGCAAAATGCTGAGCAAATGGAAACACCATTACAAAGAAGGTTAGAACAGCTAGGGAAAATTTTAATTATTGTCGCTCTTATTTTGACAGCTCTTGTAGTATTAGCTGGTGTATATCAGGGGAATGAAGTGTATCACATGTTTTTGGCTGGGGTTTCGCTCGCAGTTGCGGCTATTCCGGAAGGATTACCAGCTATCGTTACAGTTGCGCTATCACTTGGTGTACAACGTATGATTAAAAAGAGAGCAATTGTGCGAAAGTTGCCAGCTGTAGAAACGTTAGGGTGTGCTTCTGTTATTTGCTCAGATAAAACAGGAACAATGACACAAAACAAAATGATGGTAACACATATGTGGTCAGGCGGAGAATTGTGGAAAGTAACAGGTCAAGGCTATGAGCCAACGGGTTCGTTTATGAAAGGTGAAGAAGTAATTGACCCTACTAAGACGAAATCACTGTACCAACTACTCACATTTGGCTGTTTATGTAATAATGCGAATGTTATTCAAAAGAAAAAGGCGTATGTGTTAGATGGAGATCCGACAGAGGGAGCTCTCGTAGCTGCTGCAATGAAGGCGGGAATATCACGTGAAGCTCTTAAAGGAAAGTTTGAAGTCATCCGTGAATTTCCTTTTGATTCAACTAGAAAAATGATGAGCGTTATCGTTCGTGATCGTGAAGGGAAGAAATTTGTTATTACAAAAGGAGCGCCAGATGTTTTATTGCAAATGAGCCAAACGATTTTATGGGGGAATAAACAGCAGCCTTTAAGTGAAATGTATCGAAAAGAAGTGCAGGCAGCGATTCATAGTTTAGGGAGTCAAGCTTTACGAACGATTGCGGTGGCATTTAAACCGTTAAAAGCTACAGATTCAATTGAGCATGAAAGAGAAGTAGAGCAGGATTTTATGCTTGTTGGAATACAAGGAATGATAGATCCGCCAAGATCAGAAGTGGCGCAAGCGGTGAGGGAGTGTAAGGAAGCTGGTATTAGAACGGTAATGATTACGGGAGATCATAAAGTGACAGCAATGGCAATTGCGGAACAGTTAGGGGTTTTACCACCGGGTGGACGCGTTGTTGAAGGTGTAGAACTTGCGAATATGGATGTAGAGGCATTAGAAGATATTGTAGAAGATACGTATGTATTCGCTCGAGTGTCTCCTGAGCATAAATTGAAAATCGTTAAGGCGCTGCAAAATAAGGGGCATATAGTAGCTATGACGGGTGATGGAGTGAACGATGCTCCAGCTATTAAAACAGCTGATATAGGGATTGCGATGGGAATTACAGGGACAGATGTTGCAAAAGAAGCTTCTTCACTTGTTTTGTTAGATGATAACTTCGCTACGATTAAATCGGCAATTAAAGAAGGTAGAAACATATATGAAAATATTCGGAAGTTTATTCGGTATTTGCTAGCATCTAACGTTGGTGAAATTTTAGTTATGTTATTTGCGATGTTACTTGCACTGCCATTGCCGATGGTTCCAATTCAAATTTTATGGGTGAACTTAGTTACTGACGGTTTACCAGCGATGGCATTAGGTTTGGATAAGGCTGAAGGAGATGTCATGAAGAGAACACCACGCCATCCGAAAGAAGGGGTGTTCGCTAGAGGGCTTGCGTGGAAAATTATAAGTCGTGGTTTTCTAATCGGAGCAGTGACATTAGTAGCGTTTATTATTGCATTTAACCAGCATCCAAATGAATTAAAGTATGCACAAACGGTAGCCTTCGCAACATTAGTACTTGCTCAGCTTATTCATGTATTTGATTGTCGTAGTGAACATTCTATATTTCATCGTAACCCGTTTGGAAATGTATATTTAGTAGGGGCGGTTATTATTTCTTTACTGTTAATGCTTGTAGTTATATATTATCCACCATTACAGCCGATTTTTAGCACAATGCCGATACAAGCACGAGATTGGTTGTTAATTGGAGGATTATCATCTATTCCGACTTTCTTATTAGTAGGATCTTTATTAACAAGAAAAAAGGATAAAAAGAAAAAGCCACTGTTATATAAGAAGGGATTAAACTTGAAATAGTCAATGATATGAAAATATGATATAATTTACAGAAGGTAGTAGAGCCTTGTCTCTATTACCTTTTTCATTGAGTTATTTCATGGCTTGGATGTGATAAAGATGATTTGTAGTATGACAGGATTTGGAAGGTCGAAAGTAGAAAATGATACTTTTCAAATAACAGTAGAAATGAAGTCGGTGAACCATCGCTTTTTAGAAATGAGTATTCGACTTCCGAAGCAAATGATGGTGTTTGAAGACAAAATTCGTAAAATAATTGCAGAACAAGTTCGCCGTGGACGTATTGAAGTGTCTATTAGTATAACAGGTGAAGGGCTTGTTGAAAGAAAATTAAGTGTGAATTGGGAGCTTCTCAAGCAGTACCAATCCATTATGGAAGATATAAAAGGGAAATTTCAATTACAAGATTCTATTACACTCGGGCAACTAATGGGAATGCCAGAAGTAACGGCAATTGAAGAAATAGAAAATGTAAATGAACAATTTGAAAACAGTTTATATGAGGCTGTTCGCCAAGCTGCTCATATGTTAAAAATGATGAGAGATGGCGAAGGAGAACGATTACATAAAGATATAGCGTATCGTTTGCAAGAGATTCACAATTGTGTAAATGCAATTATTCCACATGCACCAATTGTTACACAAAAATATCGTGAACGATTAGAAAATCGCTTAAAAGAATTACATAATCAAGATTTAGATGAACAAAGATTGTTAACAGAAGTCGCAATGTTTGCAGAGCGTTGTGATATTCACGAGGAGTTAGTTCGTTTACAAAGTCATTTAGATCAATTTCGTGAAACACTGCAGATTGAAGAGCCTGTTGGAAGGAAAATGGACTTCATCGTGCAAGAGATGCATAGAGAAATTAATACGATTGGTTCTAAGGCAAATGACTTAACAATATCAAAATATGTTGTAGAAATGAAAAATAACCTTGAAAAAATTCGTGAACAAGTACAAAATATTGAGTAGCTTTCAAAAAATATATAAAGTTATACGTGGTGGAGAAATCGGATAGACTTACTAGGAGGCGCAAACTATGGCCATGCGGTTTTTAAATATTGGATACGGAAATATTGTATCTGCTCATCGAATTATTGCTATTGTAAGTCCGGAGTCAGCTCCTATTAAACGAACAGTACAGGAAGCACGTGAACATAATGCTTTGCTTGATGCTACGTATGGGAGAAAAACAAGGGCGGTTATTGTGATGGATGATGGGCATGTTGTATTAAGTCCAATTCAGCCAGAGACGATTGCACATCGTTTGAATAATAAAGAAGATTTAAGTGAGGAAGGGTAGGTTTTACATATTTATGAGAAGTAGAAGAGGATTGCTCATCGTGCTTTCAGGACCTTCTGGGGTTGGAAAAGGAACGGTTCGCAAAGAGCTATTTAGCCAGGAGGATACACGTTTTCAGTACTCTATTTCAGTAACGACGCGTAAACCGCGTGAAGGTGAAGTAGATGGTGTGGATTATTTCTTTAAAGAGAGAGAAGAATTTGAAGAAATGATTCGTAATGAAAAATTACTTGAGTGGGCTGAGTTCGTAGGTAATTATTACGGAACACCGATTGATTATGTTGAAAAAACATTACAAGAAGGAAAAGACGTGTTTCTAGAAATTGAAGTACAAGGAGCAATTCAAGTTAAGAAAGCCTTCCCTGAAGGTGTATTTATTTTCTTAGCACCTCCAAGTTTATCTGAACTAAAGAACCGAATTGTCGGTCGTGGTACAGAAACTGAAGATGTTATTGAAAATCGTTTAACTGTAGCGAAAGAAGAAATCGAAATGATGGACGCTTATGACTATGTTGTAGAAAACGATCAAGTTGAATTAGCTTGCGACAGAATTAAAGCAATTGTGGTTGGCGAACATTGCCGCCGCGAAAGAGTAGCAAAATATTATAAAGAAATGACGGAGGGTCTATAATTATGTTAAATCCATCAATTGATTCATTATTAACAAAAATCGATTCTAAATATACGCTTGTAACAGTAGCTGCAAAGCGTGCGCGTGAAATGCAACTTGCGAACAATTGTGTTATTGAGCAACCTGTTTCTCATAAATGTGTAGGTAAATCATTAGAAGAAATCGATGCAGAAGTATTAAAATATGTACCAAGCGAAGACAAAATCATCGATTAAGACATTCTTTTCGACAAATTAAAACATAGACTTTATAATTTTCTATGTAACGGTAACAACCTATTTACAAGTAGGTTGTTATTTTTTTACGATAGGGAAGAAATAATCGTAAAAAGGTGGAACAACATATTGGTACTGACGAGCTGAAAATTCTATTTCAGTAGAATAAGTTTGAAAAAGAAAGAGGACGAGTCATATGCTAAAAGGGAAAAAGATACTTCTATGTGTAACAGGAGGCATTGCAGTTTTTAAGGCAGCTGCGCTAACGAGTAAATTGACACAAGCAGGTGCTACTGTAAAAGTAATGATGAGTGAATCGGCAATGAAGTTTGTTACACCTCTTACATTTCAAGCGCTTTCTCGCCACGATGTATATACGGATACGTTTGATGAAAAAGACTCAGCGGTTATCGCTCACATTGATTTAGCGGATTGGGCAGATGTTGTACTTGTGGCACCTGCTACAGCGAATTGCATTGGGAAGTTAGCGAATGGTATTGCGGATGATATGATAACGACTACGTTGTTGGCTACTACAGCTCCAGTTTGGATTGCGCCTGCTATGAATGTGCATATGTATGAAAATAAAATTGTTCAAAAAAATATGATGACGTTAAAAGCGTTAGGATATACATTTATTGAGCCTGGCGAAGGCTTTTTAGCATGTGGTTATGTAGCTAAGGGAAGACTGGAAGAACCTGAGGTGATTATCGGAAGATTAGAAGAGGTTTTCTCAGAACAAAAACCATTGCAAGGAAAGCGAATATTAATAACGGCTGGCCCGACACGTGAAAAGATTGACCCAGTCCGTTTTATGACGAATTTTTCTTCTGGAAAGATGGGGTATGCAATTGCAGAAGTGGCAGCAAGCTTAGGTGCTGATGTCATACTTGTGTCAGGACCGACAGCATTAAATCCGCCATTACATGTAACAACAATACAAGTAGAATCTGCACAAAATATGTTAGAGGCAGTTCTTCAACATTATCAGAATGTAGATGTTGTTATCAAGACAGCGGCAGTTGCAGATTATCGCCCAAAATATGTTCACGATAATAAAATGAAAAAGCAAAATGGCGATGCTGTTATTGAATTGGAAAGAACAGTAGATATTTTAAGAACATTAGGTGAGAAAAAAGAGCGACAGTTACTTATCGGATTTGCAGCTGAAACGACGAATATAGAGGAATATGCGACGAGAAAATTACGTGAGAAAAATGCAAATATGATTGTTGCGAACGATGTGAAAGCGCAAGGAGCTGGCTTTGGTACAGATACGAATATTGTAACAATGTATAGAAAAGATGGAGAGATTATTGAGTTACCACTTTTAACGAAGAAAGAAGTGGCTCGTGAAATATTAAAGCAAATCGAAATGATGTTAGAAGATGATTGTGTATGAAGTTTGCAAGTGTAATTGTTGATGTACCAGCACGTCAAACAGATCGGCCGTTTGATTATATCATCCCTAAAAAATGGGAAGATATCGTGCAAACAGGAATGCGTGTAGTAGTTCCATTCGGTCCAAGAAAATTGCAAGGTTTTATTATTGGCATAAAAGACTCGGCTGAGGTAGAAAGTAAAAAATTAAAGGCACTCCATGAAATATTAGATGTTACTCCAGTTTTAAATGAGGAATTATTAAGGCTTGGATATTGGCTTACAAGTGAAACGTTATGTTATATGATTTCAGCTTTTCAAGTGATGCTTCCGACAGCGATAAAAGCGACGTATAAAAAACGGATACAACTTCGTAAACAAGAAGAAGTAGCACCTGAACTACTGTTTTTATTTCAAGACAAAGAGGCGATAGATTGGGAAGTGATTGAGACGCAACCACATCTATACCGCACTATTCAACAAGAAATTAAAAATGGCACGATTGAAGTTGTTTATCAGGTAAAGGATAAAGTGCAAAAGAAAAAACAAAGAGTAGTACAGCCGGAGTTGCCAGAAGATAAATTAGAATTAGCGGCATTTGAACTGAAAAGTAAAAAACAACAAGATGTACTCTATTATTTTGTGGAAAATTATAAAAGTGTACCGTTGAAAGTGATAACAGAAGAGTTGCAAATAACAGATGCTCCAATAAAAGCACTTGTTAAAAAGGGGCTAATCTCAGAAAAGTATGTGGAAGTATATCGGAATCCATATGACGATGATGATTTTGAACAAACGAAACCATTTCCGCTTACTGAGGAGCAAAAGCAAGTTATTACACCGATCTTATCATCAATTGCAAATGAAACTTATAATCCATTTTTACTATATGGTGTTACAGGAAGTGGGAAGACAGAAGTATATTTACAATCTATAGCAGCGGTGTTGAAAAAGGGAAAAGAAGCTATTGTACTTGTTCCGGAAATCGCGTTAACGCCTCAGATGGTAGATCGTTTCAAAGGTAGGTTCGGTTCACAAGTTGCGGTTCTTCATAGTGCACTTTCAGTTGGTGAAAAATATGATGAATGGCGAAAGATTTTAAGAAAAGAAGTGAAAGTTGTAGTGGGTGCACGCTCAGCTATTTTTGCTCCTTTTGAAAATTTAGGAATTATCATTATAGATGAAGAGCATGAATCGAGTTATAAGCAAGAAGATAATCCGAGATATCATGCAAGAGATGTAGCGGTGTGGAGAGGGCAATATCATAAGTGCCCAATCGTTCTTGGAAGTGCAACCCCAACACTTGAATCATTTGCTAGAGCAAAAAAGGGTGTCTATGAGCTGCTGACGATGGAGAAACGTATGAATGAACAAGCTTTGCCGACCGTAGAAATTGTGGATATGCGTGAAGAACTTCGTGATGGAAATCGCTCAATGTTTTCAAAAGCACTACATGAGAAAATAGCAGATCGATTAGAAAAGAAAGAACAGATGGTTCTCTTTTTAAATAGAAGGGGGCATTCTACGTTTGTGATGTGCCGTGATTGTGGATATGTCGTACAATGTCCGCATTGTGATATTTCGTTGACATACCACAAAATGAATCATCGTTTAAAATGTCATTATTGTAGCCATGAGGAAAATATGCCAACAGAGTGTCCGGCTTGTAATAGTACGTATATTCGTTTCTTTGGTACTGGTACACAAAAGGTAGAAGAAGAAATCACAAAACTATTTCCACAGGCGCGAGTCATTCGAATGGACGTAGATACAACAAGCCGCAAAGGAATGCATGAAAAATTATTAAAGGCATTTGGAGAAGAGAAAGCAGATATATTACTGGGAACACAAATGATTGCAAAAGGACTTGACTTTCCGAAAGTGACGCTTGTAGGTGTATTAACGGCAGATACGATGCTTCACTTACCTGATTTTCGAGCGAGTGAAAAGACCTATCAGCTATTGACGCAAGTGAGTGGACGTGCTGGAAGGCATGAATTGCCAGGGGAAGTTGTAATTCAAACGTATACACCAGAACATTACAGTGTAGAATTAGCAAAGAATCAGCAATATGATGTGTTTTTTGAACATGAAATGCAAATGAGACGAACAAGACAATATCCACCGTATTATTACGTTGTGCTTGTAACCGTATCTCATCCAGAATTATTAAAGGCAGTCCAAGTGACGGAAAAAATTGTCGGTCATTTACGAACGCATTGCTCACAGCAAACAATGGTGTTAGGCCCAGTTGCTTCAGCGATTCCAAGGATAAAAGATAGATATCGTTACCAATGCATGATAAAATACAAACGGGAACCAAACTTAAAGAACGTGCTCAAAATGGTAAATGAACATTATCAAGCAGAAATGCAAAAAGAGCTACAAATCTCAATTGATTTTAATCCAACAATGTTAATGTAGCGGAGGGAAATATGGCAGTTTTAGAAATTGTAAAGCATCCAAATGAAGTATTAGAAACACCATGCGAAAGAGTAATTAACTTTGATAAAAAGTTAGTGAAATTGTTAAAAGATATGCATGAAACAATGTTAATTGCAGACGGCGTTGGTTTAGCTGCGCCACAAGTAGGTGTGAGCTTACAAGTTGCTGTTGTTGATATCGATGATGATACGGGTAAAATAGAATTAATAAATCCGGTTATTTTAGAAAAACGTGGTGAACAAGTAGGTCCCGAAGGCTGCTTAAGCTTTCCGGGACTTTATGGTGAAGTGGAGCGTGCAGATTACATTAAAGTGCGTGCGCAAAATCGTCGTGGGAAAATATTCTTATTAGAAGCAAAAGACTTCTTAGCGCGTGCGATTCAACATGAAATCGATCATTTACATGGTGTTTTATTTACATCTAAAGTGACGAGATATTATGAAGAAAACGAATTAGAATAGGTGTTAAAAGGAGCGGTTTTTGAATGATAAAAGTAGTATTTATGGGAACACCGGACTTTTCTGTACCGGTGCTTCGTCGTCTTATCGAGGATGGATATGACGTAGTGGGTGTTGTAACACAACCTGATCGTCCAGTGGGTAGAAAAAAGGTTTTAACGCCTACTCCAGTTAAAGTTGAAGCGGAGAAACATGGCATTCCGGTGCTACAGCCACTGAAAATTCGTGAAAAAGACGAATATGAAAAAGTATTAGCACTAGAGGCGGATTTAATTGTAACAGCTGCGTTCGGTCAGATTGTACCAAACGAAATTCTAGAAGCACCAAAGTACGGATGTATTAATGTCCATGCATCATTACTTCCAGAGCTTCGCGGTGGTGCACCGATTCATTATGCGATCATGGAAGGGAAAGAGAAAACAGGCATTACAATTATGTATATGGTAGAAAAATTAGATGCTGGTGATATCTTAACGCAAGTAGAAGTGGAAATTGACGAGCGTGAAACGACGGGATCGTTATTCGATAAGTTAAGTGAAGCCGGTGCACATCTTCTATCTAAAACAGTACCTTTATTAATTCAAGGTAAGCTAGAACCAATTAAACAAAATGAAGATGAAGTAACGTTTGCATATAATATAAAACGTGAGCAAGAGAAAATTGATTGGACAAAAACAGGTGAAGAAGTATACAATCACATTCGCGGATTGAATCCATGGCCAGTTGCTTATACAACTTTAGCAGGACAAGTTGTAAAAGTATGGTGGGGAGAGAAAGTTTCTATGGCAGAGAAAGCTGAACCAGGTACAATAGTAGCTTATGAAGAAGATGGATTTGTTGTTGCAACAGGTAATGAGACAGGTGTTAAAATTACTGAATTGCAACCGTCTGGTAAAAAGCGCATGAGTTGTTCACAGTTTTTACGTGGAACAAAACCTGAAATTGGTACGAAGTTAGGAGAAAATGCATGAGACAAAATGTTCGTGAGTTAGCTCTTGATGGTTTAATTCAAGTAGAAAAAAGTGGCGCATATAGCAACTTACTTTTAAATAACCTGATTGAAAAAAGTGCAATTGATAGAAAAGATATAGGCTTATTAACTGAAATTGTATATGGAACAATTCAACGTCGTGACACATTGGACTACTATTTACAACCATTTTTAAGAAAGAAGGTTGAGGCTTGGGTAAGAGTGTTGCTTCGCCTATCTTTATATCAAATGTTATATTTAGACCGAGTTCCAGAAAGAGCGGCTATTCATGAAGCTGTTGAGATTGCGAAACGTCGTGGGCATAAAGGGATTTCAGGCATGGTGAACGGAGTATTACGTTCAATTCAGCGAGAAGGTGTACCATCGTTAGAAGAAATCAAGGATCCGGTAGAACGTCTTGCGATTACAACGAGTCATCCAGCTTGGCTTGTACAAGACTGGGTATCTGAATACGGTTTAGAGACAGCAGGGAAAATGTGTGAAGTAAATATGTTACCACCTGTACCGACAGCACGTGTGAATGTTGATAAGGTTACGGTGGAAGAAGCGATTGGGCTATTAGCAAACGAGGGTATAGAAGCGAAACGTGGCGATTTGTCAGATGATGCAATTCAAATTGAAAGAGGGAATGTAGCGCATACAGAAGCGTTTAAAAAAGGATTTCTCTCTATTCAAGATGAAAGCTCTATGCTGGTGGCACGTGCTTTAGAACCGAATGAGGGCGATGAAGTCCTTGATAGTTGTGCTGCCCCAGGCGGGAAAACAACGCATATTGCAGAGCGATTAAAGGGAACTGGTAAGGTAATGTCCCTTGATTTACATGCACATAAAGTGCGTTTAATTAGACAACAAGCAGATCGACTTGGTCTAGAAAATGTAGAAACAAAGGCATTAGATGCTAGAAAAGTTCAAGAGCATTTTGAAAATGAAACCTTTGATAAAATATTAGTAGATGCGCCATGTTCAGGATTCGGTGTTATAAGACGTAAACCTGATATTAAGTTAGGGAAAGATAAGGGCGATAGTGAACGATTATCAACGATTCAATTTGCGATATTAGAAAAAATAGCACCATTATTAAAACAAGGTGGTCGCCTTGTTTATAGTACGTGTACAATTGAAAAAATAGAAAATGAACAAGTAATAGAACGGTTTTTACAAGAGCATCCTGAATTTGAGTGGGATACTACGATAAAAGAACGTATGCCAGAAAAATTAAGTCCGTACATTGATGAAGGTCAAGTACAAATTTTACCGCATTATTTTGCAACAGATGGCTTTTATATTGCTTGTTTAAGAAAGAAGGTGTAGCATCATGGAAACAACTGTAAAAAAACAAAAGAAAAATCTAGAAACAAAGAAACCATCAATTTACTCTTTACAACTTCATGAAATGCAAGATTGGTTAAAGGAACAAGGGGAACCTAAATTCCGTGCAGGGCAAATTTTTGATTGGTTATATAAAAAACGTGTAAAAAATTATGAGGATATGTCAAACCTTTCTAAAGGATTGCGCGATAAATTGTCGAATTCCTTTGATATTACTACTTTAAATACATTAGTAAAACAAACGTCTTCGGATGGAACAATTAAATTCTTATTCCAGTTATACGATGGATACTCTATTGAAACGGTATTAATGCGACATGAATATGGAAATTCGATTTGTGTAACAACACAGGTTGGTTGTCGAATTGGCTGTACGTTCTGTGCTTCTACACTTGGTGGACTAAAACGAAACCTAGAAGCTGGAGAAATTGTAGCGCAAGTAGTGGAAGTTCAGCGTGCGCTTGATGAAACAGAAGAGCGTGTAAGTTCTCTTGTTGTTATGGGAATTGGAGAGCCGTTTGATAATTACGACAACTTAATGTCATTCTTACGCATTGTAAATCATGAAAAAGGAATTCATATTGGTGCAAGGCATATGACAGTTTCAACAAGTGGAATTGTTCCAAAAATTTATAAGTTCGCTGAAGAAGATATGCAAATCAATTTTGCGATTTCATTGCATTCTGCAAATACAGAGTTACGTTCAAAATTAATGCCGATTAACCGTGCTTATAAGCTACCAGATTTAATGGAAGCTGTTAAATACTATGTAAATAGAACAGGGCGTCGTATTACGTTTGAATATGGCTTATTTGGAGGAGAAAATGACCAAGTTGAGCAAGCTGAAGAACTTGCTGCGCTCTTAAAAGGTGTAAAATGTCATGTAAACTTAATTCCGGTAAACTACGTGCCAGAACGTGATTATGTACGTACGCCACGAGAGCAAATTTTCTTATTTGAAAAGACGCTAAAAGATCGTGGAGTGAATGTAACAATTCGCCGTGAACAAGGTCATGATATTGATGCAGCCTGCGGTCAGTTGCGTGCAAAGGAGCGCAAAGAAGAGACGAGGTGACGAGATGAAAGCCGTGTTTCTATCGGATAAAGGGAAAGTTCGTCAACATAATGAAGATAGTGCAGGAGTTTTTCACAATTTAGATGGAAATATTTTAGCGGTAGTAGCAGATGGAATGGGAGGTCATCGAGCTGGCGATGTAGCTAGCTCGATGGCTATTCAATTATTCCATGATTATTGGAAGCAAACGCATAATATGAATGAGCCTAAAAAGGTAGAAAAGTGGTTACATACTAACGTTGGAATTATTAATGAGCGTATATATGCTTACTCTAAGCAACATGTAGAATGTAATGGCATGGGAACAACGGTTATCGTAGCGATTTGTACACCTAGTTTTGTAACAATCGGTCATATAGGAGATAGTCGTTGTTATATGGTATCAGAGGGAGAAATATCGCTTATAACGGAAGATCACTCACTTGTAAATGAACTTGTTAGGCACGGTGAAATTTCAAAAGAAGATGCAGAATATCACCCGAAAAAGAATGTTCTATTAAGAGCGTTAGGAACAGAAGAAACAGTCGGATTAGATGTTAAAACATTAGTTCTCGAAGAAGATGATCAATTGCTTCTTTGCTCTGATGGATTGTCTAACAAAGTCCCTATGGCTGATATGCAACAAATTTTACAATTGAATGAACAGCTCGAGGCGAAGGGAGAGCATTTCATTCAATTAGCAAATGATCGTGGTGGAGAAGATAATATCACTCTCGTTATTATTGATTATGCGGATTCGGCAAACGAAAGTAGGTGAAGTGCAACGTGCTGATTGGAAAACGCTTAAATGACCGTTATAAGCTGCTGAAAATGATTGGCGGTGGAGGGATGGCCAATGTATATTTAGCTCATGATGAAATACTTGGCCGAGATGTAGCGGTAAAAATATTAAGACTCGACTATTCAAATAACGAAGAGTTTATTAAACGTTTCCATCGAGAAGCGCAATCTGTTACAACGTTGTCGCATCCAAATATTGTGAATATGTATGATGTTGGGGAAGAGGATGGTATATATTATCTTGTAATGGAATATGTACCTGGACGAACATTGAAGCAATACATAATTGATCGAGGGATGTTACCGATAGGAGAAGCTCTTGATATAATGGAGCAGTTAACGTCCGCCATGGCACACGCCCATCACTTTGAGATTGTGCATCGTGATATAAAACCGCACAATATTTTGATTCGAGATGATGGAGTGATAAAAGTCACAGACTTTGGAATTGCGACAGCTACAAGTGCAACAACAATTACACATACAAATTCGGTGCTCGGTTCTGTACATTATTTATCACCGGAACAAGCACGTGGTGGTATAGCGAATAAACAATCAGATATTTATTCACTTGGGATTGTTATGTTTGAATTGTTAACAGGAAGACAACCGTTTTCAGGTGAATCTGCTGTTGCAATAGCTTTAAAACATCTACAAAATGAAATACCATCTCCAAAAAGATGGAATGAAAATATTCCACAAAGTGTTGAAAATATTATATTAAAGGCAACTGCGAAAGATCCATTCCATCGATATCAATCTGCTAACGCGATGAAACGGGATATTGAAACAGCGCTATATCCAGAAAGAATAAATGAACAACCATTTTACATACCAGAAGATATGGAAGCAACGAAAGCGATTCCAATCATTCAACAAGAACAATTATTCCAAAATGTGAGTGATGAAACAATTGTGCTAAAAGGAAGTAAAGTGGATGAACAAGCAAGAAAAGAAGAGACCGAATCAGCTAAGAAGAAAAAACGCAGTAACAAATGGCTGAAGGTTTTAATTACAACATTTTTACTTTTAGCGATAGGGATAACATTAGCGCTTACTGTTATTCCAGGCTTCTTTATTCCGAAAGATGTGAAGGTTCCTGATGTGGCTGGTATGAAGTATACGACAGCTGTAAATACATTAGTTGAAAAAGGCTTTGAAGTTACAGAACCTAACATTGTATATACAGATAATGTTGAAGTGGGAAAAGTGATAAAAACAGATCCAATAGCCGGAAGAGTAGTGAAAGAAAGCTCTAAAATTACTATCTATCAATCAGGTGGAAAAAAGAAAAGTAAAATGAGTGACTTCACAGGAAAAGATTTCGAGAGTATAAGAGCTGAGTTAGAAGAAAAATATAAACAGGTTACCATTAATTTTATTGAAAATGATAAGCCGAAAGGTGAAATCGTAGAGCAAATACCAACGCCTGATCAAATGGTTATAGAGGCAGAACAAGAACTGAAGATTTGGGTAAGTAAAGGACCTTATCAAATTAGGCCAGGTGATTTTTCAGGATGGACTGAAAATAGTGTAAAAGGTTACTTAAATGAAAGAAAGCTTGTTTCTGATATAAAAAGGGAGTATTCAGATACTGTCGAAAAGGGACTTGTTATTTCTCAATATCCAAAACCTGGGACACCTTTAAAAGAAGGAGATAAAGTAACGATTGTTATCTCTGATGGTCCGAAGCCTAAAGTGACGAAAACAGTAAAAGTGGATAATATTTCTATCCCATATGAAGCTTCTGCAACAGGTGAGAAAAAACCGCAAACAATAGAAATTTATAAAGAAGATATGCAGCAAAAAATGGATAGACCAGTTGAAACGAGAACGATTACTGAGTCAGCGACTATTTCTTTAGAATTTGTAATTCAAGAAGGTTCAAAGGGACATTATAAAATTGTTCGAGATGGAGTAACGATTATAGAAAAAGAAGTACCATATCCAGCTCAACAATAATGGATTCCATTCTTGTTTTATAGAGGATGGAATTTGTCCTGCTATCTGTTGGTAGTAAGACCCTCGCCTCAAAATCCGGCTGTAAAGCAAAGAAGGTAGGCAGGATTGATTGCCCGTAAAAGCCCGATTGGTGAGGACTTTTACTAATCAGAGGGGATCGATAAACCCCCAATGATTAAAGTTTCACTTTATTACTCTTGCCTGTTATCTGTCTAAATAATGGATGGTATAGCAGGCAAAAATATATGATTCAAAAGCTATAAAGGTGATACTATTGTGAATAATATTTTGAATGTGATGGTAGTTTAAATATATTACCTGGGTATATATTTAGTTAGTTTTTAAATAATTGTTTAAAGAACTCTAGTCAATTCATTATTAATTACAGTTTCACTTTATACAAAATAAAGGAGAATTATATGCCAGAAGGAAAAATTGTAAAAGCTCTAAGTGGGTTTTATTATGTGCAGCATGAAGAAGGAATTACACAATGTCGCGGGCGTGGTGTATTTAGAAAGAATAAAATTACGCCACTTGTAGGAGACCAAGTCGTTTTTCAAGCAGATAATCCGAGTGAAGGATACGTGTTAGAAGTATTTGATCGAAAAAACGAACTTGTTAGACCTCCTATTGCTAATGTTGATCAAGCGATTCTCGTTTTCTCTGCAGTAGAACCAGATTTTAATCCCGGACTGTTAGATCGATTTTTAGTACAGATTGAATATCATAATATTAAGCCGATTATTTGTATTAGTAAGATGGATTTAGTGGATGAAAAAATGAAGGAAACTGTTGAAGCTTTTGCAAATGATTATCGTGAAATAGGTTATGATGTATTATTTACTTCTATAAATACATCGGAAAGTATCGATATTTTGAAACCATTCTTAGAGGGCTGTGTTTCTGTCGTTGCAGGACAATCTGGTGTTGGAAAATCTTCAATGTTAAACGTTTTACGTCCAGATTTAGAATTGAAAACAAATGATATTTCTTCACATTTAGGGCGCGGGAAACATACGACAAGACACGTGGAATTAATTACAGTGGGGAGCGGGCTTGTTGCGGATACACCTGGTTTTAGTTCGCTTGATTTCATAGATATAGAGGTAGAAGATCTTACATATTGTTTTCCAGAGTTGAAAGAAGCGAGCCAATACTGTAAATTTAGAGGGTGTACACATCTTTCTGAGCCGAAATGCGCGGTGAAAGCTGCGGTTGAAGAAGGAAAGATAACTGAATATCGTTATAAGAATTACAAACAATTCGTAGAAGAAATTAGAGAGAGAAAGCCGAGGTATTAGTTATGATTAAAATTGCACCATCGATTTTATCAGCAGATTTTTCAAAATTAGGGGAAGAAATTAAAGATGTAGAAAAAGGTGGAGCTGATTACATTCACGTCGATGTAATGGATGGACATTTCGTACCAAATATTACGATTGGACCATTAATTGTAGAAGCTATCCGTCCGATTACATCATTACCATTAGATGTACATTTAATGATTGAAAATCCTGATAACTATATCCCGACTTTCGCAAAAGCGGGAGCAGATATTATTACTGTTCATGTAGAGGCGTGTCCTCATCTACATCGTACAATTCAGTTAATTAAATCTCATGGCATTAAAGCAGGGGTTGTATTAAATCCGCATACACCAGTATCGGTAATTGAACATGTATTAGAAGATATAGATATGGTATTACTAATGACAGTAAATCCTGGATTTGGTGGACAGAAGTTTATTCATTCTGTATTACCGAAGATTAAAGAAGTTGCAGAAATGGTTAAAGAGCGAAATCTAGAAGTAGAAATTGAAGTTGATGGTGGTGTAAATGCTGAAACGGCAAGACTTTGTGTTGAAGCAGGAGCGAATGTTCTTGTAGCAGGATCAGCAGTATACAATCAAAAAGACCGCGGTGAAGCAATTCGTATAATTCGTGGATAAAGAATGAATGGCCTTTATTCTAGTGAAGCATCTAGTTAATTAAGACTTCACTATTTTATACAGGATAGAGCGAAAAATAAGGAGAAAGGCAATCTACCGAATGGCAGATTGCCTTTTTACAATAGAAGGGGAAGAAAAAATGATTGTTCATATTTTGGCAGGAGGACCTGTAGAATACTGCGCAGATTTTTCTCGATATGAAAATGAAGAAGTAGTGTGGGCGGCGGTTGATAGGGGAGTGTACCGTTTGTTAAAAAGTGGAATTACTCCGACTGTTGCATTTGGGGATTACGATTCGGTTACTGAGGATGAGTTAGCATGGATGAGGCAGCAAACAAATGAGTTACATATTGTTCCGCGAGAAAAAGATCAAACAGATTTAGAAATTGCAATTAGCTGGGCTTTAGAACAAAATCCGAAATTAATTCGTATTTTTGGCGCGACTGGTGGAAGACTTGATCATGGTTTGGCAAATATACAAATGCTTTTAAAAGGTTTAGCGGCAGAGATAGAAATGTGTATTGTAGACAATAAAAATGAAATAACAGTAAAAAAAGTTGGTACACATATAATTGAAGAAAATGAAAATTTTCCTTATGTATCCTTTGTACCGGTTACTGAAACAGTTGAAGGTATTACATTACGTGGATTTAAGTACTCTCTTACTAACAAGACAATAGAGTGGGGATCGACACTTTGTATTAGTAATGAACTCATTGTGGAAAAAGGTACTTTTTCATTTACTTCTGGCATATTAATGATGATAAGAAGCACTGATTGAAGAAACAATTTTGCTCCTTGCATCATATAGTAAACAAGTGGAGTAATGGGGATTAGGAGGGAAACCATGAGATTTTATACAATTAAGTTACCTAAATTTCTTGGTGGAATTGTACGTGCGATGTTAAATACCTTCAAAAAAGACTAAAAAAAGCACCTATTACCGGTGCTTTTTCCATTGTTATAATAAAAAAAGAGCCTAGCGGCTCTTTTTTTTATTATTAAACACGTTCGATTTTGCCAGATTTTAATGCTCTAGCAGAAACGTAAACACGTTGAACTTTTCCGTCGATGCGTACGCGAACTTTTTGAAGGTTAGCGCCCCATTTACGTTTTGTAGCGTTCATTGCGTGAGAACGAGAGTTACCAGAACGAGCTTTTCTTCCAGTGATAGCACAAACACGAGCCATTTATATTTCCCTCCCTTGATACCTTACCATACGTAATTTTTCAATGTTAGTCTTTTTTGCGATGCTAAAAACACTACTATAATTTAACACAACTAAAAAGAGAATGCAACACCGTAGAAAAAAGAAATCAAGAAAAATTACTTGACACCATATATCAATGAAGAAAAGCTGAAATCAAGAAAAATTGCTTGACATATTATAGTGGTACATGTTGTATAATAACAATGGACTATTTTGCTCATCATAGAAAAGTTGTAGTATAAAACATAAAATATGAGAGTGAAAAGAAAGAACGATGGAATTTTCTTTAAAAAGATTATATGATAGTAACTAAAGTAGTCTAGCTCACTTTCACCATTTATGAAGGGGGAAACGAGATGTCAATTGAAATTAAAACGAAGTACGGTCAAATTGATATTAGTACAGATGTAATTGCGACAATTGCTGGAGGTGCCGCAGTAGATTGCTACGGTATCGTAGGTATGGCATCAAAAAATCAGTTAAAAGATGGATTAACAGACATTTTACGAAAAGAAAACTTCACTAGAGGTGTTATTGTTCGTAAAGATGAAGATGAAGTACATATTGATATGTATATTATTGTGAGCTATGGTACGAAAATTTCAGAAGTAGCACATAACGTGCAGACTAAAGTGAAATATACATTAGATCAAACTGTAGGACTAGCAGTAGATTCTGTAAACATCTACGTACAAGGAGTTAAAGTAATAAACTTGTAATGTGCATTAAGGAGGAAAATCTGTGTCAATTCAAAAAATTGATGGAAAACGTTTATCACAAATGATCATTCAAGGAGCAAATAATTTAACAAATAATGTTCAGCTTGTTGATGCGTTAAACGTATTTCCAGTTCCAGATGGCGATACCGGTACAAACATGAACTTATCAATGACTTCAGGCGCACGTGAAGTGAAAGAAAATCCTTCACAGCATGCTGGTAAAGTCGGCGTAAGTTTAGCCAAAGGATTATTAATGGGAGCTCGTGGTAACTCTGGGGTTATTTTATCTCAGTTATTCCGTGGTTTTTCTAAATCCATTGAACAAAAAGAAGAATTAACAACAGTTGATTTTGCTGCAGCTTTAGAGGCTGGAGTAGAGGCAGCGTATAAAGCGGTTATGAAACCAATTGAAGGAACGATTTTAACGGTTGCAAGAGAAACGGGTAAATATGCAGTGACAGTTGCGAAAAAACAGCGCGACTTTGTTTTGTTTATGGAAGACGTTGTAAAAGAAGCGAATGCATCGTTAAATCGTACGCCAGATTTATTACCTGTATTAAAACAAGTTGGCGTTGTAGATAGCGGTGGTAAAGGTCTAGTTGTTGTATATGAAGGATTTTTAGCTGACTTAAAAGGAGAAACGATTTCTTCTAATGTGCAGACGCAACCATCTATGAATGACATGGTACGCGCAGAACATCACCGTAGTGTACAAAGCCAATTGAGTACAGAAGATATTAAGTATGGATATTGTACGGAATTCATGGTGAAATTAGAGCCTGAAAAAATGAAGGAACATAATTTCTCTGAACAAAAATTCCGTGAAGATATTAGTGTGTACGGAGATTCACTACTTGTTGTATCAGATGATGAGGTTGTTAAGGTTCATATTCATGCGGAACATCCTGGAGATCCTATGAACTATGGACAACGCTACGGTAGTCTAATTAAGATTAAAGTAGAAAATATGCGTGAACAGCATACGGCTTTATTAGATGAACCTACTATGGTGCCTGAACAAACGAATCAACCAAAAGAGAAACAACCGTATGGTATTGTGACTGTAGCTATGGGATCTGGTATTAAAACTTTATTTGAGAGCATTGGCGCAACGAAAGTTATCGAAGGTGGCCAAACGATGAATCCAAGTACGGAGGATATCGTGAAGGCGATTGAAGAGGCGAATGCTGAAAAGATCATCATTTTACCAAATAACGGAAATATCGTAATGGCAGCAGAACAAGCAGCTTCAGTAGTAGATCAAGAAGTTATTGTTGTTCGTTCGAAAACAGTTCCTCAAGGTATGGCTGCAATGTTAGCATTTAATCCAGTTGGAACGTTAGAAGAGAATAAAGAAAACATGAACGAAGCTTTATCTCATGTGAAAACAGGTCAAATTACGTATGCTGTTCGTGATACGGAAATTGACGGTGTGGCAATTCAAAAAGATGATTTCATGTGTATTGCAGATGGAAAAATCG
The DNA here is from genome assembly GCF_036320425.1 of Bacillus nitratireducens. NCBI lineage: Bacteria > Bacillati > Bacillota > Bacilli > Caryophanales > Bacillaceae > Bacillus > Bacillus nitratireducens. Next base: position 300,581 of record NZ_JAUMJO010000002.1, read on the forward strand.
TATCAACAAACGCTGAAAAAGTAGGAGCTGCGAAGCAATTACTAGAAGCACTAATTGATGAGGATTCTGAAATCGTAACGATTCTACAAGGTGAAGATGCAACAGACGAAGAAGTGGCTGAATTAGTTGCGTTTGTTGAAGAGAACTTTGAAGATGCAGAAGTAGAAGTACATGCAGGGAACCAACCGGTGTATTCTTTCATCTTCTCTGTAGAATAAGAAAAGATTCGTTTTAAAAATAAATGGATTACTTACTTGCTAATGGATGAAAAGTAGTGATATGAAATTTATTACTAGTTTTTATTCAAAAGGCTAGCATATTGATGATAGAAAAGAGCCTTGCTGCTAATAGTGAGGCTCTTTTCTTGCGTGTTGTATATCTTTGTTTTGTCCCGCTATTTGTGGGCAGTAAAATTTCCACCCCTAAATTCGGCTAGAGCAAAGAAGTTAGTTGGGAGATTAACTGCCCGTAAAAGCCCGATTGGTGAGGGCTAATAATCAGTGGGGGATGAACAAAACCCCACTGATTATAGTTTCACTTTATATAGAGGGATTAGAGTAGTTTCTCTTAGAATGCCTATGATAGAATATATAGGGTGAAAGAGAGAGATTACAGATGTCAATGATGTTAATGGAGAATCAATAGAATGAATCGAAGAAAATAATGTGACGGAGCGTGAGAATCTTGAATGAAGTTGTACAAGTTCCTGTTACGGATGTAAAGGGAATCGGAGGAGAAACATCTGAGTTATTACACGAGATGGGAATTTATACAGTTTCTCATCTATTAGAACATTTTCCGTACCGTTATGAAGACTATGCGATGAAAGATCTTGCTGAAGTAAAGCATGATGAGCGTGTGACGGTTGAAGGGAAAGTACATAGTGCTCCTTTACTTCAATACTATGGAAAGAAAAAGTCGCGTCTTACAGTTCGTGTTCTTGTCGGGCGTTATTTAATTACAGCCGTATGTTTTAATAGACCCTATTATAAACAAAAGTTAAAGCTAGATGAAACGGTAACGATTACTGGTAAATGGGATCAGCATCGCCAAACGATCGCTGTATCAGAACTTCATTTTGGACCGGCTGTGCGTCAACAAGAAGTAGAGCCAGTATATTCAGTGAAAGGGAAGTTGACAGTAAAGCAGGTGCGCCGTTTTATTGCCCAGGCTTTAAAGGAATATGGAGACTCTATAATTGAAGTGTTACCTGACGGTTTGTTAAGTAGGTATAAGTTATTACCACGTTATGAAGCACTCAAAGCGTTACATTTTCCAGTGGGACAGGAAGACTTAAAGCAAGCACGGCGCCGTTTTGTATATGAGGAGTTTTTCTTGTTCCAGTTGAAAATGCAAACATTACGGAAAATGGAAAGGGAAAATTCAAAGGGCACGAAAAAAGAAATTTCATCAGTAGAATTGCAAGAGTTTACTGATGCACTTCCGTTTCCGTTAACTGGCGCACAAAGCCGGGTTGTAGATGAAATAATGAAAGATATGACATCTCCCTATCGCATGAATCGATTATTGCAAGGGGATGTAGGTTCTGGGAAAACAGTTGTTGCTGCGATTGCACTTTATGGAGCGAAATTAGCTCATTATCAAGGTGCTATGATGGTTCCTACGGAAATTTTAGCTGAACAACATTATCAGTCGCTCGCTGAGACGTTTTCACATTTTGGTATGAAGGTTGAACTGCTAACAAGTTCTGTTAAAGGTGCGAGACGTCGAGAGATTTTGGCGAGATTAGAGCAAGGAGAAGTAGATATCCTTGTTGGGACGCACGCTTTAATTCAAGGTGAAGTTATATTTCATAGGTTAGGTCTCGTTATTACGGATGAACAGCATCGATTTGGTGTAGCGCAGCGCCGGGTTTTACGTGAGAAAGGCGAAAGTCCAGATGTGTTGTTTATGACGGCGACCCCAATCCCGCGTACGTTAGCTATCACTGCATTTGGAGAGATGGACGTTTCTATTATCGATGAAATGCCAGCTGGTAGAAAGGTGATCGAAACGTATTGGGCAAAACATGATATGTTAGATCGCGTTCTCGGTTTTGTGGAGAAAGAGATCAAAAAAGGAAGACAGGCATATGTTATTTGTCCTCTAATTGAAGAGTCTGAGAAGTTGGATGTACAAAATGCTATCGACTTACATAGTATGCTGACTCATCATTATCAAGGGAAATGCCAAGTTGGATTAATGCATGGGAGACTATCATCTCAAGAAAAAGAAGAGATAATGGGACAGTTTAGTGAAAATAAAGTGCAAATTCTTGTATCGACAACAGTTGTTGAAGTAGGTGTGAATGTACCGAATGCGACTGTTATGGTTATTTATGACGCGGAGCGTTTCGGTTTATCGCAGCTTCATCAGCTTAGGGGGCGCGTTGGGCGTGGTAGTGAACAATCGTATTGTTTATTAATTGCGGACCCGAAATCAGAAACGGGAAAAGAAAGAATGCGCATTATGACTGAAACAAATGATGGATTTGTATTGTCAGAAAAAGATTTAGAGTTACGAGGTCCTGGAGATTTCTTTGGAAGTAAGCAAAGTGGTCTACCAGAGTTTAAGGTTGCTGATATGGTACATGATTATCGAGCGTTAGAAACAGCGAGACAAGATGCGGCGATACTAGTTGATTCAGAAGCGTTTTGGCACAATGATCAGTATGCTTCGTTGCGTACTTATCTTGACGGAACAGGTGTGTTCCAGGGAGAGAAGCTCGACTAAGAGTAGTCTGCAAAAGTTTTTGTTGCATTCTACTTTTAATGATTATATACTACTGTTAGTACCTAGTCATAAAAATGGATGGTGCGGTATGAAAAAAAGAAGAAGTAAAAAAGAAAGACAAGAATTATTACAACAAACAATAGAAACGAATCCTTTTATAACGGATGAAGATTTAGCGGAAAAATTTCAAGTGAGCATACAAACTGTTCGTCTTGATCGTATGGAATTATCTATTCCTGAATTAAGAGAACGAATTAAGCATGTGGCTACAAAACAACATGAAGAAGATGTGAAATCTTTACCGTTAGAAGAGGTTGTCGGAGAAATTATCGATATAGAATTAGATAGACATGCGATTTCTATCTTTGAAGTAAAGGTAGAACATGTATTTAAAAGAAATCAAATTGCTCGTGGGCATCATTTGTTTGCGCAAGCAAACTCACTAGCTGTTGCAGTTATTGATGAAGAATTAGCTTTAACTGCAAAGTCTACCATTCGATACATTCGTCCTGTAAAATTAGGAGAACGTGTTGTTGCAAAAGCACGTGTTGAAGATGTAGAGAATGATAAAGGACGGACGGTTGTCAAAGTGCGTAGCTTTGTTGGAGAAGAACTTGTTTTTACAGGCACTTTTGAAATGTATCGATCTAGTAATTATAGTGAGGAAGGTAACAACTTATGAAAATCGCAATAGATGCAATGGGCGGCGATCATGCTCCAAAGGCTGTAGTATTAGGAGCAATGAAAGCTATTAAGGAATACTCAGATTTACATATTACGTTAGTAGGGAAAGAAGAGGAAATTCGTCAATACTTAACGAGTGAAGAGCGAATTACTATACTTCATACAGACGAAAAAATCGAATCGACAGATGAACCAGTAAGAGCGGTTCGCCGAAAAAAACAAGCTTCAATGGTACTAGCAGCAGAGCAAGTGAAGAACGGCGTAGCGGATGCTTGTATCTCAGCAGGAAGTACAGGAGCTTTAATGGCAGCTGGATTGTTTGTTGTTGGTCGTATGGAAGGAATTGAACGACCAGCTTTATCACCTACAATGCCAACTGTTGATGGAGAAGGCTTTGTGATGTTAGATGTTGGAGCAAACGTTGATGCAAAACCAATTCATTTATATCAATATGCAGTAATGGGCTCTGTTTATGCAGAGAAGGTAAGAGGAATTAAAAATCCTCGCGTTGGACTTTTAAACGTTGGGACAGAGGATGGCAAAGGAAACGAGCTTTCAAAACAAGTCTTTGCTATGCTCAAGGATGCACCAATTAATTTTGTTGGAAACGTTGAATCAAGAGACTTATTGCAAGGTGTAGCAGATGTTGTTGTATGTGATGGTTTTACAGGTAACGTAGCTCTAAAATCATTAGAAGGAACAGCACTTGCATTATTCTCTATGTTAAAAGAGCAATTAATGAGTTCGTTTACGAGCAAATTAGCAGCAGCGGTATTAAAACCAAAACTTATGGTATTAAAAGATAAAATGGATTATTCGGAGTATGGAGGAGCGGCATTGTTTGGCTTAAAAGCTCCTGTCATTAAGGCTCATGGTTCTTCAAATGACCAATCGATATTTAGTGCGATTCGTCAAACAAGAGAAATGGTAGCGAAAGAAGTAATTCCTACAATTTCAAGTGTAATGGAGAAAGAGCCGCTTCAATAAGAGGAGGATTTGAAATGGGAAAACTAGCATTTCTTTTTCCGGGCCAAGGTTCACAGGCAGTTGGAATGGGTAGACAGTTAGCGGAGAATAATAACGAAGTTGCGAAAGTGTTTGCGAAAGCGGATGAGGTGCTGCAAGATTCACTGTCAGAAGTGATTTTTGAAGGGCCACAGGAAAAGCTAACATTAACGACAAATGCGCAACCTGCTTTATTAACAACGAGTTTTGCAATTTTAACAGCTTTGAATGAGTATGATATTACACCAGATTTTGTCGCGGGACATAGTTTAGGTGAATATAGCGCTCTTGTAGCAGCGGGTGCATTAACTTTTGAAGATGCTGTATATGCTGTAAGGAAACGTGGGGAATATATGGAAGAAGCAGTTCCGGGTGGGGAAGGTGCGATGGCAGCTATTTTAGGTGCTGATCCGGAAATGCTGAAACAAGTTACAGAAGAAGTAACAAGTGAAGGATATGCGGTGCAAATTGCTAATATGAATAGCACGAAGCAAATTGTTATTTCTGGAACAAATCAAGGAGTAGAACTTGCTTCTCAAAGAGCGAAAGAAAATGGTGCTAAAAGAGCAATTCCTCTTAAAGTAAGTGGACCATTTCATTCCTCACTTATGAAGCCAGCTGCTGAGAGATTCCAAAGTGTTTTAAATGAAATTACAATTCAAGACACAAATATTCCTGTTATTGCAAATGTTACAGCGGACGTTATTACACGTGGTACAGATATTAAAGAAAAGCTGATTGAACAGCTCTATTCGCCTGTATTATGGTATCCATCCATTGAGTATATGGTGAATCAAGGGGTAGATACATTTATTGAAATCGGCCCTGGAAAAGTACTTGCTGGTCTTATGAAGTCGATTGACTCTTCTGTGAAAGCATATGCGATATATGACGAAGAGACATTAAAAGATACCATTTCAAATTTGAGAGGAGAAAACTGATGTTAAAAGGGAAAGTAGCATTAGTAACTGGCGCTTCACGTGGAATTGGTCGTGCGATTGCGATTGATTTAGCGAAACAAGGGGCAAATGTGGTAGTAAATTATGCTGGTAATGAGCAAAAGGCGAATGAAGTAGTCGATGAAATAAAGAAATTAGGTTCAGATGCTATTGCAGTAAGAGCAGATGTTGCAAATGCTGAAGATGTTACGAATATGGTGAAACAAACTGTAGATACGTTTGGACAAGTAGATATTCTTGTAAATAACGCTGGTGTAACAAAAGATAATTTATTAATGCGTATGAAAGAAGAAGAATGGGATACAGTTATTAATACAAACTTAAAAGGTGTATTCTTATGTACGAAGGCAGTATCTCGTTATATGATGCGTCAACGTCATGGACGTATTATTAATATCGCTTCTGTTGTTGGAGTAACAGGAAACCCAGGACAAGCAAACTATGTTGCTGCTAAAGCTGGTGTAATTGGATTAACAAAAACATCAGCAAAAGAATTAGCGAGCCGAAATATTACTGTAAATGCAATTGCTCCAGGGTTTATTGCGACTGATATGACGGATGTATTAGATGAAAATATAAAAGCCGAAATGTTAAAGTTAATTCCTGCAGCTCAGTTTGGTGAAGCGCAAGATATCGCAAATACTGTAACGTTTTTTGCTTCTGATCAAAGCAAATATATTACAGGACAAACGCTAAATGTTGATGGCGGAATGGTAATGTAATAAAAGAATCGATTTCACCTAGTTTTTTTGGACAATATTTTATATAATATTTGAGGGGAGGTGAATGGAATGGCAGATGTTTTAGAGCGTGTAACAAAAATCATCGTTGATCGTTTAGGTGTAGAAGAAACTGAAGTAGTACCAGCTGCGAGCTTTAAAGAAGATTTAGGCGCAGACTCCCTAGATGTAGTAGAACTTGTAATGCAATTGGAAGATGAATTCGAAATGGAAATTTCTGATGAAGATGCTGAAAAGATTGCTACTGTTGGCGATGCTGTGACTTACATAGAGAGTCATCTATAATGCTTAAGTGAAGTCCCGTTTTTTAGCGGGGCTTCTCGGCTTATATCTGGAGGGACCTATGCCGTACCGAAAACATAGAGAAAAAAAGTATGAAACAAAATATCGTGAAGCGTTTAAAGTATTTCAAGAAGAGATAGGTATTACGTTTTCAGATGAAAAATTATTGATTCAAGCATTTACGCATTCATCGTATGTGAATGAGCATCGAAAAAAACCGCATGAGGACAATGAGCGTCTTGAATTTCTTGGTGATGCTGTATTGGAACTCACTGTATCACAGTATCTGTTTCAAAAATATCCGACAATGAGCGAAGGAGAGTTAACAAAACTACGTGCAGCTATTGTATGTGAGCCATCTCTTGTTCGTTTTGCAAACGAATTGTCATTTGGTAGCCTTGTTTTATTAGGGAAAGGTGAGGAAATGACGGGTGGACGTGAACGACCAGCTTTATTAGCGGATGTCTTTGAAGCGTTTATTGGTGCCCTTTATCTTGATCAAGGGCTTGAAACAGTTTGGGGATTTTTAAAAGAAGTTGTATATCCGAAAATTAATGAAGGTGCTTTTTCTCATGTGATGGATTATAAGAGTCAATTGCAAGAATTGATTCAGCGTGATGGTAGTGGTAACGTTGAGTATCAAATTTTGCAAGAAAAAGGACCGGCCCATAACCGAGAATTTGTGTCACGTGTTACGTTAAATAACGTGGCTTTAGGTCTTGGTAGTGGCAAGTCGAAAAAAGAAGCAGAGCAACAAGCTGCTGCAGAAGCATTGAAAAAATTAAAAGAACAACTATAAGGAATCCCCCTTTGAATGAGGGGGATTCCTTATGCATAGAATGAAACTTTCCTTTTGTTTATAAATAAAAGGAGTGGGAAATCCGTATAGTAGCTTGTTTTCGTACAGACAATGTTTACAACAACGGAGAATAGGAGGAAGGCCTTTCGTGTTTTTAAAAAGATTAGAAATAGCAGGATTTAAATCTTTTGCTGAGCGTGTATCTGTCGATTTTGTTCCAGGTGTAACTTCTGTAGTAGGACCTAACGGGAGCGGGAAAAGTAATATTACTGATGCGATTCGCTGGGTACTTGGTGAACAATCTGCAAAGTCATTACGCGGTGCGAAAATGGAGGATATTATTTTTGCAGGTAGTGATACGAGAAGAGCGGTTAATATTGCTGAAGTAACATTAACTTTAAATAATGAAGACCAACGATTACCGATTGAATATAACGAGGTGTGTGTAACACGTCGTGTATCTCGTTCGGGTGATAGTGATTTTTATATTAATAAACAATCTTGTAGATTGAAAGATATTATTGATTTATTTATGGACTCTGGTATGGGAAGAGAAGCTTTTTCAATTATTAGCCAGGGGAAAGTCGAAGAGATTTTAAGTAGTAAATCGGAAGAACGTCGAGGGGTATTTGAGGAAGCTGCGGGTGTGCTGAAATACAAACTTCGTAAAAAGAAAGCTGAAGGGAAATTAGCAGAAACACAAGAAAACTTAAATCGTGTGCAAGATATTATACATGAATTGAGTAGTCAAGTAGAACCACTAGAAAGACAAGCTTCTATAGCGAAAGATTTTCTTGAGAAAAAAGAAGAATTAGAAAAAGTAGAAGCGGCGCTTATTGTACATGAAATTGAAGAATTACATGAAAAATGGGAAGCGCTTCGAAATCAATTTGGGCATAATAAAGATGAAGAAGTGAAGATGTCGACGAATTTACAAAAAAGTGAAGAAGAGCTTGAGGAATTACGTGGACAATTACAAGCGGTTGATGAATCTGTAAACTCCTTACAAGAAGTTCTTCTTCTTTCTAGTAAAGAACTAGAGAAACTAGAAGGGCAGCGTGAGTTGTTAAAGGAAAGAAAGCAAAATGCGACGACGCATTGTGCGCAGCTCGAAAAGCTAATTGTTGAATTGGTAGAGAAAGCTAAAAGTTATGATGGCGAAATTGAAACAAGTACCGAAGCGTTAATGCAATTTGTGAATCAAGTAAAAGAGTTGGAGAAGAAATTGCATGATAATGAGCAACTACTTGCAACTTTTGCCGTGAATCTAGAGGAACAGATTGAGAATTTAAAAGGTGATTATATTGAACTTTTAAATCAACAAGCAAGTCTTCGTAATGAATTATCTATGATTGAAGAACAATCTAAACAGCAAAATTCTAAAAATGAACGCCTTGATGAAGAAAATGAAAAATATGTACAGATGCGTATGGAAATTACAGCGAAAAAAGCGAAACTTGTAGAAAGTTATGAGCAAGTGAAGGAGAAAGTAGCTGGCATTATTTCTAACATACAGAAGACAGAAACGGCACTTGGGAAATGTAAGTCTCAGTATAGTGAAAATGAAACGAAACTGTATCAAGCGTATCAATTTGTGCAACAGGCGCGTTCTCGAAAAGAAATGCTAGAAGAAATGCAAGAGGACTATTCTGGTTTCTATCAAGGGGTACGTGAAGTATTAAAGGCTAGAGAAAATAGATTGCAAGGTATCGAGGGAGCTGTTGCAGAACTTCTGACTGTGCCGAAAGAATATGAAATTGCAATGGAAATCGCCCTTGGGGCAGCGATGCAACATATCGTAGTACAAACAGAAGAACATGCACGTAATGCAATTACATTTTTAAAGCAAAATAAACATGGTCGTGCAACGTTTTTACCTCAAGCTGTTATTAAAAGTAGATCGTTATCATTTGAACAATTACGCATTGTGAATCAACATCCAGCGTTTGTTGGTGTGGCGGCAGAACTTGTGCAGTACAACAATAAATATGAGAATGTAGTTTCAAGCCTATTAGGTACTGTTGTTGTTGCGAAAGATTTACGGGGTGCAAATGAATTAGCGAAACAATTACAATATCGCTATCGTATTGTAACGCTTGAAGGTGACGTAGTAAATCCTGGCGGTTCTATGACTGGTGGAGCTGTAAAACAGGCGAAATCTTCTTTATTAGGGCGCCAGCGTGAACTTGAAGAATGGACTAAAAAGCTAGCTGATATGGAAGAAAAAACAACGAAGCTGGAAAACTTTGTTAAAGCAGTAAAGCAAGAGATTCAAGAAAAAGAAGTGAAAATACGCGAACTACGCCAAGGCGTAGAAACCGAGCGTGTAGATGAACAAAAATTAAGAGAAGAAATTAATCGATTAGAATTAGAAGAGCATCGAATTAACGATCGTTTATCTATATACGATTTAGAGATAGAAGGATTTTTACAAGATCAAGTGAAAATGCAAGGGCGAAAAGGAGAGTTAGAAAAGATTTTAGCAACTCTTCAAGCGGAAATCTCGGAATTAGATGGCAAAATCGTCGCATTAACGAAACAAAAAAGTGAGCAACATTCTTCAAAAGAAAAAGTTCAGAAGGAAATGACTGAGCTAAAAGTACAAGCAGCTGAACAACAACAACGTTTATCAAATCAAAAAGAAAAAGTTGAACGATTGACGAAGGAAAAAGAAGAGACTGATACGACACTTGTAAAAACGAAAGAAGATTTAGCGTTCTTAAAACAAGAGATGACGTCTAATTCAAGTGGCGAAGACCAAATTACGAATATGATAGAGAAGAAAGCATATGATCGTAATCAAACTTCGGATTTAATTCGTTCGCGTCGTGAACAACGCGTATCATTGCAAGAGAGAGTGGAGCATTTAGAGCGCGGTGTGAAAGAAACAATAGGTAAACATAAATATATTCTTGAGATGTTGAAAGATCAAGAAGTGAAAATTAACCGACTTGATGTAGAGTTGGAAAATAGATTGCAGCATTTACGTGAAACATATACTATTTCATTTGAAGCAGCAAAACTGAAGTATACAATGACGATGCCTGCAGAAGATGCGCGTAAAAAGGTGAAATTAATTAAACTATCCATTGAAGAGCTAGGCGCAGTAAACTTAGGGGCAATTGATGAATACGAACGTGTAGCAGAACGTCACACATTCTTACTAGAGCAAAGAGATGACCTGGAAGAAGCGAAATCGACGTTACATCAACTTATTACGGAAATGGATGAAGAGATGAAAAAACGCTTTTCTACTACATTTGAAGGAATTCGAACGGAGTTTCAATCTGTATTCTCTGAATTATTCGGAGGCGGAAGAGCGGATTTAGTAATGACAAATCCAGAAGATTTATTAAATACTGGTATTGATATTGTGGCGCAACCGCCAGGGAAGAAACTACAAAATTTAGGTTTACTTTCAGGTGGAGAGCGTGCTTTGACGGCAATTGCGCTCTTATTTGGTATTTTAAAAGTACGCCCAGTCCCATTCTGTGTGCTAGATGAAGTAGAAGCGGCTCTTGATGAGGCTAATGTTGCTCGTTTTGCGCAGTATTTAAAGAAATTTAGTGATGAAACGCAGTTTATTGTAATTACACACCGAAAAGGTACAATGGAAGAGTCTGATGTATTGTACGGTGTAACAATGCAAGAATCAGGGGTATCTAAGCTTGTTTCTGTTCGTTTAGGTGATGGCGAAGAACTTGTAGCAAGTAAATAGGAAGGATGGGAAGTATGAGCTTTTTTAAAAAATTAAAAGAAAAAATTTCAAAACAAACGGATACAGTAACAGAGAAATTTAAACAAGGATTGGAAAAAACAAGAAATTCATTTGCTGATAAAGTAAATGATTTAGTGTATCGTTATCGTAAAATAGACGAAGACTTCTTTGAGGAATTAGAAGAAATTTTAATTAGTGCAGATGTTGGAGTCTCGACAGTAATGGAATTAATTGATCAGTTGAAAGAAGAAGTGCAACGTCGTAACATTCAAGATCCAAAAGAAGTACAGGCTGTGATTTCTGAGAAGTTAGTGGGAATTTACAAAGGTGATAGTGACTTTAGCAATGAAGTTAATATACAAGAGGATCAATTAACAGTTGTTTTATTTGTTGGTGTTAATGGTGTAGGAAAAACGACGACAATTGGTAAGCTTGCACATAAATTTAAATCGGAAGGAAAGTCTGTCCTATTGGCGGCAGGAGATACATTCCGTGCTGGAGCGATTGAACAATTAGAAGTATGGGGCGATCGTGTTGGTGTAGAAGTAATTAAACAAGGATCAGGGTCTGACCCGGCGGCTGTTATGTACGATGCTGTACAGGCAGCGAAGGCTCGTAAAGTGGATGTATTGCTATGTGATACAGCAGGACGCCTGCAAAACAAAGTCAACTTAATGAAAGAGTTAGAGAAAGTGAAGCGTGTAATTGAGCGTGAAGTACCAGGAGCTCCTCATGAAGTATTACTTGTTATTGATGCAACAACAGGACAAAATGGATTAAGTCAAGCAAAAACATTCCGTGAAGCAACGAATGTTACTGGTATTGTTTTAACGAAGTTAGACGGAACTGCTAAAGGTGGTATCGTATTAGCAATTCGTAACGAGATGGATGTACCGGTGAAGTTTGTTGGACTAGGAGAGCAAATGGATGATCTGCAGCAATTTGATCCAGAACAATATGTGTATGGCTTATTCGCGAACTTGGTAGAAACTGAAGAAGTGTAAGTGAAAGAAGCGGTATTTCCGCTTCTTTTTCTATAAAAAATATGTGATGTTAAGAAAAAAACTTGACACTCTTTTATACTCCATGTAAACTAATTCATGTAAAGGGAAATCACTTAACAAAGGATGATCCAACATGCTCGAGAAAACAACGAGAATGAACTATTTATTTGATTTTTATCAATCGTTGTTAACGCAAAAACAAAGAAGTTATATGTCGCTTTATTATCTAGATGATTTATCTCTTGGTGAAATTGCGGAAGAATTTGATGTAAGCCGCCAAGCCGTGTATGATAACATTAAACGGACTGAAGCGATGCTTGAAGAATATGAAGAAAAATTAGTATTACTTCAAAAGTTTCAAGAGCGACAGCGACTTGTTGCAAAGCTAAAACAGCTAATCAGCGAAGAAGAGCATGTGAATGAAGAAATGAAACAAGTTGTTGAAGCTATCGAAAAATTAGATTAGGAGGGCGGCAATATGGCATTTGAAGGATTAGCCGACCGACTTCAACAGACAATGCAAAAAATCCGCGGCAAAGGAAAAGTTTCTGAAGCCGATGTGAAAGAAATGATGAGAGAAGTTCGTCTAGCTCTTTTAGAAGCAGATGTTAACTTTAAAGTAGTAAAAGATTTTATAAAGCGTGTGTCTGAGCGTGCTGTCGGACAAGATGTAATGAAAAGTTTGACACCTGGACAACAAGTAATTAAAATCGTACAGGAAGAACTTACAGAACTTATGGGCGGAGAGCAAAGCAAAATTGCTGTTGCTAATAAGCCACCGACTGTTATTATGATGGTTGGTCTGCAAGGTGCGGGTAAAACAACGACAACAGGTAAGCTTGCGAATTTACTTCGTAAAAAGTATAATCGTAAACCGATGCTTGTTGCAGCAGATATTTACCGTCCAGCAGCGATTAAACAGCTTGAAACATTAGGGAAGCAATTGGACATGCCTGTTTTCTCTTTAGGAGATCAAGTAAGTCCAGTTGAAATTGCGAAACAAGCGATTGCAAAAGCAAAAGAAGATCATCACGATTACGTTTTAATTGATACAGCGGGTCGCCTGCATATTGATGAAGAACTAATGGATGAATTAGCGAAAGTGAAAGAAGTTGCGAAACCGGATGAAATTTTCCTTGTTGTCGATGCGATGACAGGACAAGACGCGGTAAATGTAGCACAAAGTTTCCATGAGCAGTTAGGTTTAACAGGTGTTGTATTAACGAAATTAGATGGTGACACGCGCGGTGGTGCGGCATTATCTATTAAGGCTGTAACAAACACACCAATTAAATTTGCTGGTATGGGTGAAAAGCTAGATGCGATTGAAGCGTTCCATCCAGAACGTATGGCATCCCGTATTTTAGGGATGGGTGACGTCTTAACATTAATTGAAAAAGCGCAAGCTACAGTTGATGAAGAGAAAGCAAAAGAACTTGAGCAAAAAATGCGTACGCTTTCGTTTACGCTTGACGATTTCCTAGAACAACTTGGACAAGTGCGTCAACTTGGACCGCTTGACGAATTGTTAGGAATGCTTCCTGGTGCAAATAAAATTAAAGGGCTGAAAAATGCACAAGTTGATGAAAAACAAATTGGGCATATTGAGGCAATTATTCGTTCTATGACTAAATTAGAGCGAGAACAACCGGAAATAATCAATGCTAGTCGTAAAAAACGCATTGCCAAAGGTAGCGGTACAACTGTACAAGAAATTAATCGTCTAATCAAGCAGTTTGATGATATGAAAAAAATGATGAAGTCGATGACTGGAATGCAAAAAGGTAAGAAAAAAGGACTAGGTGGATTGAAGTTTCCATTCATGTAAGGAAAAAAAGATGGCTCTGTTAAGAAAAAATACTTTACAAAGCAATAGTCTTTTTGCTAATATAATTATCTGTGTGAAATAAATTCGGAGGTGCTTTATAAATGGCAGTTAAAATTCGTTTAAAACGTATGGGAGCTAAAAAAACTCCTTTCTATCGTGTAGTTGTTGCAGATTCTCGTTCTCCTCGTGACGGACGTTTCATTGAGGAAATCGGTACTTACAATCCGGTTGCTCAACCAGCTGAAGTTAAGATCAACGAAGAAGCAGCATTAAAATGGTTAGGAAACGGTGCTAAACCATCTGATACAGTTCGTAACCTATTCTCTAACCAAGGTATCATGGAGAAATTCCACTTATCTAAACAAGGTAAGTAATTGAGGCAATGACTATGAAGAAGTTAGTCGAGACGATTGTCAAGCCTCTTGTCGATCATCCTGAAGATGTAAAAGTTACACAGGAACTTTGCAACGGAGAGATAAAGTATCGATTAACTGTACATCCTGAGGATGTTGGAAAAGTCATTGGAAAGCAAGGGAAGGTTGCGAAAGCAATTCGAATGCTCTTGTATTCAGTGGGACATCATAATGATGAAAAAGTAACACTGGAAATTCAATAAACGTAAAAAGGGCGAGGAGTTAATTCCTCTCCCTTTTTTAACATTTAAAGAGAAGTTGCATGTTCCATATATGAAATGGAGATGCTTAATTTATATAGAAACCAGGGGTGACATACTATTTATGACAAAATGGTTTAACGTAGGGAAAATTGTAAATACTCATGGCGTAAGAGGAGAAATTCGTGTAATTTCTCGTACTGATTTTCCGGAAGAGCGATATAAAGTAGGAAACACGTTATACATATGTAATGAGAAAGGTACAGACTATCTTCCAGTGAAGGTAACTTCTCATCGTCAACATAAGACATTTGATTTATTAACACTTGAAGGATACAACAATGTAGATGAAGTAGAGAAGTTGAAAGGTTCTTTAATAAAAGTACCAGAAGAGCAGTTAGGCGAACTAGCTGAAGGTGAATACTACTATCATGAAATTATTGGTTGCAGTGTTGTAACGGAAGAAGGAGAAGCGTTAGGAACGATCAAAGAGATCTTATCTCCTGGTGCGAATGATGTATGGGTGATTAAACGTCCAAAGGGTCAAGATCTTTTAATTCCTTATATTGATGACGTTGTGCTTCAAGTTAACATTGAGAATAAATTAGTAACCATTCATGTAATGGAAGGGTTGCTATAATGAAAATTGACATTTTAACATTGTTTCCAGATATGTTTACGGGTGTGTTTGGGTCTTCAATTTTAAAGAAAGCACAAGAAAAAGAAGCGGTAGAGCTTCGTGTTGTCAATTTCCGTGATTATACAACTAGCAAGCATAATAGTGTAGATGATTATCCGTATGGTGGGGGCGCTGGGATGGTATTAACCCCTCAGCCTATCTTTGATGCGGTGGAAGAGTTAACGAAGGAAACAGACCGTAAACCGAGAATCGTCTTAATGTGTCCACAAGGAGAGCGTTTTACGCAGAGGAAGGCAGAAGAGCTTGCTGAAGAAGAGCATGTTATTTTTGTATGTGGCCATTATGAAGGGTACGATGAACGAATTCGTGAACATCTTGTAACAGATGAGATTTCTATTGGTGATTACGTATTGACGGGTGGAGAACTAGCCTCAATGGTAATTACTGATAGTGTTGTACGTCTCCTGCCAGGAGTACTAGGGAATCAAACGTCACAAGTGGAAGACTCTTTTAGCACAGGTTTGTTAGAACACCCACACTATACACGTCCTGCTGATTTTCGTGGTATGAAGGTACCGGATGTATTAATGTCAGGAAATCATAAAAACATTGATGAATGGCGCCATAAAGAATCCTTGCGTCGTACGTATACGCGTAGACCAGATTTACTAGAAGAGCGAGAATTATCTAAGCAGGAAGAGAAATGGCTGGAGCAAATTAAAAAAGACCAATAAGGGCTTGATATATTTTCTATTGCAACAGTCCTAGCAATATGCTATTATAACATTTGTGCTACTGAAATCAGTAGCCGTATTAACGATGTTCCGCTGTAATTTATTAAGACTTTATAAGAGCATCTGTTTAAAGGAGAGAATTTAATATGCAACAATTAATCGCAGAAATTACAAAAGGCCAATTAAAAACTGACCTTCCTTCATTCCGTCCTGGAGACACTTTACGTGTACACGTAAAAGTAGTTGAGGGAACTCGTGAAAGAATTCAGCTTTTCGAAGGTGTTGTAATCAAACGTCGTGGTGGCGGAATCAGTGAAACATTCACAGTTCGTAAGATTTCTTACGGCGTAGGTGTTGAGCGTACATTCCCAGTTCACACGCCAAGAATCGCGAACATCGAAGTACTTCGCCGTGGTAAAGTACGTCGTGCTAAGTTATACTACTTACGTAACCTTCGCGGTAAAAAAGCACGTATTAAAGAAATTCGATAAGACATGTATGGGAGCTTGTAAATACACAAGCTCCCTTTTTCCAATCTATATAAAATTTTGATATAATACGAGCAGCTTACATAACTGTGGAGGGGAAATGCATGAAGAAAGAAAAGAGTTCACTTTGGGAATGGATCAAAGCAATTTTGATTGCTATTGTATTAGCGGGCGTTATTAGGCAGTTTTTCTTTGCGCCAATTCTCGTAGATGGTGTATCGATGTCACCAACTTTACATGACCGTGATCGAATGATTGTTAATAAAATAGGTTATCACATAGGTGATCCGAAGCGCTTTGATATTATTGTATTTCGAGCGACGGAAGAAAAAGATTATATTAAGCGTATTATCGGCCTACCAGGCGATGAAATCGAATATCGTAATGATAAACTATACGTTAATGGAAAAGCTTATGAGGAGCCGTACTTAGACAAACAGAAAAAACAAATTTCTGACGGACCGCTTACATATGATTTTACTCTTGAAGAAATGACTGGAAAGAAAACTGTTCCAGAAGGTCAATTATTTGTTTTAGGTGATAATCGCCGTTTTAGTAAAGATAGCCGGACGATTGGTACAATTTCAGTGGACCAAGTAATTGGTAATGCAAATATGTTATATTGGCCGTTAAAAGATGCACGTATTGTGAAATAACAGAAAAAGAAGGTGGCAACATGGCAATTCAATGGTTCCCAGGACATATGGCAAAGGCTAGACGCCAAGTAACAGAAAAATTAAAGTTAATCGATGTTGTAATTGAGCTTGTAGATGCTCGATTACCTTTATCTTCTCGAAATCCGATGATTGATGAAATTATTACACATAAACCGAGGTTGGTTGTTTTAAATAAGGCGGATATGGCAGATGATCGTTTAACGAAACAATGGATCGCATATTTTAAAGAAAAGGGCCATAAGGCAATTTCAATTAATGCACAAGCTGGACAAGGTATGAAAGAAATTGCAGCAGCTTGTAAAATCCTTGTTAAAGAAAAATTCGATAAAATGGTTGCTAAAGGTATTAGACCGAGAGCGATTCGTGCTTTAATCGTAGGTATTCCAAATGTTGGTAAATCTACTTTGATTAATAAATTAGCGAAGAAAAATATCGCGAAAACAGGAGATCGTCCTGGAGTAACTACGGCTCAGCAGTGGATTAAAGTTGGAAAAGAAATGGAGTTACTTGATACACCAGGTATTTTGTGGCCTAAATTTGAAGATCAATTAGTTGGTTTACGTCTAGCTACGACTGGTGCAATTAAAGACTCTATTTTAAATCTACAAGATGTAGCTGTTTATGCATTACGTTTTATGGAGAAACATTATCCAGAACGATTAAAAGAGCGATATAATTTAAATGACATTCCAGAAGATATTGTGGAGTTATTTGATGCAATCGGAAAAAACAGAGGTTGCCTAATGGGCGGCGGCATGATTGACTATGATAAAACATCTGAACTTATACTTCGTGAGCTTCGTGGTGGTAAACTTGGGAAAATGACGTTTGAAACACCAGAAGAGTTTGCAGAGCAGGTAGAAGATGTGGAGAAAGTAGAAGAAGTATAAGACGTGCGTATGTGCGTCTTTTCTTTTTGGATACGTTTAAAAAGGAGTATAGATAGATGCAAAAAATGACTATACAAGAAGCCGAATGTTTGCTAAAAGAAATTATAAATGAAGAAGATGAACGTTTTCAAATGTTAGTGAAAGACGAGAGAAAAGGTGTTCAAAAATTAATTTTGAAGTGGTATAAACAAAAAGAGTTAGCACACAAGGAAAAAGAGAAATTTCTAGAAATGTCTAAGTATGAACATGCTTTGCGTGAAAAAGGAATCACGTATATTGCGGGCATTGATGAAGTGGGACGAGGACCGTTAGCTGGACCTGTTGTGACAGCTGCTGTTGTCCTTCCGGAAGAGTTTTATATTCCAGGGTTAAATGACTCGAAAAAGTTGAGTGAAGCGAAACGAGAGCGTTTTTATGATGAAATTAAAGAGCATGCGATTGCAATTGGAGTTGGAATTGTATCACCACAAATTATTGATGAAATCAATATTTATCAAGCAACGAAGCAAGCGATGTTAGATGCAGTTGCCAATTTATCATGTACACCAGAATATTTATTAATCGATGCGATGAAGTTGCCTACATCAATTCCACAAACATCAATCATTAAAGGTGATGCGAAAAGTATATCTATTTCAGCTGCATCTATTATTGCGAAAGTGACAAGAGATCGTATGATGAAAGAGTTAGGTAAAAAGTATCCTGCATATGGATTTGAACAACATATGGGATATGGGACGAAACAGCATTTAGAAGCGATTGAATCACATGGAGTGTTAGAGGAACATCGGAAATCATTTGCGCCAATTAAAGATATGATTTAAAAATAAGCTGTGAATATACAGCTTATTTTTTTATTTTGGTATATGAACATTATTATTTTCAAAAAAGAATAAAGCGATTTCAGTTTTCTGACACTTTATTGTAGACAGCGTGCCAATCATCTTATACAATGGCAATGTGATGTTTTTTAAACATTAAAAAACTTTTCGAGTAAAACAGGAAAACAGGGGAGGATGGGACCATGAATATCCATGAGTACCAAGGTAAGGCAGTCCTTAGAAGCTATGGGGTTAGCGTTCCGAACGGGAAGGTTGCATTTACAGTAGAAGAAGCTGTAGAAGCAGCTAAAGAATTAGGAACAGAAGTATGTGTAGTTAAAGCGCAAATTCACGCTGGTGGACGCGGCAAAGCTGGCGGAGTAAAAGTTGCGAAAAATTTAGAAGAAGTTCGTACATATGCAGAAAGCATTTTAGGAACTACACTTGTGACGCATCAAACAGGTCCTGAAGGTAAGGAAGTAAAACGCTTACTTATCGAAGAAGGTTGCGATATTAAAAAAGAATATTATGTAGGTCTTGTGTTAGATCGTGCAACTTCTCAAGTTGTTTTAATGGCATCTGAAGAAGGTGGAACAGAAATTGAAGAAGTAGCAGAAAAAACACCTGAAAAAATCTTTAAAGAATATATTGATCCAGCAGTAGGTTTACAAGGTTTCCAAGCACGTCGAATCGCGTTTAACATCAATATTCCAAAAGAGCTGGTAGGACAAGCTGTGAAGTTTATGATGGGCTTATATAGTGCGTTTATCGAAAAAGATTGCTCTATCGCTGAGATTAATCCACTTGTTACAACAGGTGACGGTAAAGTTATGGCTTTAGATGCGAAATTAAACT
Organism: Bacillus nitratireducens; assembly: GCF_036320425.1. Taxonomy (NCBI): domain Bacteria; kingdom Bacillati; phylum Bacillota; class Bacilli; order Caryophanales; family Bacillaceae; genus Bacillus; species Bacillus nitratireducens. The sequence goes on from NZ_JAUMJO010000002.1 coordinate 320,051, forward strand.
TCGATTCTAATGCGTTATATCGCCATAAAGACATTTTAGAACTTCGTGATCTTGATGAAGAAGATTCAAAAGAAATTGAAGCTTCTAAATATGACTTAAACTACATTCCTTTAGATGGAAATATCGGTTGTATGGTTAATGGTGCAGGTTTAGCAATGGCTACAATGGATATCATTAAACATTACCATGGTGACCCAGCTAACTTCTTAGATGTTGGTGGCGGCGCAACAGCTGAAAAAGTTACAGAAGCATTCAAAATTATCCTTTCTGACAAAAATGTAAAAGGTATCTTCGTTAACATTTTTGGTGGCATTATGAAGTGTGATGTTATTGCAGAAGGTGTTATTGAAGCAACGAAGCAAGTAGGTCTTGAGTTACCTTTAGTTGTACGTCTTGAAGGTACAAACGTAGAGTTAGGTAAGAAGATTTTAAATGAGTCTGGCTTAAATATTGTTGCAGCAGAATCTATGGCAGACGGTGCACAAAAAATTGTTTCACTAGTGGGCTAATAGAAAGCGGGGGAGAAAAATGAGCGTATTAGTTAATAAAGATACAAAAGTTATTGTTCAAGGTATTACAGGTTCTCAAGGATTATTCCACACAAAACAAATGATTGAATACGGTACGAAAATTGTCGGTGGTGTAACGCCAGGTAAAGGTGGCACTGATATTGAAGGTGTACCAGTATTTGATACTGTAGAAGATGCAGTGAAAGCAACAGGCGCAAATGCTTCAGTTGTATACGTTCCACCCGCTTTTGCGGCTGATGCAATTATGGAAGCAGTTGATGCAAAGATTGATTTAGTAGTATGTATTACTGAAGGAATCCCTGTATTAGATATGGTAAATGTAAAGAGATATATGGCAGGTAAACATACACGTTTACTTGGACCAAACTGTCCTGGTGTCATTACACCTGATGAATGTAAAATTGGTATTATGCCAGGATACATTCATAAAAAAGGTCATGTGGGTATCGTATCTCGCTCTGGTACATTAACGTATGAAGCTGTACATCAGTTAACACAAGAAGGTATTGGCCAATCTACTGCTGTAGGTATCGGTGGGGACCCTGTTAACGGTACAGACTTTATTGATGCGTTAAAAGCATTTAATGAAGATGAAGAAACACATGCTGTAATTATGATTGGTGAAATCGGCGGTACGGCAGAAGAAGAAGCAGCTGAGTGGGTACAAGCTAATATGACAAAACCAGTTGTCGGCTTCATTGGTGGCCAAACTGCGCCTGAAGGCAAACGTATGGGCCATGCCGGTGCAATCATTTCTGGCGGTAAAGGAACTGCTGCGGAAAAGATTAAAACAATGGAAGCTTGTGGTATTAAAGTAGCTGAAACGCCAGCTGTTATGGGTGAAACATTAATCTCTGTTTTAAAAGAAAAGGGATTATTTGAAACTTGTAAAAACTATTAATCTTTTTGAAAGACACCTTCTTGTTTGAGGGTGTCTTTTTATACTTTTCCTGTTTACATAATAAAAATTATGGGTAAGGAGAATTAAGATGAAAAGAGAACGATTATTGCACCTACATTACGTGTTGGCGGATCATTGGAAAGTGATGGAGAGGATACTATATGTTGATCCGGAATTGAATGGGATGTACACTTTTAGTGCAAAGCAATTTGAATATTACGCTGGAATATCCTCGAAAAAATCTTCAGAACTAGTAAATTTTCTTCAGAATGCAAGTCTCCAGCGATATATCTCCTATTTAGAAAAAAATCGAATATTTTATATGACTATATGGGATGAGGATTATCCAAAATTATTGCGAGAAATACAAGATCCCCCTTTTGTTTTATATGGAAAAGGGGAGAAGGATTTTCTTAGTAAAGTAAATAAATTAGCGATTGTTGGGACGAGAGATCCGTCTTTATACGGAAAGAAGAGTATGAAATTTATTTTACACCCTTTACTTGAAAAGGAATGGCTTATTGTTAGTGGGTTTGCAAGAGGGATAGATACAATCGCTCACGAAGTTACAGTAAGTAAGCATTGCCCGACTATTGCTATCTTAGGACATGGATTATCTTATATGTATCCGAAAGAGAATAGACGTTTATATGACACGTGGAAAGACTATATATTGTTATTGACAGAGTATCCTCCGCATTATGCACCGAAAAAATGGTATTTTCCAAAAAGAAATCGAATTATTAGTGGAATAAGTAAAGGGGTTTTAGTTGTAGAAGCAAAATCGAGAAGTGGATCACTTATTACTGCAGACCTCGCATTAGAGCAAAATAGGGAGGTATTTGCCCTTCCTGGACCAATATTTATAGATAGTGCATCAGGAACGAATTATCTTATTCAACAAGGTGCAAAATTAGTACGAAATGCAGAGGATATCCTGGAGGAAATTATAAATTAACCTTATATTTTTATGTTTTTATTAAACAATTATTGACAAATGGTAGATTGTCACTGTATGGTATATTCATTCTTGATTGACAAAAACAAGAGAAATCAATAAGATTGATGAAGACTTGAATCCACCTCTTAAGGAGGCACTAGCATGTCAGATTACCTCGTAATCGTGGAGTCGCCTTCTAAGGCGAAGACCATTGAGAAATATTTAGGGAAAAAATACAAAGTCGTTGCGTCCATGGGACATGTTCGCGATTTACCTAAAAGCCAAATGGGGATAGAAGTAAAGAATAACTTCACCCCGAAGTATATTACCATTCGTGGTAAAGGTCCCGTTTTAAAAGATTTAAAATCAGCGGCAAAAAAAGCAAAGAAAGTCTATCTCGCGGCCGATCCAGACCGCGAAGGGGAAGCAATTGCTTGGCATTTAGCGAATACGTTAAATGTGGACGTTGAATCAGATTGCCGAGTGGTATTTAATGAGATTACAAAAGATGCAATAAAAGAATCATTTAAACATCCTCGGGCAATTAATATGGATTTAGTAGATGCGCAACAAGCAAGGCGTATACTCGATCGTCTTGTTGGTTACAATATTAGTCCTTTATTATGGAAGAAAGTAAAAAAGGGATTAAGTGCAGGACGCGTACAATCTGTAGCAGTTCGTCTAATTATCGAACGTGAAACAGAAATTCAAAACTTTGAACCTGAAGAATTCTGGACAATTAAAACAGAATTTGTGAAAGGTAAAGACACATTTGAAGCAAGCTTTTACGGTGTAGATGGTGAAAAAGTTCAATTAACGAACGAAGAACAAGTGAACGAAATAATCGAAAAGATGAAAGATAATGCGTTTTCGGTTGAAAATGTAACGCGAAAAGAGCGAAAGCGTAATCCGGCATTACCGTTTACAACATCTTCCTTGCAACAAGAAGCTGCACGTAAATTAAATATGCGAGCAAAGAAAACAATGATGCTTGCGCAGCAATTGTATGAAGGGATAGATCTTGGAAAGCAAGGGACTGTAGGTCTTATTACGTATATGAGAACCGATTCAACAAGGATCTCAGAAACTGCTCAAACAGAGGCTCGTACTTATATTACAGAGTCGTTCGGTGCGGAATACATAGGGACAGAGAAGAAGAAAGAAACGAAAAAGTCGAATGCACAAGATGCGCATGAGGCGATTCGTCCTACTTCGGTAATGAGAAAGCCAGAGGAACTAAAAAGTTTCTTAGGTCGTGATCAACTACGTTTGTATAAACTGATTTGGGAGCGATTTGTTGCAAGTCAAATGGCATCTGCTATAATGGATACTGTTACAGCGAGACTCATTAATAACAATGTTCAGTTCCGTGCAAGTGGATCGGTTGTAAAGTTCCCAGGATTTATGAAAGTGTATGTAGAGTCGAAAGATGATGGTGCGGAAGAAAAAGATAAAATGTTGCCACCTTTAGAAGTAGGGGAAACTGTATTTTCAAAAGATATAGAACCGAAGCAACATTACACACAACCTCCGCCACGTTATACAGAGGCTCGTCTAGTAAGAACACTTGAGGAACTTGGAATTGGGAGACCATCTACATATGTACCGACACTTGAAACGATTCAAAAACGTGGATACGTTGGTTTAGATAATAAACGCTTCGTTCCGACTGAACTTGGTGGAATAGTAATCGAACTTATTTTAGAGTTTTTCCCGGAAATTATTAACATTGAATTTACTGCCAATATGGAGCAAAGCCTTGATGAAGTAGAAGAAGGAAATGCGAATTGGGTGAAAATTGTTGATGATTTCTACGTAGGATTTGAACCGCGCTTAGAGAAAGCGGAAAAAGAAATGCGTGAAGTGGAAATTAAAGATGAACCAGCTGGGGAAGACTGTGAATTATGTGAGCACCCAATGGTCTTTAAAATGGGTAAATACGGGAAGTTTATGGCATGTTCGAATTTCCCTGATTGTCGTAATACAAAGCCGATTGTGAAAGAAATCGGTGTGACTTGTCCGAAGTGTGATAAAGGACAAATTATTGAACGTCGAAGTAATAAAAAGAAACGTCTTTTCTATGGATGCGGTACGTATCCAGAGTGTGACTTTGTATCTTGGGATAAGCCGATTGGCCGTAAATGTCCGAAGTGCGAAGGTATGCTTGTAGAGAAGAAGTTGAAAAAAGGCGTGCAAGTACAATGTATTTCGTGTGATTATGAAGAAGAACAACAAATGTGAGCGTAACTGCTCACATTTTTTTCGGGAAGAAAAGGAAAGGTGAGATATATATGACAACACAAGTAGTAAACGTCATTGGCGCAGGTCTTGCAGGAAGCGAAGCAGCTTACCAAATTGCAAAACGTGGTGTCCAAGTAAGATTATATGAAATGAGACCAGTAAGGCAAACGCCAGCTCATCACACAGATAAATTTGCAGAGCTAGTATGCAGTAACTCGCTTCGCGCAAACACATTAACAAATGCTGTTGGTGTTATTAAAGAAGAGATGCGCCTAATGGACTCTGTTATTATTCGTGCAGCTGATGAGTGCTCTGTACCAGCAGGAGGAGCTTTAGCTGTAGATCGTCATGAATTTGCGGCGAAGGTAACTGAGTATGTGAAAAACCATCCAAACGTAACTGTGATGAATGAAGAAATCACTGAAATTCCAGAAGGACCTACTGTTATCGCGACAGGTCCACTTACGTCTCCTGATCTTGCTGCGCAATTAAAAGAATTAACAGGTGAAGATTATTTTTATTTCTATGATGCTGCAGCACCAATTGTTGAGAAAGACAGCATTGATATGAATAAAGTATATTTAAAATCTCGTTATGATAAAGGTGAAGCTGCATATTTAAACTGTCCAATGACAGAAGAAGAGTTTGATCGCTTTTATGAAGCGTTAATTGCTGCTGAGACAGTGCCTTTAAAAGAATTTGAAAAAGAAATTTTCTTTGAAGGTTGTATGCCAGTAGAAGTTATGGCGAGTAGAGGAAGACAGACGTTAGTATTTGGACCGATGAAACCTGTTGGATTAGAAGATCCGAAAACAGGAAAAACACCATATGCAGTTGTTCAGCTACGTCAAGATGATGCAGCAGGAACGTTATACAATATTGTAGGCTTCCAAACACATTTAAAGTGGGGGCCACAAAAAGAAGTTTTACAGCTAATTCCCGGACTAGAAAACGCAGAAATTGTACGTTATGGTGTAATGCATCGTAATACGTTTATTAATTCGCCTAACTTACTTCGTCCAACATATCAATATAAACAACGCGATGATTTATTCTTCGCCGGTCAAATGACTGGAGTAGAGGGATACGTTGAATCAGCAGCATCAGGATTATTGGCAGGTATTAACGCTGCTCGACTTGTAAAAGGTGAAGAGCCAGTTGTACTACCATCTGTAACGGCAATGGGAAGTATGGCAAATTATATTACAGCGACTAATGCGAAAAACTTCCAACCAATGAATGCAAACTTCGGTCTATTTGCACCGTTAGAGAAGAAAATTAAAAGGAAACAAGAGCGAAATGAAGCGTATGCTACACGCGCTTTAGAAACAATTCAAAATTTTGTAAATATTTAGTTAAATTTCTTGCAAAGGCTACTGAGTTGTGATACGATTTAGTAGCCTTTATTGAGGTGAGTTATGTGAATGTGAAGAAATTGTTACAATTATTCGTAGGATATTTACAAATTGAAAGAAATTATTCAAAATATACAATTGCAAGTTATCAAAATGATTTAGAACATTTTGTGCAATTTATGGAGCGAGAAGGCATATCCTCTTTTTTAGATGTTACATACGCGGATGTTCGTTTATACTTGACGACGTTGCACGATGAAAAGTTAGCCCGTAAATCTGTCGCAAGAAAAGTATCAAGCTTACGAAGTTTATATCGTTTTTTGATGCGTGAAGGTTATCAAAAAGATAATCCGTTTGCACTTGCGTCACTCCCCAAGAAAGAATTGTCCATCCCAAAGTTTTTATATGCTGAAGAGTTAGAGGAATTATTTGAAGTTTCTGATACAGAGACGCCACTAGGTCAAAGGAATCAAGCTTTGTTAGAGCTAATGTATGCAACTGGGATTCGTGTAAGTGAATGCGTTAACCTACAGCTTACTGATATTGACTTTGCGGTAGGAACAATTTTAGTGATGGGAAAAGGGAAAAAACAAAGATATATTCCGTTCGGAAGCTATGCACAAGATGCTTTAATTACTTATATCGAGAACGGGAGAAAACAGTTAATTCAAAAGACTGAAGAACATTCTCATATGGTATTTTTAAATGCGAAGGGTACGCCGTTAACAGATCGGGGTGTACGTTATGTTTTAAACGAGCTCATTAAGAAGGCTTCGCTTACAATGCGGATAAGTCCCCATATGTTAAGGCATACATTTGCTACACATATGTTGGATGAAGGAGCGGATTTACGTACTGTACAGGAGCTATTAGGTCATGAAAATTTGTCTACGACACAAATTTATACGCATGTCTCTAAAGAAAGATTGCGTTCTGTTTACATGAAGCATCACCCGCGGGCATAAATTGCTTTAAGAGCTATAAAAACATATAAAGGAGTTTTTTCTATGGGAAATTTCCACGCTACAACGATATTTGCAGTTCATCATAATGGAGAATGTGCAATGGCTGGAGATGGTCAGGTGACGATGGGAAATGCTGTTGTAATGAAGCATACAGCTCGCAAAGTTCGCAAACTTTTCCAAGGGAAAGTTTTAGCTGGTTTTGCAGGTTCAGTTGCAGATGCATTTACTCTTTTTGAAATGTTTGAAGGGAAATTAGAAGAGTACAATGGCAATTTGCAGCGTGCTGCAGTTGAGATGGCAAAACAATGGCGTGGCGACAAAATGTTACGTCAGCTAGAAGCGATGCTCATTGTCATGGATAAAACAACTATGCTTCTTGTTTCAGGTACAGGAGAAGTGATTGAACCGGATGATGGTATTTTAGCAATTGGATCTGGCGGGAATTATGCGCTTTCTGCAGGTCGTGCTTTAAAGCAATATGCAAGTGAACATTTAACAGCGAAGGAAATTGCGAAAGCGAGTTTAGACATTGCTGGCGATATTTGTGTTTATACGAACCACAATATAATTGTGGAAGAATTGTAGAATCGTAAGGGAGGCATTTTATATGCATTTACATTTTACTCCGCGTCAAATTGTGGAAAAATTAGATCAATACATTATCGGTCAAAAAGATGCGAAGAAAGCGGTTGCTGTAGCTTTAAGAAATCGATATCGTCGAAGTAAATTAGCTGAAAATCTACGTGATGAAATTGCACCTAAAAATATTTTAATGATTGGACCGACAGGTGTTGGTAAAACAGAGGTAGCACGACGAATGGCGAAACTCGTTGGAGCACCTTTTATTAAGGTTGAAGCTACGAAATTTACAGAAGTTGGATATGTAGGTAGAGATGTAGAATCAATGGTACGTGACCTTGTGGAAACGTCAGTTCGTATCGTGAAAGAAGAAATGGTAATTAAAGTGCAAGACAAAGCAGAAGAACAAGCGAACCAACGTCTTGTTGAAATTTTAGTGCCAAGTCCGGAGAAACAATCTGGATTTAAAAACCCATTAGAAATGCTATTTGGCGGTGCTCAAAATTCGAATCAAACATCTGATACACAGGAAGATGTTGAAATCGAAAAGAAACGTCAAGACGTGGAAAGAAAGCTTGCTGCAGGACTTCTTGAAGATGAAATTGTATCGATTGAAGTGACTGAGCAACAGTCTTCCATGTTCGATATGTTACAAGGAACTGGTATGGAACAAATGGGAATGAATTTCCAAGATGCATTAGGAAGTTTTATGCCGAAAAAAACAAAAAAACGTAAACTTTCTGTAAAAGAAGCAAGAAAACTCTTGACAAATGAGGAAGCACAGCGCTTAATTGATATGGATGAAGTTACACAAGAGGCTGTTTATCGTGCTGAACAGCTCGGGATTATTTTTATCGATGAAATTGACAAAATTGCTGGTAAGCAGTCGAATAGCGTAGATGTATCACGTGAAGGTGTGCAACGTGACATTCTGCCGATTGTAGAAGGGTCAAATGTCGCGACAAAATACGGATCAGTAAAAACGGATTATATTTTATTCGTTGCAGCTGGAGCGTTTCATATGTCTAAACCGTCGGATTTAATTCCGGAACTGCAAGGGAGATTTCCGATTCGAGTAGAATTAACAAAATTATCGACAGATGATTTTGTTAAAATATTAATCGAGCCTGACAATGCGTTAATTAAACAATATATGGCTTTATTAGCGACTGAAGGTATAGAAATTGAATTTTCAGACGAAGCTATTCGTAAGATTGCTGAGATTGCTTATCAAGTTAATCAGGATACAGATAATATTGGAGCAAGAAGACTTCATACGATTATGGAGAAGCTCCTTGAAGATTTATCGTTTGAAGCATCTGAAATTACGTTAGAGAAAATAACGATAACACCTCAATACGTTGAGGAGAAATTAGCAACGATTGCTAAAAATAAAGATGTGAGCCAGTTTATTTTGTAATTGTGTCATCAGGTGACTCGCCCTAGTTTCCAAGTGATGAAAAAATATGTGAGTAATATGTAGGAGGAACTTTTGAAATGGAATTATTAGCAAAAACGAGAAAATTAAATGCGTTATTACAGAGCGCAGCAGGAAAGCCTGTAAACTTTAGAGAAATGTCTGACACAATGTGTGAAGTAATCGAAGCGAACGTATTCGTAGTAAGCCGTCGTGGTAAATTACTAGGTTATGCAATTCACCAACAAATTGAGAATGAGCGTATGAAACAAATGCTTGCAGAGCGTCAATTCCCGGAAGAATACACACAAAGCTTATTCAACATTACAGAAACATCTTCTAACTTAGATGTAAACAGTGCTTACACAGCATTCCCAGTAGAAAATAGAGAATTATTCGGTCAAGGTTTAACTACAATCGTACCAATCGTTGGTGGCGGTGAGCGTCTAGGCACATTAGTGTTAGCTCGTCTTGGTCAAGAGTTCTTAGACGATGATTTAATCCTTGCTGAATACAGTTCAACTGTAGTAGGTATGGAAATCTTACGTGAAAAAGCAGAAGAAATCGAAGAGGAAGCACGTAGTAAAGCTGTTGTTCAAATGGCGATTAGCTCATTATCTTACAGTGAGTTAGAAGCAATCGAGCATATCTTCGAAGAATTAAATGGAACAGAAGGTTTACTTGTTGCAAGTAAAATTGCTGATCGTGTAGGAATTACTCGTTCTGTAATCGTAAATGCACTACGTAAATTAGAAAGTGCTGGTGTTATTGAGTCTCGCTCTTTAGGTATGAAAGGAACATACATTAAAGTGCTAAACGACAAGTTTCTACAGGAACTTGCTAAATTAAAAACAAACTAATTTATATAAAAACTCTCCTCGGTTGAGGAGAGTTTTTTGTTTTTTTAAGAGAATGATTTTGCTTACGTAAGGCGTCATGACAACGTTCATTAGAAAACTATTAATTAGCCTTCACCTCCTTGCTTAAAGGAAGTGAAGGTTGGGAATACTAGAATTCGAGCGTGAAAAAAAGAAAGTTTTACATTGTTCGCATTTTCGACTTGATTGTAATATTTCAGTATGATATAGTAAGCAGTGGTGTCAGTACAAAGTACACACGTTTACTGATTTAAGTGTTGGTGCTACGTTTGTAGTTTCGCTTAGAGATGAAGTAAACGGAGGATATCAAAAACCATTTAGGAGGAACTAAATTATGTCAGTAATTTCTATGAAGCAATTGCTTGAAGCTGGTGTTCATTTCGGACATCAAACTCGTCGTTGGAACCCAAAAATGAAGCGTTACATTTTCACAGAGCGTAACGGTATCTACATCATCGACTTACAAAAAACTGTGAAAAAAGTTGAGGAAGCTTACAGAACGATGCGTGACATCGCTGCTGAAGGTGGAGACATTTTATTCGTAGGTACTAAAAAACAAGCACAAGAAGCTATTAAAGAAGAAGCAACTCGTGCTGGTATGTACTTCGTTAACCAACGTTGGTTAGGTGGAACTTTAACAAACTTCCAAACAATCCAAAAGCGTATCAAGCGCCTTAAAGACATCGAAAGAATGCAAGAAGATGGTACTTTCGAAGTACTTCCTAAGAAAGAAGTTGTTCAACTTAAAAAAGAGTTAGAGCGTCTTGAGAAATTCTTAGGCGGTATTAAAGATATGAAAGGTCTTCCAAGTGCATTATTCGTAGTAGACCCTCGTAAAGAGCGTATTGCAGTTGCTGAAGCACGCAAATTACACATTCCAATCATCGGTATCGTTGATACAAACTGTGATCCAGACGAAATCGATCACGTTATCCCAGCAAACGATGATGCAATTCGTGCTGTAAAACTTCTTACATCTAAAATGGCAGACGCGATCCTTGAAGCAAAACAAGGTGAAGAAACTGTTACTGCGTAACAAATTTGGAAAGGTGATAAGGGGTTCGGCCTTTTATCACCTTTTTTAAGGTATAAACACCTTTTTAAAAAGGTATAAATACATATTTTAGGAGGATGAAAAATATGGCAATCACTGCACAAATGGTAAAAGAACTTCGTGAAAAAACAGGCGCAGGTATGATGGACTGCAAAAAAGCTTTAACTGAAACTAATGGCGACATGGAGAAGGCAATTGACTTCTTACGTGAAAAAGGTATTGCAAAAGCTGCTAAAAAAGCAGACCGCATCGCTGCTGAAGGTTTAACTTTCATCGAAACAAACGGTAACGAAGGTTTAATCTTAGAATTAAACTCTGAGACTGATTTCGTTGCGAAAAACGAAGGTTTCCAAGCGTTAATTAAAGAATTAGCTGCTCACTTATTAGCTAACAAACCAGCTAACATTGAAGAAGCTATGGCTCAAACAATCGAAGGCGGCAAAACAGTAGAAGAGCACATCAACGAAGCAATCGCTAAAATTGGTGAAAAACTTACACTTCGTCGTTTCGAAATCGTATCAAAAACTGATGCTGATGCATTCGGCGCTTACCTACACATGGGTGGACGTATTGGTGTATTAACAGTTCTTGAAGGTTCTACTGACGAAGCTGCTGCTAAAGATGTAGCAATGCACATCGCAGCAGTTAACCCAAAATACATCGACCGCGATGCTGTAACTGCTGAAGAAGTTGAGCATGAGCGTCAAGTATTAACACAACAAGCTTTAAACGAAGGCAAGCCTGAAAAAATCGTTGCAAAAATGGTTGAAGGCCGTCTAGGCAAATTCTTCGAAGAGATTTGCTTACTTGACCAAGCATTCGTTAAAAATCCTGATATGAAAGTTCGTCAGTTCGTTGAGTCTAAAGGCGGAACATTAAAAGGATTCGTTCGCTACGCTGTTGGTGAAGGTATCGAAAAACGCGAAGACAACTTTGCTGAAGAAGTAATGAACCAAGTAAAAGGTAGCAACTAATAAAGATTAGGGAACACATTGTGTTCCCTTTTTTAAAATAAAGATGTAAGCAATTGGAGGTTCATTATGAGTAAACCGAAATATAATCGTGTCGTATTAAAGCTAAGCGGAGAAGCGTTAGCTGGCGAACAAGGATTTGGAATTAACCCATCTGTTATAAAATCAGTTGCGGAACAAGTGAAAGAAATTGCAGAACTTGATGTAGAAGTTGCTGTTGTTGTTGGTGGCGGAAACATTTGGCGTGGAAAAATCGGAAGTGAAATGGGAATGGATCGTGCTGGAGCAGATTACATGGGTATGTTAGCAACAGTTATGAACTCATTAGCTCTTCAAGATAGCTTAGAGAACATTGGAATTCAAACTCGTGTTCAAACTTCAATCGAAATGCGTCAAGTAGCAGAGCCTTACATTCGTCGTAAAGCAATTCGTCACTTAGAGAAGAAACGTGTTGTTATCTTTGCAGCAGGTACAGGTAACCCTTACTTCTCTACAGATACGACGGCAGCATTACGTGCAGCGGAAATCGAAGCTGATGTTATCTTAATGGCGAAAAACAACGTAGATGGCGTATATAATGCAGATCCATCTCTTGACCCAACAGCTACGAAATACGAAACACTTACTTACTTAGATGTATTAAAAGAAGGTTTAGGTGTAATGGATTCAACAGCTTCTTCTTTATGTATGGACAATGATATTCCATTAATTGTATTCTCGGTTATGGAAAAAGGTAACATTAAACGTGCCGTTTTAGGCGAAAATATTGGAACAGTTGTAAGGGGGAAATAAATATGGGACAACAAGTATTGAAGTCTTCAAATGAAAAAATGGAAAAAGCAGTTGCTGCTTACTCTCGTGAATTAGCAACAGTTCGCGCAGGTCGTGCAAGCTCGTCTGTATTAGATAAGGTACAAGTTGATTACTATGGTGCACCAACACCTGTTGTGCAATTAGCGAACATTACAGTTCCAGAAGCACGTTTACTTGTAATTCAACCTTATGATAAAACTTCTATCGGTGATATTGAAAAAGCAATCTTAAAAGCAGATTTAGGCTTAAATCCTTCTAATGATGGAACTGTAATTCGTATTGCATTCCCTGCATTAACAGAAGAGCGTCGTCGTGATCTTGTAAAAGTTGTGAAAAAATATGCTGAAGAAGCAAAAGTTGCTGTTCGTAACGTACGTCGTGACGGTAATGATGATCTTAAGAAGCTTGAAAAAGCTGGCGATATTACAGAAGACGATTTAAGAGGATATACTGAAGATATCCAAAAAGAAACAGATAAATATATTGCAAAAGTTGACGAAATCGCAAAAAACAAAGAAAAAGAAATCATGGAAGTGTAATAGCGATAACTTCGCAAATATGACCCTCTTCTTAAGGGGGTCTTTTTACACTTTTAGGCATACGTCTGCTTGCTGGAGGGTATGAATGATGTTTAAAAACTTTCCTTTTTTTAAAAGTAAAAAGGACGCATCGTTTGATCATCTCGTTGAAGAAGTGAAAAAAGGATATATCCCAGAACATATTGCTATTATTATGGATGGCAATGGAAGATGGGCAAAGAGAAGAGCGATGCCTCGCATTGCTGGACATCATGAAGGCATGCAAGTTGTAAAGAAAATAACAAAATTTGCAAGTAAGCTTGGTGTGAAAGTATTAACTCTTTATGCTTTTTCGACTGAGAACTGGAAAAGACCGAAAAAGGAAGTAGATTATTTGATGAAGCTTCCAGAAGAATTTCTAGGTACATTTTTACCAGAATTGATTGAAGAAAACGTACAAGTCCGAGTAATAGGGCAAAAAGATCGTCTTCCTACGCATACGCGCAGAGCGATGGAAAAGGCCATGGAAGATACGAAAGAGAATACGGGATTAATTCTTAATTTCGCGTTAAACTATGGAAGTCGAGATGAAATCGTTTCTGCTGTGCAACATATGATGAAAGATAGTGAGGAAGGGAAAATTCGTGCTGAAGAAGTAAGTGAAGAAATGATTTCTTCGTACTTAATGACGAGTTCTTTACCTGATCCAGAGTTGTTAATCCGTACAAGCGGAGAGCTACGTATTAGTAATTTCATGTTATGGCAAATTGCTTATTCGGAATTTTGGTTTACAGATGTGTATTGGCCAGATTTTACCGAGGAACATTTGCTAAATGCGATTACAGACTTTCAGCATAGAGGGCGCAGATTCGGAGGCGTGTAGAAAGAGAGGGTTTGGTAGTGAAACAGAGAATTATTACTGGAGTGATTGCTGCCGCGCTATTCATTCCCATCGTAATATACGGTGGCGTGCCTTTTACAGTTTTAGTGTATGCACTTGCTTCTATAGGTTTATATGAATTAATTCGTATGAACAAGCTTACGCTTATTTCGGTACCAACAGTTTTAGCTGCAGTATTATTATGGATTATATTAGTTCCGAGTAGTGCATCAGAGCTGTTTACATGGATTGAATTAGGTAAATTAGAAATTACATTTGTGATTGTTTTATTACTTTTATCATATACAGTCCTTTCTAAGAATACATTTACTTTTGACAATGCTTCATTTTTACTTATGGCAACGACATATGTTGGAATGGGATTCTTATATTTAAATGAAACGAGAATATTAGGAATTAAATATGTGTTCTGTGCATTATTTGTCATATGGGCAACTGATTCAGGGGCATATTTTATAGGAAAAGCATTTGGAAAAAGAAAATTGTGGCCAGAAATTAGTCCGAATAAAACGATTGAAGGTTCATTAGGCGGTATTGTTTGTGGAATTGTTGTTGCACTTGTTTACAATATGTTCTTCCCGGTTGAAGCGAATGTAGGAATTTTAATCGTTCTGACGATTATCATTTCTATTTTTGGACAAATTGGTGATTTAGTGCAATCTGCATTTAAACGCCATTATGGTGTAAAGGATTCAGGTACAATTTTACCTGGACATGGTGGTATATTAGATCGAACAGATAGTTGGTTATTTGTGTTACCAATTCTATACTTCTTATTACAATATAATTAATAAATGAACGAGGGGTTGGAGTCATGAAAAACATTAGTTTATTAGGTGCAAGCGGATCAATCGGTACACAAACATTAGATGTGTTACGCTCGCACCCAGACCAATTCCGTCTCGTTGCTTTTTCTGTAGGGAAAAATGTTGACTACGCAGTAAAGGTAATTCAAGAATTTTCTCCGCAAATTGTCTCTGTGCAAAGAGAGGAAGATGTTTTAAAATTACAAGCTGTTTCTGGTAATACAAAGGTCGTATATGGTAGTGAAGGCTTATTAGAAGTAGCATTACACCCAGATACAGAAGTTGTAGTAAATGCGGTTGTAGGTAGCGTAGGTTTATTGCCGACACTCCGTGCAATTGAGGCGAAAAAAACAATTGGAATTGCAAACAAAGAAACGTTAGTAACTGCAGGGCATCTTGTAATGGAAGCAGCACGAAAACATAATGTATCGTTACTTCCAGTTGATAGTGAACATTCAGCTATTTTTCAATGCTTGAATGGGGAAAATGAAAAAAGAATCTCTCGACTAATTATAACGGCTTCAGGCGGAAGTTTTCGTGATAAAACGAGAGATGAATTGCATCATGTGACCGTAGAAGATGCACTTCGTCATCCAAACTGGTCAATGGGTTCGAAAATTACAATTGATTCTGCTACAATGATGAATAAGGGACTAGAAGTAATTGAAGCACACTGGCTTTTTGGTATCCCTTATGAGCAAATCGATGTTGTTCTACATAAAGAGAGTATTATTCATTCTATGGTTGAATTTGAAGATCGTAGTGTAATGGCGCAGCTTGGCTCACCTGATATGCGAGTACCAATTCAATACGCGCTTACATATCCTGATAGATTACCTCTTTCAGACACAAAACAGTTAAATCTATGGGAAATGGGAACATTGCATTTTGAGAAAATGAATCAAGAACGTTTCCGTTGCCTACGTTTTGCGTATGAAGCTGGGAAGACAGGTGGAAGCATGCCAGCTGTAATGAACGCGGCAAATGAAATAGCTGTTGAAGCCTTTTTACAAAAGAGAATTGGTTTCTTAACAGTGGAAGACCTCATTGAAAAAGCAATGCACCATCACAATGTCATTGCACGTCCGAGCTTAGAGGAAATTCAGGAAATTGATGCAGCCACAAGACGGTTTGTGATGGAACAAATTTAGCAAAGGTGGTTATGGAATTGAATACAGCGATTGCCTTTATATTAATTTTCGGTGCACTCGTATTTTTCCATGAGCTAGGGCATCTATATTTCGCAAAAAGAGCGGGTATTTTATGCCGCGAGTTTGCGATTGGTTTTGGTCCGAAAATATTCTCATTTGAAAAGAATGAAACGGTGTATACGATTCGCTTACTACCCCTTGGTGGCTATGTAAGAATGGCTGGCGAGGATGCGGACACTGTGGAGTTAAAGCCTGGGAAAAAGGTTGGACTTGTAATAAATGAAAAAGAAGAAGTTGTGAAATTAGTTTTTGACGGACATGAAAAATATCCAAATGTTCGCGTCATTGAAGTCGAACAAGCTGATTTGGAGCATAATCTTACAATTTCGGGATATGAAGAGTACGAGGAAGAGCTGCAAACATTCCGAGTGAATGAAAAAGCTCGTATCATTACTGCTGGTGAAGAAATTCAAATTGCTCCGTATAATAGGCAGTTTGGCTCCAAGAAATTGGGTCAACGTGCTTTAACAATTTTTGCGGGTCCTGCGATGAACTTCATTTTAGCATTTGTTATTTTTGTGATTTTAGGATTTGTACAAGGTGTTCCTGTTGACAAGCCAATGGTCGGAAAAGTAATGGAGAATAGTGCAGCACAGCAAGCTGGATTAAAAGAAAATGATACAATTCAAGCGATTGATGGGAAGAACACTAGTACATGGAAAGATGTTGTAACAATTGTACGTGAAAACCCGAATAAAGAAATTACGTTACAGGTAAAGCGTGATAATGAACAGTTTAATGTAAAAGTAACACCAACGGTTGATAAAGAAGGAAAAGAAGAAGTTGGTAGAATTGGTGTTTACTCTCCTGTAGAGAAAACAGTGATGGGTTCTATTAAATCAGGGTTTGAACAAACGTACGAATGGACGAAACTAATTTTTGATTCTCTTGTGAAATTAGTAACTGGTCAATTTTCTATTAATGAGTTATCAGGTCCAGTAGGAATTTATAATTTAACAGATCAAGTTGTAGATTATGGATTTACGCGTGTACTAAGTTTAGCGGCAGTTTTAAGTATTAACCTTGGTTTATTTAATTTATTACCAGTTCCAGCTTTAGACGGTGGACGTTTGTTCTTCTTCTTAATTGAGGCATTAAGAGGGAAACCGATTGATCGTCAAAAAGAAGGAATGGTTCACTTTATTGGATTTGCATTATTAATGTTGCTTATGTTAGTTGTAACATGGAATGACATCCGTAAGTTTTTCTTGTAAAATAAGAAGAAGTTTATAATGAAATAGAGCTCGTACAATAAAATCCCTCACCTAACTCGAGGTGAGGGGTTTTGTTGCGTGTAAGAGTAAAATGAAGAGGTGCGAATAAATGAAACAAAGTATGGTATTCAGTCCTACGTTACGTGAAGTTCCAGCTGATGCTGAAATTAAAAGTCATCAATTATTACTTCGCGCAGGGTTTATGCGTCAAAATGCTTCTGGTATTTATAGTTTTCTACCATTTGGTTTAAAAGTATTACACAAAGTAGAACGTATTGTTCGTGAAGAAATGGAGCGTGCAGGAGCTGTAGAATTATTAATGCCAGCTATGCAAGCTGCGGAATTATGGCAAGAGTCAGGGCGTTGGTATTCTTACGGATCTGAATTAATGCGTATGAAAGATCGTAACGCTCGTGAATTTGCATTAGGAGCTACACACGAAGAAGTAATTACTGATCTTGTACGTGATGAAGTGAAATCATATAAAAAATTACCGTTAACATTATACCAAATTCAAACAAAGTTCCGTGACGAACAAAGACCTCGTTTCGGTCTATTACGTGGAAGAGAGTTTCTAATGAAAGATGCATACTCTTTCCATGCTACGCAAGAGAGCTTAGATGAAGTGTATGATCGTTTATACAAAGCATACTCTAACATTTTTGCTCGTTGTGGCTTGAACTTCCGTGCAGTTATTGCTGACTCTGGAGCAATGGGCGGAAAAGATACGCATGAGTTTATGGTATTATCTGAAGTTGGTGAAGATACAATTGCATACTCTGATACATCTAATTATGCAGCAAACATCGAAATGGCTCCTGTGGTAGCTACGTATACGAAGAGTGATGAAGCAGAAAAGGCACTTGAAAAGGTAGCAACACCAGATCAAAAAGCAATTGAAGAAGTATCTGCATTCTTAAACATTGAAGCTGACAAGTGCATTAAGTCTATGGTATTTAAAGTAGATGAGAAATTAGTAGTTGTACTTGTTCGTGGTGATCATGAAGTAAACGATGTAAAAGTGAAAAATGTATACGGCGCTTCAGTTGTTGAGCTTGCTTCTCATGAAGAAGTGAAAGAATTATTAAACTGTGAAGTTGGTTCTTTAGGACCGATTGGTGTTACAGGTGATATCGAAATTATCGCTGACCATGCTGTAGCATCAATTGTTAACGGATGTTCGGGAGCGAACGAAGAAGGATTCCATTATGTAAATGTAAATCCAGAACGTGACTTTAAAGTGAGTCAATATACAGATTTACGCTTCATTCAAGAAGGAGACCAATCTCCAGATGGAAATGGAACAATTCTTTTCGCGCGCGGAATTGAAGTAGGTCACGTATTCAAATTAGGAACTCGTTATAGTGAAGCAATGAACGCAACGTTCCTAGATGAAAACGGAAAAACAAAACCACTTATTATGGGTTGTTACGGTATCGGTGTATCTCGTACAGTGGCAGCAATTGCAGAACAGTTTAATGATGAGAACGGTTTAGTTTGGCCAAAGGCTGTTGCACCGTTCCATGTGCATGTAATTCCAGTAAATATGAAATCTGATGCACAACGTGAAATGGGTGAAAACATCTACAACTCATTGCAAGAGCAAGGATACGAAGTATTACTAGATGATCGTGCAGAACGTGCAGGTGTTAAATTTGCAGATGCAGATTTATTCGGCCTTCCAGTTCGTGTTACAGTTGGTAAAAAAGCGGATGAAGGTATTGTAGAAGTGAAAGTACGTGCTACAGGCGAGTCTGAAGAAGTGAAAGTAGAAGAACTTCAAACATATATTGCTAATATTTTAAAATAAGAAGAGGTACCTCGTTATGAGGTACCTTCTCTTTCTTTGTAAACGTATTTCGTAAAAGAAGAAGGGAGAAATCTTTCTTTGTAGTACGATTCAATTTATAATAGCAAATGGAAGGAGAGTGCATATGTCATTAACAAATGAACAACAAGAGCGATTTCAAATTTTGCTCCAGCAGTTGCAAATACCAGACGACCTTATAAATCAATATTTACAAGGTGGTGGTATTGAAAGGCTCGTTATTGATAAAGCGAATAAAAGTTGGCATTTTGATTTACAAGTGCCACGTATTTTGCCTACAGAATTATATGAATTGCTAGAAACAAAGCTTAAGCAATCATTTTCTCATATTGCAAGAACAACATTTGCATTAGAAACAGAGAATAAACAATTTACAGAAGAAGAAGTGAGGGCGTATTGGCCGCTTTGTACGGAACGAATTACATTTTCACCTATGTTTGCTTACTTAAAGAAGCAGCTTCCGCAGGTGAATGGAGTGAAGTTGCTAATAAATGTGAATAATGAGCTGGAATCTACTGCTTTAAAGAAAAACGTAGCGAAACCAGTAGGGGATCAATACGAAACTTTTGGATTCCCACGTTTTCAGTTAGACACACATATACAGCAAAATACAGAAGAAATGCAAAAGTTTCGCGAGCAAACGCAGCAAGAAGATCGTGAACGTGTTATACAAGCTATGGAAGAAATGGCGAAGAAGCAAGCTGAAGAAAGTAGCGTTGTGCATGAAGGGCCGGTTGTACTCGGATATCTTATTAAGCCGGATGAAGAGATTACACCGATGCGAGAAATTCAAGATGAAGAAAGAAGAAAAACAGTTCAAGGGTATGTCTTCCATGTAGAAACGAAAGAGCTTCGTAGTGGCCGTACGTTATTAACTTTAAAAATAACAGACTATACGGATTCAATTATGATCAAAATGTTCTCGCGTGACAAAGAAGATATTCCAATGCTGCAATCCTTGAAAAAAGGAATGTGGGTGAAAGCGCGTGGTTCTGTTCAAAATGATACATTCGTTCGAGATTTAGTAATGATTGCAAATGATATAAATGAAATAACAGGACCGTCTCGTAAAGATAAAGCGCCAGAAGGTGAAAAACGTGTAGAGCTGCATCTGCACACACCGATGAGCCAAATGGACGCTGTTACTCCTGTTTCTAGACTTGTTGCCCAAGCAGGTAAATGGGGACATGAGGCAATTGCTGTTACAGACCATGCTGTTGCGCAGTCTTTCCCAGAGGCATATTCTGCGGGTAAAAAGGCTGGGGTTAAAGTTATATATGGTGTAGAAGCGAATTTAGTTAATGATGGTGTACCGATTGCATATAACGAAGCGCATCGTTTACTTGCAGAGGAAACGTATGTTGTTTTCGACGTTGAGACGACAGGTTTATCAGCTGTGTATGACACAGTCATTGAGTTAGCTGCCGTAAAGATAAAAGGCGGCGAAATCATTGATCGCTTTGAATCTTTCGCAAATCCACATCAACCATTATCTGCAACAATTATTGAATTAACAGGTATTACAGATGATATGTTAACTGATGCTCCAGAAGTGGACGAAGTGTTCAAAAAGTTTGAGGAATGGATGGGTGACCATACACTTGTTGCCCATAACGCAAGCTTTGATATGGGATTTATTAACGTAGGTTTTAAAAAGGCTGGGCTAGAAAAAACGAAAAACCCAGTTATCGATACGTTAGAACTTGCACGGTTTTTATTCCCAGAAATGAAAAATCATCGATTAAATACAATGTGTAAAAAGCTTGATATTGAATTAACGCAACATCACCGTGCGATTTATGATACAGAAGCAACGGGATATTTACTTGTGAAAATGTTAAAAGATGTGATTGAAAAGGGATTTGAATATCACGATCAACTAAACGATAGTATGGGGCAAGGGGATGCATATAAACGTGGGCGTCCAAGTCATATGACATTACTTGCCACATCAGACGTTGGATTGAAAAATTTATATAAACTTGTTTCATATTCTCATCTGAATTACTTTTATCGTGTACCACGAGTGCCAAGATCTCTATTAAAAAAATATCGTGAAGGCATTATAGTAGGAACGGCTTGTGATAAAGGTGAAGTGTTTGAAGCGATGATGCAAAAAGCACCTGAAGAAGTAGAAGAAATTGCACAGTTTTATGACTATATTGAGGTTATGCCTCCAGAGGTGTTACGTCATTTAGTAGAACGTGAACTCGTTAGAGATGAAGGGCAATTAAAAACAATTATTTCTAATTTAGTAAAACTAGGTGAGACGTTAGAAAAACCAGTTGTTGCTACAGGGAACGTGCATTATTTAGATCCAGAGGATGCAATGTATCGTAAAATTTTAGTAAGTTCGCAGGGCGGAGCAAATCCTTTAAATCGCCATTCATTACCACCCGTACATTTCCGTACAACAGATGAGATGTTAGAGTGTTTTTCATTTTTAGGTGAAGACAAAGCGAAAGAAATTGTAGTAACGAATACACAAAAGGTTGCGTCATTAATTGGTGATGTTCATCCAGTAAAAGATGATCTATACACACCGAAAATTGAGGGTGCCGATGATGAAACGCGTGATATGAGTTATAAAATGGCACGCAGCATTTATGGGGAAGAGCTACCAGAAATTGTAGAGGCTCGTTTAGAAAAAGAATTGAAAAGTATTATTGGACATGGATTCGCCGTTATTTATTTAATTTCACATAAGCTTGTGAAAAAATCGTTAGTAGACGGATATCTAGTAGGTTCGCGTGGATCGGTAGGGTCATCATTTGTTGCAACGATGATGGAAATTACAGAAGTAAATCCATTACCACCGCATTACGTATGTCCAAAGTGTAAGGAATCAGAATTCTTTAATGACGGTTCTGTAGGTTCTGGTTTTGATTTACCAGATAAAGAATGTCCAACGTGTAATGTGTCATACGTAAAAGATGGACATGATATTCCGTTCGAAACGTTCCTTGGATTTAAAGGAGATAAGGTGCCCGATATCGATTTGAACTTCTCCGGGGAATATCAACCACGTGCCCATAACTATACGAAAATACTGTTCGGTGAAGATTATGTATACCGTGCGGGAACGATAGGTACAGTTGCGGAAAAAACCGCTTATGGGTATGTAAAAGGATATGCGAATGATCATAATTTAACGATTCGAAATGCAGAGATAGATCGGTTAGTTGCAGGTTGTACAGGGGTAAAACGTACAACTGGACAGCATCCAGGCGGTATTATTGTAGTACCAGATTACATGGACATATTTGATTTCTCACCAATACAGTTTCCGGCGGATTCAATAGGGGCTGAGTGGAGAACAACGCACTTTGATTTCCACTCGATTCATGATAATTTATTAAAACTTGATATACTTGGACACGACGATCCGACCGTTATTCGTATGTTACAAGATTTAAGTGGTATTGATCCAAAAACAATACCAACGGATGATCCAGAAGTGATGAAAATTTTCTCTGGTCCAGAATCGTTAGGGGTAACGGAAGAACAAATCAACTGTAAAACAGGTACACTTGGTATACCAGAGTTTGGTACGAAATTCGTAAGACAAATGTTAGAAGAGACAAAACCAACGACATTCTCAGAGTTAGTCCAAATCTCTGGACTATCACATGGTACTGACGTATGGCTCGGTAATGCAAACGAGTTAATTTATAATGGTACATGTACACTGAGTGAGGTTATTGGTTGTCGTGATGACATCATGGTATATTTAATTTATCAAGGTTTAGATCCATCATTAGCCTTCAAAATCATGGAGTCAGTTCGTAAAGGTAAAGGTGTACCGGAAGAATGGGAAGAGGACATGAAAAATAATAATGTACCAGGTTGGTATATTGATTCATGTAAGAAGATTAAATACATGTTCCCTAAAGCCCATGCGGCTGCTTACGTACTTATGGCTGTACGTATCGCGTACTTTAAAGTGCATTTTGCACTTTTATTCTATGCGGCATATTTTACAGTTCGTGCAGATGATTTTGATGTAGAAGCGATGGCGAAAGGTTCAGCATCCATACGCGTAAAAATTGACGAAATTGCTCAAAAAGGATTGGATGCAGCGCCGAAAGAGAAGAGTTTATTAACTGTACTAGAAATGACACTTGAAATGTGTGAGCGTGGATACTCATTCCAAAAGGTTGATTTATACCGCTCGCATGCAACAGAATTTATTATTGATGGAGACTCATTAATTCCTCCATTTAATGCAGTGCCTGGTCTTGGTACAAACGCAGCTTTAAGTATTGTAGAAGCACGTAAAAATGGAGACTTCCTATCAAAAGAAGACTTACAGCAGCGCAGTAAGGTTTCAAAAACAATTATTGAGTATTTAGATAGTCAAGGTTGTCTAGGAGATTTACCGGATCAAAACCAATTATCACTGTTCTAACAGGAAGGAAAAGTCTTTGCAAATCAATATTTGCTATGGTATACTATAAACCGAGATAACCATGTCATGTATATTTTGTGAAAAAGAGAGTGGGGAAACCCACTCTTTCGTGTTACTATCTACATTTTATCTATGTGGATAGTAAAGATATTTCTGTCGTATATACATATTTTGTTACAAGTTTTACTTCTTAAATTTGGTAATACTAAGACAGATATTCCCTGCTTAACGGCAGGGGCTTTTGTTAGCTAACGAGAAAGAAGAAGATAGACCGTCTGAATGAACGGGATCTTTTCTTGTAAATGGTACATGACGGCAGGAAGGAGGCTGTTTATGGATAAGAAAGTCACAGAAGTTGTAGAAGCATTTGCGCAGCCGATCGTTGAGGAGTTAAATCTTGAACTTGTAGATGTAGAGTATGTGCAAGAAGGACAAGACTGGTTCTTACGCGTATTCATCGATTCTGAAAAGGGAGTCGACATTGAAGAATGCGGTGCGGTAAGTGAACGTTTAAGCGAAGCTTTAGATAAAGAGGACCCAATTCCTCATCTTTACTTTTTGGATGTATCATCTCCTGGAGCGGAACGCCCATTAAAGAAAGAGAAAGACTTCCAGCAAGCGGTAGGGAAACAAGTGGCAATTAAAACATATGAGCCGATTGATGGTGAAAAAATGTTTGAAGGAAAGCTACTTTCCTACGACGGTACTACAATTACACTACTATTAACAATTAAAACACGTAAAAAAGAAATCCAAATTCCAATGGATAAAGTTGCCAATGCGCGACTTGCTGTTACGTTTTAGTAAGAAGGGGGATCTTCATGAGCACTGAGTTGTTAGATGCTTTGCTCGTTTTAGAGTCAGAAAAAGGTATTAGCAAAGATATTATTATTGATGCAATTGAAGCAGCATTAATCTCTGCTTATAAACGCAATTTTAACCAAGCACAAAACGTTCGTGTGAGCTTTAACCCAGAAGTGGGAACAATTCAAGTTTTAGCACGTAAAGACGTTGTTGATAATGTGTTTGATCCACGTCTTGAAATCTCTGTAGAAGAGGCAAGACAAATTAATCCAAACTACCAAGATGGCGACGTACTAGAAATTGAAGTAACGCCAAAAGATTTTGGTCGTATTGCAGCACAAACTGCAAAACAAGTTGTAACACAACGAGTTCGTGAGGCGGAACGTGGTGTTATTTATTCAGAATTTAGTGATCGTGAAGAAGACATTATGGTTGGTATTGTACAGCGCCAAGATGCTCGTTTCATCTATGTCAGCTTAGGGAAAGTAGAAGCTTTATTACCTGTAAGTGAGCAAATGCCAAATGAGCAATATAAACCACATGATCGTATTCGCGTATTTATTACAAAAGTAGAAAAAACAACGAAAGGACCACAAATTTACGTATCACGTACACATCCTGGTCTTTTAAAACGTTTATTCGAAATGGAAGTTCCAGAAATTTATGATGGAACTGTAGAAATTCGCTCTGTAGCGCGTGAAGCAGGCGATCGTTCGAAAATTTCTGTGTATGCAGAGAATATCGATGTTGATCCAGTAGGTTCTTGTGTAGGACCGAAAGGACAACGTGTACAACGCATTGTAGATGAACTAAAAGGTGAAAAAATTGACATCGTTCGCTGGTCAAATGATCCAGTTGAATATGTTGCAAATGCTTTAAGTCCATCACAAGTTGTTAAAGTACTTGTAGATGAAGAAGAAAAAGCAACAACTGTTGTTGTTCCAGACCACCAGCTTTCATTAGCAATTGGTAAGCGTGGACAAAATGCACGTCTTGCAGCTAAATTAACAGGCTGGAAAATTGATATTAAAAGTGAGTCTGATGCGAAACAACTTGGTATTGTAACAGAAGAAGATAGCGTAATCGCATTCGGATTCGATTCAGTTGAAGACGAAATCGAATAGAGGTGATGAGTATGAGCAATCGAAAAGTTCCGTTACGAAAATGTATTGCAACGCAAGAGATGAAATCAAAACGAGAGCTCGTTCGCATTGTTCGTTCCAAAGAGGGCGAAGTGTCTATTGATTTATCAGGAAAAAAATCAGGACGAGGTGCATATTTGTCAAAAGATAAAGAATGCATTATTCAAGCCCAAAAGAAAAATATTTTGGAACATCATCTAAAAGCGAAAATCGACAGTTCTCTGTACGAAGAGCTTCTTGAGCTTGTTGAGAAGGAGTCGAAGTAAGTGTCCGATTGGAAATCGTTTTTAGGACTAGCAAACCGCGCTCGAAAAATTATTTCGGGTGAAGAACTCGTTTTAAAAGAAGTACGAAGTGGCAAAGCAAAGCTAGTATTGCTTTCTGAAGATGCGTCAGCGAACACTACAAAACGTATCATTGATAAAACCACGTACTACAACATACCAATGAGAAAAGTCGAAAATCGACAACAATTAGGGCATGCGATTGGGAGAGACGAGCGAGTCGTTGTAGCTGTGTTAGATGAAGGCTTTGCGAAAAAGCTACGTAGCATGCTCGATACAAATTACCGGGGGTGAAGGTATGAGTAAAATTCGAGTACATGAATATGCAAAAAAAAATAATATCTCAAGTAAAGATCTTATGACAAAACTAAAAGAGATGAATATCGAGGTTTCGAATCATATGACAATGTTAGAAGATGAAGTAGTAAACAAATTAGATAATCAATATAACACTGGAGCAGAAAAACCTTCTGTTGCAGATGAGTTTGAAGTAGAAGAGAAAGTTGTTCGCAGTAAAAAGAACAGTAATAATAAGAAGAAGAAAAAAGGCAAAGGAAATGAAGACAAACGTCAAGATAACTTTGCTGGAAGACAACAAACACAAATAGTAGAAACACCAGATAAAATCACTTTCTCTGGAAGCCTTACAGTAGGTGACCTTGCTAAGAAGTTAAGCAAAGAGCCATCTGAAATTATTAAAAAGCTCTTCATGCTAGGAATTATGGCGACAATTAACCAAGACTTAGATAAAGATACAATTGAGTTAATTGCTACTGATTACGGTATTGAAGTAGAAGAAGAAGTAGTTGTAAGTGAAACTGAATTTGAAACATTCATCGATGAGCAAGATGATGAAGAAAACTTACAAGAACGTCCAGCTGTTGTTACAATTATGGGACACGTTGACCATGGTAAAACAACATTGCTTGACTCTATCCGTAATTCAAAAGTAACTGCTGGCGAAGCTGGTGGAATTACTCAGCATATCGGTGCATACCAAGTTGATGTAAATGATAAGAAAATTACGTTCTTAGATACACCAGGTCACGCGGCATTTACAACAATGCGTGCTCGTGGTGCACAAGTAACAGATATTACAATTCTTGTTGTTGCAGCTGATGACGGTGTTATGCCACAAACAGTTGAAGCAATTAGCCATGCGAAAGCAGCTGGAGTACCAATTATTGTTGCTGTGAATAAAATGGATAAACCAGCGGCAAATCCTGATCGTGTAATGCAAGAATTAACAGAATATGAATTAGTTCCAGAAGCTTGGGGCGGAGACACAATTTTCGTACCAATTTCTGCAATTCAAGGCGAGGGAATTGACAACTTGCTAGAAATGATTCTTCTTGTGAGTGAAGTAGAAGAATATAAAGCAAATCCAAATCGCTATGCAGCTGGTACTGTAATTGAAGCGCAGCTTGATAAAGGTAAAGGAACTATCGCGACATTACTTGTTCAAAACGGTACACTTCGAGTTGGAGATCCAATTGTTGTTGGAACATCATTCGGTCGTGTTCGTGCGATGGTAAGTGATATTGGTCGTCGTGTAAAAGTTGCTGGTCCATCAACTCCTGTTGAAATTACAGGTTTAAATGAAGTACCACAAGCGGGAGATCGTTTCATGGCATTCGCTGATGAGAAGAAAGCTCGTCAAATCGGTGAATCACGTGCACAAGAAGCGTTACTTGCTCAACGTGGTGAGAAATCTAAATTAAGCCTTGAAGATTTATTCCAACAAATCCAAGAGGGCGATGTAAAAGAAATTAACTTAATTGTGAAAGCAGACGTACAAGGTTCTGTGGAAGCAATGGCAGCATCACTTCGTAAAATTGATGTTGAAGGCGTAAAAGTGAAAATTATCCATACAGGCGTAGGTGCGATTACAGAATCTGATGTTATTTTAGCTTCTGCATCTAATGCAATTATAATTGGATTTAACGTACGCCCTGATGTGAATGCGAAGCGTACAGCTGAATTAGAGAACGTTGATGTTCGTTTACACCGTATTATCTATAAAGTAATCGAAGAAATCGAATCAGCAATGCAAGGTATGCTGGATCCAGAATTCGAAGAAAAAGTAATCGGTCAAGCGGAAGTACGTCAAACGTTCAAAGTAACAAAAGTTGGAACAATCGCAGGTTGTTACGTAATCGACGGTAAAATTACACGTGATAGTGGCGTTCGTATTATCCGTGATGGCGTAGTAGTCTTCGAAGGACAACTTGATACGTTAAAACGTTTCAAAGACGACGTAAAAGAAGTTGCACAAAACTATGAGTGTGGTATTACAATTGAGAGATATAATGATCTTAAAGAAGGGGACATCATTGAAGCGTACATTATGGAAGAAGTGAAGCGATGATTATCGCTTCACTCTCATTCGAGTGTATGATTTACGATGTGCATTCTTTAAAAGAGAAACGAGCAATTTTGCAAAGGGTGCTAACTCGTGTGAAGCAGCGTTATAACGTAGCTGTTTCAGAAGTAGGGCATCAAGATGTATGGCAACGTACAGAAATTGCAATTGTTTCCGTATCCTCAAATCGTGTTATCTGTGAAAAAGAAATGAATCGTGTACTCGAGTACATCGATTCATTTCCTGAAATTGAACGTACGATAACACAATTGGAATGGTACTGAATGAGGTGAAGAATTATGAAATTACGTGCAAACCGTGTAGGCGAGCAAATGAAAAAAGAATTAGGCGACATCATCAGTCGTAAAATTAAAGATCCACGTGTCGGATTTGTTACAGTAACAGATGTACAAGTGAGTGGAGATTTACAAATTGCTACAGTATATATTTCTGTTTTAGGTGATGAAGAACAGAAAGAAAGTACATTAAAAGGTTTAGCGAAGGCAAAAGGCTTCATTCGTTCAGAAATTGGCCAACGTATTCGTCTTCGTAAAACACCGGAAATTTCTTTTGAATTTGATGAGTCTATCGGATATGGTCATCGAATTGATACACTTTTACATGAAATTAATAAAGAAGGTAAACGTGAAGAATAATGGATAGACATATGTCTATCCATTTTTTCAATGCAAAATAAGTTTTGGATATTTATTATGAAAGAATTATGATGAGGTGAACATATATGGAAGGTGTAGTATTATTACATAAGCCGAAAGGCATGACGTCACATGATTGTGTATTTAAATTAAGGAAGATTTTACGTGAGAAACGAATTGGTCATACGGGAACATTAGATCCAGATGTAACGGGCGTATTACCGATTTGTGTTGGTAAAGCAACGAAAATTGCACAATTTTTAACAAGTGAGACGAAAACGTATGAAGGTGAAGTAACATTAGGATTTTCTACGACGACTGAAGATGCTTCGGGTGAAGTTGTAGAAACGAAAAATGTAGATCGTGTTATTACACGAAAAGAAGTAGAAGATGTTCTTGCAAAGTTAACAGGAACAATTGAACAAATGCCACCGATGTTTTCAGCTGTAAAAGTAAACGGGAAAAAACTATACGAATATGCTAGAGCAGGTCAAGAGGTTG
Source organism: Bacillus nitratireducens (assembly GCF_036320425.1). Lineage (NCBI taxonomy): Bacteria > Bacillati > Bacillota > Bacilli > Caryophanales > Bacillaceae > Bacillus > Bacillus nitratireducens. Next base: position 349,330 of record NZ_JAUMJO010000002.1, read on the forward strand.
AACGTCCAGTTCGTACAATTACAATTCACGAATTTGTATTACTTGATGAACGTGAAGTTTTTGAAGGGGAAAACATTTCATTCCGTTTCCGTGTAACGTGTAGTAAAGGAACATATGTAAGAACGCTAGCAGTAATGATTGGTGAAAAACTTGGTTTTCCATCACACATGTCCCATCTTGTAAGAACAGCATCTGGTGAATTTTTACTAGAAGATTGCATATCATTTGAAGAAATTGAAGAAAACGTGCAAAATGGAACAGTAGAGTCTATCTTCATTTCAATTGACGAAGCGTTAAGTAAGTTTCCGAAAATGGTTGTAGATGAAAAGCAAGCAGAAAAAATAAAAAATGGTATGTTCTTAAAGAATGAATTAGAAATAACAGCACCATTTATTACAGTATTTGATAAAAATGATTGTTGCTTAGCGATTTATGAGCACCACCCAAAACACCCTGGTATGCTAAAGCCAATGAAAGTACTTGTGAATAATCAAGAACTAAAGCTATAATGAATTATCGGAAGGATTATTACAGAAAAAGGTGAATTCAAGCGTGAAACTTATTCATTTAACTCATCCACATGAACAAAATAAATTAGAATTACCACCTACTGTAATGGCATTAGGATTTTTTGATGGCATTCATTTAGGACATCAATGTGTGATTCGAACTGCGAAGCAAATAGCGGATGAACGGGGATATAAAAGTGCAGTTATGACATTTTATCCTCATCCATCTGTTGTTTTAGGGAAAAAGGAAGCGCATGTGGAGTATATTACACCAATGCGTGATAAAGAAAAAATAGTCGAAAGTTTAGGAATCGATATATTATATGTTATTAAATTTGATGAATCATTTGCAGGATTATTACCACAACAATTTGTAGATGATTATATTATTGATTTAAACGTAAAGCATGTAGTAGCAGGATTTGATTATTCATATGGACGTTTAGGGAAAGGGAAGATGGAGACTTTACCATTTCATGCAAGAGGGGAGTTTACACAGACCGTGATCGAAAAAGTTGAATATCAAGAAGAAAAAGTAAGTTCTACTTCATTACGAAAGTTAATTCGAAATGGAGAAATGGAGCAGATTCCATCTATTTTAGGGAGAGCTTATACGGTAGAAGGAACAGTTGTGCACGGTGATAAGCGTGGACGCCAAATTGGCTTTCCAACTGCAAATGTAGGTTTAAGTGATGAATATCTACTCCCACCTGTAGGTGTATATGCAGTGAGATTGAAAGTTCACGATGAATGGCACGATGGCGTATGTAATATTGGATATAAACCAACTTTTAAAGAGAATGAGCGCCAATTATCTATTGAAGTACATCTATTTGAATTTAATAAAGATATATACGATCAAAGTGTCACGGTGGAGTGGCATATGCGTATAAGAGAAGAAAAAAAGTTTAATGGTATTGATGAGTTAGTAGCACAAATCGCGAAAGATAAGAAAATCGCCCAAGAATATTTTTCAAGCGCAAAGAATATACTTGCTTTTTCAAATGAAAAGTAGTATTCTATGTTATGTACTTTATGACAACCATTGCTTGGCATTGCGACTCACCGACGCTTGCTAGGTAACTGGGGGTTTAATTAATAGGAGGTGAAATAGGATGGCTTTAACACAAGAGCGTAAAAATGAAATCATTGCACAATTTAGAACTCATGAGACTGATACTGGTTCTCCAGAGGTTCAAATTGCTGTCCTAACGGAGCAAATTAACACTCTAAACGAGCACTTACGTACTCACAAGAAGGATCATCATTCACGTCGTGGTCTATTAAAGATGGTTGGTAAACGTCGTAACTTACTTACTTACCTTCGTAATAGCGATATCACACGTTACCGTGAATTAATCACAAAGCTTGGCTTACGTCGATAGTCAAAGAAGCGGGAATATTCCCGCTTTTTTGTTAGGTAAAAATATATCTTCTACTCTTTATAGCTTATTAAATTTTCGGCAATACTAGAGGAAAGAATATTGTGATATACTATCCATTTACATAGAAGAATTGAATATTTTAAATTGAGAGGGGTACTTAAATGAGTCAGGAAAAGCAAGTCTTCTCGATAGATTTAGCTGGTCGTCAGCTAACAATTGAAACAAGTCAGCTTGCAAAACAAGCGAACGGAGCAGTATTAGTAAGATATGGCGACACAGCAGTTCTATCTACAGCAACTGCATCAAAAGAGCCAAAAAATGTAGATTTCTTCCCACTTACAGTAAACTATGAAGAGCGTTTATATGCAGTCGGAAAAATTCCAGGCGGCTTTATTAAGCGTGAAGGCCGTCCAAGTGAAAAAGCAATTTTGGCAAGTCGTTTAATCGACCGTCCAATTCGTCCACTTTTCGCAGATGGTTTCCGTAACGAAGTACAAGTTGTCAGCATTGTAATGAGTGTTGATCAAGATTGTTCTTCTGAAATGGCAGCTATGTTTGGTTCTTCATTAGCGTTATCGATTTCAGATATTCCATTTGAAGGCCCAATCGCTGGTGCAACAGTTGGTCGTATTAATGGCGAGTTCGTTATTAATCCAACAGTAGAACAGCAAGAACAAAGTGATATTCACCTAGTTGTAGCTGGTACGAAAGATGCAATTAACATGGTTGAAGCAGGAGCAGATCAAGTACCTGAAGAAACAATGTTAGAAGCGATTATGTTCGGTCATGACGAAATTAAACGTCTAATTGCATTCCAAGAAGAGATTGTACAAGCTGTAGGTAAAGAGAAATTAGCAGTAAAACTTTATGAAGTTGACGCTGATCTTAATCAAGCTGTACGTGAAATGGCTGAGAAAGATATGCATTCAGCGATTCAAGTACATGAAAAGCATGCACGTGAAGATGCAATTAACGAAGTGAAAAAGCGTGTAATTGAACATTACGAAGCGCAGGAAGCTGACGCTGACACATTAGGACAAGTAAGTGAGATTTTATATAAAATTGTAAAAGAAGAAGTACGTCGTCTTATTACAGTTGAAAAAATCCGCCCAGATGGCCGTAAAGGTGACGAAATCCGTCCATTAGCATCAGAGGTTGGTATTTTATCTCGTACACACGGTTCTGGTTTATTCACACGTGGACAAACACAAGCACTAAGTATTTGTACATTAGGTGCATTAGGCGATGTACAAATTTTAGATGGTCTTGGTGTAGAAGAATCAAAACGCTTTATGCACCATTACAATTTCCCATCATTTAGTGTTGGTGAAACAAGACCGATGCGTGGACCAGGGCGTCGTGAAATTGGTCACGGTGCACTAGGAGAACGTGCTCTTGAGCCTGTAATTCCATCTGAAAAAGATTTCCCATATACAGTACGTCTTGTATCTGAAGTTTTAGAATCAAATGGTTCTACTTCACAAGCAAGTATTTGTGGTAGTACTTTAGCAATGATGGATGCTGGTGTTCCACTTAAAGCACCAGTTGCAGGTATTGCAATGGGTCTAGTTAAAACTGGTGAGCATTACACAATTTTATCTGATATTCAAGGTATGGAAGATCATTTAGGTGATATGGACTTTAAAGTAGCAGGTACAGCAAAAGGTGTAACTGCACTGCAAATGGACATTAAAATCGATGGTCTATCTCGTGAAATTTTAGAAGAGGCATTACAACAGGCGAAAGTTGGTCGTGTGCACATTCTAAATCATATGTTATCTGTTATTGCAGAGCCACGTACTGAATTATCAGCGTATGCTCCAAAGATCATTACAATGACAATTAACCCAGATAAAATCCGTGACGTTATTGGGCCGAGCGGTAAACAAATCAATAAAATTATTGAAGAAACTGGCGTTAAAATTGATATCGAGCAAGATGGTACAGTATTCATTTCTTCAATAAATCAAGAAATGAATGACAAAGCTAAGAAAATTATCGAAGATATCGTTCGTGAAGTACAAGTAGGTGAAATCTACGAAGGAAAAGTGAAACGTGTTGAGAAATTCGGTGCTTTCGTTGAATTATTCAGCGGTAAAGATGGATTAGTCCACATTTCTGAATTGGCACTTGAGCGTGTAGGTAAAGTAGAAGACGTTGTGAAAATCGGTGATGTAATTACAGTTAAAGTTATCGAGATTGACAAGCAAGGTCGTGTGAACCTATCTAGAAAAGTATTGCTAAAAGAAGAGCAAGAAAAAGAAGCTGCGAAAGAAGAAAATAAACAAGAGCAGCAATAAGTAAAAGCCAGTTAAACTGGCTTTTTTTGTTATGTAAAAAACATGATTTGCATATATTTTTATGTCAGTATAGGTATAGTTTTCATCATAACGCTCAAATTAACAAAGATAAGAAGAAAATGGTTTTCTTTTTATATAGTTAATGGGAGGGTTTATATGAAAGTTCGTATATTTGCATACATATTAATATTTTCTTTATATGTTGGTTTAGGCTCTTATTCCGTTTTTGCTCAAGATAGTTTGTATGAAGAAATTCAAAAACAAGCAAAACAGTATGAGGTTGTTCCGCAAAATGCGGTGATTGATAAGATTTGGAAAGCGACACCAGGATATAATGGAAGACAAGTGGATGTAGAAGCATCCTACAATAATATGAAGACGCTCAAGAAGTTTGATCAACAACAACTTAAATTCAAGGAAGTATCACCGAGTGTCCATCTAAAAGATTTACCACCAGCTCCCATTTATCGAGGGCACCCAAATAAAAAAATGGTGGGATTAACAATTAATGTGGCATGGGGCAATGAGTATTTGCCTCGTATATTAGAGATATTGAAAAAACATGATGTGAAGGCGACTTTCTTTTTAGAAGGACGTTGGGTGAAAGAAAATTTGAGGTTTGCAAAGATGATTGTAGATGCGAATCAAGAAGTAGGAAATCATTCTTACACACACCCCAATATGAAAACGTTATCTTCGGAGGAAATACGAGAGCAATTGCAAAAAACGAATCAAATGATAGAAGTAGCTACGAATCAAAAGGTGAGATGGTTTGCTCCTCCAAGTGGAAGTTTTCGGGATGAGGTAGTAAAGATAGCGGATGATTTTCAAATGGGTACGATTATGTGGACGGTAGATACAATTGATTGGAAGCGACCAGAACCAGGCGTGCTATTGCAGAGAGTAATGCGGAAAATACATCCAGGTGCTATCGTGCTAATGCATCCTACTTCATCTACAACGGAAGCATTAGAAACTATGATTAAAAATTTGAAGGAACAAGGATATAAAGTAGGGAATATAACAGAATTACTGGATGAAAAACGTGTAGATTAAATACATTTGCATGACATTCATCCTTAAACTTGTTATCATTAAATAATAGCAATTATTTAGAGAAACTGGCATTAGGAGGAAAGTTTTTGATTAAAAAATATACGTGTAAAAATGGTGTAAGAATTGTTATGGAGAATATTCCAACTGTACGCTCAGTTGCGATTGGTATATGGATCCATGCAGGTTCAAGAAATGAAAATGAAAAAAACAATGGGGTTTCGCACTTTTTAGAGCACATGTTCTTTAAAGGGACAGAAACACGTAGCGCGCGAGAAATTGCAGAATCATTTGATAGCATTGGCGGACAAGTAAATGCTTTTACTTCAAAAGAATATACATGTTACTATGCAAAGGTGTTAGATGAGCATGCTAAATACGCGTTAGATGTTTTAGCAGACATGTTCTTTAATTCAACATTTGATGAGGAAGAACTGAAAAAAGAGAAGAATGTTGTATGTGAAGAAATAAAAATGTACGAAGATGCGCCAGATGATATTGTACATGATATGTTAACGAAAGCAACATATGAAACGCATCCGCTTGGATATCCTATTTTAGGAACAGAAGAAACACTTGAAACATTTACAGGTGATACGTTACGTCAATATATAAAAGATCATTACACACCTGAAAATGTAGTTGTATCAATTGCAGGAAATATTGATGAATCATTTTTACAAATTGTAGAGCAATATTTCGGTAATTACGAAGGCACAACAAATCGTGAACAAGTACATAGCCCAATTTTCCATTTCAATAAAGTATCACGTAAGAAGGAAACAGAACAAGCTCATTTATGCTTAGGATATAAAGGCTTGCAAATGGGACACGAAGATATTTATAACTTAATTGTATTAAATAATGTTTTAGGCGGTAGTATGAGTAGCCGTTTATTCCAAGAAGTACGTGAGCAACGTGGATTGGCGTACTCAGTATTCTCTTATCACTCTTCTTATGAAGATACAGGGATGTTAACGCTTTACGGTGGAACAGGTAGCCAACAATTAGATACACTGTATGAAACAATGCAAGAGACGTTAAATACGTTGAAAAATACAGGTATTACAGAAAAAGAGCTTGTTAATAGTAAAGAGCAATTAAAAGGAAACTTAATGTTAAGTTTAGAAAGTACGAATAGTCGTATGAGCCGTAACGGTAAAAACGAATTACTTCTTCGTAAACATCGTTCTCTTGATGAAATAATTGAAAGTGTAAATACTGTAACAAAACAAAATGTAGACGAATTAATTCGTAACATGTTTACAGATGAATTCTCTGCGGCACTTATTAGTCCAGATGGAAAATTACCAAAAGGAATGAAACTTTAGTTGGTTTTATGATTCATTCCTTTTCGAGAATAATCGTATCTCATTTATATGAGGTACGGTTATTTTTTTTATATATGCAGAATAGGTACTTATTATAGGAGGCTTTTATAAAAAGATAAGGGGGAGATTTCATGCGTTTAAGTGAATTAAGTGGTAAAGAGATTGTGGATTTAGAAAGAGCGGAAAAAATGGGAGTTTTAGGTCACGCAGATGTAGAAATTAATGAGCGAGACGGGCGAATACAAGCTCTTATAATACCGCTTGGGAAATGGGGAGGCTTTAAAAGAGAACAACAAGAAGTGAGGGTGGAATGGAACCAAATTAAGAAAGTGGGACACGATATGGTAATTTGCGATTTTACAAATCATACAAAGTCAGAATGAAAGATGACCGTTTTGGTTGTCTTTTTTCTTATTTTTATATAGAGCAGATAAAACATGTGTGCTTTTTGTTTTTCAATCACCTCAAACTCGTACATTACATATGATGTGGAGGAAAAAGAAAAAGTAGGCATTTTTCTTATAAATGAAAGAAAAAGAAGGTGAATTAGGGAATGTTGACTGAGATGCATATCGCTGTCATAGGAGGAGATGCACGGCAGCTAGAAGTAATTCGCAAGTTAGTTGAACTAGATGCGAAACTTTCATTAATAGGGTTTGAACAGCTAGATCATGGCTTCACTGGGGCAGCAAAAGAAAGTATACAGGATTTAAATTTCGCTGCTTTAGATGCCATTATTTTGCCAGTTGCAGGGACGAATGCCAAAGGAGAAGTAGATACTATTTTTTCAAATGAAAAAGTTTCTATTACGCAAGAGCAAATTGAAAAAACACCAGAACACTTTACTATATATTCAGGTATCGGAACACCTTATTTGGAGAATCTTGTATCCACTACGAATCGAAAACTTGTAAAATTATTTGATCGTGATGATGTTGCAATTTATAACTCTATTCCGACTGTAGAAGGTACACTAATGATGGTTATTCAACATACTGATTATACAATCCATGGATCGAATGTAATGGTTTTAGGGTTTGGTAGAACTGGTATGAGTGTAGCAAGAGCCTTTCAATCATTAGGAGCACATGTCAAAGTAGGAGCGAGACGATCGGAACATATTGCTCGTATTACAGAAATGATGTTTTCTCCTTTTCATATGCAAGACATAGAAAAAGAAGTAGGTAATATCGATATTGTGATTAACACAATTCCGCATCTCGTTGTGACAGCGAATGTTATTTCAAAAATGCCAGCTCATACGTTAGTAATTGATTTAGCTTCGAAACCAGGCGGTACCGATTTTAGATATGCGGAGAAAAGAGGAGTCAAGGCGTTGTTAGCACCTGGTTTGCCGGGTATTGTTGCTCCGAAAACAGCCGGACAAATTTTAGCGAACGTTCTTTCTCAGTTACTAGCAGAAGGTGCAATAGCAAGAAAGGAGAATGGGGAATGAATTTAAAAGGGAAAAGAATAGGATTTGGTTTTACAGGTTCACATTGTACGTATGAGGAAGTGATGCCTCATTTAGAAAAATTAATTGCTGAGGGAGCAGAAGTACGTCCCGTTGTTTCTTACACTGTTCAATCAACAAATACTAGATTTGGAGAAGGAGAAGAGTGGATTAAAAAGATTGAAGAAATAACAGGTTTTAAGGCAATTAATTCAATCGTTGGCGCAGAACCACTAGGACCTAAAATTCCACTAGATTGCATGGTGATTGCACCACTAACAGGAAATTCTATGAGTAAATTTGCAAATGCAATGACAGATTCTCCAGTACTAATGGCAGCAAAAGCGACGCTAAGAAATGGAAAGCCTGTTGTGTTAGCTGTTTCGACGAATGACGCTTTAGGGCTTAATGGGGTTAATCTAATTACACCAATAAGGTGACGACAAAGCGCGAACGCTTATATGTCGCCATCTTGAGGGAGCCTAGGGTAAAGCACAAGTTCGAAATCATCAAGCCTTTGCCACTTTTCTTTCTTATAAACGGCTTTTTCTAAAACCGACTTTAGGAGGCTGTTTTTCTTTTTGGGATCATCTGTTTTAAAGTACAGGTCGAGAACATGCTCCACTTGAGGTATGGTATCTTTCTTGACTTTTTCCTTCTTAATTTCGGTTTTAATTTCTTTCTTTAAGTTTTCCATCGTGGAAGTAATTTCAGTAACGCGATCAGAAACTACATTTGAGCGTTCTAAAAACATATCGACTGTGTAAACGCCACGTTCTAATAAATCATGTAAATTATTTTTTTGTTTTTGGACATCCACTAATTCTTTTTCAAGCTTGCGTAATGCAGCTTCATTCATTTGAATAACTTGTGTTTCTTTTAACTTGTCATCTTGCTTATGTTTTTCAAAATCAGCTTTATAATTGATGTACCATTCTTTTAATGCCTCGAGTAAACGCTTCTCGATTAATTCAGTATAGCTTGATTTGTTTTCGCAACCACGGTGCTTACAATCCATTGTTTCCTTTCGATTTTTCGGATAACGTTGGACCATACTATAACCACATTTACTACATTTAATAATGCCGGCTAGAGGATTTTTAATTCCATTTGTATTGTAAGGAACGTGGTACCTCGAATTTAATTTTTCTTGTACTTGCTCAAACAAACTTTCTGGGATAATAGGATCATGTTTACCATCAGCAATAATCCAATCTGATTTATCTTGTCTTGCACAGCTACGTTTCACAGCGTCAGGACGTTTTACTTCTTTTCGTTTTTGCCACGTTACTTTTCCGATGTACACATTGTTTTTTAATATATCCAAGATGCTATAAGGATTCCATTCATTCCCTAACTTACTCTTATAGCCAAGATTGTTTAACTTGTTCCTAATTGCACTCGCACCCATATCCTCATTTGCATACCAATCAAATATCATTCTTACAACAGAAGCTTCTTCTGAATTAATTGTTAAAGTACGCTCTCGCTTATTTAAACGGTGTATATCATATCCGAATGGTGCATGTGTACCAAGGTAATTTCCAGCCTCTACACTGGCAACACGACCGCGTTGCATACGCCTCGTAATAATCTTTAGCTCCTTACGTGCCATAAACGCTTCAAATTCGCTGTATTCTTCGTCCCACTCATCATTAAGGTCATAAGTCTTCCTAGGTGTCATAATCTTTGTATTCGAGCGTTTAAACGTCTCTAAAATGATTCCTTGCTCTTTCATACCACCACGACCTAAACGGTCCATATCCATACAAAGAACAACATCATATTTATTGTCTTCAATTTCTTCAAGTAGCGCTAACATTTCAGGGCGTTTCACTAAGCTCTCACCAGAAACAATTTCCTCACGGACAGCTAAAACATTTAAGTTCATTTCCTTGGCAATTTTCAACAGGGTAGAGCGGTGCTTTGCTAAAGTTTCACCTTCGCCTCGTGCTTCGGCCTCGAGATCAGCCCGGGATTTGCGTAGGTAGATTGCGGTTTTCATAGTGGGAGAACCTCCTTTGTATTATTTATTATATAAAAAATAATACGAATAAATATATATTTTTTAAGTCCGAAACAAAACATACGTTCTTTTTTGTGTAGAAATAAAAGGCGTGAGGATATCAGCCTTTTATTTTTAATTATATTAGTGATATTGGATAAAGATAGATTCTCTAAAGCAAATATTATTGAACAGTAACAAATTTCTTAAAGAATGCCTTACGCTTTGTCTTATCATATACGTATGGATCGTTAAACTTTTTGACCCAAGACTTGTCTTCAACTTTTAAATCTTCAATCTTAAATCCAAGATATGTATTCAAAGAATTTCTATCCAAGCTAGTGCTATATGTTTTCCCATCGAATGGAAGAGTTATTTTTACTGTATTTAAATCTGGAAACTGTCTTAGTAATCTAGCAGGTTCGCTTACAAACATTTTCTCAATAGCATCTCCAGTTGAAAAATATTGTTTATATTGTTCTTCTGTATTTAAGATAGTGGGGTTAGCTGATTTATAGGATGAAAATGAATCATGGAATGTAATTTCAGCCTCATTATTGCTAAGTTTCATATCTTTAATAAAGTTGCCGCCTCTGATGTTTTGGGCATAGGAGGCAAATTCTTTTTGTTTTTCTTCAGCCTTTTTTTGTTCCTCAGCTAATTTTTTTTCTTCAGTTTTTTGTTTATTCTCAGCCTTTTTTTGTTCCTCAGCTAATTTTTTTTCTTCAGCTTTTTGTTTATCCTCAGCCTTTTTTTGTTCCTCGGCTAATTTTTTTTCTTCAGCTTTTTGTTTATCCTCAGCTTCTTTTTGCTCTTTAGCTTTTTGTTCCTCTTCGGCTTTTAGCTTGTCTTCAGCTTCTTTTTGCTCTTTAGCCTTTTGTTTCTCTTCGGCTTTTAGCTTGTCTTCAGTTTCTTTTTGCTCCTTAGCCTTTTGTTTCTCTTCGGCTTTTAGCTTGTCTTCAGCTTCTTTTTGCTCTTTATCCTTTTGTTTCTCCTCGGCTTTTAGCTTGTCTTCAGCTTCTTTTTGTTCTGTAGCCTTTTGTTTCTCTTCGGCTTTTAGCTTTTTTTCAGCTTTTTGTTTAGCGAGAATTTCTTGTTTTTCTTGTGGTGTCATGTTCATGTTAACTACAATTAATGAAATAATAGATAAAACAAAAGCTATACCTGTAAGCTTAAAATATTTCTTAGTGGTTGGTTTCTTTTTAAAACGAAACACCAATGATGTGATTAGTAAAATAAACGTGGCTATCATTGCTATTGCAAATAGAAATGAGAAAAATATTTTCATCTATGTAACTCCTAACTTATAAAGTTGTATTTTAAATTCATATTAATAGGTTTTTAAACGAGCAAAATTTTCTGGAATCCCATAGATTTCAGCTACTTCTTGAATTGATAGATTAGTATCTTGATATTCAGAAATCATTTCATCAGTTAATAAGAGCTCGACTGCAAATGTATTTGCTTCAATCTCTAACCGATCTACAGAATACAGAGTTTTATTTCTTAAAAATGGAGTATTTGCTTTTGGGTGTAATAGGGCATGTCCAAGTTCATGAGCACACACAAAACGTTGAGTAGTTTCGTCGATTTGATTATTAACATGAATGAATTTGAAGCGTTTGTATGTGTTGTAAAAACCAAGAGTATTCCCAAGGTCTTCAAACAACACTATAATATTTTTTCGTCTAGCAATTTCAAATGGATTTGTTGTTTCATGTTTTTCAGCGATTTTGAGTGCATATTCTTTAATTTCCATTTCTCGCTCCGTTCAATCTTTTTTATACTTGTTTGGAGTGAATTTTTGTTTTGCTAATTGTTTTGCCATGCGCATTGAGTTCTCCAGAGAAATACGAATCATTTCTTTTGTATGGTCGTCTATTGGTTCTCCGTCAAACATTAACGCTTCATCACTGTTTTCTAAATCCTTTAATGTTTTTTCTAAGTCACGTGCAATATCACGTTCATCTTTAGGAGATAATTTAATATCGTTTGGTTTATTAAGATAACCAATTTCCTCTAATAAATTTGTCTTATCTTTATTTATAGCTTTAGCAATTTGCTCAATGACAGCTAATGTTGGCTCAACAGGTTTTCCATTTCGAGGGTCTATACCCTTTTCTAATTTATCTATATAAGAATGGCTTAGTTGGCAACGTGTAGCAAATTCTCTTAATGAAAGGTTACGTTCTTGACGGTATTCACGTATTATCATGCCTAATGTTTTCATATCTTGTCCCTCCTTGAATACAATTGTAATCTATCGTTTACAAAAAAGCTAAAAAAATAATGTACTTCATGGTTGACGCGGTGTATTCAATGGAGTACAATTTATTTTGTAATCAAATGAATACATAGGTGGTGATTGAATGAACCATGTAGCAAAAATTCGTAAACAATTGAATATGTCACAAGACTCACTTTCTAAAAAGGCGAAGGTATCAAGGCCATATTTATCTAATATTGAAAATTTGAAAGTACAACCTAGTGTCGGGGCCGCCATTAGAATCGCTTAAATAAGCGGGTAGAGGATCTTTTTTAACTAAAATGTAAACCATAGTGTACAAAGGGGTGAGAAAATGCCATCAACTAACATGGCAGTACCAACAGAACCGTCGCATAAACATATAAAAAGCACTTCAAGAGGTGACACCATGAGCCAACAAGAAGAATATGCGGCGACTTATGAATTTGGAAAAACGAAAGTCCATGTTGTGGCTCCTGAGCCAAAATCACAAAAGGATATTGATAAAATCCGTCAAGCATATTACAAGGCTGGTTGGGCCATCATCAAAGAAATACAAGTGAAAGAAAACATTGAGGAATAGTTCCTCTCTTTTTACATGAATAATAGACAAGTTACATATGTACTAAATTCATTGTAACCATTTGAAAACTAAATATGGAGGCGAACAGATATGGGAACAAGCATATACTGCAATTCAGCAATAGGGGAATTATTACAGAATGCTAGAGAATGTTGTGATAATGTTCAGCTGAAAACGAAGAAAGGGTTATCTAAGTACCTTGGTATTACACATGAAAGATTAACCCGTATTGAATCTGGACTTTCTAAACCAGAATTTGAGCTTGCGATGGATTGGTGCCATGCAACAGGAGCAAAGTTGAATCAACAAGCGATTAAACATATTTATGGTGTTGGATTACCACCTACAGATCCACGTTTAACTCAAGATGTAAATCTACAATTGATGAACTACATTAAACAGGCTGAAGAGGGGATTGCGGCAGCGAAGGAAATCATGAACTTACAAGTTGCAACAAGATCATGGAAGCTTGATGAAAAGAAGAAACATGAATACGCAGTTCATGCAAAAGAAATCTTCGATACAATCCAAGCTACTCAGTGTGTAGTACAAGCTCTTGAACAAGTTCATTTTGGCATTATGGAACAAATACAAAGAAGTTGGTTGCAAAAGGCTATGTCAGAGAACGTTATTATTCAATCGGTGGATAGCTTAATGGCTTTAACAAAAATGCTGTAAAGGAGGAAGAAAAATGACAGTAGATTATAAGAAACCAAGTTTAAGAGAATATAAGGAATTAATTCGTTATGATGCAAAACTAACTGGTGAAATTAAAATAGCACAAATGCTTGGTGAGGATTCAAAAACAGTTGAGTTAAAGCAAGAGAAGAAGTTAGTGGGGATTCGAATCAAAATTATTGAAGCATCATTCATTTTGAAACATAAATGGGCAAAAGAAAAAGCTACCGCCTAGACAACAGTAGCTCTGAAAAACATCGTAAAGCAATTATAACATTATATAAATCATTTGGACAAGCCACTGTGCTTGTCGTTATGACCAGAAAGGATACCCCTACAATGTTCCTTTCTGGTTGTAACGATGCGTACAGCATCAATTCAATTAGAAAGGGGATGTAATTCATGAACGATAAATACGATTGTCTTCATGATCTAGTTCTTCCAGGAGATTTTTCATTTGCGGATAAACTTCATAATTGTATGGTTGCATGCGTTCATAACATGTTTCATGCAGAATCAATCGAAGAATCAAATCGCTGGGAAGAAGAACTGGAGCGATGTATGAAAGAATTTAAAATGCTTCGTGATACAAAAGAAGAACATGAGGCATCGATGAGTTATCGTGTAGTGATTAAAGATTTAAGAGCAAGAGGAGTTAACGCCTCATTAGTAAGACGCAGAAAATAAAAAAATCTATCACTTAGCAGAGTGATAGATAAATGGTTTTGCAAAAGATCTTAGGAGTAATTATATCAAATTAGTATTCGTATAACAACGGGGTGTGTTGCATGCTTTTAAATAAATCATCACATAGAGTGTTGCTGAACCCTAAAGTATTTCAACAAGCAATATCAGAGCAACACCTAACTTACTTAGTAAAACAATATCTCAAAATAGGATACAAGAATTATCGCTTATTACGAGTAGAGGACGGATTCGCGATATGTAAACGGGAGGATGAATAATATGGCAGTTTATAGACCAGTACATGTTTCATTTTGGCAGGATTCATTTGTTTTAGATCTTACACCGGAGGAAAAGTATTTCTACTTATATTTGATGACAAACAGTAAGACGTCTCAATCAGGAATCTATGAGCTTCCACTTCGTATTATTGAAACTGATACAGGATACAATCGTGAAACTGTTATGAAGCTATTAGAACGTTTTGCTGACTATGGAAAAATTAATTACAACCAAAAAACAAAAGAGTTGTTTTTAATCAACTGGTTGAAATTCAATCCGATTAAAAATGTAAACATTGAAAAGTGCGTCTTAAAAGAGATTCAATCTGTGAAGGACCAGGATTTTTTAGTTGATTTCTATGAAACTTGTTTGCAATTAGAACGAGGGCAAGATTTTAAAATCCCTCGTATTAAGGAGTATTTATCAGTCCGTTTGGAGGGACTTATAAGGGGCTTCCAAGACCCTAGCAAGGAAGAAGAAAAAGAAAAAGAAGAAGAAAAAGAAAAAGAACAACAACAAGAACAACAACAAGAAAAACGCGCAAGCGCGGAAGGAGTTGTTGAGGTTAATCCGATTTCTTTTTACGAACAAAACTTCGGATTGATTACACCTTTTATCGCAGATGGTATTCATGCATGGGTAGATGATTTAAATGCAGAACTTGTTGTAAAAGCTATGGAAATCGCTTTAGAGAAAAATACAAGAAATATGAATTACGTTAATACGATTTTAAGAGATTGGCATCTTAAAGGCTTTAAAACAGTAACTGATGTTGAGGCAGCTGATAAAGCATTTCGTGCTCAGCGATTAACAAAAGTGCAGAAACAGACGCAAGCCCCTTATCAACAAAAAGGCTTATCAGAATCTACTAAAAATGTAATACAGCAGCAACAATCATGGGAACAAAACATTCCAACGGATGAAGAGCTTGCAGTACTTAATCAACAGAATGGGTGGATGGTTCAATGAGTAACGATATGATTCGTAACGCAGAAGCTGAACAAAGTGTTTTAGGTAGCATTATTCAAGAAGGCGATTTAATTAAAGATTGCCAACTGAAGCCAAAGCAGTTTTCTAATCCAACACATCAAGCGATTTTTAAAGCGATGAGAGAACTTGAGGATGCAGAAGTCCCAATAGATCTTGTTGCTCTCATGGGGAAATTTGAAGACAGTTTTATGAATCAAATTGGTGGTATTGCGTTCTTTGTAAACTTAACCGAAGTTGTTCCAACGACGAAAAACTTTTCGTATCACGAAGGTTTAATTATCGAAGCTTGGAAAATGAGACATGCTCAAGAGGTTGCTGGTAATTTATATAATCGTCTTCAGCAAGAAAGAGATATGAGCGCTATTAGTACATCGATTGATGAATTAAGCGCAATTGAAGAAACAGGTTATTCAGATGATTTTAACCTAAAGGAAACGCTCGTTGATTTATATAAAAAAATGCAAGTTGATGTTGGAGATTTAACGGGAATAAATACTGGCTACGATGATTTGAACAGAATGACAGCTGGACTACAAGAAGGGGACCTAATCATTGTTGGTGCACGTCCTTCGATGGGGAAAACAGCTTTCGTATTAAACGTTGCTTATCATGCAGCGAGTTCTAATACAGCAGTAGGCGTCTTTTCGTTAGAGATGGGAGAAGAACAGCTACTTAAGCGGATGATCTCAAGTACTGGAAATATAGATGCTACGAAATTAAAGAACCCTAAAAAACTATGTAATTTAAAGGATTGGGAAAAGATTAGCCAAGCAATGGGGTTAATAAACGATTTGCCGTTAGAAATATACGATAAAGCAAATGTAGCGATGCAAGAGATTTACGCAAAGACTAGGAAACTAAAGCGCAAATACCCAGACAAAAAGGTGCTAGTCGCAATTGATTACTTGCAGCTTATTGTAGGTGATCCGAAGCATAGAGGAAACCGCATGCAGGAGATTGGGGAGATTAGTCGCAAGTTGAAACTTATGGCACGAGAACTAAATGTATGTGTAGTTGCATTATCGCAGTTAAGTCGTGCTGTTGAAAGCAGACAAGATAAAAGACCGTTACTCTCAGACTTACGTGAGAATGGTCAAATTGAGCAAGATGCGGATTTAATCGCATTCTTGTATCGCGAAGATTACTATGACCGTGAAACAGAAAATAAAAACATTACAGAAATCATTTTAGCGAAGCAGAGAAATGGTCCAGTTGGTGTTGTTGAACTCGCATTCATTAAAGAATTTAGTAAGTTTGTAAATTTAGAGCGTAAGTTCAATCATCAACAGGAGGCTTAATCATGTTGTTACGGCAGGAAGTAGAACGTAGAAAACTAGCGATTATTCGTAAATTATTGGGAATAGGATTATCAGAAATTAATGGACAAACATTAGAGCAGCTAAAGTTAACGCAGCTTGAAGGGATTTTAATAGCAAGTTTGCAGGTATTGGAGGGGAAAAACAGTGCCAAAGCAATTAACAATTTTTGACGTGGAACCAGTTGTATCATTTGATCCTAAGAAAGCTCATATTCAACGTTTGAATTCAAAATTACGGTATGCAGATGTGGTTGTACAAATACCACGTCAAGCCAAAGCGATTGATGAATTAAAACCAACGACAGCACCTGATAAGCGTTACGAATTATTTGAGGATTATACAATTGGGATTTGGCGTTATAAGCGAGTGGAGGATAAACAATTTGATTGGGAAGAAGCTGAAGAGATATGTAAGCGAGCAAGGGATAGCAAAGAGCCGATTCCAATACGACTCCATTTATCACTTGAACAATCATTTGTTCCAGAAAATGTTGTGCGATATTTGTAGACAAATAAAAAAGCCGAGATTGCTCCCGACATAATTATTCGACAAAGTAATTATAACATATGGGAGTGATCTTGGTGGGAATTAGAAAAGAAAATCTTGTAGAAATGACAGCTGAAATAGATTTGAAAATAAACGGAATATATGTTGTTAAAAATGGTCAAGTCCAATTAATAGAACCACCTCAAGGTGGATTTGGTGAACAATCATTTGTATATCAAAGTGGAAAAGTAATTCGTATGGAAGAACGAAAAACACAGTTACTTTAATTAAATTTGAATTTTATTAAGAAAGTGGACTGAAAGCATAGATAATTAGATGGGGAAAAGAGCATCATCACTGAAATAAAAAAGCCCTGCACACAGGGCGTATAAAAAGATACCTTAGCAAAAACGACGATTAGGGGGACGTATTAGCTAAGGTATCTGTATAGGTAATTGCATACTAAGTATGCAATTAGGAGCATTGTTGAATGTATTGGGTTATTCAACACGTTCAGAATAACACGAAATTTCTGCTAATTCACCCGGTAAATTTATCCTAAAAATATTCGGAAGGATTTTTAGGTCTAAAATATGTTCATAAATTATAACAAAAGCGTTATTTTGTATAAAAAAATAGGAGTGCGTGACCAAAGCACTCCGTGACGCTAATGACAACACCTGTAAAAGTATATGAGTAATTTTCATAAATATGTTTTTAGAAATTAAAACAAAATAGTTATTTTATGTAGAAACAATAAAAGAACCCGCTGTTTATAAACGGATTCTTTATAACAGGAACACAAGGAACACAAGGAACACAAGGAGGCTGGTCCAGAGCGACCTGTGTATTCACTTGGATGATATTACTATATGTAAAGTGGATAAAACGGTTAATGGAAATTAAACAAAATCCTTATTTGAACGTAAAAAACCCTAGAGGGGACTAGGGTCTTTTACATAATAAATCTTTCTGTTTTTAAAAGGACTTACTGAAGATAACACATGAATGTTTCATAAATGTATCAAAAAATGAACGAAATCTTTATTTCATAACAAGCGAAAAAGAGCACACATATAATATGCTCTTCGACAAGAAAGGTAGTTTTCTATGAGTGGAGAGTCTCCATACAATAACATATGCTTGTCCAGTTAAAAGGTGAAAAATTTTTAACAAAATCGTTATTTTGCTGAAAAAAAATAGAATCTCTCAAAGAGAGATTCATGGGAATATTTATATTTTTAACTACTCTAAAAATCTTTTTTTGATATCCGGATTAGGGATAAGACATTGTTTTTGTTTGCCAAACCATTTGTATCTATTTTCTGCGATTCTTTTGTAATAAAGGTTCCGAATAGGTTTTGGGATTATAAAAAGGATGAAAAATAATTTGCAACTTCCTTTTAAGTGCCTACAAATATTCAGTATGGCATCTGATTCTGTATAAGCCTTATTATTATCAATTAATACCACGCTATCTATTGTTTCACTAATGTTGTATTGATTTAATAACTGAATACCTATGTTACTTTGGCGTGATGCAAATTTAAAATATCCTTTAGGATCTCTTTTAATAATAAATTGAACACTTTGATTACATAAGTTGCAGTCTCCATCAAAAAGTATAATTCGTGTCATTTATAATCCTTTCTAAAACGTTTATTTGAATGCTTTTTATTTTAACTGAAAAGAGAATATAAATACACTCATTGTGAATTATTGAATTACGAAGAGTTTTTAATAAAAACGCTATTTGGTAAGTATATGTTAAAAAAAGAGCGCCTTGTAAAGGCACTCTTTGCAAAGTGTTTTGTCTACTGGTTTGATCTTTGAAAAGCGATGAAAGCTGTTATCCCACTTATGAAACTAGGCAGTAGGCTCAAAAAAAAGAAACTCCATCGACCAGTTACTAGAGTGACAGTTAAGAAAAAGAGTGGTATTAAAATAATAATTATTAAAGGTATTCTTTGATATGGATTCATATAAAAACGCCCCTTTATAGAAATATAGTAGTGTATTTACATTTACAATTCAGTAGCTTTGAAAGTTCATTATTTATAACAAAAATTTCATTTTGTATGTATTTGAAATACGAAAGGAGCACTTAATAAAGTGCTCCTTAATCATCATTTTAGCGTAGGACAGAAAATAATAATGCTGCTATGAATGGTGTGAAATCAAATAAGATATGTGTGATAGAACTGGCCCATAATGAATTAGCTTTAAATGCAACCCAGTTAAGTGGCAATCTAGCTAAACCAATAACAAAGAAAATTTGAACGAGGTTACCGTTATATGTAGAATAATGTGCCAAACCAAAAAAGAATGCTCCAATAATTGTAACAATAATCATTGATCGTTTCTCATTTACTCCATGTTTTTTCAAAAAGTAAATTGCTAGTATAGATGGAATTAAAACGAAACATTCTTCACCGATTAAACTAAATATAATATCTATAGCGTTATAGATGAATTGAGCAGGTGTGTTGTCTACAAAAATATTAGTCGCTCCGTTAGCAGCAACCGGAAAGTCAAAACCATATGTGATTACTACTGCAACAAGTGAGCTTTGGACTGCATTCCATATGTAACCAATTAAAATAAATTTAATTGCTCCTTTTTGGAGGGGACTAAACGCCGACTTAATTCCGTATGTACCATAGTTTAAATATAGGGCAATGACGCCAGCAAGAGCTATAAATGTAAAACTGAATGGTAGACTAGTATAAGCCAAACCTACGTAAGCAATAAGAATTAAAAAGATACCGATAATTACAGTTAAAGTGCTACTAGGTCTTCTGTCGTAAAGACTGTTCATTGAGTTTTCCTCCTGCTCTGTTAATAAAATTCGTTTAATGAAATTCCAAAAATATGAAATTTCATTTTTATTGTATGACGGAGGTAACAAATTTAAAAGAAAAATATATGTAATTACATGGAAAGTTTTTGAAATATGTAAATCTTATGAATTTATTCGCGTAAATAAAACTGAACAAAATAATCCTTTTAGAAGAAAGTGAGGTTAAGAGAAATGTCTAAATTAAAGAAAAGGAAAACTAGAAAAGCTATTGCTC
The DNA here is from genome assembly GCF_036320425.1 of Bacillus nitratireducens. NCBI lineage: Bacteria > Bacillati > Bacillota > Bacilli > Caryophanales > Bacillaceae > Bacillus > Bacillus nitratireducens. Next base: position 369,707 of record NZ_JAUMJO010000002.1, read on the forward strand.
GACGTGCGAAATTCTTTGAACAATATAGAGTTAAAAATGCTTGGAGAAACATTTTTGTACAAGCTGGTATTTTAAAATGAAAAGAAACTGAATATAGTCCGGCTAGAAAACTAGAGGACACCAATTTTTAGAGCAGCAATACAGCTGTTTTAGGAATAGGTGTCCTTTTTATTTTGAAAAGGGAGATAGGGAAATGAAGGTGCTAAGGGATCAATTGCGTGAGTGGAATAAGCAATCAAAACAAGCGAAAAAGAAAAACAAGAAAAAACAAAAAGAGAAATTAAGCACTCGTGAAATTGAAGATTTAATGGGGATTCGCGGACCACGTTATGAACGTAGACGTGGAGCTTTAAGACAAAAGTAATCAAAAAATAAAAAGGAGTGGTCTTACATGACTAAACAATTATCTTTCTTACCAAAAATTGATAGAACGGCAACACAAGAGGAATTAGAAGGTGTGTTGGAAAGTGTACGTATACATAGGCAATTTGGGATGATGCGTAAAGAAATGAAAGTCACTCCTTCTTATGAAATGCGTGAACACGGTCCTACACATGCAGTTGGTAAGCCATTAGAAGATGTTGCCATAGCAAATATTCAACAAAGTAAACGAGAAGAATGGCTTGAAAGGATGTCATTACGTATTGATCAATTTCTAAATCGATTAGGAAACGGACGTGCAGGAATTATCCAAAGGGATATTATTTATAAACGTTATTTAGAAGAAGAGGATGTATGTGATTACATGGTTTATAACGAAATCGGAATGTCAGAGCGTACTTATCGACGTTGGAAGTCTAAAGCATTTTATAAGCTCGCTTTTGCACTTGGATTAGAAGTTTACGAGACAGAAGAGACTGGAGGTAATGAATAATGAATTTTGTTCAGCCAATACGTGATCCAGAAGAAATACAGCAGCTAAAAGAGTATTTTAAGGAAAAGAGCTTACGTAATTACATTCTCTTCATTATGGGCATTAATACAGGTCTCAGAATATCCGATATTTTGAAATTAAAAGTAGGGGATGTTAAAGGTAGTCATATATCTATGAGGGAAAAGAAAACAGGGAAACAGAAACGAATACAAATTACCGCAGCACTAAAAAGAGAACTTAAATGGTTTATTGAAGAAAGAGAAGACAATGAGTATCTATTACAAAGTAGGCAGGGTAAGAATCGTCCTATTGGTCGTAGCATGGCATATAAGATATTAAGCGGAGCGGCAGCAGAGTTTGGATTAGATGAAATAGGCACACATACATTAAGAAAGACGTACGGTTATCACATGTACATGCAAACGAAAAACATAGCATTACTAATGGAGATATTCAATCACTCGTCAGAGAAGGTCACGTTACGTTATATAGGTGTAAACCAAGATGCTATGGATAAAGCAATGACTAGATTTAAAATCTAAGCATTGCTTTTTTCTTTTAAATCTATACAGTTACTCATAAATTTCGTACTGTGTAACTCAAAAGGGAAAGTTAAATGAAATCAATGACAGCAAGGGATTCAGCAATAGGGTCAGTTACACACAATATAAGATATGGGTAAGTCAATTATTTATATGTTAAGATTATGCTATAAAAAAGAAAGTAGTGATTGTGATGAGTGAAAGATGTCCGGTTTGTCAAAACTCTATTGAGGAACAACGATTAGTGGGAGTGGGAGGAGGACGTGTAGAGCAATATAAATGTGAGAATTGTGGTACATTTTCCATGGCTGAAGAAGCGAGATTTGAATTAAATGTAGAGCAGAAGAGAAAACTTTCTGCAATTTTAAGAAAGAGAGCCATTAGAGGGATGGGGAAAATAATGATTTTTCTTAATCGACCAGATAAAAATCTTTCAGAATTTCCGTATCCTATTTATCTTTTAGAGGATCTATTAAGTGAATATCCAGATAGTGCTTCTGATAGGTTGGATGAGTCATTAATAAACTTAGCTAAATTGTCCAAATTTCCAGGTGACCCAGTATATATTCGTGAATCAGATAAATCTCTATTTTTTGTACAGAGTGTTCACTTGTTGGAAATGAAATATATAGCGAACCAACTATTTCAGGACGAACTGATTGAGATATCTAAGCTATCGGCAGCAGATTTCCCTGCACATATTACAGTTACAGCGAAAGGGTGGAATCGTATTGCAGAATTAGAAAAAGGAAGAGAAGCGGATACTAAGCAGGCATTTGTCGCGATGTCGTTTAGTCCAAAAATGGATAGTCCATATAAGAATGCAATCACAAAAGCTATAAAAGAGGCAGGATACCAGCCTATCAGAATTGAAGAAGCGGAACATAATAATGACATAACTGATGAAATTATAGTCAAAATAAGACAAAGTAAATTTGTAATTGCAGATTTTACCGGACACAGAGGTGGAGTTTATTTCGAAGCTGGTTATGCGATGGGACTAGGTAAGACTGTTATATGGACATGTAAAGATGACGATTTTAAAGATATTCATTTTGATACTAGACAATTTAGTCATATTAAGTGGTCAACAGAAAACGAATTATACCAAAAATTATTAAACAGAATTAAAGCAACAATTAATTAAAAACATGGCAGAGTCGTGACCGCTTTTTGGCAGTAAATGTGCCGGTTGTTTTGGAGTTAACGTGATATATTTGTATTGTGAGAAGTGGCGGAAAACACAACTCACAAAGATTCCTTTATATTTTGTCTAAACGATCTATAATGATGGCAGATAAAATCCGAAACCAGCAGATGGTACTGATTGAATGATACCGTTATTAGGAAGAGTTTTTGCTCTTCTTTCAATCGCTGACTCTGAGATAAAGGTAAGCAACTACAGGAGAGTGGTGTATTATCGGCGATTGAAAGAGGTGTAAAAATTCATTTACCGTAATTATAGTAATAACATAAGATTTTGACGAAAGGGCAACTGATGCATGGTTGCTCTTTTATTAATAGTTTTAATAGGAAGCCACATTCTACTTATGCTACAATTATATTGGTTTATAATTCCAATATTAATTGTAGAAGGGTTGTTGAGAGCATGAGTTTTAAAACTGAATTTGCAAAACGAGCAAAGGTATATCTAGGAGAAGATTTGGATGAAAAAATTATTATAGATGCACATAAAGAGCTTTTTGATTTTTTCTATGAGATTAAACAAGAAATTGGAACTGTGAAGAATCCAAAATATCAATTTATTATTATGTCTGGGGAAACGGTATCAATCACTATAGATGATACGTGCTTTGAAATCAGTGTAAATATAGAAAGTAATACTTTAGACATTAAAAGAAATTCTGGAATGATAGAACAAATTATTGTTAGAGATGGAGAACCGTATAGTACAAAGTCGGAAAGAAAATTTGACACGAATATTTTAGAAGAATATTTAAAAGAAATTTTTGGTGAAAAGTTAGGATTATAAGTTTAATAGTTATGTATTAAAGCATTCCCTATGGAGTGCTTTTTATTATGCACAAATTACATAGGTGGTGTAGAGATGAATCTAACGTTGCATGATGGAGAATTGAATAAGTTGGCAAGAGATACAACGCATGACAGTATCATTTTAAAAGTTGGTGAGCAAGAGATTGTATCCTTGAAAAGTAATGGAGATATCTACGTTAAAGGTGAGCTTGTAGAGAATAACAAAGAAGTCGTGGATGGATTGAAAGAGTTCTTGAAGGTAGCTAAGGAAAGTAAGGAGTGATTGAATGTTTTGGTTAGGTTGCTTCATTGGATATTGTGTAGGAGTGACAATTTGTTTACTGCTTATGATTCAATTCATCAAAGCGAAGGAAGTTAAGGAATTAGATTAATAAGAGCTAGAACAAATTGTTAATCTATAAATCTTTATTATGTGAAAATTACATAGGCGGTAGATAAAAAGAAATACCCAAAAGGTATTATAAGGAATAAATTACTTTTGAGTATTTTTGAATAAGATGATTATTAATCTTCTGATATCGCTTTTAGGGCAAAGAATACCATAAGACCACCAATAATTAAGAGACCGAAAAAGCTGATTGCTCGGCAAATAAACATGAATCCTGTAATTGTTAAAGCAACTCCAATAGCCACCAGAAAAATTCTAACCAATTTAGCAAGTTTATCTGTACTATCATAAGCAATCGCAAGTGGTAAAAACGAAAGTATTATCCATACCAATCCAATACTAGATGAAAGTAGGATTGAGGTGATAATATATTCAGGATTAGTAAATAGGTAGCCAATTGCTCCTTTACTAGTAGGGATATCATGAGTAAAATCCATGAGCATAACACTGAATGTTGCATTAAGAGCTAGGGCGATTAAGTATAAGATAAAATGTTCATAAAAGAAGTGAACTGAACGCATGAATAAATTGTTAATAGCATGCACGATGTCACCTCCTTTCTATCTTTTATTATTGCACTATGAGTATATAAAATCTTTATGGATTTAATTAATTTTCAAAAATAGGGTTATTTTGTAAGATATGAAAAGGCTATTTAAAATAAACAGGAGAGTGAATGTAAATGATTACTGAAATCAGAAAAACAATATCAGGTACAGAGTATTGGGATAATGAAAAGAAGAAGAGTCTATTTGTTCCGACTGGTGAAGAACCAGGATTCGAAGTAACTGTTAATCCTGAGAGTATGATTGCTGATAAAGAATTAGCAACAGGTGGATATTACACTGCAAACAATGAGGGACAAGTAATTGGTGAATCAGGTACTGAACTTATCTTGAGTAACAAGACTGTGAAAGAGTTACGTGAGTATGCTGATGAGTTAGACATTGAGATTCCAGCCGATGTTAAAAAGAAAGAAGACATCATTGAATTACTATCATGAAGTACTGTGACTTTAACGGCTGCCGTAACAAGATAAGTAAGGGAAGATATTGTGAAGAGCATAAACGCAATAAGCCACCAAGGAAAAAGAAGGACAAGAAGAATATCTATCATCATGAGAACAAACCATTTTATCGTACTGATGCATGGAAGTATGTTAGGTCAAAGGTATACGAAAGAGAGAACGGCTGCTGTCAACGATGTGGAAGGTTCGTCTTTGGTAGGCGTGCTCATGTTCATCATGTAATACCAATCAAAGAAGATCCAACTCTTAAATTAGAAGAGAATAACTTGAGATTACTTTGTCCAGTTTGTCATACAATCGAAGAAAATGAAGATAAACCAAAAAAAGTTTTTCCAAGTTATTTCGGAAGCCCCCCTATCAAAAATTAAAATTTCTCCTCTGGGGAGGATAGGTAGCATAGGGGGCACATCAATAGTTGCACCATTTTTTAAAAATGAAGGGGGGTGTGAAAATGGCTCGAATGTCAAAGAAGAAAAAGCTGGAAATGTTAGATGTCGCAAGGGATGAAGAGCGAAATAGAATCATAAAATTATTGACTGAAGAGGAACTTTTCACACCTTCTTTAGAACCATTAATTGATAATTATTTAGATGCTTTTATCATTTATAAATCTATGTTTGATGAATGGAAATTAGATGGTTTTGCAGCTATAAAAACGCATAAGAACAGGGCAGGAGCAACAAATGAAATGAAACATCCGCTTGCCCAACAAGTTGAAACTTGGAATGATAAAAAGAATAAAATGCTGGATGCTCTAGGAATGAAGAATAAAGGAAAAAGTGTACAAAAAACGCCTAAAAGTGCAGAGAATAATCAATCTAGTGAACCAAAAGATGAATTGGCAGCTCATCGGAATAAATGGCGGAAATCTAAATGATTATTACACCAGGCGTTAACTATGCTGATAAATACGCAAATAACGTCATACGTAATAAAAAGAAATATCCTAAATCGATCATTCTTGCTGTAGAGCGTTATAAGAAGTGGAAAAAGCGTAAAGATATGTGGTTTGATGTAGATCGAGCAAATGAAATGCTGGATTTCGTTCAGTCGTTCATCCGTCATGTTAAAGGTCCACTTGCAGGTCAATTGATGGAGTTAGAGCTTTGGGAAATGTTTGTTTTTGCGAATATGTATGGCTGGTATCATAAAAATGAAAAAGGTAAGACCGTTCGTGTTATTCGTGAATCCTATGTCCAAGTACCAAAGAAGAACGGAAAAACAATTATTGCAGCAGGTGCATTGCTCTATGCTATGTATGGAGAACTTGAACTTGGAGCAGATTGTTATTGTGCGGCATCTGACTATGAACAGGCGCAAAATGCAGCCGAACCAATCGCACAAGCAATAGAAAACTCAGAACCTTTAGCAAGTCCCACGCAAATTTATAAAGGTGTTAACGGTACTGTAAGTGGTGCTATGTATCGATATAACATCAATGGAATTGCATATCAAAATAAATTCAAAGTATTAACGAAAAATACTAAGGGTCTTGAAGGGAAGAACCCTTATTTTGTGTTGAATGATGAACTTCATGCACAAGAAAATATGGATATGTACGACAATTTGAAGTCAGCACAGATTTCTCGTGAGCAACCAATGATGCTTAATATTTCAACGGCTGGTAAAGGTGCTTCATCTGTAGGTATGCGTGTTTATAAATATGCGAAACTTGTTCTTGAAAATGATGATGATGATTCTTTGTTTGTTGCAATTTGGGAGCCAAATAAAAATTATGATTGGGAAGATCGTAAAGTTTGGGAAATGGTTAACCCGAATATTGGTGTTTCCGTTACAATGGAACAACTTGAAATTGAATTCAAAAAGGCAAAGCAATCCGCACATTCAAAAGCTGAATTTCTTTCTAAACATTTAAATGTATTCGTAAATGGTGCTGATAATTATTTTGAGCATGATCAAGTACAGCATGTTCTTGTGGAATATTTGGGTGATCTTACAGGTGAAACTTGTTATTTAGGATTGGATTTATCTAAAACAACAGATTTAACATGTGTAAGTTTAAACTTCCCTTCACATGATGAAGAAGGGAATTCAATTTTGAAAGTCAAACAGATGTATTTCCTTCCCAATGAAAATATTGATTTTAAAGAAAAAGAAGATAATGTTCCATATACTGATATGGTTGAACGTGGTTTTGCAACGTTTTGTGATGGGAAAATGATTGACCAAGATCAAGTGATGGAATATATCGTTGAATGTATGAATTTATATGATGTACAACAAATAAACTATGATCCAGCGATGTCACAAAAGTTAATAGAGAAGCTTGAAAACCTCGGTTTAGAATGTATCGCAGTAAATCAGTATCCAAACGTTATGAATGCAATGCTGGATGATTCAGAAATACTAATTTATGAAAAGCGTTTGATTACCGACAATCCTTTATTTGTTTATTGCGCACTTAATGTTGTAGTAGTTACAAATCTTAACGGAATGAAAGCACCAAGTAAGCGACAGTCCAAAAAGAAGATTGATGGATTTGTTGCTTTTTTAGTTGCTCATAAAGAAACTATGATGATTATGGACGATGTAGGAGAAGAGGGAATGGACGAATTGATTAATGAAATTTATAGATAGAAAGGCGGTGAAAATATGGGGATAAGAAGTAGGGTTTCAAGTTATTTGTACCGTCAAATTGAAAAACGTGGTTTTCTTGATGATATATTTAACAACACTGTTCGTTATGGTGGGAGCTATGCAAATGCTGATAATATTTTAGAATCATCGGATGTATATGAACTACTACAGGATATAAGTAATCAGATGATGTTAGCGGAAATCATTGTAGAAGATAAAGAGGGTCAAGAATTAAAGAATGATTTTTCTCTTAAAGTATTAAGGGATCCTAACAATTACTTAACACAATCTGAATTCATTAAATTAATGACAAATGTGTATTTACTTCAAGGTGAAGTTTTCCCAGTTCTTGACGGTGATCAATTGCATCTTGCATCAAATGTTTATACTGAACTAGATGATAAGTTAATTGAGCATTTTCGAGTTAATGGTGTGAAGATTCCTTCATTTATGGTTCGTCATGTAAAAAATATCGGTTCAGATCATCTAAAAGGGAAAGGTATTCTTGAATTAGGTAAGGATACGCTTGAAGGTGTTATGAGTGCTGAAAAGGTCTTAACTGACAAATATAAAAAAGGTGGTTTGCTAGCCTTTCTATTGAAAATGGATTCACATATTAATCCTAAAAATGGTGCACAGTCATTATTAATTAAAGCTATTTTAGATCAATTAGAATCAATTGATGAAGCAAGGTCTGTAAAGATGATTCCTCTGGGTAAAGGATATGAGATAGAAACGCTTAAAAGCCCTATAGAAGATGATAAAACCCTAGCCTATCTAAATGTATATAAAAAAGATTTAGGTAAGTTTTTAGGAATAAATGTGGATACATACACAGCTCTAATTAAAGAAGATATTGAGAAGGCAATGTTGTATTTGCATAACAAGGCAGTTAGACCAATAATGAAAAACTTTGAAGACCATTTGAGTCTTCTTTTTTTCGGAAAAAATTCGGATAAGCGTATTAAATTCAAAATTAATATTCTTGATTTTGTTACTTACAGTACAAAAACAAATATTGGTTACAACATTGTGCGTACCGGTATTACTTCGCCAGATAATGTTGCCGAAATACTTGGATTCCCTAAACAAAATACACCTGAATCACAAGCTATCTATATTTCAAATGACTTATCAAAAATAGGCGAGAAAAAAGCTACTGATGATAGCTTGAAGGGAGGTGATGGAAATGACAAAGAAAAAGGAAATTCGGACATTTAACATCACCAGTTTTCAAACAAGAGATGCGATTAATGAAGAACCAAATGTAATTAGTGGTTATGCAGCTATTTTCAATTCACCAACTAATATCAGCGATTGGTTTACAGAAATAATTGCTCCAGGTGCCTTTAGTAAAGCTATTTCAGAAAATAATGATATCAGGGCTTTGATTAATCATGATTGGAACAATGTTTTAGGAAGAACAAAAAGCGGAACTTTACGATTATCAGAAGATAATCATGGATTGAAATTTGAAGTGGATATGCCTGATACAACTTATGCTAATGATTTAGTTAAAAGTATGAAACGTGGTGACATTAATCAATGTTCATTTGGATTCCGTGCAACAGAAGAGACATGGGACTATACCGTTGAACCAGCATTGAGAACAATCCATGAAGTTGAATTATATGAAGTATCCGTTGTATCAATTCCAGCTTATGAAGATACAGAAGTATCACTTAGAAGTAAAGAAATTGATAGTGAAGTAGAACAAAGAACTAAGATGTTAAAACAAATAGATCAGTTATTGGAGGAAAAATAGATGAACCGTCAATTATTATTAGCACTACAAAAACGAAATAAAGAAAGACTAACAGAATTCCGTACGCAAGTAGAGAATCCAGAATTACGAGCAGAAGATTTACCAGCAATTCAAGAACAAATTGATGAAATTAATAATGAATTACAAGATGTTGCTGATGCGTTAGCAAATCTAGATGATGAAGGTGGAGACGAAGGAGCAGGTGAAGGAGAAGCTGGTTCTAACGGCGATGAAGGTGGAACTGGTGACGATGGTTCAAGTGGTGATGAAGGGCGTTCTGGTAACAATGGAGAGGGTGAAAACCGAACAGGTATAACACCAGAACAACGAAATGCAGCAATGGCAGCCATTAATTCAGGTCTTTCAACTCGTGGTCATAAAACTACTAAAGTAAAAGAGAATGAGATCCGTTCAGCATTCGCTAATTTTGTAGTTGGTAGAATCACAGAAACAGAAGCACGTGCTTTAGGTATTGAAGCAGGTAATGGATCAGTAACTATTCCAGAAGTTATTGCAAGTGAAATCATTACTTATGCTCAAGAAGAAAATTTACTACGTAAATATGGTTCAGTTCATCGTACAGCAGGGGATGTAAAATATCCTGTTCTTGTAAAGAAAGCTGATGCAAATGTACGTAAAAAAGAACGTGGTGCATCTGATGAAATCGCAGAAACAGGAATTGAATTTGATGAAATTTTATTAAGCCCAGCAGAATTTGATGCACTTGCTACTGTAACTAAAAAGTTATTAAAAATGACAGGTGCGCCAATTGAACAAATTGTTATCGATGAGTTGAAAAAGGCGTATGTACGTAAAGAAACAAACTATATGTTTAACGGAAATGATGCAAGTAATGAAAATCCAGATGCATTAGCTAAAAAAGCTGTGAAATATTACGAATCAGAAGTTATTGATATTAATGCAGCAGGTTATTCTCAAAAACTATACCAACAGTTAGTTAAAGTAAAAGGACAACCAGTTACAGAAGTTCTAAAAAAATCAATGTGGTTAATTAACCGTGCAGCATTAACAGTTTTAGAAGGTATGACAGATACAACAGGTCGTCCATTGTTATATCAAGCTCCAGATGGTGTTGGTTACAAATTACTAGGGCATAATGTAGATTTTACAGATGCAGCAAACGGTACTGATCCAACTAAACCAGTATTCTATTTTGGTGATTTCAAAGCATTCCATATTCAAGATGTTATTGGTGCAATGGAATTACAAAAATTAATTGAGAAGTTTAGTGGAACGAATAAAGTCGGCTTCCAAATTTATAACTTATTAGATGGACAATTAGTATATTCTCCATTTGAACCAGCTGTTTATCGCTATGAAGTAGGTCTGAAAAAAGTTTAAAAGATAGGTGTTTAATATGGAATATTCTTTAGTAAATAAACTGAAAGAACATATTCATTGGGAAGAGGGCATGGAAGAATCCATGCTCCCTTTTTATATAAAACAAGGTCAAAGATATGTTCAAAATGCAACAGGTAAGCAAGAAGAATATCTTGTTATTATGTGTGCAGGTATTTTTTATGAATATCGTATTGCTGAAAAGGAACTAGGACAGGCACTTGATGCAATGACACCTTTCTTTATTCAGGAGGTTTACAATGCCCAAGAGACAGACAAATAAGTTAAGATGGTTAGCTGATTTATTAAAACTTGGTGAAATAATTGATACAGAAACAGACCGTGTAGTGATGGGATATCCATTTGAGAGAAACATCAAATATAACAATATTGGTGTAACAGTTACGGACAAGCATTTTAGCCGTCAAGATGGAAATGAAGTCATGAAAAAGATTGAAGTCCGTTTAGATCGAGAAATTGAAGAAAACCAGAAAGATTACCGTATCAAAATCAAAGATAAGATTTATAACATCGAAAGAATTTATGTTCGTGAAGAGGAACGAATTATGGAGTTGAATTTGTCATATGCAAATTAATTTTCAGCAATTAAGAAATCTCATGAAACAGTCAGGAATTCCTGTTTATCGTGATAATGCTCCAACAAAGACAGATTACCCTTACATTGTGTATGAATTTGTGAATGAAACGCATAAACGAGCATCATCTAAAGTTCTTAAATCAATGCCTTTATATCAAATTGCAGTAATTACAAATGGCACTGAGAAAGATTATGAACCATTAACAGCAATTTTTAATGAAAATGGAGTTGAATATGCTTCATTTTTTGGCATTCCCTATGATGAGAATGATGACACTGTAACGCAATTCATAACATCGGTGAGGTGTATTAATTAATGGCTGCTAACAATAATGGGTTTGCTGATGCTTTAGAAGATATTAATACGTTGCTTAGAGTTAATAAGAAAGTAGAAATGGATGTATTAGAGGAAGCGGCTAAATATTTTGCATCAAAATTAAAAGCAAATATTAAACGCTCAAACAAGAACAAAAGAACTCATTTAAAAAATAGCTTAAAAGTCGTTATAAAAAATGATCGTGTTTCTGTGGAATTTGAAGATAAAGCTTGGTATTGGTATTTAGCTGAACATGGTCATAAAAAAGCGAATGGAAGAGGTCGTGTGAAAGGTTTACATTTCTCTCAAAACACATTTGATGCAGAGGGTGACAAAGTAGCCGATATTTTAGCAGAAAAAATAATAGATAAGATGGAAGGATGATATAAATGGCAACGACAACGACAACAAAAGCGCAGGAATTATTATATCCAGTTGGTATTGAATCATTATATATTGCAATGATGATTGGCGGAAAAGATACAAATCTCGCAATTCCAACATACGAAAAAGATATTTATATAATGGACATCATTACCGAACTTGGGATTGCAGGAAATAGTACGACAGTTCAAAAATGGGCAAGTAATAAACTACTTGTAAATGCAAGTAAAAATAGTAAATACACATTATCTTTAAGTTTTGCAGCATTACCACAGGTTGTTAAAGATGCAATTTATGGATATGTTGCGAAAAAAGGCGTGGTATTTAATAAAGCGACGGTAAAAGAATTTCCAATGTTCGCTTTAGGGTTTGTCGCTCCATTATCTGACGGTTCTCGTGTGGGTCGTTGGTATCCTCGTGTTCAAATTACACCAGCAGAGGAAAAATTTGCGACAACAACAGAAGAAGCAGAGGTTAAAGACCAATCGTTAGTAATGGAAGCAACCCCGTTATTGTTTAATGATGTAACAGAAGTAGATTTTTCAGAAGTTCGTGATACCGCAACAGGCGTTAAAATTAAAGACTTTATGAAACAAGTTATTTGTGATGAATCTCAATTAAATACATTGGGAACAAGTACAGGACAGTAGGGGGATAATGTAAATGGCACGTTTAAGTGATTTAGTTAACGTTAATATAAATAGAAATACAATTAAGATACAGGGTGTACAGATCCCTGTTATTTTCTCAATGACTTCTTTTGCTTATATCCAAGAAGCATACGGGAAAGAGTATCATATATTTGAGAAAGAACTACATGACATGTTAAAAGCAGGTTCGGTAGTTGTAGGAACTAAAGAAACAAAACTCATGTATACGCTGATCTATGGGATGATGAGAAGTGCAGGGACGGAATGTACTCCGCAAGAAGTAGAATCTTCTATTCCTCTATCTGATTTGCAGCATGTTTTCCAATCAGCATTAGATATTTTTAACAATCAAAACTTCCAAAGCTCCGATATGGAGAAGTTAAAGAAAGATGAAAAAAAGTAAAAAATGTGTTTACCAAGGAATCTCAGTCCGAATTGGACTGGGATTTTTATTTTTATGTTGGTAACACATTACTGGGTTTAAGTATGAATGATTTTTGGAAGATCACACCCAATCATTTCTTAAAGCAATACATTATGCATCTTAGATATAACCATCCTGATTCATTGGTAGAGGAACAGCCAAAACAAATTTATACATTAGATCAAACTCCGTATTACTAAGAAATGAGGTGAGAATATGACAGGGAATAAAGAAAGAAATGTTGTTCTTAATTTCAAAATGGATGGTCAAGTTCAGTATGCTCAGACATTGAAGCAAATCAACATGGTCATGAATAATGCAGCAAAAGAATATAAGAATCATATTTCCGCAATGGGCCAAGATGCTACTATGACGGATAAGCTAGCAGCTGAAAAGAAAAAACTTGAAATCCAAATGGAAGCCGCTAAAAAGCGTACAGAAATGTTACGTTCTGAATATCAAGCAATGTCCAAAGATACAAATACAACTGCAGAACAATTAAATAAAATGTACGGGAAACTTTTAGATGCTGAACGTGCTGAAACCTCACTTAGTAATGCGATGAAAAGGGTCAATGAAGGTCTTTCTGATCAGGCAATTGAAGCTAGAGAAGCACGTGGAACCTTAGGTGATTTACAAGAGAATGCAAAAAGACTTGAAGCTGAACAAAAGAGATTAACAAGTTCGTTTAAGCTTCAAAATGCTGAGTTAGGTCAAAATGCCAGTGAAGCTGATAAATTAGAATTGGCACAAAAACAATTACGTCAGCAAATGGAAATGACGGATAGAGTTGTACACAATTTAGAGCAACAATTAAGCACAGCAAAGCGTGTTTATGGTGAAAATTCTACAGAGGTACAGCAACTTGAAGCAAAATTAAATCAAGCGAAAACAACATTAAAGCAATTTGAAAATTCTCTTGAGAGTGTTGGGCGTAGTGGTAATCAAGCATCCGATGGTATGGAACAGATCGGAAAGAAATTAGATTTAAATAATTTGTTAGAAGCTACTCAAGTGTTACAAGGCGTTTCTGAAAAAATTATTGAACTTGGTAAGGCAGCTGCAAGTATAGCAATAGATTTTGATAATTCTCAAAGGAAAATTCAAGCTTCATTAGGTTTAAGTGCAAAAGGTGCTGAAAACCTTGGTAATATTGCGAAGGATGCATGGAAAAAGGGGTTCGGTGAAAGTCTTGAAGAGGTAGATAATGCGCTTATAAAAGTCTATCAAAACATGAGGGATGTTCCATATGAAGAACTACAAATGGCATCGGAGGACGTTTTAACACTTGCTAAAATATATGATGTGGATTTAAACGAAGCAACTCGTGGTGCAGGACAATTAATGAGCCAATTTAATTTAACTACACAAGAAACATTCGATTTACTTGCAGCTGGTGCACAAGCAGGATTGAATTATTCAGACGAGCTTTTTGACAACCTTTCAGAATATGTTCCGCTCTTCAAACAGGCTGGATTCACAGCGGATGAAATGTTTACAATTTTAGCAAACGGAACGCGTGACGGCGCTTATAATTTGGATTATATCAATGACACAGTTGCTGAATTCGGAAAGAAAGTACAGGACGGTTCAAAAGGAACTGCAGATGCTTTTGCTGGGCTTTCAAAAGAGACTCAAGGCGTTTGGGAAGCTTTTAACAATGGTAAAGCAACCGCCGCTGATGTGTTCAAAGCTGTAATAGGCGATTTGGGAAGCATGGACGACAAAGTAAAACAAAATCAAATTGGTGTTGGCTTGTTCGCCACTCGTTGGGAAGACATGGGAGCGAAAGCTGTACTAGGACTTACTGATGTAAACGGTGGTCTCGGTGATGTAAATGGACGTATGGATGAAATGAAAAAGCTCCAAGAAGAATCCTTCGGACAAAACTTCCAAAGTATGCTACGTGAAACACAAGCAGCTTTTGAACCATTAGGATTAAAACTGCTTGAACTTGCAACAACTGTATTACCTCCAGTAGTAGAAGGTGTTAAATCTGTAGTTGAATGGTTTACCAAATTACCAGAACCAATTCAAAATTTTGTATATATCGGTGGAGCCTTGACTGCTCTATTTGGTCTTTTAGCCCCCGTAATTGCAGCTGTTGTTATATCCTGTATAGCACTTGGTACAACAATTGGTACTGTTATCCTTGTTATTGCTGGTATATCAGCTGTTATAGCTGGTGTTATTTGGGCGATACAAAATTGGGGTGCCATAACTGATTGGCTTTCTGAAAAGTGGTCACAATTTAAAGATTGGCTTGGTGAATTGTGGTCTGGTATAGTTCAAATTTGCGAAGATGCTTGGTCTTCTACAGTTTCTTATTTTTCTGAGGCCTGGGCTTCATTTTTAGAAATGGCACATAGTTTCTTCGATCCATTTTCTCAATTTTTTAGTGAATTGTGGTCTGGTATTGTTGAAACAGCATCTTCTTGGTGGTCGAACCTTGTTACAACAGCATCCGAATTATGGGGGGCATTGTCTCAAGCTTGGCAGGAAACGTGGAATACTATTCTTATAATCTTAGATCCTATTATTTCCGCGGTTTCTACTATTCTAGAAGCAGGGTGGTTATTAATACAGGTAGGGGCGCAAATTGCCTGGGCTTTAATATCTAAATATATTATTGATCCCATGAAAGCAATGTACGACTGGATGAGTAAGCAAATTGGCGAATTGGTTAGCTGGTTAAGTGAAAAATGGGAAATGGTGAAATTAGCAACACAAATTGCCTGGGCTTTATGCAAGCAATATATTATCCAACCGATCCAGGAAGCTTATAATACAGCTAAAGAAAAGCTCAATGATTTAGCAAATTGGATATTAGGAAATTGGGAAAAAATAAAATCCTATACGCTTACAGCGTGGAATTTGGTGAAGAAATATGTGATTGATCCAGTAACTGAAACGTATAATCAAGCCAAGCAAAAATTTACGGATTTATATAACTCAGCTAAAGAAAAATTTGATTCCGTAAAAAACGCAGCACAAGAAAAGTTTGAAGCGGCGAAGAAATTTATTATTGATCCAATAAAGGAAGCCGTTGATAAGGTGAAGGGATTCATTGATAAAATCAAAGGATTCTTTGATAATTTGAAGTTGAAAATTCCTAAACCTGAAATGCCGAAAATGCCGCACTTTAGTTTGGAAACTAGTACGAAAAACGTTTTAGGGAAAGACATTACGTATCCGTCTGGTCTTAATGTTCAATGGCGTGCTAAAGGTGGTATTTTCACTAGACCAACTATCTTCGGTATGAACGGTGGGAATTTACAAGGTGCTGGTGAAGCGGGACCAGAAGGAGTACTTCCCCTTAATAAAAAGACATTAGGAGCAATTGGTGAAGGTATTGCAGCAACTATGTCAAAAGATCCAACAATTATCAATATTAATAATCCAGTTGTAAGGAATGATAGGGATATTAAACTAATGGGCGAAGAGATTGATAGTGTTCTTGCTCAAAGGGGACGTAATGCAAAAATAGGGATAGGGAGGAATTAAATTGCTGGACATGGGAATTGATAATGAATTAGTAAGTAGTTTCGGCGTATATATAGTAGGCCGTCCAGTTATTCCAACCGCCGAACAAGAAATAGAGCACATAATTGTCCCTGGTAGACACGGTTCACTTACAAAGAAAGGGGCTTATAAAGATGTCCCTCTTAAAGTCAAATTCAACTTGCTTGAAAATGAAAACATAAAACCATTAATAAGACGTGTGAAATCATTATTTATTAATGGAGAAACACTGTTTTTTACTGATGATGAAGTGTACCGGAAAATAAAACATGTAAAAATCGGGGATATCGTTAATGATATTGAAGAACATGGAGAGTTTGAAGTGGAATTTACACTTGATCCTTTTGAACATGTTACAACAGTGCCAATTGTATTAACAAAACCAGAAAATCTTTTAAATCCTGGAACAATAGAATCTGCTCCAAAACTAGTGATTTATGGAGGTGGCGATGTAACGATTACGATTAATGATGTATCGTTCCGAATAAAAGGAGTGGCTTATTCCGTCACCATCGATTCAGATTTGTTAGAAGCATATGTTGGTACAACATCAATGAATTCTAAAATGATAGGAGAATTTCCGCTTTTTAAACCTGGAACAAATACAATTTCATGGTCTGAATCAGTTACTAAAATCATAGTTGAACCAAGGTGGAGATATAAATGAGTAACATTACACTATATAAACCAGATGAGACTGATTTTACTCATAATGGGATTGGTATTCTGGATAAGAATATTTACAATGCAACTGTTGAGGAAGAACTCAACGGTTTATTTTCATTTACATTTAGTTATCCTTTATTTGCTCCTTACGGAGTTGATATTGATGGTATGAGTATCGTTAAAGTTCCCACGCCAGACGGTGATCAGTTATTTCGTGTTGTGAACCCTAAACCAAGTATGGGAGAGCTAACTGTACAATGCTATCACATCTTTTATGATCTAACAGAGAATTTAATAGAAGATATATTCATCCAGACCACAAACGGTAATGCTGCAATGAGCCGTTTATCAACAGGATGCCAATATAAACATCCTTTTACTTTTTACTCTGATATTCCAACAATAGCAAGTGCACGTATTGTAAGGAAAAATCCAGTTGAAGCAATGTTAGATACGAGTTTGGATAATTCTTTTATCAATCGGTGGGGCGGAGAATTAAAACGAGATAATTTTGATGTTAAAATGCTTAAAAGTCGCGGTATGGATCGTGGTGTTGTTATTCAGCATAAAAAGGATTTACTAGGCTATGAAGGTAATGTGGATTGGAAAAGCCCGATTACTAGAATCATGCCACAGGGATTCGATGGACTGTTTTTACCAGAAAGGTATGTGGATAGCCCACTTATAAATAAGTATCCTCATCCTAAAATTAGAGTGGTTGAGTTTCAACATATTAAAGCAGCTATTGGTGAAAATGCTGACGATGAAGATGCAGTTCCGTTAGAAGAGGCGTATAGATTACTACGACAAGCCGCTAAAGATATGTTCACAATTCAAAAAGTAGATCAACCAAAAGGAACATATAAAGTTGAGTTTCAAGAACTATCTCAAACAGAAGAGTATAAAGATTATGCTATTTTACAGCGTGTATATATGGGGGACATTGTTACAGTTCAACATAAAGAAGACGGTATTGATATCCAATCAAAGGTTATTGCTTATAAATATGATCCAATAAAGAAAGAATATATAAATTTAACCACTGGTAACTTTAAAGAAAACTTTACTGATATGGCTGGTAAAGTAGATCAAATGCATGATGAATTAAAGGATATGCCTGGTTCTATATTAGATGCAGCAAAGGAAAATGCGACAAACCTTATTAACTCTGGATTTGGCGGACATGTTAGGATTTATCCTGATCGTATTTTAATTATGGATACCAAGTCAGAAATGACCGCTTCAAAAGTTTGGCAGTGGAATATCAACGGATTGGGGTATTCTTCCACAGGAGTTAAAGGCCCCTATGAAACTGCCATTACATATGATGGGCGGATTGTTGCTGATTTTATAACAGCTGGTACGCTTTTTGGTGATTTAATTAAGGGTGGAGAAATTAGTGGTACTACTTTAAGATCGGATGATTCTAAAAACTATGTAAGTATATCCAAACAATTCATGCGAATTATGGAAAATAATATTACTCGTATGTTTTTAGGGTATTACAAAAATTCAAGGAATGAATTACAACCCACTTTACTTTTAGGTGGAGACAATGACGATACAGCTTCACAAGGAGCACTTGCACTTTATCAGTATTCAAATATTTACCCTAAAGGGGCAGGGATAGGAATTACACGAGGTTATGTAGGTGGCAGTAGTACTGATTTGTATTTTCCCTCCGTTATTAAATTTGGTCAAAATGGAGATTTAGTCTTAAAAGCAGAAGAATATTTGCAACTTGAATCTCAATTGTCATATATGAACCTACAAGCTGGTACGAACTTTGCAGCAAAAGCAAAAAATGATTTTATCGCTGAAGCCACAAATGGAAATATGCATTTCACTACTGGACAAAGATTTTACTATCACAAAAACGGAAAAAGACTTCTGTCTATTGATACTTCTTCTGGCGGAGACACGGATCTTATCATGCAATATTGTATGCTACGTAATTCAAATTATGAGAATGGGTATCTTCAAGTTAAATCTGGTACAGGTTCATTCTATGGTGGAATAATAGCGGCGGATTTTAAAGTATCTTCACAAGCTAAATATAAAACGAACATACGTGATATTAAATTTGATGTGTTAGAAAAAGTAATGGATTGGGATATAAAACAATATAACCTCAAATTAGATATGCCGAAACTATATGAAATGCGGATGGATCGTAAAGAAGGAGAACCCACTTTAACGACAAATGACATCCCTGCCCATTATGGTATAGTCATTCCGAACGAATCTGAAGAAACAGGTGTAGGTCTATATGGGATGCTTTCACAAGTGACTAAGGCTTTCCAGGAATACGTAACAAAAACAGATGCTAGACTCGAAGAATTAGAGCCTTTAAAACTCAAGGGCAATGTAAAGCGTAGAGGTAGAACAAAGCGCACTAGAAGACCAAATAGGTACGTTAAAAGTAAGCTGTAGAAGGGAGATGAATTAATGAGAAATGAAATAATCGATATAGATTTGGCTGATCCAGTGTTTACAAAAACAATTCGATCTCGCCAGAACGATAAGAATGGTTTGAAACTTACTGTAAATTTAAAAGAAAACGGTAAAATTGTTGTCTTAACAGGATACACAATTAAATACGAGGCTACACGATATACTGGTGAACTAATTAGAAAAGATGCTAAAGTAATCGATGCAAACAATGGGGTATTTGAATATGTATTATCGGATGAATCTGTTTCCATTTCGGGCGATTGGACAGCATATTTTGTTTTAGAGAAAAACAATACAGAACGAATGAGTACGCCAGATATTCGGATTTCCTTAAAAAGAGATGCAAGAGAAGGGAACATTCAGATAGAAAACTATATTTCTGATTTTGATAAAGCACTTGAGAGTGTGGTTGGATATCTGAAAATAATCGATGATACAAATAAAAAAATTACTGATTTAGTAGCATCTATTAATGCAAATCAGCTTGTTCGTAAAATAGGAGATAGCATGTCTGGTCCTCTTAGTATTGAACATACTGGAAATGATGCTCCTTTACTTGTCGCAAATGCATTAGGGAGCATGAGGTTCTTAATGACTAATGATGTGAACTATATCCAGAGCGGAACGTTAGATAACAAGTCTAGAAATTTACTTTTAACTGGTTTCAATGGTTCTACTATGGATGAAGTACAAGTTAAAACGAAAAAGTTTATAGTAGAAGGTACAGTTAAACAAAGCGTAGATACCGACTGGGCAACTTTAAATACAACAGGTGTTACAAATGTAGCCGATAGAATCCCGAAATATAAAAGAAATGGTGAAATCGTTAATGTAATTGGATCCATACGAAATCCTAAAAATGTTACACCATTTGCAACTCTTCCTGTTGGGTTTCGTCCACCACAAGATGTTGCCTTTTCGGGTATTGCTATTGGAGATGTAACAGCTCCATGCGAAATAACTGTGCAAGCAAGTGGGAATATATTTGCTAATAATCTCCCTAGCGGCACTAGTGTTACCGTGCATATGGTTACTAATTTTATGATTTAAGAAACAAGACAAGCGTGCATAAGCAGGCTTTTTATTTTGATTAAAAGGAGAGCAAATAATGAAGCCACAATCATATGAAATGTAGATACACTAAAATCTATTAGTCATTCTAATATAGAATTTTCCCAAAACAATTTAAACATTTCAGAACTTATCTTTAATATTACTGAAGATGAAAAAGCATTACCTTTAAATGATACAGATAAAATCATTGTCTATTTTAAAAAACCAGATAAAACCGTCGTGTTTCAAGATAAAGAAATTGAGATTTTAGATAAAGCAAAAGGAAAAATCAAAGTTTTATTAACGACACAAACCCTTGTAAGAGCTGGAGAAGTTAATGATGAAATTTCTATTGAACGAGTAGAGGAGGGAACGAAAAAACGTGCAAGCACTTATGGTTTCAGTTTTAAAGTACGTTCTTCAATTGTATCAAATGATTCGATTGAATCTACAAATGAGTTTCAAATGTTTGATGAGTTATTAGAATTAGGGAAACAAGACATTCCGTCTATTATTGCTTCAAAAGAAGTAGCAGAATCAGCTTTAGCAAAATCAACTGAAAATACGAATCAAATTGGGATTTTGTCTAATAATGTGAGTGGTGTCGCTTCACAATTAGCTGATAAAACGGATAAAACTTATGTTGATACAAAGGTGTCATCATTGGCAAGGGGTTCTCCAAAAGGAACTTACGCTACTTAATGACATTGTGGATACAGAAGGGGTTACTTTTAATATTGCTAACAATTACGGTTATGCTGTACTGAAAATTTCTTGATAAATTCACATCATGTATATCTTTTTTATTTCACAATAAATACACCGCTAGTACACAGCATTAAGATATTCTACGGTAAATCACTTATGAAAATAATAGGAGAATTAATATGAAGAAAGAAGGTAATTTCTTTGTAGGTTTGCTCTGGGGAAGTGCATTTTCTATTATCCTCTGGATATCGTTTTTTGGCTGGATTAAGATCTTATTAAGATGTATCCATCATCATAAAGATTGGTTGATTAATTTTTGGTGGTAATAAAATTAAGAATGTAAAACTATATAAAATACGGCTTTTAGAGAGAAGTGTGCGATAACATGCTTTTTTATTTTTAGAAAAAGGCGAAAAAGTTTATGTTCGGGGTTTTATGATGACACGATAGGAACATGTACTGAGTATAAAGAAAAGGCGACTGTAAGTGTAATGTATATGGGCTCTAAATATTAACGAGCGGATTTGATGCAGGGTAAGTTATCTTTGTAAAAGAACAAAGGATTAAGATTAATAAAAAGTGATTTAAAAAACGTTACTCTTGATGTCGATTAAATCACTAAGTTAAATTAATCCTGTGAATCTGCGTTGTCATGATTCGCTGAATTCGAATCGTGATTATTACCTTCCGAATGATCCTGATCACTTTTCATAGACGCTGTAATAACTGAGGTTGTCATTACGGCATTCATCCAGCTAGCTTCAGCATCATTAGTATTTGTTCCTGAATCGTTATGATTACCATTTTCTTGTATTGAGGAATGATTTTTTAATTCTTTTTCAATAGATTTGTTAGCTTGTTTCTTCCTACCAAAAATCTTCATGAATACTAGTAATATAAAGCATACAATGAAGATTATTAGAAGAAAAATTATCCCTTCCATATGCACACCCGCTTTCTACTTTAAACGATAACAAATAACACGGTACAATAACACATTATAAGGGGGATTTTAAAAAAAAAAATTATTCTGAATAAAATACGACTTTTAAAACAAATCAAAGCGTGCTTATAGCAGGCTTTTTAATTTTTAGAAAAGGAGCTGAACCAATGCAAGAAATTCAAGATTTAAAGCAAGAGATCCAACAAATTAAGTCAGATCAAAAGGATATGCAGCGTGATATCCGCAATTTAGAGACGCGTACCACTGTCAACGAAAAGGATATAGTAAGTATAAATAAACTTCTCGATAAAATTAGCGCCAATACTACATGGATTCTTCGTATCATTATTGGAGCAATTGTAGCTGGATTATTAGGATTACTAATGAAAGGTGGCATGTAGTATGTCAAAAGAGAATATCACAAAACGATTCCGCAACTGGAAAACATGGGTTGCGGTTTTTTCTTTACTTGGATTTTTATTTACGAAATTTGGTGTGCCAGAGGCTAAAAGCTTTTTAGATGAATTAGCGCCTTATTTACTGTCAGTTGGTATTGCATTAGGGATTTGGTCTGATCATGATGTTAATAGTGAAGGAGACGATAAATAATGGGCTATATTGTAGATATTTCAAAATGGAATGGTAATATTAATTGGCCTATAGCAAAACAACATTTAGACTTTATAATTGCTCGTGTGCAGGATGGTTCAAATTATGTAGATCCATTGTATAAAGGCTATGTACAAGCTATGAAGCAGCATGACGTTCCGTTTGGTAACTATGCATTCTGTCGTTTTGTTTCTATAGAAGATGCAAAAGTAGAAGCTCGTGATTTCTGGAATCGCGGTGATAAGAATGCGACAGTCTGGGTGGCGGATGTTGAAGTTAAAACAATGAATGATATGCGAGCTGGTACACAAGCATTTATCAATGAATTACGCCGATTAGGTGCTAAAAAAGTTGGTTTATATGTTGGCCATCATATGTATGCTCCATTCGGAATGGCAAATGTTAATTGTGATTTCGTATGGATTCCACGCTATGGAGGGAATAAACCAGCATACCCTTGTGATATTTGGCAGTACTCTGAAACTGGTAATGTACCTGGTATCGGCAAGTGTGATTTGAATTCTCTAATTGGTAGCAAATCGTTAGCTTGGTTTACAGAAGAGAAACAGCCAGAACAAGCTATTGCTAATGTTGGCTATCAATATGTTAAATCTGGTGGTTTTGGCATTTCATTGGTCCAGGAAGTCGTAAACGCTATGAATGAGCGTGGAACAAAAGGGAAAGTTGTCTCTGATCCATTAACTGGTTTAGCATATTTACAAACTGAAGTTTTACCAAATGGTGAACTTGATAAAATTACAGCTTGGATGGACGAAAGAAGCTGGTGGTACGAGTATTTGAAATAATACAAAAGAATAGTTATATGAATAAAAATTATTATCTGATTCTATAGGTAGGTAATTATATCTTGATTTTCATATTTATAAATGTTAGTGTAAATATACACCGTTTCTTATTTTTATATTTATACTCAATGTCTGTAGAATAAATAGAATAAGAGAAAAATCCCCTTGTGCACTCATATGCAGAAGGGGATTTTTATTTTTATGAAATTTAAAATTTACTTTTAGTTAATGCTTTAAGTACCGGCTTTACAATTAAACCTATTAAGCGAAAGCCTTTAAATATAGAGCGTACAACTTTCATGAAGATGCCCCCTAAAAGAAATTATATATTAAGTATGTATTATTTCTTTTCTTTAACTTCGTATTTAGATTCAATGAAATTTAATACTTTACCTTTTGGATCATCATTTTCAAATTGAACCGCTGTAACTGTATGTACTCCTGGTTTTAATGTATCTTCCTCTAATGAGAAAGTTGATTGTGTTAATTCACCAACTTGAGTAGTCATATTAAACATTTTATCAACGTAAACAAATGTTTGTTTGTCACCTTGGAAGTTAGCATAATCTAAACCAATTTGATCCATGATTGTGTTTTTATCTGCAAATAAAACAGGTGCATTTCCATTCTCAGAGTTTCCTGCTGGTGTATTAACTGTTATTCGTCCTTCTCCAACTGGTGTTGCATCTTTAGGGAAAGGATACTTACTTGTTTTTTTATTGCTAGCTTCTGTGCTACTTTGTGCTGTATTGTCTTTAGCTTCACTTTTGCTATCTGTAGAACCACATCCAGCTAAAAGCCCTAATGCTAATCCTGCTACGATAAATTTCTTCATGTTAATTATCCTCCTGGTGTATACTCTATTCTATTAAAAATTAGATGCTTTATTTTAGTAGATGTACCATTCCAAAATGTTATACTCGATGGTTCTTCCATCTCTTTGAATGCCTCTTGTTATAGTTTACCCATTGCTTCCATATACTTGTTAGAAGCCTTATTCATTAAATCTAGCCCTTTTGCAAACTCTTCACTTGCTAGATTATCTAAGCTAAAATACTGAATGTTGATTGCATCTTGCATAGTCTTCATCGATTCTAAAATAAGTGTATGAGCTTCTTCTTGTTTATAGGCTGGATCATGACTTGGTTTCAAATCATCATACTTCTTCGTTACGTTACTTAAGTATAGTAGTGCGTTTTTGTAACTATCTTTTGAAACACTTAAAGTACTATCTTTATTAACTATCGTAGAAAGTTCATTCATAGCTTTTTCTAACTCTTTACTTAAGTCAAGTACAGAAGTTTTATAATCTACTGCTACTTGCATTGAATTCTCCTTAACTGGAGTTTCCTTCACTGTATCCTCTTTAACTGTACTTTCTTTAGTTGCACTAGCTTTTGGGTGGTCTTTCGATGTACTACAACCTACCCCTAATAACATGATTGGAAGTGCTAAACATATTAGTTTCTTTTTTTTCATTATGTATACTCCTTTTAAAAAATATTGCAATTAATTAACATATGGAACCATAACATAAATTATATAAATAAGATATATAAATTCTTCATCTTTACCGTTGGATTCGCTTATTGTATTAATTAAGAATATGATATACATGCTTGGAAATGAAAAAAATTTACAGGCTGTGAAATGAGTATATAATAGAAGAAAAAAGAAATGTTTATATTGTCATCACCCTGTTGGCGTCAACCTCATGCGCCTAATGGCTACAAAAAACATCTACTTCGTCCCATTCGGCCAAGATGCACCAGAGAAAAAACCGAACTCAATGGTAGCTCGTATGGAGTTACTTGAAGATACAGTATTAGAAGCATTGCAAGGGAAGCAATTGCAACCTGTTGTTGTAGAAAAATTCAGATATATGAATTAAAAAACGAAAAAAAACGGACAATTTTTGATGAAACCATCATTCTTACTGTAGAATATGATAAAATTAACGTTATTAAGATTGGGAGGGGCATTTTATGCTCCTTCTAATTCTAAGTTATAGAAGGATTGGTATCTAGAAAGGGGCATAGTGATGGAAAAGCAAAAAACTTTTCATGTCGCTGTAGTTGGAGCAACCGGCGCAGTTGGTGAACAAATGTTAAATACTTTAGAGAAACGAGAATTTCCAATCGGGAAATTAACGTTACTTTCATCTAAACGATCTGCAGGTAAGAAACTTGTATTTAAAGGCGAAGAATTTACAGTTCAAGAGGCAACTCCTGAAAGTTTTGAAGGAGTAGATATCGCACTATTTAGTGCTGGTGGATCTGTATCGAAACAATTAGCGCCAGAAGCAGCAAAGCGCGGTGCGATTGTTGTTGATAATACAAGTGCATTCCGTATGACAGAAAACGTGCCACTTGTTGTACCTGAAGTAAATGAAAACGACTTAAAAGAACATAATGGTATTATTGCAAATCCGAACTGTTCTACAATTCAAATGGTAGTAGCTCTTGAGCCAGTTCGTCAGCAATATGGTTTAAAACGAGTAATCGTTTCCACATATCAAGCTGTATCAGGTGCTGGTGCGGCAGCGATTGAAGAACTTCATGAACAATCACAAGCAATCTTAAATGGCGAAGAAGTTAAGGCGAATGTTTTACCTGTATCAGGTGACAAAAAACATTACCAAATTGCTTTTAATGCGATTCCACAGATTGATAAGTTCCAAGATAATGGATTTACGTTTGAAGAAATGAAAATGATTAATGAAACGAAAAAAATTATGCATATGCCTGAATTAGAAGTAGCGGCAACATGTGTACGTTTACCAGTTGTATCAGGGCATTCTGAGTCTGTTTACATCGAAGTAGAAAAAGAAGGCGTAACAGTAGCAGAATTAAAGAGCTTACTTGCAAATGCGGAAGGTATTGTTCTGCAAGATAATCCAGAAGAGCAGTTATATCCAATGCCAGCTACTGCAGTAGGTAAAAACGAAGTATTCGTTGGAAGAATCCGTAAAGATTTAAATAACGATAAAGGATTCCATCTTTGGGTCGTATCTGATAACTTATTAAAAGGCGCTGCATGGAATTCTGTTCAAATTGCAGAGCGCTTAGTAAAATTACAATTAGTGTAAACGGCTAAGAGAAGGTGCAAAATATGAAAATAATTGTTCAAAAATTTGGTGGCACATCAGTACGCGATGAAAATGGACGTAAGCATGCGCTTCATCATATAAAAAAATCGTTAGCTGCTGGTTATAAAGTAGTTATTGTCGTATCTGCTATGGGCCGTAAAGGTGAACCATATGCAACTGATACTTTGTTAAGTCTTGTAAATCAAGAGGAATCTCGCATTTCTAATCGTGAGCAAGATTTATTATTATCATGCGGAGAATTAATCTCAGCAATCGTCTTCTCTAACATGCTAAATGAGAACGGTATAAAAGCAGCAGCGTTAAATGGTGCACAAGCTGGTTTTGTAACAAATGATGATTTTACGAATGCTAAGATTATTGAAATGAATTGCGATCGCATACATGAAGAGTTAGAAAATGTAGATGTAATCGTCGTTACAGGATTCCAAGGACAAACGAAAAAAGGTGATACGACAACACTTGGACGCGGAGGTAGCGATACTTCAGCTTCAGCATTAGGTGTTGCGCTTCATGCTGAATTTATTGATATCTTCACAGATGTAGAAGGTGTTATGACTGCGGATCCTCGTATTGTAAAAGATGCACGTCATCTTCAAACGGTAACGTATAACGAAATTTGTAACATGGCATATCAAGGTGCAAAAGTCGTTCATCCACGTGCAGTTGAAATTGCGATGCATGCAAAAGTGCCGCTTCGTGTACGTTCTAC
This sequence comes from Bacillus nitratireducens, assembly GCF_036320425.1. Classification (NCBI taxonomy): domain Bacteria; kingdom Bacillati; phylum Bacillota; class Bacilli; order Caryophanales; family Bacillaceae; genus Bacillus; species Bacillus nitratireducens. Next base: position 397,227 of record NZ_JAUMJO010000002.1, read on the forward strand.
GTATTCTGATAGTGAAGGTACGCTTATTTCAGCATCTGATGGTGCTACAAAAGGCCGTGATGTAGAAGAACGACCTGTTACAGGTATCGCTCACGTATCAAATGTGACGCAAATTAAAGTGCTTGCAAAAGAAACGGCATATGATTTGCAACAGCATGTGTTTAAAGAAATGGCGAATGAAGGAATAAGTGTCGATTTAATTAACATTTCACCTACTGGAGTAGCTTATACGGTGAGTGATAATGTATCAAGTCGTGCAGTTGAATTATTAAAGAACCTTGGATATGAGCCAATTGTGACAGAGCATTGTGCAAAAGTATCTATTGTAGGAGCTGGAATGGCAGGATACCCAGGGGTTACTGCGAAAATCGTTACAGCTTTAGCGGAAAAAGGTATTCAAATTCTGCAATCAGCAGATAGTCATACGACAATTTGGGTTCTTGTAAAAGAAACCGATTTAGTGGAGGCTGTAAATGCATTACATAGTGCGTTTGAGCTTTCAAAAGAAAAGCAACTGGAACAATAAGGAGTGAGACCATGATAGATTTTGGGACAATTGCAACCGCGATGGTAACACCGTTTGATATAAACGGGAATATCGATTTTGCAAAGACAACGAAATTGGTAAATTATTTAATTGATAACGGTACAACAGCAATTGTGGTAGGAGGAACGACAGGTGAATCTCCTACATTAACATCAGAAGAAAAAGTAGCGTTATATCGCCATGTCGTAACTGTTGTCGATAAAAGGGTGCCCGTAATCGCTGGAACAGGTAGCAATAATACACATGCCTCTGTTGACTTAACTAAAAAGGCAACAGAAGTTGGTGTTGATGCAGTTATGCTAGTGGCGCCGTATTATAACAAACCGAGTCAAGAAGGAATGTATCAGCACTTTAAAACGATTGCTGAAAGCACGCCACTTCCGGTTATGCTATATAACGTTCCAGGGCGATCTATTGTACAAATCTCCGTTGATACAGTTGTTCGTTTATCAGAAATCGAAAACATTGTTGCGATTAAAGATGCAGGCGGCGATGTGTTAACAATGACAGAAATCATTGAAAAAACAGCGGACGACTTTGCAGTATACAGCGGTGATGACGGTTTAACGTTACCGGCTATGGCAGTTGGGGCGAAAGGTATCGTTTCAGTAGCATCTCATGTTATTGGAAACGAAATGCAAGAAATGATTGCAGCGTTCCAAGCAGGAGAATTTGAGAAGGCGCAAAAATTACATCAATTACTTGTAAGAGTAACGGATTCATTATTTATGGCGCCAAGCCCAACTCCAGTGAAAACAGCGTTACAAATGGTGGGATTAGATGTAGGTTCTGTACGTTTACCGCTTCTTCCATTAACAGAAGAAGAAAGAGTAACGTTACAATCTGTAATGCAATCCATTCCTCGTTAATAAAAAATGACCTAGTGTGAAACTAGGTCATTTTTATTTTTTTAACTAACTGTAGTAACATTCCTTAGAGTTAATAGGATGTAGGGGGAAGGGGAAATAACATTTAATTAGTTATATACTGATTGCATAGTTAATATATTATGAAACATTTTCAGTGCATATAGTTTTATATTCATGCAAAGAAATCGCATGAATATTTTTCCATTAAACTCTTGTGGAGTAGGAAAAATAATAAAGATGATATGAATTTCACCCTCGTAAATTATAACCTCATTTTAATGTCTTCTCTTGTCTTTCGCATAATTTAACTTGTGTTCTATTTCTTGTATCAGGTATAATATGGCTAAGTAGCTTAGTACGGGTATGCTTAGCAAAATTGGGAAAAATTATGATTCAATGAAATTTTCATATCATATCGAATAAGATATTTGATTTATATAATGAAAGAGAGGTGAAACCTGGTTTAAAAAATAAACAAGGACATGATATCGCATAACGGTAAGGACATTCGTCTTGGACGGTGAATATATGGTGGTTGTAGAGTTTCCCCTGGTGTCTCTACAATTTTAGTGAAATCAGTGTTTGCAAGATTTTTAAACCAGGCAACAACATGAAGAGAAAAGAGAATGAGTCTGTTAAAGTATTTGCTCTTGGTGGAGTAGGTGAAATCGGGAAAAACATGTACTGTGTTGAAATTGATTCTGAAATCTTTATTGTAGATGCAGGATTAATGTTCCCAGGAGATGAAATGTTTGGAATTGATATCGTTATTCCTGATATTACATACTTAGTGGAAAATCAAGAGCGAGTAAAAGGTTTATTTATTACTCACGGTCATGAAGATCATATTGGTGGAATTGTTTATGTACTTCGTAAATTATCTATTCCAGTGTATGCAACGAAATTAACAGTAGGACTTATACAAGAAAAACTTGGCGAAGCGGGCATGTTAGGCCGTGTAGACTTAAAAACAATCGATTCAAATTCAACAGTAGATTTTAATACTACAACGGTGTCATTCTTTGGAACGACACATAGTATTCCGGATTCTGTTGGTGTTTGTTTCCATACATCAAAAGGTGCTGTAGTGTATACAGGGGACTTTAAATTTGATCAAACTCCAATTGGAAATAATGGAGCAGATCTTGGGAAAATGGCGCAAATCGGAAATGAAGGCGTACTTTGCTTATTATCTGATAGTACAAACGCTGAGCGTCCAGGCTACACAGGTTCGGAAAAAGAAGTTGGTGTAGAAATTTCTAAAGTGTTCTACGGTGCAGAAGGTCGTATTATCGTTGCTTCATTTGCATCAAATGTACATCGTATTCAACAAGTATTTGATGCGGCTGCTGAAACAGGAAGAAAAGTAGCGGTAGTAGGACGTAGTATGGTGAAAGTAGTAGACATTGCAAGACGTCTTGGTTATTTAGATGTTCCAGAAGGTATGGTTATTTCATTACAAGAAGTAGACAATTTCCCAGAGAAAAAGGTAGCTATTTTAACGACAGGTAGTCAAGGGGAACCGATGGCAGCCCTTTCTAGAATGGCGAAGCAAGCTCATAAACAAATTTCAATTCGTAAAGGTGATACAGTTATTATTGCAGCTTCACCAATTCCAGGAAATGAAATATCTGTATCAAAAATTATTGACTTGTTATTTAGATCTGGGGCTGAGGTTATTTATTATGGTGAAAGAAAAGTACACGTTTCAGGTCACGGTAGCCAAGAAGAGTTAAAACTAATGTTAAATTTAATGAAGCCGAAGTATTTTGTACCCGTACATGGTGAGTTCCGTATGCAAAAAGCACATGCATATTTAGCGGAAGATGTAGGGATTGCGAGAGAAAATATCTTTATTGTAGAAAAAGGCGATGTAATTGCTTTTGGCGATGAAGAAGCAAACTTAGTTGGTAAAGTGCAAGCTGGCAATGTTTTAATTGATGGATTAGGTGTTGGCGACGTTGGTAATATTGTTCTTCGAGATAGAAAGATGTTATCTCAAGATGGAATTTTAGTTGTTGTTGTGACACTTGGTAAAGATGAAAAGAAAATTATCTCTGGTCCAGAAATTATTTCACGTGGTTTCGTATATGTACGTGAATCAGAAGCGTTGATCGAGCGATCTACAGATATTGTACGTATGATTGTTGAACAATCTATTAAAGAATATTCAATTGAATGGTCTATGTTAAAACAAAATATTCGTGAATTATTAGGGCAGTTCTTGTACGAAGAAACGAAGAGAAAGCCAATGATTTTACCGATTATTATGGAAGTATAAAGAAGATCACCTTTACAGGTGATCTTTTTCTTTTTTAAACCCTATCGAATGAAATTTATAACTTAAGAAATAATAGTTATATACGAGTGAAAGGGGATACGATATGACAGAACGTGATCGTTATACAAATGAAGAAAAAGAAGCTGAGCCGAAAGAAATTCCGAAAGAAGCTTCTATAGTGGAGAAAATTCAACAACTTGGACAGACGAATGTCCCGCAAATGAATGAATCGCGTATTCATTGTTTAACAATTGTTGGGCAGGTGGAAGGTCATATTCAGTTGCCGCCACAAAATAAAACAACAAAATATGAGCACATCATTCCGCAAATTGTCGCGATTGAACAAAATCCGAAAATTGAAGGCTTACTTTTAATATTAAATACAGTTGGAGGTGACGTTGAAGCTGGGTTAGCAATTTCTGAAATGGTGGCTTCGCTTTCAAAACCAACTGTCTCTCTTGTTTTAGGAGGAGGGCATTCAATTGGTGTACCGATTGCGGTCTCAACCGATTATTCATTTATTGCCGAAACAGCGACGATGACAATTCATCCAATTCGTTTAACAGGTCTTGTTATAGGTGTGCCGCAAACATTTGAGTATTTGGATAAAATGCAAGAAAGAGTCATTCGATTTGTGACAAAGCATTCGAAAGTAACGGAAGATCGTTTTAAAGAGCTTATGTTTGCAAAAGGGAATTTGACGCGAGATATTGGGACGAATGTAATAGGTGGAGATGCAGTGAAGTATGGTCTTATAGATGATGTCGGCGGTATTGGTGGCGCGCTGCGGAAGTTAAACGAATTAATTGATGCGCGTGTGGATAATCAGACAGAAGGGACAATGCTACAATGATTTTATATACAATTATGCCAGAGCAACTTGTATATCCGGCCGATTATTCACAATGCGAAAGTCAAAAAGTTGTGAATGTAAATGGCGTGGAATTAATGGTCTCTGAGGAGGATAATCAATGTTACTCGATTGTACGTGTGCTAAGTACGAATCCGTCTCACTACCTAGAGTTTGAGCCTGGACAGAAAATTACCTTTTAGCAAAAAGAAGGATTTTGTTTAGAAGCTATGGTATAATATAAAAAACAAGACGGTTGAGCAGCCATGAGTAGGCTGCTTTCTTCTGTTTATTTAACATTTTACAAGAAGTGTAAAAATAGAAGATATAAAGACCAGAAAAATAGAGAGAAAGACATATAAGTAGAGCTTTTTTTAGGAAGTTGTACTTAATTTTTAGAACACGAGGTGAAGAAATGGCAAAACAAAAGCAAAGAGGGACGAAGGCAAAAGCAAGGCGTACGATAAAGCCAACTTTGTATTATGAAATCGTCGGGTTGACTCTTTTTGCACTTTCGATTATTACGATTTTACAGCTAGGTGTAGTAGGGAAATCGTTTGTGTTATTTTTTCGCTTCTTCTTTGGTGAGTGGTACATAATTGGTGTTTTAGGTGTAATAGCTTTATCTGTTGCTTTTGTTATAAAGCGTGGATGGCCAAACCTTTTAAATAAACGGCTAATAGGTGTTTATTTAATTGTATTAGCAATATTAATGTTTAGTCATATTACATTATTTAATCTTCTTACGAAAGATGGAGCGGTGCAAAATACTTCTGTAATTGTTAGTACAAAAGATTACTTCTTCCTTGAAATGAAAAAGGGCCCAGATAGTGTTCATTTAGGTGGTGGTATGTTCGGTGCGCTTATGTTCGCAACGTGTTATTTCTTATTTGACGAAGTAGGAGCATATATCATTGGCATTATTTTAGTTATTCTCGGGATACTGTGTATAACAAATAAACATATTGGAGAAGTGCTGGCTCCTGTAGGGCGAATTCTTAGAAGTCAATTCGAAGTAATGCAAGGGGATTATAAAGATTGGAGATCTAAAAGGGTCGCTGAGCAAACTGAAAAGAAAAAAACAACAAGAAGTACGAGGCGTGAACGAGTTGCCGAACGAGAAGAGGCTATTGAGCCAGTAGAAGAGATAGAAATCGGTCCGCCAATTATTTCAAATTTTACTGAGAATTATCCAGTAAGTGAAGAGGCGGAAAAGCAGATAAAAGAAAATGAAAATGATTTAATCACTCCTCCGTTTATTGAAGAGGCAGTTCCGGCTACACCAGAAGAGCAACCTCAAAAGAAACGAGGAGAAAAAATAGTTGAATCGCTAGAAGGTGAAACGAAAACACCTCCTATGCAATTTTCTAATGTGGAAAATAAAGATTATAAGCTTCCTTCGCTTGATATATTAAAGTTTCCAAAAAATAAGCAAGTTACAAATGAAAATGCGGAAATTTATGAAAATGCTCGTAAATTGGAACGTACATTCCAAAGTTTTGGTGTGAAAGCGAAAGTAACAAAAGTACATAGAGGTCCCGCAGTTACGAAGTATGAAGTGTATCCTGATATGGGAGTAAAAGTAAGCAAAATTGTTAGTTTAAGTGATGATTTAGCGCTTGCTTTAGCAGCGAAAGACATTCGTATTGAAGCACCTATTCCCGGGAAATCAGCTGTTGGGATTGAGGTTCCGAATTCAGAAGTTTCTATGGTAACGCTCAGAGAAGTTCTTGATTCAAAGGCGAATAACCACCCAGAAGAGAAGTTATTAATTGGTCTTGGACGTGATATTACAGGAGAGGCTGTATTGGCACGTTTAAATAAAATGCCCCATTTATTAGTAGCTGGTGCGACTGGTAGCGGAAAGAGTGTATGTATTAATGGAATTATTGTAAGTATTTTAATGCGTGCGAAACCGCATGAAGTAAAATTAATGATGATTGATCCGAAAATGGTAGAGTTAAATGTATATAACGGTGTTCCGCATTTATTAACGCCAGTTGTAACTGATCCGAAAAAAGCGTCACAGGCTTTGAAGAAAGTTGTGAGTGAAATGGAGCGTCGTTATGAATTATTCGCGCATAGCGGTACGCGTAACATTGAAGGGTATAACGATCATATTAAAGAGCATAATAGCCAATCGGAAGCGAAACAACCAGAATTACCATATATTGTAGTGATTGTGGACGAGTTAGCTGATTTAATGATGGTTGCATCTTCTGATGTAGAAGATGCGATTATGCGTTTAGCTCAAATGGCACGTGCTGCTGGTATTCATTTAATTATTGCGACTCAGCGTCCGTCAGTTGATGTTATTACAGGTGTTATTAAAGCGAATATTCCATCGCGTATTGCATTTGCTGTATCTTCCCAAACAGACTCTCGAACGATTCTTGACGGTGGTGGTGCAGAGAAGTTGCTGGGGCGTGGAGATATGTTGTTCATACCAATTGGTGCATCGAAACCTGTTCGTGTACAAGGAGCATTTTTATCAGATGATGAAGTTGAGAGAGTCGTAGAATATGTTGTTGCGCAACAAAAAGCGCAATATCAAGAGGATATGATTCCGCAAGATGTTCCTGAAACAAAGCGGGAAGTAGAAGATGAATTATACGATGAAGCGATTCAGCTTGTCGTAGAAATGCAAACAGCATCTGTGTCTATGTTACAACGTAGATTTAGAGTAGGATATACGCGAGCGGCTCGTTTAATTGATGCCATGGAAATGAATGGTGTAGTAGGTCCTTATGAAGGTAGTAAACCGAGGGAAGTACTCATTAAAGATGTACAAGAAAAAAGTTCTTGAAAAAAAGCCTAATTGTTTTTACAATTAGGCTTTTTTATATGCTGTTTTTGTTATATACTATAGTCAACATAAAAGAAAGGGCTTACATAACGAGGTGCTCTTTAGAATACGAATGCTTATTGTTTTGGTTTTCGAAACGTTCGATATTTAATGTAGAAAAATGTTGAATTCTGTTGACACATATGGGAGCAAGTGGTAAGATTACTTCGAAAAGAATCACTGCCTCATATAATCTTGGAGATAAGGTCCATAAGTTTCTACCTGGCAACCATGAATTGCTAGACTATGAGGGGAAAAGTGTGTAACAAAGGATGTAAGGGATCTTTGTGCCGAACTTTTTCTCTATATGAGGAATGTTTATGGTACAAAGTTTTTTTTATGGAATAAAGAGTGAAAATTTCTTCTTGAAAAATTATTAATATTTATTCGACAATTATGCTTATTGTTAGTATTTCATACTATGTTGTAAGTTGAAAAAAGAGAAAAGAAGTCTTACATCAGAGGTCGAATAATTGAAATGCGGGGGAGTCTTATGTCAGTAAAATCCGATAGTCGTCATTTGTATTTGCGAGTGATTGATCACATCAAAGGAAAAATTAAAGATGGGGCTTACAAAGAAAAACAAAAGTTACCTTCAGAGTTCGATCTAGCGAAAGAACTTGGTGTAAGTAGGGCAACTTTAAGGGAAGCACTACGTATTTTAGAAGAAGAAAATGTTGTTATTCGTAGACATGGTGTAGGGACGTTTGTAAATGCGAAGCCATTATTTTCTTCTGGAATAGAGCAACTTTCTAGTATTACAGATATGATTTCTAGTGTGGGGAAAACACCAGGAACAATCTTTTTATCATCATCTACAACAACTTTAACAGAAGAAGAAAAAGAGAAGTTTAATAGTGAAGATGGTTTTAATGCGGTAATGATTGAGCGTGTTCGTACAGCGGATGGGGAACCAGTTGTATATTGCATTGATAAACTAGCGAAAGAGATATTACCAGATTTATCGGGGTACAATGAGGAATCACTGCTTACAGTTATACATAATAATACGCATAAGCGTATCACTTACGCAGTTGCTCATATTGAACCGATTGGTTATCATCCGAAAATCTCACCGATTTTAGAATGTGAACCTGAAACGGCACTGCTAGTTTTAAAACAAATGCACTATGATCAAAATGATGAGCCAATCTTATATTCTATTAATTACTTTAGAGCTGATAAGTTTAGCTTCCACGTATTAAGAAAGCGTATGTAGGGAAGTTCCTTTTTAGGGAGGTGACAGCAAGAAGTAAGGGACAGCAGCGTATGATTCATTAGATAAAACATTTCAGGAGGGGTTTCTAGTATGAAGAAAAAAACAGGTCTTTTATTATCGTTAACGTTAGCAGCAAGTACAGTGTTAGGTGCATGTGGTAACTCGGATAAAGCGGATAGTGACAAAAAAGGGGATAAAGAGTTTAAGGTTGGTATGGTTACAGATGTTGGGGGCGTTGATGACAAATCATTCAACCAATCAGCTTGGGAAGGTTTAACGAAATTTGGTAAAGACAACGACTTAAAGAAAAATGAAGGATATCGTTACCTGCAATCAAGTAAGGATGCAGACTATATCCCGAATTTAACGAAATTTGCGAAAGATAATTATAACACAACATTTGGTATTGGTTACTTAATGGAAAAATCGATTACAAAAGTAGCTGAACAGTATCCGAAAGAACAGTTTGCGATTGTAGACACAGTTGTGGATAAGCCAAACGTAACAAGTATTACATTTAAAGACCATGAAGGTTCATTCCTAGTTGGAGCTGTAGCAGCAATGACAACAAAATCAAATAAAGTAGGTTTTGTTGGTGGTGTGAAGAGTCCATTAATTACAAAATTTGAATCAGGTTTTAAAGCTGGTGCAAAAGCAGTAAATCCAAATATCGAAATTGTATCGCAATATGCTGATGCGTTTGATAAGCCAGAAAAAGGATCTGTATTAGCTTCAGCAATGTACGGTCAAGGTGTTGACGTAATTTATCACGCTTCAGGTGCAACTGGTAACGGTGTATTCACAGAAGCAAAAAACCGTAAGAAAAAAGGTGAAAACGTTTGGGTAATCGGTGTTGACCGTGACCAAAACCAAGAAGGTATGCCTGAAAACGTAACTTTAACTTCTATGGTAAAACGTGTTGATATTGCAGTAGCTAAAGTAGCGCAAGAAGCGAAAGATGGTAAGTTAAAAGGCGGTAAAATAGAAGAGTTCGGATTAAAAGATGACGGTGTTGGTATTGCGAAAACTACTGACAATGTGAAAAAAGTAAATCCAGAAATCTTAACAAAAGTAGAAGAATTTGAGAAGAAAATTACTGCTGGTGAAATTAAAGTACCTGCAACTGACGAAGAATATAAAGCATATGAAGCTTCTCTAAAGAAATAATAATAGAGAAATAGCAAAGGTTAGTTCTTAGAACTAACCTTTGTATATATAAAAATACCTTTAATAGACTGCAATTGGGGAGTGTTCCCTGCTAGAAGGAGGAACAAAATGGAATACGTAATTGAGATGAACAATATTACAAAAGTATTCCCAGGCATTGTAGCGAATGATGATATTACGCTACAAGTAAAACAGGGAGAGATACACGCTTTACTTGGAGAAAATGGTGCAGGGAAATCAACATTGATGAATGTACTGTTCGGTTTGTATCAACCAGAACAGGGAGAGATTAAAATTAAAGGGAAACCTGTAAAAATTACAAATCCGAATATAGCAAATGACCTTGGAATTGGGATGGTCCATCAACATTTTATGCTTGTTCATAATTTTACAGTTACAGAGAATATTATTCTTGGAAATGAACCGAAGAGAAAAGGGAAAATCGCTGTTGAAGAGGCTGCAAAAGAAATTAAACAATTATCTGAACAGTACGGTTTAGCTGTTGATCCATATGCAAAGATTGAAGATATTTCGGTTGGGATGCAGCAAAGGGTTGAAATATTAAAGACACTTTATCGTGGTGCGGAGATTTTAATATTTGATGAACCTACTGCGGTATTAACCCCTCAAGAAATTAATGAATTGATTCAAATTATGAAAAAACTTGTACAAGAAGGGAAATCTATCGTTCTTATTACACATAAGTTGAAAGAAATTATGGAAGTTTGCGATCGTTGTACAATTATTCGTAAAGGTAAAGGGATTGGTACAGTTGACGTTGCGGAAATGGATGAACATAAACTTGCAGAATTAATGGTCGGACGTCAAGTGAATTTTAAAACAGAAAAAATAGAGGCTAAACCGAGAGAAGAGGTTCTATCTGTTTCGAATATTGTCGTTCATGATGCACGCCAATTACCTGCTGTAAAAGGCCTTGACTTAACTGTTCGTGCAGGAGAAATTGTTGGGATTGCAGGGATTGATGGAAATGGACAAAGTGAATTAATAGAGGCGATTACTGGTTTACGAAAAGTTGAGTCAGGTTCTATTGCAATTAAAGGAAAAGAAATAACGAATTGGCCTGTTCGAAGAATTACAGAGGAAGGAATTGGTCATATTCCAGAAGACCGTCATAAACACGGGCTAGTGCTTGATTTTTCTGTTAAAGACAATATAGTTTTGCAAACGTACTATAAAAACCCATTTTCAAAGAAGGGGATTTTAAACTTTAGTAAAATCACAGAGAAAGCAAAGGCTCTTATTGAACAGTTTGATGTACGTACGCCTAGCGAACAAACATTAGCGCGTGCTCTATCAGGTGGAAATCAGCAGAAAGCTATCATTGCACGTGAAGTAGATCGAAATCCAGATTTATTAATTGCAGCACAACCAACACGTGGTTTAGATGTAGGGGCGATTGAATTTATTCATAAGAAGTTAATCGAGCAGAGAGATAAGGGGAAAGCGGTATTACTTCTATCGTTAGAACTGGATGAAATTTTAAATGTTAGCGATCGAGTTGCTGTTATATATGAAGGGGAAATTGTAGCGATTGTCGATGCAAAAGAAACAAATGAACAACAGCTTGGTTTGTTGATGGCTGGCGGAACGGAGAAAGAGAAGGTGAATACAAATGGCTAAAAAATTTTTAACGGAGCGAACAATTAATATTTTAGTTCCTGTATTATCCGTTATTTTTGGTTTACTTGTTGGTGCCATTGTAATGTTAGTTAGTGGATATGATCCAATTGTTGGGTATGCAGCGCTTTGGGAAGGAATGGTTGGAAATCCGCAAGCAATTGGTGAAACGTTACGTACGATGATTCCGCTTGTGCTAGCAGGACTTTCCGTGGCATTTGCATTTCGTACTGGTCTTTTTAACATTGGGGTAGAAGGACAATTATTAGTTGGGTGGCTTGCCGCTGTTTGGTTTGGTTATGCAGTATCGTTACCGGCATTTTTGCATATTCCATTATCTATTTTAGTAGCCGCGATTGCTGGTGGTTTATGGGGTTTTATACCTGGATATTTAAAAGGAAAGCTTAAAGTAAATGAAGTAATTGTAACAATTATGATGAACTATATTGCGCTTTATGTTACGTATGACCTTATTAAACGTTTTATACATGAAGGTAACGAGAAATCTTATGATGTACAAGCGAGTGCTTCATTAGCTTCTGATTGGCTATCTTCATTGACAGATGGATCTCGTTTGCACTGGGGAATTGTTGTAGCTATTATAATTGCTATTGTAATGTGGTTCTTGCTAGATAGAACTACGTTAGGATATGAGTTAAAATCGGTTGGTTTTAACCAAAATGCATCGCAATATGCAGGGATGAAAGTCTCTCGTAATGTTGTATTATCAATGACGATTGCTGGTGCTTTTGCTGGAATTGGTGGGGCAATGGAAGGTCTAGGAACATTCCAAAGTATGACGGCAATGACGTCGTTTACTGGTATTGGATTCGATGGGATTGCGGTAGCTCTTCTTGGAGGAAATAATCCGTTTGGTATATTATTATCGGCTTTACTGTTCGGTGGTTTGAAAAGTGCAGCCCCGCAAATGAATTTTGAAGCAGATGTACCTTCTGAGTTAATTAATGTTATTATTGCATGTATTATTTTCTTTGTTGCTTGCAGTTATGTTTTACGCTGGGCACTTACACGCATGAGCAAGGAGGGGAAATAAATGAGCTTTATAGATATTTTAGCCATTCTTGTGACTGGTACGTTATATACGGCAGCGCCACTTATTTTTACGGCGTTAGGTGGAGTGTTCAGTGAACGTTCTGGAGTTGTAAATATAGCATTAGAAGGCTTAATGTTATTTGGTGCATTTACTGGTATCGTTACAACGTTATTAATGGGTGATACGTGGGGAGCGATGACTCCGTGGATTGCACTATTATTTGCAGCGATTGGTAGTGGGTTATTTGCACTTCTTCATGCGGTAGCATCTATTACATTCCGTGCGGATCAAGTAGTAAGTGGGGTAGCGATTAACTTCTTAGCTCTTGGTTTAACAGTATTTGCGATTAAGAAAATCTTTGGCAAAGGACAAACTGATTTCATTCAATACCGCATTGAAAAAATCGATGTTCCGGGCCTTTCGGATATTCCGGTAATCGGAAAAATCTTTTTCTCAAATGTACCGTTAACATCATATATTGCTATTATTTTAGCTTTTGTTGTCTGGTACATTATTTATAAAACGCCGTTCGGTCTTCGTCTTCGTGCAGTTGGTGAACATCCAATGGCAGCAGATACGATGGGGATTAATGTATATAAAATGCGTTATATTGCAGTTTGTATATCTGGAATGTTCGCAGGAGTGGGTGGTGCGGTCTTCGCAATGTCGATTTCTGGTAACTTCTCAGGTGCTACAATTACTGGACAAGGTTTCTTAGCATTAGCAGCTATGATTTTCGGTAAATGGAATCCACTAGGTGCCCTTGGAGCAGCTCTATTCTTCGGATTTGCTCAATCACTTGGGATAACAGGTGGTACAATTCCTGTATTAAAAGAAATTCCAAGTGTATTCTTAACGATATTACCGTATGTATTCACAATATTAGCACTTGTTGGTTTTGTAGGCCGATCTGAAGCTCCGAAAGCATTAGGAACGCCTTATGAAAAAGGAAAACGATGAGTATTTAGAAAGTATAAGAAAAGCTCGCACATTAGTGCGGGCTTTTTTACATAGAATATATTTAATACGGAAATTTACTATGTTCCTTACATATTAAAGTTTTTAGAAAGACTCAAATGTAAGCATAATAAGGAAGAAAAGTTGATTTTTTATTTCTAAAAACTGTATATTGAAGAGGAATATTCCTACATACGTAAAGGAGGGCTATTAATGAAACTAATGGAACAGCAACTACATGAATTAGGTGGCTTGCGAGTACATATTATTCCGACTGATAAATATAAAACAAATACCTTTGTATTTCGTTTTAAAGCACCTTTAAATGAGGAGACGGTGACAGAGCGTGCCCTATTGCCATACGTATTGCAAAGTGCGACAGAAAAACTACCTTCTGTAATTCGCCTTCGTCAATATTTAGAAGAATTATATGGATCTTCTTTAGCGGTAGATGTAAGTAAGAAAGGGGAAGACCATATTATCTCTATTTATGTAGACATCGCAAATGAAACATATTTACGCGATGCACCACCGTTATTTGAAAAAGCGCTTTCTATGTTATCTGATATTGTTTTACATCCAGCAACAGAAGGCGAAGGTTTTCTACCTGCTATTGTAGAAAGTGAGAAACGAGCACTCTTGCAACGAATTGAGGCTACTTATGATGATAAAATGCGTTATGCAAACGAGCGTTTAATTGAAGAAATGTGCAAAGTAGAACCATATCGTTTAAGTGCAAATGGGAAAAAAGAAAGTGTTGCTTCTATTACAAATGAAAGTTTGTATCAATATTATCAAAAAGTGTTAGCGGAAGATGAAATGGATTTATATATTATTGGTGACATTTCAGAAGATGCTGTGGAGCTTGTAAATAAGTATTTTTCGATTTCGCCTCGTGTTGTGAAAGAAAGAAATGTACTTCTTCATAAACGAAATAATGAAGAGAAAGAAATTGTTGAAAAACAAGAACTAAAGCAAAGTAAATTAAATATCGGCTATCGCACATTCATTACGTATAAAGATGAAGATTATTTTGCACTGCAATTGTTTAACGGATTATTTGGAGGGTTTTCTCATTCAAAGTTATTCGTAAACGTCCGTGAAAAAAATAGTTTAGCGTACTATGCAGCATCAAGATTTGAAAGTCATAAAGGTTTGCTCTTCGTTATGTCTGGAATTGAAGCGAAGAACTTTGAAAAAGCGGTTGAAATTATTAAAGAACAGATGAAAGCAATGCAAAACGGTGATTTTTCAGAGGAAGAGATGCAACAAACAAAAAGTGTAATTCAAAATCAAATCTTAGAGGCTGTTGATACACCACGTGGTTTTGTTGAAATGCTTTATCATGGCGTTATTTCAGAGCGTACGCGTCCAGTTGAAGAGTGGCTAACGGGTATAGAAGGCGTGACGAAAGAAGAAATTGTGAAAGTTGCTAATAATATTGAATTAGATACAATTTACTTTTTACATGGAACGGAGGGAGAATAAATGGAGAAGATTGTGTATGAGCAATTAAAAGAGACACTATATTATGAAAAACTTCCGAATGGATTAGATGTATACATTTTACCGAAACAAGGATTCAATAAAACATTTGCGACATTTACGACGAAGTACGGTTCTGTTGATAATACGTTTGTCCCACTTGGAAAAGAAGAAATGACTCGTGTGCCAGATGGGATTGCTCATTTTCTTGAGCATAAATTGTTCGAAAAGGAGGACCATGACGCATTTCAATTGTTTAGTAAACAAGGTGCTTCAGCAAATGCTTTTACGTCCTTTACGAGAACGGCTTACCTCTTTTCTTGTACATCAAATGTAGAGCAAAATTTAAATACGTTGTTAAATTTTGTTCAAGAACCGTATTTCTCGGAAAAAACGGTTGAAAAAGAAAAAGGTATTATCGGCCAAGAAATTCAAATGTACCAAGATAATCCAGATTGGCGTTTATATTTTGGGTTAATCGATAGCTTGTTTGTGAAGCATCCAATTAAAATTGATATTGCAGGGACGATTGAGTCTATTAGTAAAATTACAAAAGACCTATTGTATGAGTGTTATGAGACTTTTTACCACCCAAGCAATATGTTATTGTTTGTTGTTGGAGCGATTGATCCTGAAAAAACAATGGATTTAGTTCGTGACAATCAAGAGAAAAAAGATTACGAAAACCAACCGGAAATCGTTCGTTCTTTTGAAGAGGAACCAGAAGAAGTAAATGAAAAGAAAAAGATTATTTCAATGCCTGTTCAAACTCCAAAATGTTTAGTTGGTATTAAAGCAACGAATTTACAAGAAAAAGGGCAAGCTCTTTTAAAACAAGAAATTGCGCTTACATTACTTTTAGATTATTTATTTGGAAAAGGGTCAGTTCATTATGAATCTTTATATAATGAAGGTCTTATTGATGATTCGTTCTCGTATGACTATACAGAAGAAAATAACTTCGGTTTTGCGATGGTTGGTGGAGATACGAAGCAACCTGATGAATTGGCAGATCGATTAAAAGGTATTTTACTGCAAACGAATTATGATCAGTTAGATGAGGCTGCGTTGGAACGGGTGAAGAAAAAGAAAATAGGTGGATTTTTACGATCATTGAATTCACCTGAATATATTGCAAATCAGTTTACACGATATGCGTTTAATGAATCTAGTTTATTTGATGCTCTTACAGTGTTAGAAGGCTTAACTGTTCAAGACCTACAACAAGCAGCAAAAACATTATTAATTGAAGAAAGAATGAGCGTCTGCCAAGTGTTGCCAAAAAAGTAAAGTGATACTTGAATAAAAAACGCAGTATCTATATCCCTCATCTAACGTTTGGTTATTGCCAAATGGTAAGATGAGGGTATTATTTATTTATACATAAAAGATAAGAGAGGGAACTTATGAAAAAGTATGCATTAGTAACTGGAGGGAGCGGAGGGATTGGCTCTGCTATTTCGAAGCAGTTAATCGAGGATGGTTATACAGTCTATATTCATTACAATAAAAGCGAAGAGAAGGTAAGGGAGTTACAGAAGGAATTTGATGTAGTGATTCCTGTGCAAGCAAATTTAGCTTCTAGAGATGGAGCAGAGGAATTGTGGGCGCAAATAGAACATCCTATTGATGTTATTGTATACGCAGCTGGAAAGAGTATTTTTGGATTAGTAACAGATGTTACAAATGAAGAATTAGATTATATGGTCGAGCTTCAAGTGAAGAGTGTATATAGACTTCTTTCGATGGCGCTTCCATCGATGATCGGGCGGAGAAGTGGAAATGTTGTTGTTATTTCATCCATTTGGGGGCAAATAGGAGCATCTTGTGAGGTGCTGTACTCAATGGTAAAAGGTGCACAAAATTCATATGTGAAAGCTTTAGCGAAAGAAGTTTCTTTAAGTGGATTACGTGTTAATGCGGTAGCGCCAGGTGCAATCGAAACAGAAATGTTAAATATATTTTCAGCAGATGATAAAAATGAAATTGCTGAAGATATTCCATTAGGTAGGCTAGGACTACCGGAAGAGGTAGCAAAAACAGTCTCCTTCCTTGTTTCACCAGGAGCTTCTTATATTACGGGGCAAATTATTGGAGTCAATGGCGGTTGGCATTGTTAAAAATTTCTTACATAAAAAACAAAAAAATGTACAAATTAAGCATGATTCTATTACTCAATAGTGAGGTGCTTAAACATGTCAGTGTTAGATAATTTTGATCAGTGGAAGAGCTTTTTGGGAGAACGTTTAGAACAAGCGGGGGGGAAAGGGCTTGATGGTGGTGCCGTATCAGATATGGCATTTCGTGTTGGAGATTATTTAGCTAATGAAGTAGAAGCGCGCAACGATCAAGAAAAATTATTGTCTGAGCTTTGGAAAGTTGCTGATGAACAAGAGCAACATACAATCGCAAATTTAATGGTGAAGTTTGTACAACATAAGTAAAAGTAGAGAGGAGAAACTCCTCTCTACTTTTTTTGTATAATAATTAAGAGGGGTAGATTATACATTTAGCTTCCCTATTAAGGTGAAATCATATAATATAGTACGTAGGTGTAAAGTAAGCGTGGGGGAGTGATCTTGGATGATTGAATGGTATTTTGAATATGAAATACATAAAAACCGACCTGGCTTACTTGGTGACGTTTCTTCGTTAATCGGTATGCTTGGCATCAATATTGTCACAATTAATGGTGTAGATAATGCACGACGTGGACTTCTGCTTATGTGTGATAATCAAGAGCAAATCTCTAGACTTGAATCAATTCTAAATACGATGGATAATATAACGGTAACGAAATATCGTCCGCCAAAGCTTAGAGATAAGCTAGCAGTTAGACATGGTAGGTACATACAACGAGATGCAGATGATAAGAAGACATTTCGATTTGTACGTGATGAATTAGGATTACTTGTAGACTTTATGGCGGAGATAATGAAAAAAGAAGGTCATAAGCTAATTGGGATACGAGGAATGCCTCGTGTCGGAAAAACAGAATCCATTGTTGCCGCAAGTGTTTGTGCAAATAAGAGATGGCTATTCGTATCATCGACTCTTATTAAGCAAACTGTACGTAGCCAATTGATTGAAGATGAGTATAGCGACGATAATATTTTCATACTAGATGGAATTGTATCAACAAAGCGTGCAAATGAAAGACATTGGCAGCTTGTTCGTGAAATCATGAGGTTGCCTGCAACGAAAGTTGTGGAACATCCAGATGTATTTGTGAGTCAGTCGGAATACACATTGGATGATTTTGATTATATTATCGAATTGCGTAACGATTATGATGAAGAAATTCAATATAATTTAGTAGATGAAATTGAGCAAGGTACGCAAAATAATTTCTCTATGTTTGACTTTTAAAGAAATATTGAGGTGTTAGTAGTGACGGAATTAGGACAAAAGCTGACAGAAGCAAGAGAAGCGAAAGGCTTGTCTATTGATCAGCTGCATGAAATTACAAAAATTCAAAAACGCCATTTAGTAGCGATTGAAGAAGGCAATTATAATGTATTGCCAGGAACTTTTTATGCGCGTGCATTCATTAAACAATACGCAGATGCGGTTGGATTAAATGGAGAGGAACTGCTTGTAGAATATCAGAGTACGATACCACAATCTGAAAAACACGATGTTCCACAAGTATCAACTGGACAGAAAACACAAGAAACAATGCAAAAATCTTCATCATGGCCAATTGCAGATCATATGCCGAAAATTTTGATTGCGTTATTAGTGATTGCATTTGGAGTGGTAGTATGGTTTGTTATTCAAGCGTTAACTGGAAAAGATGATAGGCAAGTTCCAAATGCTCAAAGTGAGAAAATTGAGGTTCAAAAAGCAAAAAATTCTCCGCTAGATACGAAGAAAGATGAAGAGAAAGCGGAAGAGCCAAAAAAAGAAGAGCCAAAAAAAGAAGAGCCAAAGAAAGAAGAGCCAAAGAAAGAGGAACAAAAAGGACAGCCAGCTGGTGAGAATGAAATTAAGTTAGTTGGAACCGATAAGATAACATCTACTTTGGAAATTCATAATAATAAAGCGTTAGAATTGGAAATTACAACAAAAGACGCAAGTTATATAGGTATTAAAAATGAGGCAGGAAATGATATCTTTAGCGGTACTTTACAGGCAGGCCAGACCCAAAAATATGATTTATCAACAGCGAAAGAGGTAAACCTTAACATAGGAAGTGCACCGAATGTTGAATTTAAATTAAATGGCCAAGTCGTTACATTCCCATTGAATCCGGAAGAGAATTATCATCAGAAATTCTTGATTAAAAACCAAGGGATAGGGCAACCTGCACAATAACAGTCATCGCTTCGATGACTTTTTTCAATGAACAAATGTTTTTGATATGATGGAGGAATAGCTGTGAATTTACCAAATAAAATTACAATATCTAGAATCTTCTTAATTCCAATTTTTATGGTAATTATGTTAGTGCCCTTTGAATGGGGCTCATTTATAATTGGTGATGTAGAGTTACCAATTCAACATTTAGTAGGGGCACTTATCTTTATTATCGCTTCGGCTACAGATTGGATTGATGGACATTATGCAAGAAAGTATAATCTTGTAACGAATTTAGGGAAGTTCCTTGACCCGTTAGCAGATAAACTACTTGTTTCGGCAGCACTTATCACATTGGTAGAAATGCAATATGTACCTGCTTGGATCGTTATTATAATTATAAGCCGTGAGTTTGCAGTAACAGGTTTACGCCTCGTACTTGCTGGGACAGGGGAAGTAGTGGCAGCAAATCAGTTAGGGAAAATTAAGACATGGACACAAATTATTGCGATTGCAGCGTATTTATTACACGATGTACCTTTAAATTTAATTCATATCCCAGTTGCTGATATTTTCATATGGATTGCATTAATCTTCACTGTTATTTCAGGATGGGATTATTTCTGGAAAAATAGGGCTGCTTTTGTAAACTCAAAATAGAAGTTTTATGGGGGAATTGGGATGAATGCTGAGATTATTGCGGTTGGAACTGAACTGTTACTTGGACAAATTGCAAATACAAATGCCCAGTTTTTATCTGAAAAGTTAGCTTCAATTGGAATAAATGTGTACTATCATACTGTTGTGGGTGATAATAACAAGCGATTACAAAAGGCAATTGAATTGGCTGAAGAGCGCGCTGATATGCTTATTTTCACAGGCGGATTAGGGCCGACAAAAGACGATTTGACGAAAGAAACAATAGCGTCTAGCTTAGGTGAAGAGCTTGTGTATGATGAAACAGCATTAACGTCCATAAGCGATTATTTTAAGCGTACAGGCCGTGAATTTACGGAAAATAATAAAAAGCAGGCGCTCGTTCTAAGTGGATCGACTGTATTTGCGAATGATCACGGTATGGCACCTGGCATGGGTTTAAATAAAAACGGAAAAGTTTATATTTTATTACCAGGGCCGCCAAAAGAAATGAAGCCGATGTATGTAAGGTACGTAGAGCCTTTTTTACGTAACTTTACAACAGGGGAAAATATTTATTCTCGCGTTCTTCGCTTTTTCGGTATTGGGGAATCTCAATTAGAGGTAAAAGTTCAAGATTTAATTGATGGACAAACGAACCCGACCATTGCACCACTCGCAAATGATGGAGAAGTGACATTACGTTTAACTGCAAAACATCATGATGCGAATGAGGCGGAGAAACTAATTCAACATGTGGAAAATTTGATTTTAGAAAGAGTAGGAGAATTTTTCTACGGATATGACCAAGATTTTCTTCATTACAAGGCAATAGAGTTATTGAAGCAAAAAGGGTTAACTTTAGCATGTGCAGAAAGTTTAACAGGCGGTCTCTTTGGAAATCAAGTAACAGAAAATGCGGGTGTTTCGTCTGTGTTTAAAGGCGGAGTCATTTGTTATCAAAATGAAGTAAAGCAACAAATTTTACATGTACCTGAAGAAGTGTTACGTACTGACGGCGCGGTTAGTAAACAATGTGCTCGTTATCTTGCTGAAAATGTAAAGAAACTGTTAAAAGCAGATATTGGAATTAGCTTTACTGGGGTGGCAGGACCTGATGCTTCGGAGTATAAAGAACCAGGAACAGTATTTGTTGGATTGGCGATTAAGGATGAACCGACTGAAGTCTTCCCTCTTAATTTAAGTGGAAGTCGTCAACAAATTAGAGAACGCTCTACAAAATATGGGTTTTATCATTTATACAAAAAACTAGAAGAGATATAAGTTTCTTCTGGTTTTTTTTGTGGGAAAATCTAGTTTGATTCGATATAAAATAAAAAAATCGAATAAATGTTCGATTTTTGTTGGCAAATTGAATTGAAAATAGGTATAATAAGATTAGCAGTTCAGTTAAGGAGGAATTATGAATGAGTGATCGTCAAGCGGCATTAGATATGGCGTTAAAACAAATAGAGAAGCAATTCGGTAAAGGTTCAATTATGAAATTAGGAGAACAAGCGGAGCGTAGAATTTCTACAATTTCAAGTGGTTCTTTAGCACTAGATGTGGCACTAGGGGTAGGCGGATACCCACGTGGCCGTATTATTGAAATTTACGGACCTGAAAGTTCAGGTAAAACAACAGTTTCATTACATGCAATCGCGGAAGTACAGCGACAAGGTGGACAAGCAGCATTTATCGATGCGGAGCATGCGATGGATCCTGTTTATGCACAAAAATTAGGTGTTAACATCGATGAATTACTATTATCACAGCCTGATACAGGGGAGCAAGGACTAGAAATCGCAGAAGCACTTGTACGAAGTGGCGCGGTTGATATTATCGTAATTGACTCTGTAGCAGCTCTTGTACCGAAAGCTGAGATCGAAGGAGACATGGGTGACTCTCACGTTGGTTTACAAGCACGTTTAATGTCACAAGCACTTCGTAAACTTTCAGGTGCAATCAACAAATCAAAAACAATTGCAATCTTTATCAACCAAATTCGTGAAAAAGTTGGGGTTATGTTCGGAAACCCAGAAACAACTCCAGGTGGTCGTGCGTTGAAATTCTATTCAACTGTCCGTCTTGAAGTGCGTCGTGCTGAGCAGTTAAAACAAGGTAACGACATCGTTGGTAATAAAACGAAAGTAAAAGTAGTTAAAAATAAAGTAGCACCACCATTCCGTGTTGCTGAAGTTGATATTATGTACGGAGAAGGTATTTCAAGAGAAGGTGAAATCTTAGATATGGCTTCTGAACTTGATATCGTGCAAAAGAGTGGTGCTTGGTACTCTTATAATGAAGAACGCTTAGGACAAGGTCGTGAGAATTCAAAGCAATTCTTAAAAGAGAATACGGATTTAAGAGAGGAAATTGCCTTCTTTGTTCGTGAACATCATGGAATTGGTGAAGACTCTGGTGTTGAAGACACGGAAGATTCAACCCTTCAAGATTAAAAATAAAAGACACGGAATCGTGTCTTTTATTTTTAAATTCGCTATGAAAGCGTTGTATATAGTTGGAGATAAAATATTTATTCTATCCAAAAGGCTATGTGTAAAGAGGAATATTCATATATTTCACGTGAAGACAATGGGATTTACTAAGGTTTTCCAGGATAATATGCTACCTACTTTTCGAATTCAGATAAGATTCAGGGCTGAAGGTAAAGAAAGTAAAAGTAGACAACGCTTGACAATGAAAATTGCGATAGATACAATGAGAATGTATATTTTTTCTTATATACGATATACTCTTCTCAAGAAGAGAAGTAATATTCGGAGTAAGACTTAAATCTTGCCGAAATAATAATATGACATTTTAATTGTGAAATGAAGAAAGTCCCTTAAAAAAGCGGGACGACGGTCTTTGCTGTACGTTGCTATTCAATGTACATGCCGACAGTCTTTTTTCATTCATAGCAAGGGGAGGTGAAATCATGAGTAGTACAGTTTGGATACTCATCTCCATTTTGCTTGCAACAGTCGGTGCAGTTGTTGGCTTTTTTGTTCGAAAGTCTATTGCTGAAGCGAAGATTAATGGTGCAACTAATGAAGCGAAACGTATTCTAGACGAAGCGAATCGTGAAGCAGAAGCACTTAAGAAAGAAGCGCTTTTAGAAGCAAAGGATGAAATTCATACACTTCGTACAGAAGCTGAATTAGAAATTCGTGACCGTAGAAGCGAATTACAAAAACAAGAAAATCGTTTAATGCAAAGAGAAGAGAACCTTGATCGTAAAGACGAAACGCTCGATAAGCGCGAGCAACAGTTGGAAAAGAAAGAGGATTCTCTTGTAGCGAAACAACAACAGATTGAAGAGTTGGAAAGCAAAGTGGGAGAGTTAGTTCAAAAGCAACAAACAGAATTAGAGCGCATTTCCAATCTGACACGCGAACAAGCGAAAGCAATTATTCTTGGTAAAGTAGAAAGTGAAGTTTCTCATGAAATTGCCGTTATGGTAAAAGAAAGTGAAGTTCGTGCGAAAGAAGAAGCGGATAAGAAAGCAAAAGAGAT
Source organism: Bacillus nitratireducens (assembly GCF_036320425.1). NCBI lineage: Bacteria > Bacillati > Bacillota > Bacilli > Caryophanales > Bacillaceae > Bacillus > Bacillus nitratireducens. The sequence goes on from NZ_JAUMJO010000002.1 coordinate 420,593, forward strand.
TTTATCTCTTGCAATGCAAAGATGTGCAGCTGATCATGTTGCTGAAACAACCGTTTCGGTTGTAAATCTTCCAAACGACGAAATGAAGGGACGTATTATCGGACGTGAAGGTCGTAATATTCGTACGCTAGAAACGTTAACAGGTATTGACCTTATTATCGATGATACACCAGAAGCGGTAATTCTATCTGGATTTGACCCGATTCGTCGTGAAACAGCTCGTATCGCTCTTGATAAACTAGTACAGGACGGACGTATTCACCCAGCGCGTATTGAAGAGATGGTCGAAAAATCAAGACGTGAAGTGGACGAGTATATTCGTGAAGTCGGAGAGCAAACAACGTTTGAAGTGGGTGTTCATGGCTTACATCCAGATTTAATTAAGATTTTAGGTCGTTTAAAATACCGTACAAGTTATGGACAAAACGTCTTAAAACACTCTATGGAAGTTGCATATTTAACTGGACTTATGGCAGCGGAGCTTGGTGAGGATGAAAAACTAGCAAGACGTGCTGGTCTATTACATGATATCGGAAAAGCAATTGATCATGAAGTAGAAGGTAGCCACGTTGAAATTGGTGTTGAACTCGCAACGAAATATAAAGAGCATCCTGTTGTAATAAACAGTATCGCATCTCACCATGGTGACACAGAACCAACTTCTATCATTGCAGTTCTAGTTGCAGCAGCAGATGCATTATCAGCTGCAAGACCGGGAGCTCGTAGTGAAACACTTGAGAACTACATTCGTCGTCTTGAAAAGTTAGAAGAAATTTCAGAGTCTTATGAAGGCGTAGAAAAATCTTTCGCAATTCAAGCAGGACGTGAAGTTCGTATTCTGGTAAAACCAGATACAATTGATGATTTAGAAGCTCATCGTTTAGCTCGTGATATTCGAAAACGTATTGAAAGTGAACTGGATTATCCAGGACATATTAAAGTTACTGTTATTCGTGAAACACGTGCAGTGGAATACGCAAAATAAAGTGGTGAAACACCACTTTATTTTTTTGTGTTGGAATTGGGTAAAATAAAATTATTTATGAGAAGTATGCAAGTGAAAGAAACTTATAATAGGTAAATTTTTAATATTATAAGGAAATTGCTTGTTAGAGTAAGGTAATAAAAAATGCAGTACATAGAAAGGGTAAGACATATGAGAATATTATTTGTTGGGGATGTAGTAGGATCTCCTGGTAGAGACATGATTCAACAGTACGTACCGGCATTAAAGAAAAAATATACACCTACAGTAACAATCATTAATGGAGAAAATGCTGCGGGTGGACGTGGAATTACGGAAAAAATATATCGAAACTTTTTGGAGTGCGGGGCACAGGCAGTTACGCTTGGAAACCATGCTTGGGATAATCGTGAAGTATTTGAATTTATTGATGATGCTAAATATCTTGCAAGACCAGCTAACTTCCCAGAAGGAACGCCAGGAAAAGGTCTTATCTTTGTGAACTGTAACGGAACAGAAGTTGCAGTAATTAACTTACAAGGACGTACTTTCCTACCTCCAATTGATTGTCCATTCCGAAAAGTGGATGAATTAATCAATATTGCAAAAAAACGTACGAATATTATCTTTGTTGATTTTCATGCTGAAACAACAAGTGAGAAGCAGGCGTTAGGTTGGTACGTAGATGGCCGTGCTACAGCTGTAGTAGGTACACATACACACGTTCCTACAGCTGATAATCGTATCTTACCAAGCGGAACAGCTTATATTACAGATGTTGGTATGACAGGACCGTATGATGGTATTTTAGGTATGGATCGCGAAGCGGTATTGAAGAAGTTTTTAACGAACTTACCAGTACGTTTTGAGGTAACGAATGGCAGAACGCAATTAAGTGCAGTTTTAATCGATGTGGATCCAAATACAGGGAAAGCGAAGAAAATTGAACGCATTTTAATTAATGATGATCAGCCGTTTTTTGAGTAATTTTTAACGAAAAGTTAGAGAAGTCATTATATTTTAATTTTTTAGAAAAATTACAGAAATTTAGCAGGAATACGTGCCATTCCTCGTGAATATAAGTTAAAGTGAAATAATTGCTATTACTTTTTATAAAAACGAGGAGGAAACGCGGAATGGAAATATTAAAAGTTAAAGCAACGTCGGTCCCTAATTCTGTAGCTGGTGCACTTGCAGGTGTTATTCGCGAACGCGGAACAGCAGAAATTCAAGCTATTGGTGCAGGTGCATTGAATCAAGCGGTAAAGGCAGTAGCAATTGCAAGAGGATTTGTAGCGCCTAGTGGTTTGGATCTGATTTGTATCCCAGCGTTTACAGATATTATGATCGATGGCGAAGAGCGTACGGCAATAAAATTAATTGTAGAACCTCGTTAAGTTGAAACAACCTGTTTGCATGTATGCAAACAGGTTGTTTTTATAGTGGAGGAATGAATATGAAAATTTTTGATGCTCATTGCGATGTACTCTTTCAGTTATGGAGTGCAAAGGGAAAAAAAGACTTTCAAAACGATTCACAATTACATATTACATTTGAACAATTAAAGAAAAGAAAAGGAAGTATACAATGCTTTGCGATATATATACCAGAAACAGTAGCGTATGAAAAGCGCTTTGAAGTTGCACTGCAAATGATAGATATTTTTCATAGTGAAATTCTATCGCTACCAGGAATGAAGTTTATTCAGACAAAAAACGATATTAACATGCTAAAACAGGACGAGATTGGAGCGTTATTAACATTAGAAGGATGCGAAGCGATTGGAAAAGAAGCGATGAAATTACGTTTGTTTTATCGCTTAGGTGTACGTTCCTTTGGATTAACATGGAACTATGCTAATTTATTAGCTGATGGGGCGCTAGAGACACGTGGTGCAGGCTTAACTACATTTGGTAGACAAGTTATACAAGAACTTAATATGTTAGATTTATGGACCGATGTGTCTCATTTAAATGAAAGAAGCTTTTGGGATGTTATAGAAATAGCTAAAAACCCAATTGCATCTCACTCAAACTGTTATCAACTTTGTGGGCATCCACGCAATTTAACCGATGAACAAATAAGAGCTCTCATAAAGAAAAATAGCATTATTGGTATTACATTCGTACCACAGTTTTTAACGAATGAAAGACAAGCGAATATAGCAGATATATTAAGACATGTGGAATATATTTGTTCATTAGGTGGAGAAAAAAATATAGGATTCGGTTCTGATTTTGATGGGATTTTAGAAACTGTTGTAGGTGTAGAAGCATACAGGGATTATGAAAATATAATTAATCACCTGTGTAAAAAGTATAGTGAATCAACTGTAGATCGATTTTTGTATAAAAATTTTGTTGACTGTGTAACGTTCTAAAGATCGTATTTTAAAAATTCAGAAAAATTAAAATGAATTCACTTGAATTTATTGATTTTTTTAAGACCTAATACTAGAATGGAAAACGAAATAGCTTTATACTAAAGATTCAGGGAAATCAGAAGAGGCATAATTTGCGTCCATTGTAGTTTATTTGTATAAAAAATGCTAAACTAATACTGTAAAAAAATACACTACAATGAATGCAGCCAAAAGGGGTGTAGGAGATGATTAGTCAACTTTCATGGAAAGTTGGAGGCCAACAAGGTGAAGGAATTGAAAGTACAGGGGAAATCTTCTGTATTGCATTAAACCGATTAGGATATTACCTATACGGTTACCGCCACTTCTCATCACGTATTAAAGGCGGCCATACAAATAATAAAATTCGTGTAAGTACAACAGAAGTACGCGCGATCTCAGATGATTTAGATATTTTAATTGCTTTTGATCAAGAAACAATTGATTTTAACTTCCACGAACTACGTCCGGGTGGAATTGTAGTTGCGGATGCAAAATTTAATCCAACAATACCTGATAATACAGATGTAAATCTATATGTGATACCGTTTACAGATATTGCTTCAGAGTTAGGCACATCATTAATGAAAAACATGGTTGCTGTTGGGGCATCTAGTGCGGTATTAGGATTAGACGAAACAGCGTATTTAGAGGTTGTTGAAGAAATCTTTGGTCGTAAAGGAGAGCAAGTCGTTCAAAAGAATATGGAAGCCATTAAACGCGGCTCTCAATATATGAAAGAATTGCTTGGTGAAAAAGTAAACATGATGCAGCTTGAAAAAGCTGACGGTAAGAAACGCATGTTTATGATTGGAAACGACGCAATCGCATTTGGTGCAGTAGCTGGTGGTGCTCGCTTTATGTCTGCATATCCAATCACACCTGCATCTGAAATTATGGAATACTTAATTAAAAAGTTACCGAAAGTCGGCGGGACAGTAATCCAAACTGAGGATGAAATCGCAGCTTGTACAATGGCAATCGGTGCAAACTACGCTGGTGTTCGTACATTAACAGCATCTGCTGGTCCTGGTCTTTCTTTAATGATGGAAGCAATAGGTTTAGCAGGTATTACTGAAACACCGCTAGTTATCATTGATACACAACGTGGTGGTCCAAGTACGGGCTTACCAACAAAACAAGAGCAGTCTGACTTAATGGCTATGATTTACGGAACGCATGGTGAAATTCCAAAGATCGTAATGGCGCCAAGTACAGTTGAAGAAGCTTTCTATGATATTGTAGAAGCATTTAATTTAGCAGAAGAATATCAAGTGCCTGTTATCTTCTTAACAGATCTACAGCTTTCTTTAGGAAAGCAAACAGTAGAGCCACTTAAGTTAGATAAGGTTGAAATTCGTCGCGGTAAGCTTGATTTAGAAGTAGAATTACCAGAACGTGAAAATAAAGCATACTTCAAGCGTTATGAAGTAACAGAAGATGGAATTTCACCACGTGTTTTACCTGGTATGAAAAATGGTATTCACCATGTTACAGGTGTAGAACATGATGAAACGGGTAAACCATCTGAATCAGCGTTAAATCGTAAAGATCAAATGGACAAACGTTTCCGTAAAATGGCGAACTTGCAGTTTAATACCCCTATTTACAAAAATGCTAAGCATGATGACGCAGACGTATTGTTAGTTGGCTTTAACTCAACTCGTGGTGCGATCGAAGAGGCAATGCAACGTTTGGAACAAGAAGGAATGAAAGTAAACCATGCCCATGTACGTTTAATTCATCCGTTCCCAACAGCTGAAATCGATCCACTTGTGAAAAAAGCGAAGCGTGTTGTAGTAGTAGAAAACAATGCAACTGGTCAGCTTGCTAACATTATGAAAATGAATCTTGGCAGTGGTGAGAAAATTTCTAGTCTTTTAAAATACGATGGAAATCCATTCTTGCCGAAAGAGATTTACAACGAATGCAAAAAAGGGGTTGTATTAAATGGCAACATTTAAGGACTTTCGTAACAGTGTAAAACCAAACTGGTGCCCAGGTTGCGGAGACTTCTCGGTGCAGGCTGCGATTCAGCGTGCGGCAGCTAACGTTGGTTTAAATCCAGATGAGCTAGCTGTTATTTCTGGTATCGGCTGTTCAGGTCGTATTTCAGGGTATATTAATTCATATGGTTTGCATAGTATTCACGGACGTGCTCTTCCGATTGCACAAGGTGTAAAAATGGCAAATCGTGACTTAACAGTTATTGCATCCGGTGGTGACGGTGATGGTTTTGCGATTGGTATGGGACATACGATCCATTCTATTCGTCGTAACATTGATATTACGTACATCGTAATGGATAACCAAATTTACGGATTAACAAAAGGTCAAACTTCACCACGTAGTGAAGCTGGATTTAAAACGAAAAGTACACCACAAGGTTCAATTGAACCATCACTAAATGTTATGGAAATGGCTTTAACAGCTGGTGCGACATTTGTGGCGCAAAGCTTTTCAAGTGATTTAAAAGAATTAACGCAAATTATTGAAGCTGGTATTAACCATAAAGGCTTTTCATTAATTAATGTATTTAGTCCATGTGTTACTTACAATAAAGTAAATACTTATGATTGGTTTAAAGAGAATTTAACGAAACTAAGTACAGTAGAAGGATATGATCCATCTAACCGCATGATGGCTATGCAAACATTAATGGAAAAGAACGGGTTAGTAACAGGTTTAATTTATCAAAATACAAAGCAACCTTCATACCAAGAACTTGTAAAAGGGTATAGTGAGAAGCCTTTAGTGCAAGCTGATTTAAATATGGATCAGAAAATGTTTGATGAACTTGTTGCTGAATTTATGTAATATAAGAAGAGGAGGTTGCCATTTGGTAACCTTTTTTTATGAGTAAAAAATATAGGGTAGTCTTATTTACTTAGAAAATTCAGAATGGTAAAATAATATATAAATCGTTGTATGAAAATGGCGAGTTCATTGCTGATGAAATGTAAGATCAGACAAAGCCTCTTTCTTGTTAAAATTGGCGCAACGCTTCATACTATGGTAATGTTTATAGGGATAAAGCAATATGCTTTTGGATAGGACAAAAAGAAGTATGAAAAGGGAATGTCTATTTGTGTGGGGAAGACTTCATTCTTATGAATGATTAGATTGATTACTCAAGTTTCAAAGGACAAGTTATCTCTCAAGCTATCTAACCATTTTTGAGGTGAGTCAAAGCGCATTAAAATGGACTATAGAGTGTGTATAGTTAAGGGTGAAAGGAGATTACCGATGAACGAGCAACAACGATTAGCAAGTCAACAAGCGAATTCCTCTACGAAAAAAGAAGAGAAAGATTATAGTAAATACTTTGAAAGTGTATACCAACCACCTTCCTTAAAAGACGCGAAAAAACGAGGGAAAGAAGAAGTTAAAATTGAACGGGATTTTGGCTTACCTGAAGAATTTCGCAATTTTGGTACAGGAAGAAAGTTCTATATTCGTACATATGGTTGTCAAATGAATGAGCATGATACGGAAGTAATGGCGGGTATTTTCACCGCACTTGGATATGAGCCAACCTTTTCAACTGAAGATGCAGATGTAGTTTTATTAAATACTTGTGCAATTCGTGAAAATGCTGAAAATAAAGTGTTCGGTGAACTAGGTCATTTAAAGTCATTAAAAAGAAGAAATCCGGACCTTTTAATTGGTGTATGTGGTTGTATGTCTCAAGAAGAATCTGTTGTAAATAAAATTATGCAAAAAAATCAGCATGTAGATATGGTGTTTGGAACGCATAATATTCATAGATTGCCGTATATTCTAAAAGATGCAATGTTCTCGAAGGAGACGGTAGTTGAAGTTTGGTCAAAAGAAGGGGATGTAGTTGAAAACCTTCCGAAAGTACGCCGTGGTGATATTAAAGCTTGGGTAAATATTATGTATGGCTGTGATAAGTTCTGTACATATTGTATCGTGCCGTATACACGTGGAAAAGAGCGAAGCAGACGTCCAGAAGACATTATCCAAGAAATTCGTCATTTAGCTGCGAATGGTTATAAAGAAATTACATTACTTGGCCAGAACGTAAATGCATATGGTAAAGACTTTGAAGATTTTGAATACGGACTTGGCGATTTAATGGACGAACTCCGTAAAGTTGATATTGCCCGTATTCGTTTTACAACGAGCCATCCACGTGATTTCGATGATCACTTAATTAAAGTGCTTGGAAAAGCTGGAAACTTAGTAGAACATATTCACTTACCAGTTCAATCTGGAAGCACAGAGATGTTAAAAATTATGGCGCGTAAATATTCACGTGAGCATTATTTAGAACTTGTAAGAAAGATTAAAGAAGCAATTCCAAATGCAGTATTCACAACTGATATTATCGTTGGTTTCCCAAATGAAACAGATGAGCAATTTGAAGAAACGATGTCGTTATATCGTGAAGTAGGATTTGATACTGCCTTTACCTTTATTTATTCTCCGCGCGAAGGTACACCAGCTGCAAAAATGAAAGATAATGTACCGATGGAAGTGAAAAAAGAACGTCTTCAACGCTTAAATACACTAGTAAATACGTTGGCAATTGAAAAGAATAATCGTTACAAAGGTCAAATTGTAGAAGTGTTAGTTGATGGGGAAAGTAAAAATAATCCAGAAGTACTCGCAGGTTATACTCGTACGAATAAACTTGTAAACTTCGTCGCTTCAAAATCTTTAATTGGTCAGCTTGTGAAAGTAAAAGTAACGGAAGCAAAAACTTGGTCTCTTAACGGGGAATTAGTTGAAGAGCCGATTGAGGTGGAATAATAGATGAAAGCATATTCGAAAGATGAAATTGTTGAACAAGCGAAAGAATTAGCAAAAATGATTTCTGAAACAGAAGAAGTCGACTTCTTTAAGCGAGCAGAAGCACAAATTCATAAAAATGAAAATGTAAAGCGCGCAATTGATGAAATTAAAGCACTGCAAAAGCAAGCAGTAAACTTGCAGCATTACGGGAAATGGGAAGCTTTGAAAAAAGTAGAAGCTGAAATTGATGCATTGCAAGATAAGTTGGATAGTATCCCAGTTGTGCAAGAATTTAAATCTTCACAAACATATGTAAATGACTTACTACAGCTAGTTGCAAATACGATTTCTAACAACGTAACAGATGAAATATTAATTTCAACTAATGGCGATGTATTGAAGGGTGAAACGGGCGCAGCGGTAGAAAGTAAAAAAGGAAATTGTGGTTGTTAAAGAGATGTCGAATTGACATCTCTTTTTTTAGTGGGTTAAACGTAAGTTCTTCTCGAAAAAAGAATGACACATTCCGCTATTGTCACGCATATGATTAAGTGAATAGTGATTGAGGAGGGTTACGAATGTCCGAATTTAGAGAGATTATTACAAAAGCAGTGGTTGGAAAAGGACGTAAGTATACAAAGTCAACGCATACATGTGAATCGAATAATGAGCCAACAAGTATTTTAGGGTGCTGGGTAATTAACCACTCGTACGAAGCAAGAAAGAATGGAAAGCATGTGGAAATTGAAGGTTTCTATGATGTGAACACTTGGTATTCATTTGATGGAAACACAAAGACAGAAGTTGTAACAGAACGTGTGAACTACACTGATGAAGTGAGTATTGGATATCGTGATAAAAACTTTTCTGGTGATGATTTAGAAATTATTGCTCGTGTCATTCAGCCACCAAATTGTTTAGAAGCTCTTGTATCACCAAATGGTAATAAAATTGTTGTAACTGTAGAACGTGAATTTGTAACAGAAGTAGTTGGGGAAACGAAAATTTGTGTAAGTGTAAATCCTGAAGGTTGCGTAGAATCAGACGAGGATTTCCAAGTCGATGATGATGAGTTTGAAGAATTAGATCCGAACTTTATCGTCGATGCAGAAGAAGAGTAATAGAAAGCTAGGGAGAAGTTCTTCCTAGCTTTTTACTTTACATAAGTGATGCTTGAATGAACATGATTCCTTATGAAATGTGCTATAATGAGGAAAGACTCCTGAAATAGGAGATATGGATGTCCGTGAAGTGTGACATATATGAAAATTGATTACTATGTAAGAATTATGGAGGAAAAGTATGACGCAATATACCCCTATGATACAGCAATATTTAAAGGTTAAGGCAGACTATCAAGATGCCTTTTTATTTTTCCGATTAGGTGATTTTTATGAAATGTTCTTTGAAGATGCGGTTAAAGCAGCTCATGAACTTGAAATTACATTAACGAGCCGAGATGGTGGTAGTAGTGATCGTATACCGATGTGCGGTGTACCGCATCATGCAGCTAAAAATTACATTGAACAACTTGTTGAAAAAGGATATAAAGTAGCTGTTTGTGAGCAAGTGGAAGATCCAAAAACAGCTAAAGGTGTAGTACGTCGTGAAGTAGTACAACTAATTACGCCAGGAACGATGATGGAAGGGCGTACAATAGACGAGAAAGAGAATAACTTCTTAGCAGCATTAACACATTTCGAAGATGGATCTTATGCGCTAGCTTGTAATGACTTAACGACTGGACAAAATACAGTGACGTTGTTAACAGGTTCAGTAGAAGATATTTTATTAGAAGTGTATGCAACTGGTTCAAAAGAAATTGTTGTAGATTCTACATTTTCAAAAGATGAATTAAATAAATTAACTGAAACATTAAAAATGACGATTTCGTATGAAGATGCAACAACTATTCCGGAAGGGTTAGAACATCTTGTGAAAAATGTTTCACAAGCAAAGTTAATTAAAGCAATTGGACGCTTATTTAACTATGTGATAAGAACACAAAAACGTTCGTTAGATCACTTGCAACCAGTGGAAATTTATTATACGAACCAGTTTATGAAAATTGATGTGCATTCAAAGCGAAATTTAGAACTGACAGAAACACTTCGAACAAAAGAAAAAACAGGATCATTATTATGGCTATTAGATAAAACGAAAACAGCTATGGGTGGTCGTATGTTAAAACAGTGGATGGAACGTCCACTTATTCAGAAAGAAAAAGTTGAAGAGCGTTTAGAAATGGTTGAAACGTTTGTAAATGATTACTTCTTACGTGAAGATTTAAAAGAAAAGTTAAAAGAAGTATATGATTTAGAGCGTTTAGCAGGGAAAGTTGCATTTGGTAATGTAAATGCACGGGACTTATTACAGTTAAGACGTTCTTTACTTCAAGTACCAGCTATTTTAGAAGCGATTAGTCTTTTAGATAATGCTTATGCAGCAAGGTTAATTCAAGGTGCGGATCCATGTGAGAGCTTAACTGAATTACTAGGAAGAAGTATTCAAGAAAACCCACCGCTTTCTATTAAAGATGGAGATATTATTAAAGACGGTTATAATGACAAGCTTGATCAATATCGTTACGTTAGTAAAAACGGGAAAACGTGGATCGCTGAGCTTGAAAAACGAGAGCGTGATATTACAGGGGTTAAATCATTAAAAATTGGATACAACCGTATTTTCGGCTACTACATTGAAGTGACGAAGGCGAATCTTGCAGCACTTCCAGAAGGGCGCTATGAGCGAAAACAAACACTTGCAAATGCAGAGCGCTTCATAACAGATGAACTAAAAGAAAAAGAAACATTAATCTTAGAAGCAGAAGAGAAAATTGTACAATTAGAATACGATTTATTTACAGCACTTCGCGAAGAAGTTAAAGTATTCATTCCGAAATTACAGCATTTAGCGAAAGTAATTAGTGAGCTAGACGTGTTGCAAAGCTTTGCGACAGTTAGTGAAGAAGAGCAGTTTGTAAAACCTGTTTTAACAACTAAGCGCGAAATCTTTATTAAAGATGGTCGTCATCCTGTCGTTGAAAAAGTATTGAACGGGAAATTGTATGTACCGAATGATTGTATTATGCCGGAGAAGATGGATGTCTTTTTAATTACAGGACCGAACATGTCTGGTAAAAGTACGTATATGAGACAATTAGCACTTGTTACTGTTATGTCACAAATTGGTTGCTTTGTACCAGCGAAAGAAGCAGTATTACCCGTCTTCGATCAAATCTTTACGAGAATTGGTGCAGCGGATGATTTAATCTCAGGTCAAAGTACATTTATGGTTGAAATGTTAGAAGCGAAAAATGCAATTGCAAATGCATCAGAAAGAAGTTTAATTTTATTCGATGAAATTGGACGCGGTACATCTACGTATGATGGTATGGCACTTGCACAAGCAATCATTGAACATATTCATGACCAAATTGGTGCGAAAACATTATTTTCTACACATTATCATGAATTAACAGTGTTAGAAGAAAGTTTAGACCAACTAAAGAATGTACATGTTTCAGCTATTGAAGAAAATGGAAAAGTAGTTTTCCTTCATAAAATTCAAGATGGAGCAGCGGATAAAAGTTATGGAATTCACGTTGCGCAACTTGCTGAGCTTCCAGATAGCTTAATCGCTCGCGCGAAAGAAGTGTTAGCACAACTAGAGGGACAGGAAGAAATTATTATTCCAAAGCGCACAGAAGTGAAAGTGCAAGAAGTTGCTCCAGAACCTGTAGTTGTAAAAGAAGAACAAGCAGAAATACAAGAAAAGCAAGAAAAGCAAGAAGAGACTGAAGAAGAATCGCAACTATCTTTCTTTGGAGGAGAACAGTCTGCGAAGAAACAAGACAAGCTTGTGTTAGATCAAAAAGAAACGGCAGTACTTGCGCAAATTAAAAAAATTGATTTACTAGATATGACACCTTTAGAAGCGATGAACGAACTGTATCGTTTACAAAAAAAGTTAAAGAAAGGATGAGTAAGTAGATGGGGAAAATTCGCAAACTCGATGATCAACTCTCTAACTTAATTGCGGCAGGGGAAGTAGTAGAGCGCCCTGCCTCAGTTGTAAAAGAACTCGTGGAAAATTCCATCGATGCGAATAGTACATCTATTGAAATCCACTTAGAAGAAGCTGGGTTATCGAAAATTCGCATCATTGATAATGGAGATGGCATTGCAGAAGAAGATTGTATCGTTGCATTTGAACGCCACGCAACGAGCAAAATTAAAGATGAAAATGATCTGTTTCGTATAAGAACGCTCGGTTTCCGCGGAGAGGCCCTGCCGAGTATTGCCTCTGTAAGTGAGTTAGAATTAATTACAAGTACAGGTGATGCGCCTGGTACACACCTTATGATTAAAGGTGGAGACATTATAAAACAAGAGAAAACAGCGAGCCGAAAAGGAACAGATATTACAGTACAAAACTTATTCTTTAATACACCAGCGCGCCTTAAATATATGAAAACGATTCATACAGAGCTTGGGAACATTACAGATATCGTGTATCGTATTGCAATGTCTCATCCAGAAGTATCGCTAAAACTGTTTCATAATGAAAAGAAATTGCTTCATACGTCAGGAAACGGTGATGTAAGACAAGTACTTGCATCGATTTACAGCATTCAAGTTGCGAAGAAGCTTATTCCAATTGAAGCCGAATCTTTAGACTTCACAATTAAAGGGTATGTAACATTACCAGAAGTAACGAGAGCGTCTCGTAATTATATGTCAACGATCGTAAATGGTCGTTACGTTCGAAATTTCGTATTAATGAAAGCAGTTCAGCAAGGATACCATACATTACTGCCAGTCGGACGATATCCAATCGGTTTCTTATCGATTGAAATGGACCCAATGCTTGTTGACGTTAACGTACATCCAGCGAAATTAGAAGTTCGTTTTAGTAAAGAACAAGAATTGCTAAAGCTTATCGAAGAAACATTGCAATCGGCATTCAAAAAAATACAGCTTATTCCAGATGCTGGCGTAACAACGAAGAAAAAAGAAAAAGATGAAAGTGTGCAAGAACAGTTCAAGTTTGAGCATACAAAACCGAGAGAATCATCTATGCCTAACATCGTTTTACCGACTGGTATGGATGAAAAACAAGAAGAAACAACGACTGTGAAACGACCAGCACAACTTTGGCAACCGCCGAAGCAAGAATGGCAACCACCACAGTCACTAGTAAGAGAAGAGCAAAGTTGGCAGCCATCCTCTAAGCCGGTAATAGAAGAAACGGTTCGAGAGGAAAAGGAATGGACTAGCAACGATGATGATTTTGAATTAGAGGAATTGGAAGAAGAAGTTCACGAAATAAAAGAGATTGAAATGAACGGTAATGATTTACCGCCGCTTTATCCAATTGGACAAATGCACGGAACATATATTTTCGCTCAAAATGATAATGGGTTATATATGATTGATCAGCATGCAGCGCAGGAACGTATCAATTATGAATATTTCCGTGATAAAGTAGGAAGAGTAGCGCAAGAAGTACAAGAACTACTTGTACCGTACCGTATTGACTTATCTCTTACTGAATTTTTACGTGTCGAAGAGCAGCTGGAAGAACTAAAAAAAGTCGGACTATTTTTAGAGCAATTCGGCCATCAATCCTTTATCGTCCGCTCGCACCCAACGTGGTTCCCGAAAGGACAAGAAATAGAAATCATTGATGAAATGATGGAGCAAGTTGTCAAACTTAAAAAAGTTGATATTAAAAAACTACGAGAAGAAGCAGCAATCATGATGAGCTGTAAGGCTTCCATTAAAGCAAATCAATATTTAACGAACGATCAAATATTCGCTTTACTTGAAGAACTTCGTACAACAACAAACCCTTACACATGCCCGCACGGAAGACCGATTCTTGTGCATCATTCTACTTATGAGTTGGAGAAGATGTTTAAGAGGGTTATGTAGGGTTAACCTCTTTAATGCGAAACGTTAAAAGACACCTTTATTTTAAGGTGTCTTTTTGAGTTTCACATTAAGATTAATACCATATTCTATTTTATCTTTATTTACTTGAGAGATACTTATCCGGATTACTTTGTGTTTGTTTCCTTCTAAATACATTCTAGATGCATTATCTACATAAATATGTTTTTCTTTTAACGAATGAATTAACTTGTCAATGTTTATATGTGAAGGTAAGAAAATAGTAAGATACAAACCACCTTTTGGCTTAGTAAATTTTATATAGTTTGGTAAATAAGATGAACAAGCATTTAATAAGATAGTCATTTTATTAATGTACAATTTGTTCCATTATCAATATGATAATGGAACATTCCACTTTATATATATATTTCTAAAGCGCTTTGTGATAGTGTCGATGTATTGAAATTAGCAATAAATTTATATTGTACAAATTGATCAACCATCGCTTCAGGGAGTATAACTGTTGCGATGCGTAATCCTGGTACAAATACTTTTGAAAAACTTTTAACATAAATAACTCTACCGTTAGGTTCATATGCAAATAATGGATCTGCCTTGGAATCCATATCAAATTCTGCCAAATAATCATCTTCTACAATGTAAACATCATATTTTTCGGCAAGAGCGACGATTTTTTTCTTGTCTTCATTTGTATAACAAGTATCAAAGGTTTTAAATCATTATAGGGAGAAAATACAACACTTCAAACAACAACATCAAAATTTCAGGGTTAAAATAAGGGGTTATTTAGGTTTCCAGAAACTTAGGCGTACAGATTAAGACGATTTGTCGGTAGTATTCCTTTTGTAGATTTGTGCCATTAACGGCGTTGACGAAATTTTAAATTTAGGATATTATGTACGTATATCAATGGAATTGGGTAGTAATTGTTTTAATACAAGCTAAGCCTATTCATTAGTGTGCAGAGAAGTTTTTAGGTACTTCTATGCATTTTAATGGATGGGCTTTTTTATGTTATATCGGAATAATATATGATAAATCCATACTAAAATATCCTTGATTGGAGTGAAATATATGGAAGTTAAAAGGAATCTAAATAACAATGTCGTTATTACGGAGGATAAAAATGGAAAAGAGATAATTGTTATGGGAAAAGGAATAGGCTATCAAAAATCAAAAGGTGATGTGATTGATGAAAGTAAGGTAAACAAAATTTTTCGCATAGCCAATCAAGATATATCTAATAAATTACAAGAATTGCTAAATAACATACCCATTGAGCATATGAAACTCTCAGATGAAATTATTGGATATGCTCAAAGAAAATTAGGTAAAAAACTCAATGAAGGTATTTATATTTCATTGAGTGATCACATGCATAATGCAATTCAAAGGATTAAAGAAGGAATTCAGATTAAAAATGCACTGCTATGGGAAATAAAACGATTTTATAAAGATGAATTTAATATTGGAATGAAAGCACTGGATATTATTGAAAGAGAGACGCACATTCGTTTACCTGATGATGAAGCAGGTTTTATTGCTTTTCATATTGTAAACGCTCAGTTGCATAAAGAACAGCCAATCGTACATGAGATCACACAGTTGATTCAAGAAGTGCTGACAATTGTAAGGGTTCATTTTGGTATTGAGATTATAGAAGAATCGGTTTCCTTTTATCGTTTTATTAGCCATTTAAAGTTTTTTGCTTCCCGGCTAATTACGAATAGCACATACAGTGATGAATCTGATGAAGAGTTATTTGAGATTATTAAAAATAAGTATATGAAAGAGTTTGAATGTGTTTCAAAGATTCAACTATTTATCCAAAAGAAATACGGACATTATTTAACTTCAAATGAAATGATTTATTTGACTATTCATGTAGCAAAGGTAGTTCGGGAGTCGAGTAGATAGGTAAAAGAACATGAAAGGTGGTGATGACTGTAAACATGCAATACATAGCTGGATGGTAACATTAAGTTGGCCAGACCTTCACTATTTCTGTAAATAAATACAAGAAAAAATGGAGGATTGAAAAATGAGGAAATACAACGAATTAGCAAAAGAAATTATTGAAAATATAGGTGGAAAAGAAAATATAAATAGCTTAACACATTGTGTGACTCGACTACGTTTTAAATTGAAGGACGAGTCCATCGCAAATGATGATACCCTAAAAAATATGGAGGGTATTGTCACGGTCATGAAAAGTGGTGGTCAATATCAAGTTGTTATCGGAAACCATGTACCACAAGTATATGATGATATTAGTGCATTGATCGACGTAGATCAACTGAATGCAACTCAACAAGGTGAGCAAAAGCCTGAAAAATTACTACATAAGGCAATTGACATCATATCAGGTATATTCCAGCCAATATTAGGTATTATGGCTGCGTGTGGTATGTTGAAAGGACTAAATGCACTGTTTGTTGCTATAGGATTATATAGCTCAACTTCGGGTGGTTCAATGGTCATTAATGCAATCGGTGATGCTTTATTTACTTTTCTACCATTGTTTTTAGGTTATACTTCAGCTAAAAAGTTTGGTTTAAAACCCATGTTAGGCTTAGTTGTAGGGGCTATTATGTGTTATCCAAGCATACAAGCTAGTGCTGTTTCTTCAAGTACTAATGCAATGTATACATTATTTCAAGGTTCTATGTTTAAATCGCCGATTTACATTGATTTCTTTGGCATACCTTTAATTTCAATAAATTATACAGGTACAGTTATTCCTGTTATTTTAGCTGTATATTTTGCAGCAAAATGCGAAAGAGTGTGTAATAAGTTTGTACCAGATTTACTTAAATTCTTCTTTGTTCCAATGCTTACATTACTAATTGCATTACCAGTTGCATTTATTGTAATTGGACCACTTGCAACATTTGGCTCAACGGCTGTTTCTGAATTTGTATTTGCAGTTAGAGATTTCAGCCCCTTGTTTGCTGGTATCATAGTTGGAGCTACGTGGCAAATACTAGTAATCTTTGGTATACACTGGGGATTTATACCTGTATATCTAAATAACATTATGACTATGGGATACGATAATGTGATGATGCCTTTCTTTGCTTGTACTTTCGCAACTGCAGGAGTTGTCCTAGCGATATTATTTAAAACAAAAGACAAGAAAATGAAGGAAATGTCTTTACCAAATTTCTTATCCAGTATATTCGGAGTAACAGAACCAGCTATTTATGGAATTCTATTACCCTTAAAGAAACCATTTATTATTAGTTGTATTGCTGGTGGAATCGGTGGGGGATTCTATGGATTCTTTAATTTAAGAAAATTTATGGCTGGTGGAATGGGTATTTTTGAATTACCTGCAATGATTGAACCGGATGGAGCAATGGGGAATTTAATTGTTGCGGTTATCGGTATTGTAATTTCGATGGTAGTTGCATTTATATTGACGATGATTGTCTATAAAGATAAAGAGACTGTTTACGCAGGGGTGAATGAGCCTCAAATTGAAGTTAGCCAAGATGAAAAGAAAAGTAGATTAGAGAAAGAAATAATTGAAAGCCCGATAAAAGGTGAAGTATTGCAATTAAAAGATATAGAAGATGCGGCTTTTTCATCAGGTGTATTAGGTAATGGAGTTGCCATCGTACCTACAGAAGGGGTAGTTGAGGCCCCTGTTAATGGGGAAGTAACAGCATTATTCCCTAGTTTACATGCGATTGGAATTATATCGGATAATGGAGTCCAGATTCTGATTCATGTTGGTTTAAACACAGTCCAATTAGAAGGTAAAGGATTTAAAACTTATGTACAACAAGGTGATAAGGTAAGGAAAGGTCAACGATTGTTAGATTTCAATATTGAAGAAATAGAACAAGCTGGTTACAGTGTTGTTACTCCAATAGTTATTACGAATTCCGCAGATTATTTAGAGGTCGCGGAGAGTAAAGAAGGTAACGTGGATAGAGGAGCGAGTTTAATTACAGTTATATTTTGATGCCAAAGACGGCCAAATCTAGGCGGAAAAGTTTTCTATACACGGTTATTAAGAATAATACTTCGAGATTGGAGGAATGAGTGATGAAGTTTAGTGATGATTTTTTATGGGGTGGGGCTACCGCAGCCAATCAATGTGAAGGGGGATATAACGAAAATGGGAGAGGACTTTCGAATGTCGATGTATGCCCAACAGGAGAAGCTCGATCTTTAGTAATTACAGGAAAGCTGAAAATGTTTGATTTTGATGAAAATTACTATTATCCAGCTAAAAAAGGCATTGATATGTACCATCATTTCAAGGAAGATATTCAGCTATTTGCTGAAATGGGCTTTAAAGTTTATCGAATGAGTATTGCTTGGACTAGAATCTTTCCATTAGGTGATGAAGAAAAACCTAATGAAGCGGGGCTTCAATTTTATGAAGATATATTTAAAGAATGCCGTAAATATAATATAGAGCCACTCGTAACCATTACTCACTTTGATTGTCCGATGCACCTAATTAAAAAATACGGTGGCTGGAGAAACCGTAAAATGATTGATTTCTATATGCAACTATGCCAGGTTATTTTTAAAAGATATAAGGGCTTAGTTAAATACTGGTTAACGTTTAACGAGATTAATATGATTTTACACGCTCCATTCATGGGGGCAGGAATTTATTTTGAAGAAGGTGAGAATAAGGAGAAGATAAAATATCAAGCTGCACACCATGAACTTATTGCAAGTGCAAAGGCCACTAAAATGGCTCGTGAAATAGATGGAAATAATGTAGTCGGCTGTATGTTTGCAGCAGGGAGTGTATATCCTTATAGTTGTAATCCAAATGATGTTTGGGAAGCAACAAAATTAGATCGGGAAAGTTATTTCTTTGTTGATGTACAAGCAAGAGGAAAATATCCAAACTATGCACTAAAGGAAATGGAACGTAATGGGACGCTGCCAATAATGGAGAATGGGGATGAAGAGCTCCTCGCAAAATATACAGTAGATTTTATTTCCCTTTCTTATTATAACAGTCGCTGTGTAAGAACAGATAGCGACGGGGGAGATAATGCAGAAGGGAATTTATTTGCATCCACCAAAAATCCTTATTTGGAGTACAGCCAATGGGGATGGCCCATTGATCCATTGGGATTCAGAATTACTCTAAACCATGTCTACGATCGTTATGAGAAGCCATTATTTATTGTAGAAAATGGATTAGGGGCAAAGGATGAAGTGGACAAAAATGGTTATGCGGAAGATGATTATAGAATTGATTATTTAAGAGAACACATCCAAGCGATGAAGGATGCGATTCAGGTTGATGGGGTAGATATTTTAGGGTATACAACATGGGCACCTATAGATTTAGTGAGTGCAGGATCTGGTGAGATGGACAAGCGGTATGGATTTATTTATGTTGACCAGGACAATAAAGGAAATGGAACATTAAAAAGAAGTAAAAAGAAGAGCTATTATTGGTATAAAAAAGTTATTTCCACGAATGGGGAAGATTTAGATTAAATAGTGTAGATGGCGTAGTCACAGGGGTGTAGCTATGATGGAGGGAGTTCTTCATCACGGTACAGATATTGTAGGTAAATATAAAAACGTAGAAATAATTAATTTCTACGTTTTTATTTGTTCATATGTAAAGTTAAGTGTTGAATGAGATTCGGAGGGAGTAATTTTGTTGTTTTATTAAAATTTGAGTGCATGATATTTAATAATGCAAGTAATGCATTTCTAGACTAAGGAAACTTTAATTTATCTATGTATAAAAAAGCGCTGTATATCAGCACTTTTTAAAAGGTACGTGGATTTTAAAATAAAGGTTGTACATTATTAAAAGCGTAACTATGCACGGCTAAACATAGATTCTTACTTTGTTAATTGTTATAAGAATCTATATGATTATTTATTTTTATTATTATTAATTTTTTCAGTATATAGCACCTGTTCTTTATAGTGTTTTTTAATTGGGAAAGTATGTGTACCAGAGCTATTTTTGAAATTTTTATTGATAGGATTTTTTAGAGGGACTGTTGTAGTTTCGGTAAATTCATATGGGTAATTTATTTTAGATTTATCTTCAAACATGAAAATGCCTCCTTTTTAGGATTTCCTGAATTCTTTACTATAACATGATATGCATATAGATTTTTTTTGGACTAGTTATTTATATAGGTTAATGGAATTTAATTACGTAACTACTGAAATATTTCCAAGGAAAACAATTGGAGAAAAATATTGTAATGATAGCCGTTCACTATTATTGTTGTTTAAGTTATCGTGGTATGTTCGAAATTCTGAGGGGACGTAGCATATTGGTCTATCTAATAACCATTATGTGATGAGTTCTTTTATTTATCAGTGAAACAAACAATGCATATATATTCGTTATAGATTGTTTTTATAATGTAATATATATATAGTTTTCCTGATAATATAATGTGGAATATTATAGTGTTATTAGGTTATTAGGAACATTTAATGTTGTTTCACAACTGAAAGGGAATTGAAAAAAAACTGAAACTTTTCTCATAAAAATTCAATCTTACTTGAAAAATGAAAGGAAAATGAAATTTTCCAAAAGGAATTCTTTGTTAAGATAAAAAGCATACATACAAAAAAGTATTGACATATCTCGAAAATGTATTTTTGAGATATAGTGGGGGAAAAGATGAGATTAGAAAAACAATTAATAAAAAAGATGTATTATGAAACATTCCTAATGGAGAATGAAACGCACCCACCTCTTCAAGTACTTGGAGAAGCTTATGTAAACGAAGAAAAAAATGAGATTTCTGATGGATCTTATATTCGTTTTGCACAAGGTGAATTTTATTATCACCATCAAGATTTTGAAGCAGCTATTTTTAAATGGGAGAAAGTTAGTAATGAATTCGCGCCATGGGCACAAAAAAATATTGCGGATGCTTACTTCGAACTTAACCAATTATCAGTTGCTGAAAATGTGTATACTTCCATTACTACTGATAACAAAATACTGATGACCGAAATTGTACTGCAATTACTGTCTCTTTACATCGAGCAAAATAATTTTGATTCAGCTTTCGCTGTTATAAAAGAAGCGGTTTCTTTAAATCCCGATTATCCAAACGTCACAACAATTGCACGTTCCTTTTATGAAGAACAGCAAGATTTTGATAGTGCAGTAGAGCTTGCTGTGAACGAGTTAATTCGAACAGAATCTTATCCGTGGTTTGAGGTTCTAAAAGAATATATCGATAAAGGATTTACTAAAAATATTTCACCAGATTATTTTTATAAAGTATTAATAACATTAAATAATGTAGATCAAGTACAATTTACGCAAATAGTCTCATCACTTTGGCGCAGCTATAAAGATGAACAAAATTACTTATTATGGCTTAACACAATAAATGAATTTTTCATACATATCGAAATACGTTCGTCCGATATATGGGACGAAATTTCTTCTCTTTACGAAGAAACATACTTTGAATTAATTCAAGGTCAATATATGCTTAGACAATTACACGATATCATTCCAAATCTGTTAACAAATTGGTTAAAGGTAGTCAATCCCTCTCATGCTGTATTTCCATCTGCAGCAGTATTGGCATGGGATGAGATTTTCCCTTCTAAAATAGATTCAGCGGATATAAAAGATGCGGAAAACCTACTGTCATATTCTATTAATCATGTGAATGGATTAGAGTATAGTTTACATCTTTTTGAATCTATTACATACTGGGCACAAGAATATGATTTAGAAATGGGTCACCGATTTAGCTGGTTAGTTGGCGAGCTTGCAGATTTAAGAACAAATCGCCTATTAGTAACTGGAACTTCAGGAAACGGAAAAGCGTCATTTATTAACTCTATTTTAGGAGAAAATATATTAGAAAACTCAATCTCAAATGTAGTTGTTTTTAAAAATGACGCTTATACAGAAATTAACGCTATAACAGATTCGGAAATTACAACAACTGAGAATTTTTCTGATTTCCATAACATGATGGCAGTACACCGTCAAACATATAGAGATAGAGCATGTGTTGAATTTAAGTTACCATGCAGATTTTTAAGTAAAAATAAACTTACATTCGTTGTTACACCTAGCTTTAATAGGAACAATGATGCGAGAGATGAGGTGTTTGAATATTTAAATTCTGTAGATGAATTGTTATTCGTATTGAATGCGGATTCACCTTTTACTGACAAAGAACGTGACATTCTATTAAGTATCCAAGAACATACACCAAATCTACAAGTGCATTTTTTATTAAATAAAATCGATAACATTTACAATGAAGCAGAAGCAAAAAGAGTTATACAAGATACGCAAGTGAGAATTAACACATATTTCCCTAATGCAAGGGTTTTCCCTTATTCTTCGTTATATACAAATAGTAAACAACTAAACGATTTAACTGAGTTTATTCATTTTAACTTTAACTATAAAAATATCGATGCAGAACGTACTGAAAAGCTATTGTTTTTCATTCGAAAAACAATTACATATCTTTTGGATAAACGCGTCGAGAGGGAAAAAAATCTAGTGGATTCTATTAATTGGAATGAAGATATGTTAGTTAAACTTAATGGTTGTATTAATAACCTTACTGCTTTTGAGAAGGAAAAAATTCATTTAATTACAGAATCATATCGTACGATGAAAAACGAAATTACTAATGATCTTACAGAACATATTCCGAAACTATTGAAGAGTTGTTCCGATTTAATTAGTGAAGAAAGCGATTTTAGTCACATTGATATTGAACTAAACACAGCGATGAATGGAAGAGTGCAACAATATCTAGAACAAACTGTATTACCTAATCTTGCTCGCTCTATGCAAAATTGGATTGCGACCTCTAATAATGAGCTCCTTCAAAGTCAATTGTACTTAGAAGAAACCAGTGAAGGACTTAATTCTTTATTTGGAGAAAATCGAATACAGTTAGAATGTGACTTTAAAGTAATTGATGACTGGCGCAGAGATACTGACAGAATGACAACTAGAATACAAATGGAAGAAGTAAATATTTTACGCCGATTTACGCCAGCGCAATTTTTACTGAAAAGTGCCGGTAAATTATTTGGAGTTCTTCCTAAAAATAAAGCTATGCTATATAACAAATACAAACAGTATTTAGAAAATGAAGATTATACCGATGTAACGGCTTCTATTATGAAGAAGTTTTTCTTGCAATTTGAGCTGTTTGAAAACACACAAGAGCGGGATATTAATATGTTCTTTAGAAATCCATTTGGTGCGTTGGAACAAGCTATAGAAAACACTCATTTAGAAATAAAAGAAAAACAAGATAAATTGCATAAAATGAAATCAAACCCTGAAGTTTACCATGATCCTATAAAGCTCTTTGAATTGAGATTACGTCAATGTGAAGTAATTTTAAATATAGGTGATGATAATACCTATACAGATGTAACTTTAGAAACAAGCATAGAATAAAAGTAAAATATATCAGTTTTTTATATGAAATTGCACCATGTGTTATAAGAAAGTAAAAAGGGAGCAACTTTTAATAAGTTGCTCCCTTTCCTTATATAGATTACTTTTCAGTTTCTTTAATTTTAGTTTTTACTTCTCCAGTTTTAATTTTATTACTTTCTGAGAAACGTAATAAATCGCCTTCAATAATTTTGTCAGACATTCGTAACTCATTTTGTGCACGGTTAATGAGTGCTTGTGCTTCTTTTTTTGGTAAATCTACAATTTCACCTGTTATGCGGTCATAGAAAGTATTGTTTGTGTATGCATACTTGTCTGTAATAAAGCTACCATCACGTAAAACAACAAAACCGGTATATTCATCTGAAAACATATCATGGCCAAAACGGATATCGTTAGTAGTATCAATCCCTAATAAATTTAGAATAGTAGGTTTCATATCGATTTGTCCCGTAGGCTTTGAAATAGTTTGACCTTCTGTTTGGCCAGGGATATGAATATATAGAGGTGTGCGTTGTAAATTTAAAGTATCAAATTCTGTTATTTGATCTTTTTCTAAAAACTGTGCCATTGCGCGATTATGTTTTTCAGAAATGCCATAATGATCACCATATAACACAATAATAGAATCATCATACATTCCCTCGGCTTTTAGACGCTCAATAAATTTTTTAATTGATTCGTCTAAGTAACGTGCTGTTACGATATAACGATCAAATACGCCATTACCAGAGTTGTATGGTTCAATGAATTTTGTATCTTCATCATACGTAAATGGATAATGATTTGTTAAAGTAAGGAAACGAGCATAAAATGGTTGATCAACAGTTTTTAATATATCTACCGATTGATCAAAGTATTCGATATCTTTTAATCCCCAATTTAAATTTGTTTCGGGTGTAATTTTGTAATCAAGTTCATTATAGTAACGATCATAACCAAGAGCAGAGTACATGATATTACGATTCCAAAATGTTGCGTTATTCGCATGGAATACAGAAGTGAAATAGCCTTGCTGACGTAAAATTTCTGGAGTGGCAGTATAATCGTTGTTACCGTGCGTGAAGAATACAGCTCCTCGATTTAATGGATACAACGATGTATCTATTAGAAATTCAGAATCTGATGTTTTTCCTTGCCCAGTTTGGTGGAAAAAGTTATCAAAGTAATAGCTTTCATTTATGAATTCATTCAAGAACGGTGTAACTTCTTGGCCATTGACGGATGCACCTATTAAAAAGGTTTGCAAGGATTCAAGAGTAACGACAATTACGTTTTTTCCTTTCGCTGCACCAAACATATTAGGATTTGGTTCACTTTGGTTTGCTTTTACGTAGTTTTCAGTTTCTTGTAATTTACTACTATCTGCAAGTGCCTTTTGGGATCCTGCTTTTACTTGTAGTGTTAAATCATATACTTGATGAGTGTATAGTCCTAAATTTTTCACAAGCATTACGCGGTCGAAGGATCTCGTTAATAATTCAGGTCGTTCTTTTTCTGCAAGATGTAGATTCGCAAAAAAGACACCAATCGTTAAAAGAAAATATAATAAGCGTGCAGAATGAGTTACACGTTCTGTTTTAAAGACTATTGCTTTCTTTTTTAATAAAATAAAGAAGAAAATAATGTCTACGAATGCGAGTATAATTTTGTAGTTCAATATTTCTATAATACTGCCGCCTAATTGGCCAAAGTTTGATGTTTGTCCAAGTACTGGTAACGTAACGAAATCATTATAAAAATCATAGAACATTACATTCCCAACAAGTACGATTGTTAATAAGAGATTAATACATAGCGCTATATAATTTCTCTTTTCACCGGTTGCAAATAATGCTAATCCAACAAATGCTAACGATGTAGCGAGAGGGCTAATAAACAAAATAAGTTCTTGTGTAGAAGACTCAATTTTTAAATCAAAACTGAATCGCGTAATAAGATATGTTTTTAACCATACTGCTAAAGCAATTATTAAAACAAAGCTTATATTTTGCATTTGTAAATTTATTTTATTCTTCATTTTTACACCTTCTTTATAGAATTTATTTAACTAATGTTATATATTATATTTTTATAACTATTAGAGTGTGGTGAACCATTTATATTATATTTTTCTAAAGGTAATATTTTGAAGTATTCATATACATACAATGGAGAATTTTAAAGCGAAGTAACATACATCTAATTTTTTTAGAAACAGAGCAGAAAAAGTCATAGTCGTAGTAAAAAATACTTATAGACATCCTAACATATTAAACACTACGGCGATGTTACAAAATATCGAACAAATAAAAGTGAAAATGAATAGAGACTTTTAAAACTATTGACATTCAATTTGTTAGAATTGAATGTCAATAGTTTTACATACATGGTTATATTAAATATGTATCTTGTAAAATCCCGATTCTTTGTGGGTTAATCAGTAGCGCGGGAATGATTTCATTCATGCTATTACTACATAAGTAAAGTACTGGTGAAACTCAAAATATTTGATTGGTATCTAAATTATAGCAATTAAATATCAGACAAGTATTTTCCAACATACAGCCCACTTGCAGCTGCTTGAGATAATGAATGAGTGACGCCTGAACAATCTCCAATTAAAAATAGCCCATTTATACTTGTTTCAAAATGGTTATTGATTTTTATTGTAGGAGCGTAAAACTTGCCATCAATTCCATATAATAAAGTATCTTGATCGATAGGTTCTTGGATAAATTGTTCTAAACGTAATAAAAATTTTTTGAGTCCTTCAATATATAATGGAGGAATTTCTTTATTCAAGTCTCCATAATCTCCATGTAGTGTAGGCTGTATACGATTATGTTTCATGGTGTTCTCCGCTGTAGGTTGTTTCTTTATTAAGTCCTCTAAACGCTGTGTAACAATCCGATCTCGTCCTTGGTTAATGTTTTTAATAATTGAACTTGCGTATACATTTGCTTCTCTGAGAGTTGGAAAATAGCGCGGGATAAATAAAGTGAAATTTAAGTTAGAAGTGCCAGTTTCTTGCTCTCGGAAATTTTGACCGTCAGGCATAATCAAGCCGTCTTCGTACTTTCGAATAATGCGTCCTTTTGGATTCATACAGTAAGTAGTAGCCGTGAAAAGTTCATGCTCATAAGAAAGTTTTGTCTCAAATGTATCTTTTAATATAGAACGTAATTGGTGTTCTTTCATCTCTACTCTAATACCTAAATCTACACGAGTTTGCTCTTGAGAAATATTTAGAGAAGTGCACATTTCTTTTAACCAATCCGCTCCGGAACGTCCTGTTGCAAATACGATTTGCTTAGATTGAACTATTCCTTGATTGGTATCTATTTTAAAATGATTTTTCTGTTTCATGATATGCTCTACATCTATATGAAATTGGATATCTATTTTCGTAAGTAAAAATTCATAGAGCTGCTGAAAAATGTTACGGGAAAGTGTAGTACCAAGATGTCTTACTTCGGTTGTTAGCATTTGTAAACCACACGCTTCAGCTCTCTTAGTGAGATTTAGATTTTCTGTAGAATATTTTGAAACTGAACTTCCGCCAAACTGACATAGAATTTCATCTACTTCATCCATGAGTTGTATAAAGCCTTCTTTACCTACCTTTTGCTCAAGTCCGCCTCCAAAACCGTTTGTGTAATTAAATTTCCCTTCAGATTTTCCTAAACCACCAAACCCGAAATATTTATCACATGCAGTACAGTTACATATTTCCCCTTGTTCTAAAGAGCAATTTCGATGTTCTAACGGTTTACCTTTATCAAGAATTAAAACCTTTTTGTTGCTTATGGCTAATGTATAAGCCATAAAAATGCTACTCACTCCAGCACCGATAATTGTAATGTCATACATATTTTTTCACCTGCTAACGAATAGTTTGTTTTTTATTTTCTTAGTGTATAACACTTTTAGGAAGTTAAGAAATAGCTTTTATTAATAAAGAGGGCGTTTTTGAACTTGATGCTTTTTTAATTTCTCCGAGTAGTGGAGTAAATACAAATGTTTTTATTTGAAAGAAGAAATAGTTTTAATTGATCACTATGTCATATGATTAATAAAATCTTACATATAAAAAAACAGACCTTTTAAGTGAAGAGGTCTGTTAATGATTTCAAATCTTATTTAGCGAAGACGTGGTTACCGATTCTCTATCAAGAAGTTATAAGTACTAATAAGTCACTTTAATTTTCAACATAATTTCATAGAAACAATGTAACTCTATTAAAAGTCTTGTAGAATTCCCATAAGCCTTTTAGTATTTGTTATTATGAGAATCAAAGTTCTTTGAATAGGTTTATATAGTTAATATAATAACTTAATACAATTATAAGATTGATACGAAAAAATGTCGATAAATGTCGATTAATGTTGTAATATAAAACGTATAAATATAATATATAGATGAGGTGTAAGTGTTGTTTTTTATTAAAAATAGTAAAATTGGAACGAAATTAAATGTATTAGTCATTATATCGAGTTTGGCTTGTATCATGTTATCTGCACTGGGGTTTTTAGGGCTTCAAAAAGGTGGAAATACATCTTCTAGTATGTATGACGAAAGGCTATTACCAATTCAATGGATAGGAATTGTAGAATCAAATTTTTACCATGCTAATATGAATTTTATGGAGATTATGATATCGAAAGATGAAAATAGAATGAAAGAACTAATAACAGAAATAGATAAGACTAGGAAAGAAAGTGAGGAGTTATTAAAACAATTTGAAACTAGAATTAGTTCTCATAAAGAAAAGGACTTGTATAATGCATTTCAAAGTCAATTCAAAGATTTAAGAATACAAATGAAGAAAGCACAGGACTTGGGACTGACTAATAATGAAGAAGCGTATAGCTATTATTTAAAAGAAATTGAACCTAATATGGGGAAAACAATTCAGTCTATTCGTGAACTTATTGTACATAATAATACCGCGGCTGAACAACTACAAAAAGAGAATATCAATAGTGTGAAAAATACAATAATAACATTTGTAATTATTTCATTTGTTGGCATCATAATAATCATTTTTATTGGTTTTATAATAAAAAATACTATAAAAAAACCAATTGTATTATTACAAAAAGATATGGAACGAGTATCTGCTGGAGATTTAACAATTCGAACTTCTTATAAATCCGAGAACGAATTAGGCCGTATTGTACAATCCTTTAATAGTATGTTAGATAACTTGCAACAATTAATCGGTCAGGTGAAGGTTACAGCGAAAGAAGTAATTACTTCAACTGAAAATATGCTACAAGAGACAAAAACGGCAGCACATATATCAAACGATGTTGTTCGAACTACTTCTGAAGTAAATAAAGAAATAGAGGGACAAGTGACTAGTATTCAAGAAAGTTCAACTTCGATGGAAGAAATTGCAACTGGAGTTCAAACTGTAGCTGAATCTTCAGCGATGGTTGCTGAAGTTGCTGTTGCAACAATAGACCAAGCAAATTTTGGTAGTGAAGTTATAAAACAATCTATTCGTCAAATGAATAGTGTGAATGAAGTTGTCGAAGAAACTTCTAAGGTCATTGATAGACTTGTTACGCGTACACAACAAATTGAAGAAGCGCTAGATATTATTACTAATATTGCGGAACAAACGAATTTACTTGCCTTAAATGCAGCAATTGAGGCAGCACGCGCCGGAGAAAATGGAAAAGGAT
The DNA here is from genome assembly GCF_036320425.1 of Bacillus nitratireducens. NCBI lineage: Bacteria > Bacillati > Bacillota > Bacilli > Caryophanales > Bacillaceae > Bacillus > Bacillus nitratireducens. The sequence continues at coordinate 449,731 of NZ_JAUMJO010000002.1, forward strand.
TTGCGGTAGTTGCAGCTGAAGTAAGAGGTCTGGCAGAGAAATCTAAAACATCTGTAAATGATATAAATAATTTATTACGTTTTATACATCAAGATACACAGGATACAGTTCATGTAATGAAAAAAGGTCAACAACAGGCTAGTGGTGGTAAAGAAGCAGTACATAAGGCAGAACTCGCATTTTCATCTATTATGCAAGATATTAATAGAATAACGTCCCAAATTCAAGAAGTGTCTGCTGCCACAGAAGAAATGTCTGCTGGGACAGAAGAAGTGAATGCCTCTTTATCAATAGTTTCTGAAACTGCAACACAAGTCGCACAAGAAACGAATCGAACGGTACAATCAATTCAAGCACAAGCCACATTGATTCAAGAAATAACGACGAAATCTAATGAAATGAAAAAGAAAGTCGAAAATTTAGAAATGCTAATTTCACAATTCATTATTGAAGAATAAGTCTGTTAACATTTATCATTAGTAAAAACTTTAAGATACTCAATATAGTGCTGCGTTGCACAATTTGAAAAAGGGCCTTCAATTGAAGTAAGTTATTTCAAAAAAGATATCATTCCTTATTTGAATGAAGAAATAGCATTAAGCTCTGTATACAGTTATTTCATTGAGGATTTACGATTAAATATTGGCTTTGCCGATAAAGTTATTAGTTGTGAAAAAATAAATAAAGAAAATGCACAGCTTTTAGAACTAAATAAAGATGATCCAGCGCTTCTTATTGAAAATACAGTTTATCTTGTAAATGGAACAATTTTCGAGCTATCTCAATCAATGTTTCATTATGAAAAGACCAAACTTTTAAATCGAATTAATTTTAATTGAAAATGAATACAAGTAGCCTTAAAAGAGCAACTGGTCCTAAGTGAGCAGTTGCTTTTTATTTTTAAAGTGGATGAGCAAAAAAACACAAAAGTGGTTGGTCCGTTTTTTACAAACTTCTATTATGATAAGAAAAGAAAGGTAGTATTTTATTCCAGCTTTAAAATAGACTGGCTTTAGAGAGGTGAAAGACAATGAGTTTTGCGATTTCACTAGTTGTTATTATTGTAGTTGTATCACTATTGGGGACCGTACTAGTCGCACGAAATGTAGAAGAGAATTACGGTAAGTCTACAAAGAGGAATGTAAAAAACTTATCTGCTATCTATACCATTCTTCTTTTAGGGCTTCTTGTGGGAGTTACTTGGTATGCGGTTGTTATTTTATAGAGTGTGTATATGATGAAGGAGTTAATGCATTGATGAAAAATGAGCGCCATGTTTTAGTTGTTTTCCCGCATCCAGATGATGAGTCGTATTGTGTGGCTGGGACAATTTTGGCTTATACGGAGCAGAAAGTCCCTCTTACCTACGTTTGCTTAACACTTGGTGAAATGGGGAGAGCGATGGGGAATCCACCTTTTGCAACTCGTGAATCTTTATATGCTATTAGAGAGAAAGAGTTAAAGCGAGCTACAAATATTTTAGGGATTAAAGATTTACGTATGATGGGATATCGTGATAAAACTCTTGAATTTGAAGAGCCTGGAAAATTAAGAAGCTTGATTCAAAACTGTATTGAAGAATTGAATCCTTCTGTAGTTATTTCTTTCTATCCTGGGTATGCAGTTCATCCAGATCATGATGCAACAGGGGAAGCAGTAGTAGAGGCCTTAGCTAATATTTCAGAAAGTAAACGACCAGCCTTTTATGCTGTAGCTTTTTCGAAAAATCATGAAGACGAAATAGGGCCTCCAGATTTTAAAAATGAAGTGAAAAAATATGTTCCGAAAAAATTGGAAGCATTACGAGCACATGCATCACAATTTACAACTAAAGTGGATGAGCTGGAAAGAGAGTATGAAGACGGTATTTCAGGCACAGTTGAGTGGTTAGAAAGAGAACCGTTTTGGATATATTCATTCAAAGATAAAAATATGTGATGCTACATCTGAAGGTGATGATTATGTATTTTGAATATAAGAATCGAAAGGTTTTTTACAATATAGAAGGATCGGGGCCTGTCATATTGTTTTTACATGGTCTTGGAGGGAATTCGAATAATTGGTTATACCAAAGAAAATACTTCAAGGAAAGATGGAAAGTAATCTCACTCGATTTACCTGGACATGGGAAATCCGAAGGGATTGAAATTACTTTTAAAGAATATTCAAATGTTTTATATGGGTTATGTAATCATTTAAAGCTAAAATCAGTAACAATTTGCGGTCTTTCAAAAGGGGCTAGAGTCGGTATCGATTTTGCCATTCAATATCCAAGTTTTGTTTCTAGCTTAATTGTTGTAAATGCATTTCCTTATTTAGAACCGGCAGATCGTAAAGAACGACTTGAAGTATATGATTTACTTAGCTTGCATGATAAAGGAAAAACTTGGGCGGATACGTTATTGAGAGCGATGGGAGTAGAAGATAATGATGCAATTGTCCGAGGATTTCATCAATCCCTACAAACTATTCATCCGATGCACATTCAAAGGCTATTTACTGAATTAGTTGATTACGATCAAAGACCATACCTCTCTAATATTGCATGTCCTGTATTAATAATACGAGGAGAGAATGATTATTTTGTTCCGGAAAAGTATGTGAGAGAATTTGAAAAACACCTGAGAAACGTGATGTTCGTTGAGCTGAAGAATAGTGGGCATTTGCCTTATTTAGAACAGCCGACTAATTTTAATGTGACGGTTGAGGTATTTTTAAACCATGCGCTTGATTAATACCATTTTTACAGTGAATACTGTTGTTAATGAATTCAGGACACTAGCTTGGAGAGGAGGGAACTAAATGGAATGGAAACCGAATCGTGCAGATAAGATACCAGTGTATAAACAAATTGCTGATTACATTGAAAGAGGCATTTCTACCGGTGAATTCCCTTCTGATAGAAAATTACCTTCTGAGCGTATGTTAGCACAGAAGTTACAAGTGAACCGGAGTACGGTAGTAGCTGCTTATGAGGAATTAAAATCCCTTGGGGTAGTAGAACGGCAAAAAGGAAGCGGCACCCGGGTGAATACAGACATATGGGGTGTGTCACATAAACGAATACCGAACTGGGGGAGGTATGTTGAGGATGGATCGTTCTTACCTAATGTACCACTCGTTCAACAAATTCGAACGGAAACACAAAAAGATGATTTAATCAATTTAGCGAGTGGTGAATTGTCACCAGAATTAATTCCGAGTGATAGATTTCGAACAATTTTGTCGGAGAAAACATTTATGGAAAATCTCGGTTATGACCATCCACTTGGAAATGAAATGTTGCGAAAAACAATTGCGGCACATGTCGAGCAATATAAACAAATAGAAGCAGATTCAAGTTCTATTCTTATTACATCAGGAGCTCAGCAGGCACTTAATCTTATCGTTCAATGTTTGTTAAAACCTGGCGATGCAATTGCAATTGAGGATCCTTCGTATTGTTATTCACTTCCGATGTTTAAATCAGCAGGTTTAAAAATATTCCGTTTACCAGTTAATCAGCATGGTATGAATCCAGATGACTTAATCAATTTGCACAAAAAGCATCGCATTCGTATGGTGTTTTTAAATCCGGATTATCAAAATCCAACTGGAACGGTACTTTCATTGGCAAGACGTAAAAAGGTTTTAGAATTATCTTCTGAATTTGGTATACCGATTGTAGAAGATGATCCGTATAGTTTGACTTCTTTTAATGGAGAAGTAAATCCAACATTGAAATCGATGGATCAAAATGGAAACGTTCTTTATGTAAGCTCATTATCAAAAATTGTTGCATCAGGATTACGGATTGGTTGGGTAATTGGCCCCACGCGCGTAATTGAGCGATTGGCAGATGCGAAGCAGCAAGTTGATTTCGGTCATAGTGTATTTACACAGTGGGTAGCGAACCAATTTTTAGAATCAGAGGATTTTCATACGCATATTACGATGCTTCGTGGACAACTGAAGCAAAGAAGAGATGAGTTAATTAGAAAGCTTGAAGAAATATTAGGGGACCAGGTTGAATTTTTTATACCCGAGGGCGGAATACATTTATGGTGCAAAGTACAAGGAACGTTTGATGAATATCATTTACTAGGCGAATCTATACAAAATGGTGTAGCATTTGTCCCAGGAAGCGTCCTAGGTTCGAAAAGTGAATATATCCGATTTACTTTTGGCAGAGCGAATGTAGAACAAATTCAGCTTGGAATTACAAGGTTTGCAGAGACATTAAACGAGATTCAATAATAAATTGTGGGAATTTGGTATTGAAATGGGGAGTAGCAATTGAAGTTTTTGACGCTTTTACTTCAAGTAGGAGTGCTATATATGTTTAGTTTGGTTGGTGTATGGATTCAGGAAGTATTTCATCTATCTATGCCAGGAAGTTTAATAGGAATGTTAATTCTTTTTCTGCTTCTTTCCACTCGCATTGTGCCATTAAAATGGTTTGAGATAGGTGCAGAAAAGCTAATAGTATTTTTACCTTTATTTTTAATTCCTTCGACGACGGGGTTAATGGAATACGGCTCATTTCTTTTAAGTAAGGGTAGTATTATGTTCTTTCTAGTTGTTATAAGTACTTTAGTAACATTGATTGTTTCAGGGTATGTAAGTCAATTATTAGTAACATCAAAAAAATAAAATCGACAAGGTGCACGATTCAAATGGTCTTAATTATTATTACTGTAGTAATTTATTTATTGGCGACAAAGTTATATAAAAAATTTACGTTTCCATTTACGTTACCGGTATTAACAGTTACAGCAATTATGATTTGTTTATTTTTGATATTTGGTATTTCTCATCATGAGTATAAGGAAAATGGGGGAGACATTCTTTCAGGCTTTTTGAGTCCTGCAATTGTAGCGTTAGCCATACCTCTATTTAAAGAGCGAAAGATACTTATGAAAAAATTTTTAGCGATACTAATCGGCGTAGTGATAGGTATAGTGGCTTTAACGAGTATGAATGTAGTGATTGGTGGAATTTTAAATATAGATAAGGAACTTATATTAACAACTTTACCACAATTAGCGACAATGCCTATTGCCATTTCATTAGCGGATCAAATTGGTGGCATTCCATCTATGACTGCTAGTTTTGTAGTTGTTGCAGGAATAACAGGTGCTATCATAGGACCGACGGCACTTAAGTTTTTTCGAATAACAAGTACAATTGGAAAAGGAGTTGGGATGGGCTGTGCATCACATATCATTGGTGTGAGTCGCTTAGTGAAAGAAGGAGAGAAAGAGGCAACTATTGGCTCGGTAACGATGATTGTAACAGGGATACTTATTAGTATATTAGTACCTTATGGAATGAAATTTTTATTTTGAAAATGAATGAATCGTAATAAGGAGTATAACACTACTCATTTTAGAGCGTAATGGAGATGATTAAAATGACAACATGGTTTATAGTTACATTATTTATTTTTGGTGCTCTTAAAGTACTAGTTTCTAGTATGCCAACTTCTGTTGTAGAATCAATTATTAGTAGATTTGAGTTACATCAAAAACTTGATGAGGAAAATACTACTATAACAGTAGATGGGGAAAGTATAGAAGGAGAAATGAAAGTTCAAGTTATTCATGAATTTAACGAGGCTTTATTTTTAGATAAACATTATTTTCCGCCACAAGGGAATGGTACACCAATAGTCATGGAGACGAAGAAAGGAAAAAGAGAGATTAGATTTTCTATATATAGCTACGAGGAACACGTTGATGTAATAAAGCAATATAAGAAGAAAGTAGTTGCATATCGTTTGCGATCAAAAAGCCTTCAAAGTCGTTCAGTAGCAGTAACTGAAGATTATGCTTAAGGAGAGACCGTTATAAAAACGGTCTCTTTATTTTTAGCATCCAATTATAAAATTTCCAAATAAGAGAAAAGAAAATGATATATCCAAACAAAGAATAACTATGCTGCCAATCCGTACTATGTACAAATAAGCCTAGCCTCTCAGCAATTTGCTCAAAAATGCTAGCACAAACGCCTATTGAAATAATAAATAGAGTTCTAGAAATGGTAGATAATTTCTTTGAAATTTGAATAAAAGAGGCTGTTAAAATCGGTAGTACGAGTAACGTGAAAGCTATGTTAACTGAAAATGTGGATGAGAAGGGTCTAACCGGAAAAGAATATATTTGTTTATTAACAAAGAAAGCATCTAAACAAGTTCCAATAATAGCAGAGAAAAAAACTGTAATTATTATAGCTAGAAAGTCATTCTTCCTCTCGGAGGAGGACATTTTTCTTTGCAAGAATGGCAAGTTCAATTTTTTCGAGTGTTTTGCAGTAGTCTTCTGAAATTTGTCCACTTATATTTTCCTCCTTATCAACTAAGTAATTTACAACTTGCCAATCAGTAAACCAATCTTTACTTTCATCTTCTTCATGTTTCATATCGCGCCATGCATAGATGAGTGCAGGGCTGTATATACGATATGCGCCACTACGCAACTGGCATTTCTTTATTCGGCGTTTATAAAACTCACGGGAAAAAGATTCATTTACACTTGAAAATAAATGAGGCCAGTAATCTTTCCTTGAGCCTGTGTGTGGATGATGCTCGGCCCAACTTATTATTTGAGATAAAATATGTGTGTCCCGAAATAATAGTGAATACAATCTTTTTCCAATTAAGATTCGTTCATGCAAGGATGTAAAATGTTTCATTGTATCACCAAATAGTAATACTTTTTGTTTCTTATCATTTTCGTAGAATGGGAAAAGGATATGATTAAACTGAAAGAAATCAAAGAGTTTAAATCCAATACTATTTAGTACAGTCTTTTTAAAGTGTGCATTTTGAATAACTCTTTTTTCTAAGTAGTTTTGTTCATTAATAATAGTTGCAATCGCTAATGTTTTTTTGTTACCTGTTTTCCAAAAATCGTTCCACATCGTTTCCATAAATGTAGAAACATTTAGGTGAGGGAGAAGGTGAAATAGCCTTTGCGATCTTTTTACACTTTGTTCATATAGCAAAAATTGAGGATATACATCTTGGAAAATAAGCCAATTTCCCCTTTCTAAAAAAGAAAAAAATGTAATTTGATCTTTCTCTGATAAAATTCTCGTATATAAATCTCCCTTTAAATCGGTCATATTCCAACCACCGTTACGTGATACCATATGCCCAAGTAGTGCCCAATGTATTTCTGGATATTGAATGTAAAATTGGTAGTATGCACGTGTTCTTGTTACATTATTTTTATTTAGTTGTTTTGTTTGTACTTTTATGTTCTCGATGATGAGTTGCTCTTCTTTCGTTAATTTATACATGGTTTCAGAATGAATGAGTGTGCATTTTTGTTTTAACTCACTTTTCACATCAAATAGGGAGAGAGGAAGTGCTTTGGAAGCTTCATTATATGTATTATTTGAGTTGCTTTGGTACATTCCATTACCTCCCTTTTCATGAACTTAAACATGATATTGGTTATGAATCATTCTATTTATTTTATTACGAGTATATGAAATAAATGAGCGGTGTTTTTTTATAAGTAATATAGCTATCGTGCAAACAGTATGAAAAAATCTTACTGTTAAGAGGTGAAATGAAAAACAGAAACTATGTTTAATAGTTTCTGTTTTTTTATTTTGTCAATTTAATGTAACAAACGACGATTATGATTTGAATCAATTGAAAATAATTCAATAGCTTTGGTAAGTACAATTTTTAATGAAATGTACAGTAGGAGGAAATGGAATGCTTAATAAAATAATTTTAATTACTGGTGGAACAGGTTCGTGGGGACATGAACTTATAAAACAACTATTAGAAAAATCGCCGAAAGAAATTAGGGTTTTTTCAAGGAATGAAACGGTTCAGTTTGAAATGCAGCAACAGTTTATAAATGACGATAGATTAAAATTTATTATTGGAGATATTCGTGATAAGGACCAACTAGTCTATGCGTGCCAGGGTGTACATTATGTATTCCATCTTGCAGCTTTAAAACATGTTCCAGTATGTGAGTATTATCCTTATGAAGCTATAAAAACAAATATACATGGTACGCAAAATGTAATTGAAGCATCAATCCAGGAGCAAGTTGAGAAAGTTATATATGTTTCAACTGATAAAGCGGCCGACCCATCAAACACGTATGGGATGACAAAAGCACTTGGTGAAAAGTTAATGGTTCATGCGAATGTGCAAACGAAGAAAACCAAATTCATTTGTGTTCGTGGTGGAAATGTTTTAGGGACGAGTGGAAGTGTGGTACCGCTCTTTAAAAAGCAAATTAAAAAGTCTTCACAGGTGGGGATTACTGATGAGAATATGACTAGATTTTTCTTAACAATTGAAGATGCTGTTGGATTGTTATTTAAAGCAGCATCTGAAGGAAGAGGAGGAGAAATCTTTGTTATGAAAATGCCAGCATGTAAAATAACGGATTTAGCAAAAGTATTAATTGAAGATTCAAAAAAAGAAAACGTGAAGATAAAAGAGGTAGGGATAAGACCTGGTGAAAAATTAAGTGAAATGCTTTTATCTGAGGTAGAGAGTAAAACAAGTATTAGTTTTGATCAAAATTATTTTGTGGTACTACCGACTATTCCCATAGAAGGACTTCAAGAATATTATGCTAGTTATCCGCTTGTGGATGTGAATAGTTTTAGTTCGCAACAAGACTTACTTACAAAACATGAGGTGAAACAAATGTTAGAAAAAGGAGGGTTTTTACGATGAAAAAAAATGCGAGCCTTTTAATCACTGGTGCAAATGGCTTCACAGGACGTCATGCTTGCCAATATTTTTTAGAGCAGGGCTTTCATGTAATTCCTATGTTTCAAAATCGTTCACATAGTGAAAAAATCGAAAATGGTATTACTTGTGATTTAACAAATAAGAGTGAAGTAATGAAGGTAATGAAACAAATAAAGCCAGACTATGTATTGCATTTAGCAGGAAGAAATTCGGTCATAGAGTCTTGGACAGCTTCTCTGGAATATATAGAGATTAACGTAATAGGGACTTTATATTTATTAGAAGCCATTAAGCAGGAAGCCTCGCATTGTAAAACATTAGTTATAGGATCTGCATTGCAAGCAGATAGTATGAAAAACATAAAAGTTTCAAATCCATATAGTTTAAGTAAAACTATGCAAGTCATTATTGCAGAGGCTTGGGGTGGGTTAATGGATTCAAATATTATCATTGCAAAGCCCTCGAACTTAATTGGTCCAGGAGTATCGAATGGTGTTTGTTCAATTCTCGCAAAAAAAATGATAGATATAGAATCGGGTAGAAGTAAAGCGATTATTGAAGTAAACAGTTTGAAAGATAGTAGAGACTTTCTAGATGTACGTGATGCAGTTAAAGCGTATCATGTGTTATTACGTGATGGTATAAATGGAAAACAATATAATATTGGATCAGGAGTAAAACGCTCTTTATTAGATGTATTGGAGCAATTTAAAGGATTAACACAGCTGAATTTTACTATAAAAGAAAAAGAGAATAGTGGGAGTAACTCAAATGAAAATTTATTATTAGAGGATATAAAAAATTTAGGATGGATCCCAGAAATTCAATTTCAGCAATCATTAAAAGATGTACTTGAATATGCGAAGTGTAGTGAAATCTGCATTCAATAAAAATATAAAAGGATGTAACAAATATATGAATTGTTATGAAGCGATAGATAATCAAAGTACGCTATTTCTTTCGATTGTTGATACGTTGGATTGGAAAGATGAAGAAGCGCATGTGTTGCACCTTTATGAGGCAATAAATCAATATCGAGCGTATGTGGAAGAAAAGAAGGTTGATCGAATAAAGCCAGCACTAGAGACTAGAACTAGGCATATGATTCAAGTTTTTGCTCAGTATGAGTGTAGTGAGTATGGAAATGATTTTTATGAACTCATCAAAGATCTTTTACAAGATATAGGACTTGAGTTAAAGATTAATATAAAGCTAGATTTTTAATGATAAAGGTGGATATAAGTTATGAATAAAAAGATTCTCTTTACTGGGGGCGGTACAGCCGGACACGTAATGATTAATATGGTATTGATTCCTAAATTTATGGAAAAAGGATGGGGAGTTGAGTATATTGGATCTCAAAATGGGATTGAAAAATTATTAGTTCAAAATGTTAAATACAATAGTATTTCGACGGGGAAGCTTAGGAGATATTGGGATTGGGAGAACTTTAAAGATCCTTTTAAAATTATACACGGTTGTTTACAAAGTTATCAATTAATTAAGAAGATGAAGCCTGATGTTATCTTTTCAGCAGGAGGATTTGTTTCAGTTCCTGTAGTTATAGGGGCATGGTTAAATCGTGTACCTATAATAATACGTGAACCAGATAGTACGTTAGGGTTGGCAAATAAAATAGCATTACCTTTTTCTAAAAAACTATGTACAACATTTCCTCAAACAGGGGGTAATGTAAGTACTGAGAAGAAGGTTTATGTAGGGCCAATTGTAAGGGAAGAAATTGAGAGAGGTAACGTATTACGAGGAAGAAGCTATTGTAAATTTCAGCAAGATAAACCGGTATTGTTAATAATGGGTGGGAGTCAAGGTGCTAAGTGGATAAATGATATGGTAAGGAAAAGTTTAGATACATTATTATTAAATTTTAATATTGTTCATATGTGTGGTAAAGGGAAGGTGGACCCAGCTATTGGAATGGAAGGTTATATACAATTTGAATATATAGGGGAAGAGTTACCGCATATACTGAATATGGCAAGTGTTGTAGTTTCCAGAGCGGGTTCTACTGCTATTTCTGAATTGTTATTTTTGAAGAAACCGATGTTGCTTATTCCGTTAACTAATGGTTCCAGTAGAGGGGATCAAGTTTTAAATGCTGACCATTTTGCACGACAAGGATATGCAGAAGTTTTACTTCAAGATAGAGTAAACAGTAGTACATTTACACATGCAGTAAATAAGTTGTATACAAATAAGGAGAGGTATATTCAAAACATGAATGGATATAAGAAAACAAATGATGAGGGGATTCATCAATTAATAGATATAATAAATGAAGTGGTGAAGTAATAGAAATTTAAATAGAAAAACAAAAGGAAAGAAGGTATCTTCTTTCCTTTTTACTATAGTTGCTCAAATTCATTATTACTTATACCGATTAGCTATGTACTATTGGTGAATACCGATTTCTAATAGCTCAGTAAATGCATTAGTATGAATAGGTTTACTGTAATAGTAACCTTGAATAAAATGACATTTATTTTTTTGAAGGAAATTTACGTGTTCTTTCGTTTCTACACCTTCAGCAATGACAGACATTCCTAATGTATTTGCTAATGTGATGATCGTTTTAATGATTTCCATTCCATCTTCACATGTTTCAGACATTGTAATAAATTCTCTTGGGATTTTTAACGTATCAATTGGATATAAAGGTAAGTAGGCTAGGGAAGAATAGCCTGTACCAAAGTCGTCGATTGAAATGTGAATCCCTAAACTTTTTAGTGTACGCAGTTTTATCAATGTTTCTCTCTCATCCATCATTGCAATTCGTTCTGTTAATTCAAGATCGAGAGAACTTGCTGGTAAGCCTGTAGTTGCTAAAGTAGAAGAAATAGATTTTACAAAATCCTCTTGTTCAAATTCTTTAGCAGATAAATTTACCCCTATTTTTAAATACGAATATCCGAGTGCGTGCCAACGTTTCATTTGCTCACAAGCCTGCTGTAATGTCCATTTTCCTATTGGAATAATTTGTAGTGTTTCTTCTGCAATCGGAATAAACTCGTATGGAGAAATAACACCTAATTCAGGATGATTCCATCTGATTAAAGCTTCTGCACCGATAATTTTATTAGATCCACTATCAACTTGAGGTTGATACAAAAGGAACAATTCTTCATTTTGTATTGCGTTTGGTAAATCTTTTTCTAATCGTAATCGTCTTTCAATCTTTCTAGCGATTACATCGTCATAAATAGAGACAGAGTTAAGTTCTTTTGCCTTTGCATCATACATTGCAACATTAGCGTTTTTCAGAAGTGTAGCGGTATCGATTCCGGAATGTGGATAAATAGCGATGCCGATACTTAGTGATAAAGTTAATTTATGCTCATGTATGACAAACGGCTTTTTCATGCATTCAAATAATTGGTTACATAATTGGAATAAGGAATCTTCGTCAGTATAGTCTTCAATTAAGATTGTAAATTCATCGCCACCAATTCTTGACAGATGAGTATGTGATGGAAGACATGATTGGAATCGGTTTGATACTTCTTCTAATATGTAATCTCCTGACGAATGTCCAAGTGTATCGTTAATTGCTTTAAAGCGATCTAAATCTAAATATAATAAAGCGAACTCACTGTCTGTTATTTTAGCATTTTTTATAACTTTTTTTAATTTCTTATGGAAAAAGGCACGGTTCCCAATTTTCGTTACAGTATCATGGAATGCTAAATATTTTATTTCTTCTTGTTGCTTTTTTAGTGCGGTAATATCTTTTACCATAATATAACTTCCTGAAATTTGTCCGTCTATCATAATAGGGACGATTGTAACGTATAAAAAATAAGTAAAGCCATTATTGTATTGAGAACGTAATTGTAAAGAAGTAGGCTCCTGTTTTTTTACTTTTTCTAATGCGGATGCTAGTTTGTGCTTATCTTCATCTAAGATAATAGAAAGACAAGTTTTGCCAAATAATTCACTTGTAGCGACTCCAAGTAGCATGCCGCCTGCTTTGTTAACATTTAAGAAAATACCATTTAAATCAATAGTAAAAATGGGATCAGGATGATATTCATATAATGATTCGAATTTTTGTTGTTTCTGAGATAGGGCCTCTGATTTTTGAACTAAATCAGAAGTTCGTACAGCAACTTTTTCTTCTAATTGTGCATTAAAGAATTGTAACCGTTCTGTTAAGCACTTGTTTTGCATACGTCCAATAGAATGGCGAATAAGTACGAAAACAAAAGTGATACAGTTTCCTGTAATAAGAATGGAAGAAGCTGTTTGTTCTTTAAGGGTAAAGCCAATTAGAAATGCAACAACGAGATAGGGAAATGTGACTAAAACTTTTTTCCCTAGTACAGGGTTTACGATGGAATAACTTGTATTATTCGTAAGACCGCTTGGAATAGAAGCAGCTATTGCAACAAGTAATAGTGGTATTCTATATAAAAGTCGTAATAATGCTACAGTGTCATGCGATAAATGAGTATTTAAATAAAAATAAATATAATTAAAAGCTGCAGAACTTATTAATACAAAAACAAAAATATATATTTTCCATTTCGACTTAAAAACAGTTGGGCGAAAAATGAGACTAGCACCTAGTAGTAAAAAGAGTAGGTCTGCAATTGGATATAAAAATGACAGGAAAATTTCTCCCATTGGTAGAGAGAAAACACTTAAATCTGGTTGATTAAATAAATACCATTCTAATGTGAGTATGGAAGCGAGTACTATACATATATCGCAAATAAAGAAAGCTTTTTCCCACTTATTACATTCCTTTAAAATCTTATAACAAAAAGCAATAAGGAAGAAGAATAGAAATATCATGTAAAATATATCTGAAAAAGTGAAATTATGTATTGGGAATTCGAAAAATTCATGTTGAACTGTATATATTATTTTTCCTAATAAAAAACTGCCCATTGCAATTGTAATACATATCCAAAAAGGATTTGAACTAACTTTTTTAGAATATATAGAGTAAATTAGCGATATAAATGTAATGACTTCAACGATGAGTGAAGCAAAGCGTACATTGAAATTTGAAAAATGAGTAGGGAACAGAAAGAAAAACATAAAATAGATTGAATAGCATATTAGTGTTGTAATTAATATACATAGTTGTAAATTTTTATTTATTTTCAATAAAATCACCTTCTTTAAGTATGCACTATATTCGTAATATCTATACATATTAATATTACTTAAGGATTGTATCAGATTTCCTTATAAAAAGCATGCTTATAAGAAAAAAATGAAGAATGTAATACTTCTTAAAATTGAAAAAGTATTGAGTTCAATAATTTTTAATTTATAAGGAATGCAGATAGAATTTGTATATTTAGTCATCCTTTAGATTTTAAAGGTTTTTTAGTGATTTGCAAGCGGAGATGTAAAATTGCATATAAAGTGATGGGAACTTCTCTCTAGATGAGGGGAGTTTTTCGTTATTAAAGTGTATTAAGTAAGACCTTTGTATGTACCTATTCTCATACTAATGAGGGATTAAAGAAACGTGTTGATTATATACAATAATATGTAATACAGTAATTGATTTTTAATATGGAGGGAAAATCACGATGAAATGGGTGAAGTTTAGAATAGCACGTCCAACTGATAAATTTGAAGCGATTATTGCATTCTATGAAGAAGGATTAGGTTTAAAACGTATAGGTGAGTTTTATGATCATGATGGTTATGATGGAGTCATGTTTGGTCTACCGGATGAAGAATATCATTTAGAATTTACAAGACATATAGATGGAAGCCCATGTCCAGCCCCAACAAAAGATAATTTACTTGTGTTTTATATAAAAGAATATAATGAAATAGAAAAAGTGAGTAAAAGGCTGCATGCAATGGGGTACGATGAAGTAGAACCAGAAAATCCATATTGGAAAGAAAAGGGGATTACTATAGAGGACCCAGATGGTTGGAGAATTGTATTGATGCAAATAGAAGAATGAAGCTAGAGAAGTTTCGAATTTTGATAGAGTATAAGAAAATATAAAAAAGTTTCCTTGGAGGAGATACACTCATAGGGAAGCTTTTTTATGTTTGTAATCTGAAAATTAAGATTTGAAATTAACTTCTGAAAAGATGTAAAATGAGAACGTGTATTCTTTTGAGTTTGAGCGGGTTGTTTTTAAAGGTGAATATAAAAATAGGGAGGTTTTTTTATGATATGCCGGATTAGGGATGCAGAAGTATACTATGAAATCATTGGAGAAGGAAAGCCAGTACTTATCATAAATGGGTGTTCTCCTGACCATAGATTAATGAAGAAATGTATGGAAACAGTGTTTCAGAAGTCTATAGGATATCAACGAATTTATATTGATTTACCTGGAATGGGGAAATCGAATGCCCCAGATTGGATAAATAGTTCAGATTGTATATTAGAACTGTTAACTGCATTTATTGAGAAAATCATCCCAACTAAAGATTTTTTACTAGTAGGAGAGTCTTACGGGGGATATTTAGCTAGCGGGATACTTTCAAAGATGTTTGAGAGAGTTAATGGATTATTGTTAGTATGTCCTGTTGTTGTAGCGCAACGAGAAAAAAGGCTTCTCCCAGATAAACAGGTAATTGTAAGAGATGAAGAATTTTTAAATGCGCTTACTTCAACCGAAAGGGAAGAATTTTGTGAGTTAGCAGTGGTTGCGAATGAGTATACATATAAGCGTTTCAAAGAAGAAATTAAGCCAGGGATAGATATTGCTAATGATGGGTTTATTGATAGATTACAAAAGAATTACTCTCTTACTTTGGACTTCCAGCATAAAAAATATGAAAAACCCGTTCTTTTATTAGCTGGAAGACAAGATATATCGGTAGGTTATCAAGATATTGTAGGAATCATTGAAGATTATCCAAGAGCGACATTAGCGGTATTAGATATGGCGGGACATAATTTACAAATTGAACAGCCTGAATTATTTGAGGGTTTAGTTTCGGATTGGGTTAGACGAACTGCTCAGCAAAGTTCATAAAAAAAGAATAAATTAATATTTTGATTGTATTCAAGTTTTGATACGGAAAAGGTTAAAGTAAGTAATTAACTTATAAATATTTTCAAGGAGGAATTATGAATACATATATCTATATGGTTAGACATGGTGAATCGCCAAAATTAGAAGGAAATGAAAGAACACGTGGATTAACTGAGAAGGGAATTTTAGATGCGCAAAGAGTAACTGAGATATTAGAAACAGAGGGAATTAATACTTTCATTTCAAGTCCGTATAAGAGGGCTATGTTAACGATAGAAGAGTCAGCGAATCTCCATGAAAAAGAAATATTAGTATATGAAAATCTTAAAGAGTGTAAGTTTTCAAATGAAGATAAAATTATATCGGATAAGGAAGTGTACCCACTTGTAAAGGCGATGTTTTTTAATCCAGAATATGCACTGACGGATGGAGAGTCATATGCGGATTGTCAGAGAAGAGTAGTGAGAGTGTTAAAAGAAATATTAATGAATTTTCAAGGACATAAAATTGTAATTGGTACACATGGGCTTGTAATGACACTAATGATGAACTATTTTGATAATCAATATGGACTTGAATTTTTAATGAATACATCCAAACCGGATATATATAAGCTAGAATTTAAAGAAGAGCAATTTATGAATGTAGAGAGATTATGGAGAGAAGAATGAAATGGAGTATATGGAGTGTGTTTTAAAAATTATTTTTAAAACACACTCTTTTGTATTAAGTTGAGCTTCAAATATTTTCACTAATATGTTCTTTGTTTTTGTTATTTAAAGTATGTAAGAGTTTTTGAAATACCTTAAATGAATGTTGGAATATTGGACTTTGAATAAAAGTGTATAGAAAAGTTACGATAAAAACAGGACCTCCTAGCATGTATCCAATGACTAGTACAAAGCATTCTACAATGATTCGAGCACGGCTAATAGATAACCCAGTTTTGTCAGAAATGGTAAGCATGAATCCATCGCGGGGTCCAGCACCAATGCCAGCCGCAACGTACATGCCGCCCCCAATTCCTGTAATTGCAATACCAGAAAATAAAATGAGTAAGTTTATCCATAAATAATCACTAGCGTTTGGAAGGATTTTTGATTGTAAGAAAAAGTCCATAATAGGACCGATAAGTAGTGCGTTTAAAAATGTACCCACGTTTATATATTTTCGATCTACTAGTAAAGAGATAAGAACGAGACATAATCCACATATGACACTCCAAGTACCAATTGTCCAACCAAATCGTTGGTAGAGAGCCATATTTAAAACTTCCCAAGGGTGTAAACCGAGGAATTGAACTTTGACTGCGAGAGCATTTCCAAGTCCAAAGAAAATTAATCCTAGGAAAAAAAGAAAATAGCGAAAGAGAGTTAGCCTCATCTTTAAAACCTCCCAATATATAATGGTGTATATTACATGTTTGAATTCCAATGTACAAATATTATGTCTTTTTATGATTTATTAAAAATGTAAATGGATATATATTTTCACAGTCAAAAAAGTTAAAATATTTCGTTTTAAGGATTATAATGGAGAAAGAAACAGAAAAGGGAGTGAATGAACTTGAAACAAGAACTTATTGAAAGATTTACGAGATATGTAAAAATTGATACCCAATCAAATGAAGAAAGCCATACAGTACCAACAACACCTGGACAAATTGAATTTGGTAAGTTATTAGTGGAAGAGTTAAAAGAGATTGGATTATCAGAAGTGACGATGGATGATAATGGTTACGTAATGGCAACACTACCTGCAAATACAGATAAAGATGTTCCTGTAATCGGCTTTTTAGCTCATTTAGACACAGCAACAGATTTTACAGGGAAAAACGTAAAACCACAAATTCATGAAAATTTTGATGGTAATGCGATTACGTTAAATGAAGAATTAAATGTTGTGTTAACACCTGAACAGTTCCCAGAATTACCATCATATAAAGGACATACAATTATTACAACTGATGGTACAACACTTCTAGGAGCAGATGATAAAGCTGGTCTTACAGAAATTATGGTTGCAATGAACTATTTAATACATAATCCGCAAATTAAGCATGGGAAAATAAGAGTAGCATTTACACCGGATGAAGAAATTGGTCGTGGACCAGCGCATTTTGATGTAGAAGCGTTTGGTGCATCATTTGCTTACACGATGGATGGAGGTCCATTAGGTGGTTTAGAGTATGAAAGTTTTAATGCTGCAGGTGCTAAGTTAACGTTTAACGGAACGAATACACATCCTGGAACAGCGAAAAATAAAATGCGTAACGCAACTAAACTTGCTATGGAGTTTAATGGACATCTGCCGGTAGAAGATGCACCAGAATATACGGAAGGTTATGAAGGGTTCTATCATTTACTTTCTTTAAATGGTGATGTTGAGCAAAGTAAAGCGTATTACATTATTCGAGATTTTGATCGTGAAAATTTTGAGACACGTAAAAATAACGTTGAAAATATTGTGAAGAAAATGCAAGAGAAGTATGGGCAAGATGCGGTTGTTTTAGAAATGAATGATCAATATTATAACATGCTTGAAAAAATTGAACCGGTAAGAGAAATTGTTGATATTGCATATGAAGCGATGAAAAGTTTAAATATCGAACCGAACATTCACCCGATTCGTGGTGGAACAGATGGATCACAATTATCATATATGGGATTACCGACGCCAAATATTTTCACTGGTGGTGAAAACTATCACGGTAAATTTGAGTATGTTTCGGTAGATACTATGGAAAAAGCTGTTCAAGTTATTGTAGAAATCGCAAGACGATTTGAAGAACAAGCTTAAAAAGAGAACCAAGTAGTACGAATGTGCTACTTGGTTCTTTTTTATAGTAAAAAATACAAAGTGAAACTTGTTACAGGACGTTTGTAAAAGGGGGAAATGATATGAGTGAAAATCAGTTTCATGGTTATATAGGGACATATACAAAAGCAGAGAGTAAGGGGATTTATAAATTTATACTTGATACGAACATCGGGAAAATTAAAGGGATCGAATTAGCAGCTCATATAGGAAGTCCGACATATGTAACGATTAGTCATAACAACGAGTACCTTTATTCTGTTGCGAAAGATAATGGGTTAGGTGGAATTGCTAGTTTTTCCATTCATAATAAATCCGGTAATCTAAATTCGATAAACATGCAAGTTTTAGAAGGGGCATCGCCGTGCTATGTAAGTGTGAATCAGGAGAATAGTATAGTAGTAGCAGCGAATTATCATAAAGGAACAGTAGAGTCCTATTTAGTGAAAAAGGATAATGGAAGTTTAAATGCTGCTACGGTAATTGTAGAACATAAAGGGGCAGGACCAAATAAGGAAAGACAAGAAAAGGCACACGCTCATTATATGGATTTTACTCCTGATGAAAAATATGTAGTAGCAGTTGATTTAGGAATAGACAAGGTGATTACATATAAAGAAAGTGAAGGAGAACTAATAGAAGTTACACGGTTATCTGTAAAACATGGTAGTGGTCCAAGGCATCTTATATTTCATCCAAGTGCGCAGTATGCATATGTTATGACAGAATTCAGTTCAGAAATTATTGTACTGCAATATGATGCACAGAGTGGCAGTTTTAAAGAAAAACAATACATCTCGACATTACCTAAAGAGTATAGTGAGGATAGTTATGGAAGTGCAATTTATATTTCTTCTGATGGCAAATTCGTTTATGCAGCAAACAGAGGACATAATAGTATCGTAGTTTTTCAAGTGAAATGAGCATAATGGGAAGCTCACTTTTATTGAAACGGTATCGACAGAAGGGGATTGGCCACGGGACTTTTCTTTAGATCCGACAGAAAGATTTTTAATTGCAGCGAATGAAAAATCTAATACATTGACTTTATTTACTAGGAATGATTCTACAGGTAAGTTAACGCTTGTACAGACGGACGTAAATGTTCCAGAACCAGTATGTGTGAAGTTTTTACATGTAAAAAAATAGATAGGTTTGCCTATCTATTTTTTATTAGGAAATTTTAATATAGTACCCGCCACAAATAAAAAGTCGCGTAAGATTCCCAACTCGTCCAATTTGCTGCAAATTCTTTTATTTCGTTTTTAGTAGGTTTCTTTTCGGCACCTGTAATAAATTTGATAGCATTATGCAGGCCGACATCATCAATTGGAAAGGCTGAAGGGAATCGTAAGCAGCGCATTAAAACATAGTGAGCCGTCCATGGCCCTATACCGCGAATGCTAGTTAATTGTTTTTCAGCTTGCTTCACATCTTGTATTTGTAATAGAGATTCTTTTGAAAATTTACCTTCTGTAATGAGCTGTGCGATGTCAATTATGTATTCACATTTTCTTGTAGTCATTTTTAATATTGCGAGATCTTCTACACGTAGATTTGCTATTACTTCAGGTGAGGGGAATATCCAATGTTTTCTGTCGTTCCAATCTACATAATCGCCAAAATTTTCGACTAATCTTCTTTTTAGAGTATAGGCATATGTGAGGTTGATTTGTTGACCTAAAATCCCCCAGCACAGTGCTTCAAATAAATCTGGAATACCTATAGTGCGAAGCCCATAATACTTTTCAAGGGGTTTTTGAAGGAGCGGATCATGTTTTGCTAATTTATAAAAAGGTGCTAAATCAGTAGTTAAATCAAACCACTCTTTTACATAGTCAGCTACAGCATCGCGGACTCGTTTTTCAGAGATGTATGATTCTTCTAAAAAACGTATTTGAATATTACTATCGGCATTCAAACCAATTTCAACGAAAGGATTTACGTCTTGAATAGGAATGACTTTATAGATTTTATTGTTTTCAATATGAAACATACATTCATTTTTAGAACGCGATAGATAGCGTAAGTTTTCTTGAAAACTAAATTCTTTTGGAACGACTAAAGACAATATTTCATTACAACCCTCTGTCATATTTACTCCTCCCGAAGCGCTTCTAATTTGAGCAATTCTTTTTTCATTTCTAAACCACCTCTAAAACCGGTAAGTTTACCATTTTTCCCAATAACGCGGTGACAAGGAATAGTGATAAGCAGAGGATTTGCCCCAATGGCAGTCCCAACTGCACGTACAGCGCTAGGTTTTTGAATTTTTTCCGCAATCTCTGAATAAGAATGTGTCTCTCCATAAGGAATTTCACGTACCGTATTCCAAACAGCTAATTGAAATGCAGTTCCGTAAACATCGATAGGAATTGTAAAGGTTTCTAGTTTGGTTTCCAAATACTCGATAAGTTCTTTTGTATATGTTTGCAGATAATCTGGATTTTGGATGAATGTATGTTGTGGCAGTTTTCTTTTAGCCCACGTATTTAGTTCTTCAAAATTATCGTTTTGCGATCCGATAAAGCATAATCCGTTTGAAGTAGCTGCAATATGCATACGCCAATTTTCATGAACAAATAATGTCCAATATATAGTTTTATTTTCATATGGTTTCATAATCCGATGCCTCTTTTATTCTATTCTTTTTTCGATATTCAGTAGGGGTAAATCCTATCTTTTTTTTAAATAAAGTCGCGAAATACTCTGGGTTTTCTATTCCAACAGCAATACTAATTTCCATAATAGATTGATTTGTATGCGAAAGGTATTTTGTCGCTTTTGTAATTCTGCATTGTTGTATATATTCAATTGGACTAATCCCTACAATTTTCTTGAAAGTGCGTTGTAAATGATAAGGGCTACCATGACACATTTCTGCGAGGATATCGAGAGTTAATGCGTCACAATAATGCTTTTGAATATATTCTGTAATTTGATCTATCCACTCTTCATTAGGTAAAGTAACTCCATTTGGTTTACAACGTTTGCATGGACGAAAATTTTCATGTGACGCTTGTTGTACATTAAGAAATATTTTCACATTATCTTTATTAGGTACTCGTGATTTACATGATGGACGACAAAAAATACGAGTCGATTTTACAGCATAAAAGAATTTGTCATCATAGGAAGAGTCATTATGAATAATTGCTTGCCAATACTCATCTGTTAATTCGTATCTTTGTAATTTCTCATTGTTCATAGAATGTCACCTCTGAGATTAGTATAACCTGAATAAAGTACGTATGTACGCAATTACGGATGTAAGAGCAAGATTACAAAGATGAAACTATGATAGGTTATCTATTTTGTGTTAGCATGAACTTTGAAAGTGAACATCAAGAGGAGGACTATAAGTGAAGTTAATTTCATGGAACGTAAATGGTTTGCGTGCAGTTATCGCGAAGGGTGGTTTTTTAGAATATCTTGAGGAATCCAATGCAGATATATTTTGTCTACAAGAAATTAAATTACAAAGTGGACAAATTGATTTAAATCCTGAGGGATATTATACATATTGGAATTATGCTGTGAAAAAAGGCTATTCAGGAACGGCTATTTTCACGAAAAAAGAACCGCTTTCTGTTACATACGGTTTAGGGATTGAAGAACATGATCAAGAAGGACGCGTTATTACATTAGAATTTGAAGATTTTCACATGATAACGCTATATACACCAAATTCAAAACGAGGATTAGAACGTTTAGATTACAGAATGAAATGGGAAGATGATTTCAGGGCCTATATAAAGCGATTAGATAAAAAGAAACCAGTTATTTTCTGTGGTGATCTAAATGTTTCCCATAAAGAAATCGATTTGAAAAATCCGAAAAGCAATCGGAAAAATCCTGGTTTTTCCGATGAAGAAAGAGAGAAGTTTACAAAAATTTTAGAGGAAGGCTTTGTTGATACATATCGCTTTTTATACCCTGAGCAAGAAGGCGCATATTCATGGTGGTCATACCGTATGGGAGCAAGAGCGAAAAATATCGGGTGGCGCTTAGACTACTTTGTAACTTCTGAAAGGCTAAAATATAAAATTACCGATGCGAAAATTAATAGTGAAATAATGGGATCCGACCATTGTCCGGTTGAATTACATATGGATTTCTAAAAAAAGAAGTATCTTCCTGAGAAAAGGAGATACTTTTTTTTGTTCAGTTTGTTAAAATTTTTCAAATCATTCTTGAAATAATTAAATATTAAATATATACTTAATAACGATAATCATTATCATTGATGGTGGTTATCGTTGGTGGGAACGGCAAATAATTTCATACTAGGGGAAGTGAACGAGGATGAATCTTCATTTTACATAGATTTGTTAATGATGTGAAATATAGATGAAGATTATGTTTCATATAATTAGGTTTTGTTGTTGGAATAATATACTTAAAGATTTCGAGAGGAGATATATAAAGATGAACAAGAAGTTATTTACATTAGGGATGGTTACAGTTTTAAGTGTAGGGTTAGCAGCGTGCAATAGTGCGGATAAGACTTCAGGAGAGCAAAAGCAACAAACAAAAGCTACGGAAACGAAAAAAGACGAAAAAAGAAAAATTACATATTTAGGTAAAGAATATACAGTACCAGCAAGAGTAGATAAAATAGCGACGGCTAGTTTAGAGTCAATGGAAGATGCGGCAGTACTTGGAATTAAACCAGTTGGTGCAATTACTGTAGGCGGTAAATTACCAAAGTATCTTGAAAAAGAATTAGAGGGTGCAAAATCTGTAGGTGAAAAGATGCAACCGAACTTTGAAACATTGCTTCAATTAAAACCAGATGTTATTACATCTAGTACGAAATTCCCAGCAGAAACAGCTGAAAAGTTTACGAAAGTAGCTCCGACGTTCCCAGTATCACATGTTTCAACAGATTGGGAAGATAACTTAAAGTTAATGGGAGAACTAACTGGTAAAAAAGATAAAGCGGAAAAAATTATTAAAGATTACAATGCGGATGCTGAAAAAGCAAAAGCAAAACTAGGAGATAAGTTAAAAGATAAAAAAGTACTTGTTATTAGACTAAGAGCAAACGAATTATTCCTATATCCAGAAGGAGTATACTTCAACCCTGTAATTTATAAAGATCTTGGACTAACTGCACCAGAACAATTGAAAGCTGTAAAAGCGCAAGAGAAAATTTCATTTGAAAAACTTGCTGAACTTAACCCAGATTATATTTTCTTACAATATGAGGCAAGTGAAAATAAAAATCCGAAAGTGCTAGAAGAAATTGAAAGCAATCCAATTTGGCAAAGTATGAATGCTGCGAAAGAAAAGAAAGTATTTGTAAACGTTGTGGATCCAATGGCACAAGGTGGTACAGCTTGGAGTAAAACAGCATTCTTAAAAGAAGCAGTGAAAAATTTATCTAAATAATACAATAAGTAAGGTGCGTTGAATGATATGCAGAAAACAAATGCAGTACCAGTAACCATATTATGTATAGCACCCATACTCATCTTATTTACAGTTATACTTTCTATTTTGTATGGGGCGAAAAGTATTGATGCTGAAACAGTGTGGAACGCATTATTTCATTTTGATTCAAGCAATGTAAATCATAATATTATTATTACTTCACGTTTACCAAGGGTAGTTGCAGCTCTTTTAGTCGGAGCATTTCTAGCCATATCAGGAGCACTTATGCAGGGGATGACAAGAAACTATCTTGCATCCCCTTCTATTATGGGTGTGACGGATGGGGCAGCCTTTGTTATTACACTTTGTATGATTTTTCTTCCAGGAATGTCATCAATTGGTATGATTTTATGTTCAATGATTGGTTCTGCACTAGGAGCCGGTATCGTGTTTGGCTTTGGTTCGCTCCTTCAAAATGGCTTATCACCAGTTAGGTTAGCAATTATCGGAACAGTTATTGGAACATTTTTAAGTAGTGTATCTGCTGCAATGGCTTCATATTTCCAAATTTCTCAAAATGTTAGCTTTTGGTTTAATGCAAAATTAGATCAAGTGGACCCGAATATTATTAAAATCACGATACCGTTTGGGATAATTGGAATAGTTTTAGCGCTGTTCATATCAAAATCTATTACTATTCTTTCTTTAGGAGAAGAAGTTTCCATTAACCTAGGGCAGCGTACAAAACTAGTTAAAGCGATGGCAATTTTATCGGTTATTTTCTTAACAGGAACAGCAGTTGCTTTAGTGGGGAAAGTTGGTTTTGTAGGTTTAATTATTCCGCACATTACTCGCTTTATAATTGGAGTAGATTATAAGTGGATTTTACCATGTGCAGGCGTTATTGGTGGCGTGTTCTTAGCATTATGTGACGTTTTAAGTAGATTTGTAAATTATCCATTTGAAACGCCAATTGGAGTCGTAACATCTTTAATTGGAATTCCTTTCTTCCTTTATTTAATCCGTACAAGAGGAGGAGAGAGACATGCTTAAAAGTTCAAGTCAACGTTTTGGAATGACGATGGGGATTGTTATATTTTTAATACTATGTGCTATTTATATTAGTTTAACAAATGGTACGTTCGACATTACGATTACAGATGTATTTAAAACACTCCTTAGAATAGATCCAGTACCAGATCATGATTTAGTTATATTTGAATTTCGTCTTCCGCGTATTGTAATTGCTGGATTAGTAGGACTAGGCCTTGGTGTTGCCGGTGCCGTTATTCAAGGAATTACGAGGAATGGATTGGCAGACCCAGGTATTTTAGGAGTAAATGCCGGGGCAGGAACAGCAATCGTCATTTTTATGTTTTTCTTTCAAGGCCAATTAAAGAGCACAGACTGGGTTTCTATTATGATGATGCCGATGTTTGGGTTAGTTGGTGGATTAGGTGCAGCCACCATAATCTATCTGTTTTCTTGGAAAAACGGTAAGTTAGATTCGCAGCGTCTTTTATTAACAGGGATTGCAATTGGATCAGGATTTGGAGCCTTTTCTATGTATTTATCACTCAAAATGAAGTCAACTGATTTTGAAATGGCTGCAGTTTGGGTGTCTGGAAGTATATATAGTGCAAATTGGAAGTATATTGTTGCTATGTTACCGTGGCTTATCATTTTAATTCCGCTTATACAAAAGAAAGCTTATTTATTAGATTTATTTCAATTGGAAGAAACGAGTATTACAAGTTTAGGTGTTGCAGTAGAACGAGAGAAATCCATTTTACTATTAAGTAGTATCGGACTTGTGAGCGCATGTGTTGCTGTGTCAGGGAGTATTGGTTTTATTGGACTAATGGCACCGCATATAGCGAAAAGACTTGTCGGTATTCAGCATAAGTATATCATTCCTACGTGCGGAGTAATCGGAATGTTCCTTGTAATTGCTTCAGATTTTATTGCAAAAACAGTTTTCACACCTGTAGAGTTACCAGTTGGAATCGTTATTTCTATTGTCGGTGTACCGTATTTCTTATATTTACTTTATAAGGCGAAAGCGTAAGAGGAGGAATAAAAGTGAGTATTTTAAGTGCAAAAAATTTAGAAACGAGTTATGAGAAGCTTACAGTGTTTCGCGATTTAAATGTGGAAATACAAGAAGGAAAAGTAACGACAATTATAGGGCCAAACGGGTGCGGTAAATCGACATTGTTAAAAACAATGGGAAGAATCTTAAAGCAAAAGAGCGGTAAAGTATATTTGCAAGGACAGGATTTAAATACAATTCCAACGAAAGAAATTGCGAAGCAGTTAGCTTTACTTCCGCAAACTCCAATTGCGCCAGGAGAGCTTAAAGTAGAAGAGTTAATTTCTTATGGACGCTATCCACATCGAAATAACGTAAATAAGTTAACTTCAAAAGATAAAGAAATGATTGATTGGGCATTAGAAATAACGAAAACTTCTGAATTTCGAACGAGACAAATTGCAAATTTATCAGGTGGTCAACGACAGAAGGTATGGCTAGCGATGGCTTTAGCACAAGAGACAGAAGTGTTACTACTAGATGAACCAACGACATATCTTGATATGTCTCATCAATTAGATGTATTACAAATTGTGGAGAAGTTAAATAAAGAGCATAATTGTACGGTCGTAATGGTACTACATGATATTAACCATGCAGCAAGGTTTTCAGATGAAATTATTGCAATGAAGGAAGGGGAAATCGTTACAACTGGTATCCCAGAAGAAATCATTACAAATGAAGTGTTAAAAGAAGTATTTCATATTGATGCGCGTGTCATGATTGATCCGTATAACGGGTCCCCTGTTTGTTTCGGCTACGATAGCGTTGTATCTCAAGAAGAGAAAGTAGAAATATATGTAACGAGTTAAGAAGGGGGATATAAGATGAATACTACTATTGAAAAACAGCAGATTTTTACATCTAATACAGAACAGTGGAAAATGTATTCGAAATTAGATGGTAAGGAATATCAAATTCATATTTCGAAGCCGAAGCAACCAGCACCAGAGTCAGGATATCCTGTCATATACGTATTAGATGGAAATGCGTTTTTTCAAACATTCCACGAAGCGATTAAAATCCAATCGGTAAGAGCGGAAAAAACAGGTGTTTCACCAGCCGTTATAGTAGCTATTGGTTATCCAATTGAAGGGGCATTTTCAGGAGAAGAAAGATGCTATGATTTTACGCCTAGCGTAATTTCAGAAGATGCCCCGTTAAAACCGGACGGTAAACCGTGGCCTAAAACAGGGGGAGCGCATAACTTCTTTACTTTTATTGAAGAAGAATTGAAACCACAAATTGAAAAAGAATTTGAGATTGATAAAGGTAAGCAAACGTTATTTGGACATTCTTTAGGTGGTCTATTTGCTTTACATATACTATTCACAAACGTAAATGCCTTTCAAAATTATTTTATAAGTAGTCCATCTATTTGGTGGAATAACCAATCCGTGCTTGAAAAAGAAAAGAATCTTATAAATGAATTAAACAATGCTAAGGTTGAAACGAGAGTATTCCTTACAGTTGGGTCATTGGAACGAGAGCACATGGTTGTAGGGGCAAATGAATTATCAGAGCGCCTTCTCCTAGTAAAACACGATCAGTTTAAAATTAAATTCTATGAGGCTGAAGGGGAGAATCATGCATCTGTTGTGCCGACTACTTTAAGTAAAGGATTAAGATTCATTAGTCATTTATAGAAGAATTAATAGCATAAAAAAGAATTCCATATTATGTGGGATTCTTTTTGTTATATATACATATTTAAGATATTAACCAAAAACATTCAAATGAACATTTGAATGTTTTTGGTTAATAAGGTATACTACATACATAATCAAATATATATTTGAATAAGAGGTGTTACATATGAGTGAAGAACATTGTGAACTTTGTTATCATGATGAGAAAAAAGTCAAACATGCAAGTGACATGTTGGAGAAAGAAAATATAAGTAGTGTAGCGAAAATGTTTAAGGCACTTGCAGATGAAACACGTTTGAAAATTGCTTATGCGCTGTATACGGAAAATGAGCTTTGCGTACGAGATGTCGCAAGTATTATTCATAGCAGTATTGCAACGGCATCGCATCATTTAAGACTATTACAAACAATAGGATTAGCGAAAAAGCGTAAAGAAGGGAAACTTGTTTTTTATTCATTAGATGACTCTCACGTAAATGGATTAATTGAATTAGCGTTTAGTCATAGTAGTGAAATGAACAAGAAAGAACTTGATATGTAATCATGCATTTTCATAAAGATACTTCTTTATGAAAATGCAACTTTAAAAGGAGAGGAGATAATAAGTATGGTAAAGCTAGTTTTAATACGGCACGGACAAAGTGAATGGAATGTTGAAAATAGGTTTACTGGTTGGACGGATGTTGATTTATCCAATAAAGGTTTGGAAGAAGCAAGAGAAGCCGGAGTAATGCTGAAAGCGAATGGTTTCTCATTTGATATAGCATTTACATCTGTTTTGAGAAGAGCGATGCGTACTTTATGGATTACTCTCGAAGAAATGGATTTGATGTGGATACCTGTTCATAAAACATGGAAATTAAATGAGCGTCATTACGGTGCGCTTCAAGGGTTAAACAAGGAAGAAACAGCGAGAAAATATGGCGATGAACAAGTAACTTTATGGAGACGTTCAACAAATGTACGCCCACCAGCACTTACAAAAGATGACGAAAGATATGAAGCAACACATCCGAAATATAGAGATTTAAATGATTATGAGTTTCCTCTTACAGAAGATCTAGAAGATACAGAGAAACGAGTTGTTTCATATTGGAATGAAGAGATAGCTCCTAATGTAAAAGCTGGTAAACAAGTAATTATTGCAGCCCATGGAAATACAATACGTGCTTTAGTAAAACATTTAGATCAAATTTCAGATGAAGATATAGAAAATGTAAACATTCCAACAGGAACACCATTGGTTTATGAATTGGATAACGATTTAAAACCGATAGACCATTATTATTTGAATAGGGAAATTTGTATAAAATAAACATTTTAACATACCCTACCCGTGTATTGTATGTTTGTGACGGAGGTGATTTATATTGTTACATTATACGATCGTAAATAAAAAGAATTGTGAGTCATGTGGATTATGTACTTCTATAGCACCTGATATATATCAATTAGATGGAAGAGGGAAATCATTTAGTGCATTAGATAAAAATCAAGGAATAATGGGGATCCCAAAAACTTTCTTGAAAGCAATGTTGGCGGCAAGTGACGGCTGTCCAACAAGTTTGATTCAGGTAAGAAAAGAGCCATTTATAAATAAAGTAAAAATTCAATAGAGGAATTATGAAAGACAAAACAAAATTAAAGGGAGGAATTTATATGGGACATCATCACGGTCACCAACATCATGGACATACTCACGGGCATTCGCATGGACATCATCATTTTGAGGAGAGCAGGAAAGGGAATAGAAAAGGGTTAATTACAGCTTTAGTAATTACAGCAACTATTATGTTCCTTGAATTTTTTGGGGGACTAGTTACAAATAGTTTGGCCTTATTATCTGATTCAGGACATATGTTAAGTGATACAAGTTCATTATTATTAAGTTTAATTGCAATAGGACTTGCAGCTAGAACGGTTACTTCTACAAAAACATATGGATATTATCGTTTTGAAATATTAGCAGCATTAATTAATGGAATTACATTATTTGTTGTAGCAGGGCTTATCGTATGGGAAGCAATTGGTCGTTTTTTTGAACCACCAACTGTAGCAAGTGGTCCAATGATGTTAATCGCATCAATTGGTTTACTAGCAAATTTAATTAGTGCATGGGCGCTCATGAGACAAGGTGATGTAAAAAATAACGTGAATTTACGTAGCGCATATGTACATGTTCTTGGGGATGCTTTAGGATCAGTTGGCGCATTAGTAGCTGGTGTACTTATGTCATTATTCTCATGGTATATTGCAGATCCAATTATTTCAGTAGTTGTAGCTCTATTGATTTTAAAGAGTGCGTGGGGAGTAACAAAACATTCCATTCATATACTTATGGAGGGTACACCTGTTTCAATTGAAATAGAACAAGTTAAGAAAGCTATTAAAGGAGTAAAGGGTGTACGTGATATACACGATCTTCATATTTGGACTATTACATCAGGATTAGATGCTTTAAGTGTTCATGTAATGATTGATAAAAATCAAAATGATCAAGAAGTGCTTCAAAATATTATTGATATGTTAAAGCAAGAGTTCCATATTGAACATGCTACAATTCAAATTGAAACACTTACCATTAAACATAACGAAATGATTGTCTAATAAAATGCAAACGAAAGGCTATGGGGAAATTCTCCATAGCCTTTTGTTTGTGCAAGTAGAATTGTCCTTTTTGAAAGTTTTGTTTCAACTTTTCGTCTAAAGAGACAAAAAGTTGTCACAATTCGGTCACAATTAGCATAAACATAAAATAGACGAAATGAACTTATTTCCAAAAAGGCTTGATTCATTCCATTCATGATTAGTAGAGCTGAAAAAGCATGGATTAAAAGTTCACTATATTCTCAAGGAGGTAGATCGTATGAAAACTATTCTTGCTATCGCTGGGCTTATTTGGGTTTTATCACATGGCATTCCAATTTATGAAGGAGAACAAATTCGCAGTGCTCTGAATAAAAATTTTAATGAATATCATATCATTGATCGGCAAGATAATGTCGTGACAGTTCGTGTAAATGACTGTTTTCATACGGTAACCGTTGAAGGAACTTCAGTAGTGAATGATACAAAAGTATGTGATCAGCAATAATTATATATTGGAAGAAAAAAGTCTCAATTTACACGTATGAAAATTGAGACTTTTATATTTGTGGATGAATAATAAGCGGGGATGAATAATCCCTGCTTATTATTGTTTTTTGAAAAAAGGCAAGGGTATCATAATAATTGAGTCTGAGAAGCTAATAAGTTGTTAAGAATAGGCATAGAGTGGAAATATACTCATATGGGGTATCATACGTAGATAATTAATGCTATAATTGGTATACTCGTAAAAGCAATTGTTTTATTGGATGAAGAGAAACTTTGAGAAGGTGATAATATGGATCATAAAGATCATGAAGCAGTAACACATAGATCAGAAAAAGAAAAAGAACAAATTATAAATAGATTAAAGAGAATTGAAGGGCAAGTCCGCGGTATTCAAAATATGATTGAAAATGATCGTTATTGCGTGGATATTTTAGTGCAAATTTCAGCAATTAATGCAGCGATGAAAAAAGTAGGAATGGGTGTATTAAAAAACCATACAAGTCATTGTGTTTCAGGTGCTATTAAAGATGGCAATGGTGACGAAGCAATTGAAGAATTAATGACAGTATTTGAACGTTTTTCAAAAGCGTAAAAACAAGCTAGTATGTAACTGGCTTGTTTTTTTGTTTACCTTTATATAGGCTTTCGGGGAATTGGTGTGAAAAAGTGTATGTAAAATAAACTTTTAGAAAATAATTGAAAAATCGTGATACAAAACCATTGATTACCTTAGGGGGGTATGGTAAGATGTAATTGTGATTAACAAACATTGAAGAAACAAGAGGAGGATTTTAAATGGAACAGTTAACATTACAAGTTGAAGGTATGTCTTGTGGACATTGTGTAAATTCTATTGAAAGCAGTGTAAAAGAGCTCAACGGTGTTGAACAAGTGAAAGTTCAATTAGCAGAAGGAACTGTTGAAGTTACGATCGACTCATCAGTTGTAACGTTAAAAGATATCGTTGCTGTAATTGAAGATCAAGGATACGATGTTCAATAATTATTTTTAGATATGGAAATAAATCGTACTTTATAGGAAGTACGATTTATTTTGCTAATAATTATACCTCATAAGGGTATATAGAGGTGAGAGACATGAATGAGCAAAAAGAGGCCAATCTTCAAATATCAGGAATGACATGTGCGGCATGTGCGAATAGAATTGAAAAAGGCCTGAAAAAAGTAGAAGGTGTTCATGATGCAAATGTAAATTTTGCACTTGAAAAAACAAAAATAATGTATGATCCCCAAAAAACAAATCCACAACAATTTAAGGAAAAAGTTGAATCGTTAGGATATGGAATTGTAAGTGATAAAGCTGAATTTACTGTTTCAGGGATGACATGCGCAGCATGTGCGAATAGAGTAGAAAAGCGTTTAAATAAGTTAGAAGGTGTGAACGGAGCGACAGTAAATTTCGCTTTGGAATCGGCTATAGTAGATTTTAATCCTGATGAAATTAATGTAAATGAAATGAAGAGTGCAATTACGAAATTAGGATATAAATTGGAAGTGAAATCAGATGAGAAAGATGGATCAACTGATCATCGCTTACAAGAAATTGAGCGACAAAAGAAGAAGTTTATCATTTCGTTTATTTTATCATTCCCGTTATTGTGGGCAATGGTAAGTCACTTCTCATTTACATCGTTTATTTATTTACCTGATATGCTTATGAATCCTTGGGTGCAGCTAGCTCTTGCAACTCCAGTTCAGTTTATCATTGGTGGGCAGTTTTATGTTGGGGCTTATAAAGCATTACGTAATAAAAGCGCCAATATGGATGTTCTCGTGGCACTTGGAACGTCTGCGGCATATTTCTACAGTGTGTATTTAAGTATTAGGTCGATTGGTTCTTCGGAACATATGACAGACTTGTATTTTGAAACGAGCGCAGTACTTATTACGTTAATTATTTTAGGTAAATTATTTGAGGCGAAAGCAAAAGGACGCTCGTCAGAAGCGATTAAAAAATTAATGGGATTACAGGCGAAAACCGCTACTGTTGTACGAGATGGAACAGAAATAAAGATTTTAATCGAAGAAGTGGTAGCTGGTGATATCGTTTATGTGAAACCAGGGGAAAAAATCCCGGTAGATGGGGAAATTGTAGAAGGAAAGTCAGCAATAGATGAATCGATGTTAACAGGCGAGAGTATTCCGGTTGATAAAACAATTGGGGATGTAGTAATCGGTTCTACAATAAATAAAAATGGCTTTTTAAAAGTGAAAGCAACTAAGGTAGGAAGAGATACGGCATTAGCTCAAATTATTAAAGTAGTAGAAGAGGCGCAAGGTTCAAAAGCTCCTATTCAAAGGGTAGCAGATCAAATTTCAGGTATTTTCGTACCGGTTGTAGTTGTGATTGCTATTATCACATTTGCAGTGTGGATGCTATTTGTTACACCTGGTGATTTTGGCGGAGCACTTGAGAAAATGATAGCCGTACTTGTTATCGCTTGTCCATGTGCATTAGGTCTTGCGACACCTACATCTATTATGGCTGGATCAGGAAGATCAGCTGAGTATGGTATTTTATTTAAAGGTGGAGAGCATTTAGAAGCAACGCACCGATTAGATACAGTTATTCTAGATAAAACAGGTACTGTGACAAACGGGAAGCCTGTTTTAACAGATGTAATTGTAGCAGATGGATTCCATGAAGAAGAAATACTACGTTTAGTAGGTGCGGCAGAAAAAAATTCTGAACATCCACTTGCAGAAGCGATTGTAGAAGGAATTAAAGAAAAGAAAATTGATATCCCAAGTTCAGAAACTTTTGAAGCGATTCCAGGATTCGGTATCGAATCAGTTGTAGAAGGGAAACAATTATTAATTGGTACACGTCGATTAATGAAGAAATTCGATATTGATATTGAAGAAATTTCTAAATCGATGGAAGAGCTAGAACGAGAAGGAAAAACAGCAATGCTTATTGCGATAGATAAAGAATATGCTGGTATAGTGGCCGTTGCAGATACTGTAAAAGATACTTCAAAAGCAGCTATCGCAAGACTTAAGAAAATGGGTCTAGACGTTGTTATGATTACAGGAGATAATACACAAACTGCTCAGGCAATCGCTAAGCAAGTTGGTATTGATCACGTAATTGCAGAAGTATTACCAGAAGGAAAAGCAGAAGAAGTGAAAAAACTCCAAGCGCAAGGTAAGAAAGTAGCGATGGTTGGGGATGGAATAAATGATGCTCCTGCTCTTGCTACAGCAGACATTGGTATGGCAATTGGAACAGGAACGGATGTAGCGATGGAAGCGGCAGATATTACGTTAATCCGTGGTGATTTAAATAGCATTGCTGATGCAATTTTTATGAGTAAAATGACGATTAGAAATATTAAGCAAAACCTATTCTGGGCGTTAGCTTATAACGGCTTAGGGATCCCAATTGCAGCGTTAGGTTTCTTAGCACCTTGGGTTGCAGGAGCGGCGATGGCATTTAGTTCTGTATCCGTTGTATTAAATGCATTACGACTGCAAAGAGTGAAATTAAAAAAATAAAAATCTATAGAGTAATTGCATATGCTTTTAAACAAAAAAACAATACTTTGAAATAAGTATTGTTTTTTGTTTATATAGAAAGAAAAAAGATATAATAAAGCAGAAATATTGAATACTAGATGGTAGAAAAGTTAAATGATAGTTTAGTAAGGAGGTTCATATATGTTAAAAGATATGATCATTAGAACATTCCATAAAGAGGATTTAGAACAAGTATTACAGTTATTCTATGAAACAGTTCATACAATTAATGCAAAAGATTATAACGTGTTACAGCTACAGGCATGGGCACCAAATCAACTAGAGAGAGAAAGCTGGTTAAAGTCTTTAGAGAAGAATATTAGTTATGTAGCGGATTATAACGGTGTGATAGTGGGATTTGGGGATTATAATGATGAGCATTACGTAGATCGTTTATTTACACATAAAGATTATCAAGGGAAAAGGATAGCTTCCTACATACTACAGAAGTTAGAAAAAGAAGCAGTAAACTTGGGGCATAGGGAGATATATACAGAGGCGAGTATTACAGCAAAACCTTTCTTTGAAAGTAAAGGTTTTATTTGCATAAAGGAACAAAAGAAACAGCATAATGGTCAGATTTTTATTAATTATATAATGAAAAAAATAGCCCTCTCGTAAACGAGAAGGCTATTTTTTCATTATTTTACAGCTTCTTTTAGTTCTTTACCAGCTTTGAAAGCAGGTACTTTAGAAGCTGCGATTTGCATTTCTTCACCAGTTTGTGGGTTACGGCCTGTACGAGCAGCTCTTTCACGAACTTCGAATGTACCGAATCCGATAAGTTGTACTTTTTCACCAGCAGCTAAAGCGTTAGTGATTGATTCTACTACAGTTTGTACAACTACAGTAGCTTCTTTTTGAGAAATCTCAGCATTTTGTGCTACGTTTTTAATTAATTCTGTTTTATTCATGTTTTTCACCTCATATGTAAATAATGCTATTTAAGTTGTTATTATAACGTATAAAACATTCGAGAACAAGTGTACGTACATATATTCGCAAAAAAAATGAAATTTGTAATATTTTTTAGAACTACTTTATAGACATTCAATTTAAGCGGATACAGACTTTTTCTTTAATGCAGTTTGCTCTTTATTGGAAGGTAGTTTCTTATTATAAGATAGGAAATAAGGTAATGCTACAAATAACATGCCCCCTACTAAGTTTCCGAAGAAAACAAAAATGAAGTTTGGAAAATATTCAACCCAAGTTAAATGACCAGAAAAAATTGCAGCTGGGATGACAAACATATTGGCTACAACGTGTTGAAATCCAATCGCAACAAAAGTCATGACAGGGAACCAAATACCGACAATCTTTCCGATAAATTCTTTACTTCCCATACTGAGCCAAACAGCTAAACAAACGAGCCAATTGCACCCGATTGCAGAAATGAAGGCTTGCAGTGGTGTATCTTGTAGTTTAGCTTGTGCAATAGAAACTGTTTTTGCTAAAAAAGCTCCCTCCGTTAAGCCGACGATGTGACCGAAAAAATAAGCGACGAATACAGCACCTATGAAGTTGCTAAACGTAACAATAACTAAATTTCGTATGAAGTGAAATAAGTCGATTTTTTTGTGAAGCCACGCCATTGAAACGGTCATCATATTGCCAGTTACTAATTCACCGCCTGCAAGGATAACAAGTATAAGACCGATAGGGAATACGGCAGCACCTAGAAAACTAGTAAATGATCCCCAAGATTTTGGCATTGTTCCAATAACATGGATATCAAGTAAATATCCTAATGCTATGAAAGCACCACCAAAAAAACCGAGAATTAGCATAGGGAGCAATGATAAATGAGCTTTTTTTCTTCCAGAATTAGCAGCAAGTTCCGTAATTTCTTCTGGTGTAAATACAGACATGAATAACCTCTCCTTAATAGAATGATGGAATGAATAGAAGAAACATTTTAAAGAATCTATGTATTATAAAAATATGTTATGACTTCTGTATAAATTTGTCAAAGTGAGTGGAGGTAAAATTGGATATAACGAACATTGTTCATGTTGTCACATTAATGTAACAATGAGGATTTAAAGTGATTTTAGAGGTGAAAACATGAATACGCATCATGTAAAAAAAGAACGAAAAAAATCAATGGTAAAGATATGTATTATTAGTTTCATAAGTATAGTAATGATACCAATAAGTTTGTACTTCTATGCGACAGAAATAGAAAGAAGACTAGTAACAGTTACGTGGAATGAAATAGAAGCTCCTACAATTCCTAAAGAGTTTAATAATAAAAAAATATTGCAGTTCTCAGATGTACATTTAGGACCAGATTTTACATTGAAACAACTAGAAAATTTGGTGGAGAAGATGAATGAATTACATCCAGATATAGTAGTTTTTACAGGAGATTTAATAGATAAGTTTGGATCCTATAAGGCGGAAAGAGAAGAAGCAAAAGTTATTTTGCAGAAAATTAAAGCTCCCCTAGGAAAATATGCTGTGTTTGGGAATCATGATAGAGGTGGGGGCGGTAGTTTATTTTACAAAAAGTATATGGAGGAAGCTGGTTTTTCTGTGTTAGTAAATGAAGTGCAGAAAATTAAAGCGGAAAATGGTAAGTATATTACAATATCAGGTTTGGATGATTTTTTATTAGGGAAGCCACAAATAGACTCGACTTTAAAACATGTAAGGCAACAAGATTTCAATATGCTATTAGTACATGAGCCAGATGTTGTAGATAAAGTAGCTCGTTACCCAGTTGATTTTCAAATGTCAGGCCATAGTCACGGAGGACAAGTTCAAATTCCTTTTATAGGTCCATTAATTACTACAAAATTAGCTGAGAGCTATGTTGAGGGTATGTATGAGTTAGAAGGGCAGAGTAAGCTGTTACATTTATACGTAAATCGTGGTATTGGGACAACCCGAATGCCAGTTAGATTTTGGAGTGTACCTGAGCTTTCAGTATTTGTGTTGAAGCAAAATAGTAACTAGACTATTACTAGAATAGTAAGAGGACTTTCAGAGAAAGTTTTCTTTTTTATTGATTAAATACAGAATATTATGTAACTTTTATTTAAAGTGTTAAAAAAGAAAGGGGAATTTCTATGATAGAAACATGGCATAAAGAATTGGAAAGTATATATAACCAAATGATTTCGTGGCGAAGAGATTTTCATCAATACCCAGAGCTATCGTTTCAAGAAATAGAAACACCGAAAAAAATAGCTGAAATCTTAAAAAGTTTTCATATTGATGTGAAAACAGATGTTGGGGGAAGAGGGGTAATCGGCGTAATTGAAGGCGGAAGACCTGGGAAGACGATAGCGCTACGTGCTGATTTTGATGCACTACCTATTCAAGATGAAAAGAAAGTTTCATATAAATCAAAGGTTCCTGGCGTAATGCACGCTTGTGGCCATGATGGACATACAGCAACACTTTTAGGAGTTGCAAAAATATTAAGTGATAACAGAGACCAACTTTCAGGAAAAATAGTCCTTATTCATCAACATGCAGAAGAGAAAGAGCCTGGCGGAGCAATTGCTATGATTGAGGATGGTTGTTTAGAAGGAGTAGATGTTGTTTTTGGCACACATTTATCTTCTCAAATGCCTGTAGGAATTGTTGGTGCGAAAGTGGGAGCAATGATGGCGGCAGCTGATACTTTTGAAGTGAAGATTCAAGGGCGAGGCGGTCACGGAGGTATGCCGCATCATACTGTAGATGCCATTATCGTTGCAACACAAGTTATTAATCAGTTGCAACTTTTAGTGAGTAGAAAAGTCGATCCACTTCAATCAGCAGTTTTAACAGTTGGTACATTCCATGCTGGTCAAGCAGATAATATTATTGCGGATACTGCTATATTTACAGGGACAATTCGGACGATGGATCCTGAAGTGAGAGAATTTATGGAGAAGGAATTTAAAAGAGTTGTTGAGGGGATTTGTCAATCTCTTCATGCTGAAGTTAATGTTCAATATAAACGCGGCTATCCGATATTAATAAATCATTTAGATGAAACGAGTCATTTTATGGAGATTGCGAAACGAGATATTGGAAGAGAAAAGGTCATTGAAGTACCACCGATTATGGGGGGAGAGGATTTTGCATACTACTTAGAACATGTGCCAGGAGCATTTTTCTTCACAGGTTCGGGTAATGAAGAAATAGGAGCCACATATCCACATCATCATCCTCAATTCGATTTTGATGAACGTGCGATGTTGGTTGGTGGGAAGTTGCTTTTAAGTCTTGTGAATAGTTATTTAAGAGATGGAAAAGAATTTCTTGAGACTTTAGATGTGAATGCGATAAATTAATTTGCATAAATAAAAACAACAATAGGTTGTAAAGGGATCTATTGTTGTTTTTTGAGTGGAAATAGTATCGAAATATAATCTATACAAAAAGTTATATAGATCTATAATTTTCTCAACAATTTTGTATGGAAAATTATTAAACCTAATGTAATAATTTCTGTAGGAGCTTGCATTGTAATTGTTAAATTCAGAATATTTTGATATATTTTAAAGTGTAGGACAAGATTTTTCGCATAATACTCTTACATAAATTTCAAAATCAAGTTTGGAAGGGGATGTACAAGAGTTGGATAAAAATCTTAAGAAAGATCTCAAAATACGCCACATTACAATGATCTCAATTGGCGGTGTAATAGGAGCTGGTTTGTTTGTCGGAAGTGGTGCGGTTGTGCATTCAGCAGGGCCAGGTTCTATCGTTTCATATGCATTAGCAGGACTTCTAGTTATTTTCGTTATGAGAATGCTGGGGGAAATGGCAGCTATTAATCCGACAAGTGGTTCGTTTGCAACATATGCACGAGAAGCAATCGGTCCCTGGGCGGGTTATACAATTGGGTGGCTATATTGGTTCTTCTGGGTAATTGTTATTGCAATAGAAGCTACAGCAGGGGCTGGTATCATTCAATACTGGATTCCACAAATCCCACTATGGTTATTAAGCTTACTATTAACAATTTTATTAACGTTGACTAATGTTTTTTCAGTGAAATCATTTGGAGAGTTTGAATATTGGTTTTCATTTATTAAAGTAATTAGTATTGTTTTGTTCCTATGCCTTGGTCTTGCTGTGATTTTAGGATTTGTACCAGGAACGGAAGCACCTGGCACTTCAAATTTAGTAGGGCAAGGGGGATTTATGCCAAATGGTATAAGTTCGGTGCTGCTTGGAATCACCGTCGTTATATTTTCATTTATGGGATCAGAGATTGTTGCAGTAGCGGCTGGTGAATCTGCCGAACCTGTAAAAGCAGTAAAAACAGCAACAAATAGTGTAATTTGGCGTATTCTCGTATTTTTTATTGGATCTATCGCTGTAGTTGTTACACTTCTTCCATGGAATTCAGCAAACATATTAAAAAGTCCGTTTGTAGCGGTACTTGAACATATAGGAATACCAGCGGCAGCACAAATTATGAATTTTATCGTTTTAACAGCTGTACTTTCTTGCTTGAATTCAGGTTTATATACAAACTCAAGAATGCTTTTTTCGATGGCAGAAAGAGGAGATGCTCCAAAGGCATTTTTAAAATTGAACAGTAGTGGTGTTCCAGTTCGGGCAGTTTTATTTGGAACTTTCTTTGCTTATATTGGAGTTGTTTTTAGTTACATATCTCCAGATAAAGTCTTTTTATTTTTAGTGAATGCATCTGGTGGGATTGCGTTACTAGTTTATCTCGTTATAGCAGTTTCACATTTAAAGATACGTAAAAAAATGGGGAAAGTAGAACAACAAAATTTGAAAGTGAAAATGTGGCTTTTCCCGTATGTAACGTATGTTACAATTGCCGCTATTATAGCAGTTTTAGTTGCAATGGTTGCAATTGAATCTTTACGTTCACAAGCACTTTTAACGATGCTTGTTACTGTTCTTATTATAGTTTCTTATTTTATTTTTAATAGAAATAAAAATAGTTCGGTTTTGAATCCTAAAAGTGAGGATAAAGAACCCGTTCAATTTTAATTTTTTGTTTTCGAAGAAAGGTATATCCAATCATTGCTAGAAAAGATTCATATATAAGTAAAGAAAAGAGTAATTACTATTGTCATAGTGAATATAAACTTTTTTCTTGACTTTTTATACGAAGGCGAGCAAAATGGTAAAAAAGGAAGGGGGGATGATGATGGAAGAGTACGTATTAGAGCTGTATAACTTGTTATATACGACAGAATGGCAAGATATTGTTTCGTTTCTAGGAATAGTATTTTGTATGAAAATTGTAATTGTATATATGGAAGAACAAGGTATGTTCTATTCCTTCTCATCTCCGTTCGATGTGCAGCGCGAGCCGCTGCTGAACTATGCCAAGGTAAATTACGAACAATTTCCTTTTGTTATTTTCTTTATGATTCGATTTATAACAGCAATTGTAAAGAAGAAGGAAAGTGACGATGAAGAGTGCCACTCAACTTGTAATATAGCAACTGCTTTATAGGCTAAATACAAGGAGGAGATTTATATGTGGTTTCGATTTCTTATGATTGGTTTCTTTTCATTAACAGCAATTTCTTTAATGGGATATCAAGTGTCTGAAATTTTTCAAGCATATAGCAATACGTTTTTCAACAAAAACTAATTACATTGCTATTTAAATAATAAAGCGATAAAATCCTTCTTAAGAAGTTTTATTAAGAAGGATTTTTTTCTTTGCTCTGTCTTACTGTGTCAAACTATTGTCACATTTACACTGTGAATAATATGTTAAAATAGTGAGGTTACGTATACATATTTGAAGGAAGAGGAGTGACCATTTTGGTGGATCAATCAACTAATCAGAAAAGCTATGCTCCTATTGTGATAACGCTTTCTGTAATTGTAAATGCGATTATTTTATTTTTGTTCTTTGGACCTGTTGGCTATGAAGGAGAATTACATTTTGATGTAACGATTTTACCAATGTTAAATGCAATTTTTAATAGCTTTACGTTCGTATTCTTATTAGCAGCTTTATACTCTATTATTAAAAAGAATGTGAAAATGCACCGTGGCTTCATTCTTGCGGCATTCACAACGACCTTGCTATTCTGTGTGTCGTATTTATCGTATCATTACTTGGCTCCGGCAACACATTTTGGCGGGGAAGGATTCATTAAATATGTGTATTTCATCATTTTAATTACACATATTATCCTTGCGGCAATTATTGTACCACTTGCATTGTTCGCACTTGTATTTGGTTTTACGAATCAATTAACACGTCACCGTAAAATCGTACGATGGACGATGCCAATTTGGTTATATGTAAGTTTATCTGGTGTTATTGTTTACTTAATGATCTCACCTTATTATCAATAAAAAATCTCAGCCCTAAAGGCTGGGATTTTTTTATTAAGCAAATATTTTTGTGAAATGAAAAAAATATGGTATACAAAAGTATAGTTACTTTTTAAATAGAAGGGATGGTAAAAAGATATGCAAAATTTTGTATTTCGTAATCCGACAAAACTTATTTTTGGTAAAGGACAATTAGAGCAGTTAAAAACTGAAATTCCACAGTTCGGTAAAAAAGTTCTTCTCGTATATGGAGGAGGCAGCATTAAAAGAAACGGTATATATGATAATGTAATTTCTATTTTAAAAAATATAAATGCGGAAGTATTTGAATTGACAGGTGTTGAACCGAACCCTCGTGTATCAACTGTAAAGAAAGGGATTCAAATTTGTAAAGATAATGGTGTTGAATTTATTTTAGCAGTTGGTGGGGGAAGTGTAATTGACTGTACGAAAGCAATTGCAGCTGGTAGTAAGTACGATGGAGATGTGTGGGATATTGTAACGAAAAAAGCATTTGCTAGCGAGGCGTTACCATTTGGTACTGTGCTTACGCTTGCGGCAACAGGATCTGAAATGAATGCTGGTTCTGTCATTACAAACTGGGAAACGAATGAAAAATATGGCTGGGGTAGCCCGGTTACTTTCCCGCAGTTTTCGATTTTAGATCCAGTTCATACTGCGTCTGTACCGAGGGATCAAACAATTTACGGTATGGTAGATATTATGTCACATGTATTAGAGCAATATTTCCATCATGGAACAAATACTGAACTGCAAGATCGTTATTGTGAATCTGTTTTAAAAACAGTAATTGAAACAGCTCCCAAGCTGTTAAGTGATTTAGAAAATTATGAGCATAGAGAAACTATTTTATATTGCGGGACTATGGCGTTAAATGGCATTTTAGCGATGGGAGTAAAAGGAGATTGGGCGACTCATAATATTGAGCATGCAGTTTCAGCTGTTCATGATATACCACATGGAGGAGGTCTTGCGATTTTATTCCCGAACTGGATGAAGCATGTTGTAGATGAAAATGTAAGTCGTTTTAAACAGTTTGCTATTCGTGTATTCGATGTAGAAACAGATGGAAAGACTGATCGAGAAATTGCGTTAGAAGGAATTGAGGCGTTACGTCAATTTTGGACTTCAATTGAGGCACCGGTAACATTAGCTGATTATACTATTGGGGAAAATGAAATTGAATTAATGGCAGATAAAGCGATGGCTTATGGCGAATTTGGTAACTTTAAAAAATTAAATAAAGACGATGTCTTAAGCATATATAAAGCTTCTTTATAAGTGAATCGAGTAAATAAACCCATTTGATTGTTATATCAAATGGGTTTATTTTTGTTGTTTATAACTGTTTTTGATTGTTTTTGATTATTTGTGAATGTTTATGGTTGATTTTTGTGATCGTTTTCATTATACTGTAATCAAAGAAGAGGTGAATAAAATGTTAACTCCTGAACGTCATCAAATGATATTGCAACTTGTAAAAGAGCAGAAGGTTGTTAAATTACAACAATTAGTGGAAAGAACAGAAAGCTCTGAATCAACAATTCGTCGTGATTTAGCACAATTGGAAAAGCAAAGGTTATTAAAAAGAGTTCATGGTGGTGCTGCTGTTTTAACAGGAAAAGGACAAGAGCCAACGATGGTTGAAAAGTCATCCAAAAACATTCAAATAAAACAACAAATTGCCAAGTATGCGGCTAGCGTTGTTGAACAAGGTGATTGTATTTATTTAGATGCAGGAAGTACAACATTTGAAATGATTCCATTTTTAATAAATAAAGACGTTACAGTCGTTACGAATGGACTTATGCATATTGAAGCTTTAGTTGAAAATAATATTCGTGCGTATTTACTAGGCGGGATGATGAAGAGTAGGACGAAAGCTTTAATTGGTGCTATGGCACAGGAAAGTATGCAGAAGTATCGTTTTGATAAATGTTTTTTAGGAGCGAATGGTGTACATGAACAGCTTGGTTTTACAACTCCAGATCCAGAAGAGGCGCTTTTAAAACAAATGGCATTAACATTAGCCAACGAAGGATATTTCTTAATTGATGAAAGTAAGTTTTCAGAAGTTGCGTTTGCGAAAATTGCCAATGTTGAAGAGGCAAATATTATTACAAACCATTTAGAAATTGATTTAGAAAAATATAAAAGACAAACCAATGTAATTGAGGCTGATAAACAATGATCTATACAGTTACTTTAAACCCATCTATTGATTATGTAGTACAACTTAATTCCTTCGATTTAGGCGCAGTAAATCGAGCAGAGAAAGATATGAAGTTTCCTGGAGGAAAAGGGATTAATGTTTCTCGCGTTCTTCATCGTTTAGGTGTTGAAAATGTAGCGCTTGGATTTACTGGTGGATTTACTGGTCAATTTATTAAAGATGTATTACAGGCGGAAGGTGTAACAACAAACTTCGTTCAAGTAGACGGAGATTCCCGAATTAATGTGAAAATAAAAGGTCAAGAAGAGACAGAATTAAACGGGCAAGGCCCTATTGTGACAAATGAGCAATTTGAACAATTAATGAAACAAATTGAAAGTATGAAGCAGGGAGATTGTATTGTACTAGCTGGAAGCGTACCAGCGTCTATCCCAACTACTTTTTATGAATCAATCGCAGCGTTCGGAGCTGAAAAAGGTATTCGCGTAGTAGTAGATGCGAGCGGAAGTGCACTGCAGCATGTTATTAAAAATAAGCCATTTTTAATAAAGCCTAATCATCATGAACTTGGTGAGTTATTTGGGGTAGAGATTTCAACAGTAGAAGATATTTTACCGTATGGAAGAAAATTAGTTGAACAAGGTGTAGAGCATGTTATCGTATCAATGGCCGGAGATGGAGCTTTATTATTTACGGCAGAAGGTATATATGAAGCAACTGTTCCGAAAGGTGTTGTAATTAATTCGGTTGGGGCCGGAGATTCTCTCGTTGCAGGATTTGTAGGTAAATATGAACAGACAAAAGATATTGAAAAGGCATTTCAATATGGCGTTGCTACAGGGAGTGCAACAGCATTTTCAGCTGATTTATGTGAAAAGGAAAAAGTAGAAGAATTATTGTCGCAAGTAATTGTAGCTAAGCGATAGGGGGAAGCAACATATGAAAATTACAGAATTATTAAAAAGGGATACAGTCATTATGAATTTGACAGCTTCAAATAAAGAAGCTGTCATAGATGAATTAGTTGAGAAATTAAACGGCGCAAATCGTTTAAATAGTAAAGTGGAATTTAAAGAAGCTATTTTAAAGCGGGAGTCACAAAGTACGACTGGAATTGGTGAAGGTATTGCTATACCTCATGCGAAGACGAAAGCTGTTAAGCAACCAGCGATTTGTTT
Organism: Bacillus nitratireducens; assembly: GCF_036320425.1. Classification (NCBI taxonomy): domain Bacteria; kingdom Bacillati; phylum Bacillota; class Bacilli; order Caryophanales; family Bacillaceae; genus Bacillus; species Bacillus nitratireducens. Next base: position 494,649 of record NZ_JAUMJO010000002.1, read on the forward strand.
TGGTAGAAGTGTAAGCGGTATCAACTATGAATCACTTGACGGACAGTCAGCGCATTTATTCTTTATGATTGCTGCGAGTGAAGGGGCGAATAATACTCATTTAGAAACGTTGTCGCGTCTATCTACAGTATTAATGGATGAAAGGTTTCGTAAGCAACTATTAGAAGCGAAAGATGAAGAGGAACTTCTTCGTTTGTTTGATGAAAAAGAGAACGAAAAAGAAGAAGAAGTTGAAGTGGCAAAGCCAGAAGGGAATGAACCATACGTATTAGCTGTCACAGCTTGTCCGACTGGTATCGCTCACACATATATGGCTGCTGATAGTTTGAAGGCGAAAGCGGCAGAGTTAGGGATTGCAATTAAAGTTGAAACGAATGGGTCAACAGGTATAAAGAACGGTTTAACGAAAGAGGATATTGAACGCGCAACAGCGATTATTGTTGCGGCAGATAAACAAGTAGAAATGAACCGTTTTGCTGGAAAGCATGTCATTCAAGTGCCAGTCGCTGATGGGATTAGAAAAACGGAAACACTTCTTAATCGAGCTGTAAAACAAGATGCGTCAATCTTTAAAGGAATAAAAGAAGATGGGGAGACAGAAAGTACAGAGAACGAAAAAGGATTAGGAATTTATAAGCATTTAATGAGCGGTGTAAGTAATATGCTTCCATTCGTTGTTGGTGGCGGGATTTTAATTGCATTAGCATTTATGTTCGGTGGAATTAAGGCGGAAGGTCCTATTGCTGAAATATTAATGAATATTGGCGGTGGAGAAAAAGGAGCCTTTTTATTCCTTGTACCTATTTTAGCTGGATTTATTGCAAGTTCTATTGCTGATCGACCTGGTTTTATGCCTGGTGTTGTCGGTGGATTTTTAGCAGCGCAAGCGAATGCTGGATTTTTAGGTGGATTAATTGCTGGTTTCTTAGCTGGATATGTTGTTTTAGGATTGAAAAGATTGTTTTCGGGATTACCAGTACAGTTAGAAGGAATTAAACCTGTTTTGTTATATCCAGTCTTTGGATTGTTAATTACAGGAGTTGTTATGCAAAAAGTAGTAAACCCACCTGTAGTAGCATTAAATGAAATGTTAACAGGATGGTTAAATGGTTTGAGTGGAACGAATGCTATATTATTAGGTCTTATTTTAGGTGGCATGATGGCAATTGATATGGGTGGCCCAATTAATAAAGCGGCATTTACATTTGGTATTGCTGCAATAGAAGCAAAGAATTTTGGAGTGCACTCTGCTGTAATGGCTGGTGGTATGGTACCGCCATTAGCAATTGCATTCGCAACAACATTCTTTAAATCGAAGTTTACAGAAGCGGAACGTAAATCTGGCTTAACAAATTATATTATGGGAGCTTCGTTTATTACAGAAGGTGCGATTCCATTTGCAGCTGCAGATCCAGTTCGAGTAATTGTAAGTTGTGTTGTTGGTTCAAGTATTGCGGGTGCGTTATCTATGTTATTCCAAATTACATTACCAGCACCGCATGGTGGGTTGTTTGTTATCGCATTAGTAAATAAACCGTTGCTATATATTTTCTCTATATTAATTGGAACGATTGTTTCAGCGGTTATGATAGGTGTTTGGAAAAAGAAAGTTAAATAAATGATAAAAGGGACAGCTAATAGGGGTTGTTCCTTTTTTATTACAAAAAAGTAGGTTAATAGTTGGAGAATGATGAATTTTGGTAAAAGATGTAATGAAACGTGATTTTTTTGTAACAAAACAGTAATACTGTAATTTTTTCTGGAAAAAATTCTCATGCTTCTATGTGGAAAATATATGAAAACTATTGGGGATTCTATTGAAAATGCACTTTATGAATATGGAAATTTATGTTACAGCTCATTAATCGTATATTACGAATGCTTTGTAATTGTGTGATTTCTAAAAATCACCAAAATCTGTTGCTATAATGAAAATACGAAAACAAAGCAAATGGAGGCTATTCATGAAAAAATTATTAGGTATAGCAACAGCAGCAGTTTTTGGTCTTGGGATTTTTGTAGGTTCTGCGAAAGCGGAAACGATTGTAACAACGGATGTATTAAACGTTAGAGAAAACCCAAATGTAGAGTCAAAGCTTGTAGGTAAAATGTTAAATGGGAATAAATTAGATGTGATAAATACAGAAAACGGATGGACAAAAATTAAGTTAGATGGTAAAGAAGCGTTTGTAAGTGCTGAATTTACAAAAAGTACTTATTATGTAGCGGCGAACGTATTAAATGTTCGTGCTGGAGCGAATACTGACTCTGAAATTATTGGCAAACTTAATAAAGATGATGTGATTGAAACGACAAATCAAGTTCAAAATGAATGGTTACAATTCGAATATAATGGGAAAGCGGCATATGTTCACGTTCCATTTTTAACAGGAACGGCACCTGTGATTGAAACGAAAGAAGTGGTAACGCAAGAAGAAGCACCGGCTAGAGTGAAAACGTCGGTTAAAAATAATACGGCAGTTAAGAGTAAAGAAGCAGTTAAGAGTGTAGAATCAAGTAAACCTGTGGCAAAAGAGAAGTCAGCTGTGAAACCAGTTGTGAAATCTACTGAAACAAGTGAGCCTGCTGGTGGACGCGAAATAACAGTAGAAGCGACAGCATATACAGCGCATCCAAGTGAGAATGGTACGTATGGTGGTCGTGTATTAACTGCGATGGGTCATGATTTAACAGCAAATCCAAATATGAAAGTAATTGCTGTGGATCCAAAAGTAATCCCTCTTGGATCAAAAGTGTGGGTGGAAGGATATGGAGAAGCGATTGCTGGAGATACTGGTGGCGCGATTAAAGGAAACCGTATTGATGTTTTAGTTGGTTCAGATAGCAATGCTGATAGTTGGGGTCGTAAATCCGTTAAAGTGAAAGTTATAAAATAGTTTATCTTTATTAATGATAAAAAGCGGTTGCTTGAAAATATGTAAGCAACCGCTTTTTATCATTTTGTAATAACAATATCGCCTAAAAGAATGGTTATTGAAATGGATAAATTGTTTTACCTGTAATAATTTTATATGCGCTGCAAAATTGAGTTTGCATATACTCTGTATGTGTGTCTTCTGAATGTAACGTTGTTTCTTGAAGAGTAGAATGAAAAGAACGTAGTAAACAATTTAAGGCGAAGTATAATTCGTCTTGTGAACAATTTTGTTCTTTTGTAGCTGTAGCCAAAATGAGGTCATTTGTAAGTGTTGAAAAATTGATAGTGGATTGTTTCATAGTCAACCATCCCCTCCGAGCGATTTTTATCATGTATATGCAGAATTGGACAAACTATGTTCTTTTTTTATTTATAATTTCATTTACCGAAATGAAAGAACTTGCAATCATGTCGTTAAAATTGGTAAGATTGGGTATAATCAATAGATGGAGTACATTACATAAAGAGAGTTGAATGATATGGGAGAAGTGCAACGTGAAAAAGTTGCTGTCATAATTGGACCCACTGCTGTTGGGAAGACGAAGTTAAGTATCGATCTTGCAAAAGCGTTGAACGGTGAAATTATAAGTGGCGATTCCATGCAGATCTATCGCACGATGGATATTGGTACTGCAAAGGTAACAAAAGAAGAGATGGATGGAATTCCACATTATATGGTCGATATAAAAGATCCGGAAGAATCATTTTCCGTTGCGGAATTTCAAGAACGTGTTCGTAAACATATTCGAGACATTACAAAGCGTGGTAAATTGCCAATTATAGTTGGTGGAACCGGTCTTTATATACAATCTGTTTTATTCGATTATCAGTTTACGGATGATGCTGGTGATGCTACATACCGAGAACAAATGGAAAAGTTAGCTTTAGAACGTGGTGTGGAATATGTACATAAAAAATTGCAAGAAGTAGATCCAGAAAGCGCGGAGCGTATTCATGCAAATAATGTGCGACGTGTCATTCGTGCGTTAGAAATCTTCCACACGACGGGTGAAAAAATGAGTGATCAACTTGGAAAACAAGAAAACGAGTTATTATACGATGTTTCCTTGATTGGCTTGACAATGGATCGAGAAATGCTATACGATCGCATTAACTTACGAGTTGATATAATGATGGACCAAGGTTTATTAGAAGAAGTAGAAGGATTGTATAATAGAGGGATACGAGATTGTCAATCTATTCAAGCGATTGGGTATAAAGAGATATATGATCATTTTGAGGATCGTGTCTCTTTAGAAGAAGCGGTATCACAATTAAAGACGAATTCACGTCGTTATGCAAAGCGTCAATTAACGTGGTTCCGTAATAAGATGGATGTCACATGGTTTGATGTTACAGACGGTGAAAAAACGTCAGAAATTTTACGATACATAGAAGGAAAGTTACAACTAAAGTCGAATAATAGTAAGTAGAGAAAAAGAGGAGGATTCGACATGAAGCAATCAATCAATATTCAAGATCAGTTTTTAAATCAACTCCGTAAAGAGAATACGTTCGTTACGCTGTACTTATTAAATGGTTTCCAGCTTCGTGGATTAATTAAAGGATTTGATAATTTTACAGTCCTACTGGAAACAGAAGGTAAGCAACAGCTTATTTATAAACATGCAATTTCTACATTTGTACCACAAAAAAATGTTTCGATTGAACTAGAGTAGTAATGAATTACTGTACATAACAAAAAAAGAGCGAATTTCTCGCTCTTTTTTTTATTTGTCATAAACAATAAATGGTGAAATTTAAGCGATTCTAAATACAGTAAGACGAATGTTAGTGTTTCCTGTTGCGGGGACCGTAATCTCGTTAAGAGTAGATTGGACAGAAATGTTTGCTCCAGCAGCTAATGTTTCGATTGTAGTAAATGAAAGTGAGTCGCCTATGAGATTTGAAGAGAAGTTGTCAGTAGCAACTGCCCCGTTAATTGAAATTCCTACTCCAAGTGGAGCGCATCCTGGAGCAGTTGTAGAAATAGATACGCTAATTACATAAATACCAGCGTTAATAACAGTAACTGTATTTATGCCGTTAAAGATAATATTGTTTACGTTAATTGCAGTACTAAAAATAAAGTTATTAAATTGGAGTACTGTTTGTTGGATGTTGTTTGTTACAACGATTGTCGCTACTGGGAAGCTAGGTCCAGTAGGTCCGGTAACTCCTATACCAGTAGCACCGGTTGGTCCTTGAGCACCTTGAGGTCCAGTAGCGCCCGTGTTACCTTGAACACCTTGAGGTCCAGTAGCGCCTGTGTTACCTTGAGCACCTTGAGGTCCAGTAGCGCCCGTGTTACCTTGAACACCTTGAGGTCCAGTAGCGCCCGTGTTACCTTGAGCACCTTGAGGTCCAGTAGCGCCCGTGTTACCTTGAACACCTTGAGGTCCAGTAGCGCCTGTGTTACCTTGAGTACCTTGAGGTCCAGTAGCGCCTGTGTTACCTTGAGCACCTTGAGGTCCGGTAGGTCCAGGAGGCCCACCAGAAGGTCCAGTAGGTCCGGTAACTCCTATACCAGTAGCACCGGTTGGTCCTTGAGCACCTTGAGGTCCAGTAGCACCTGTGTTACCTTGAACACCTTGAGGTCCAGTGGCACCGGTAGCGCCCGTGTTACCTTGAATACCTTGAGATCCAGTGGCACCCGTGTTACCTTGAGCACCTTGAGG
>NZ_JAUMJO010000002.1:500362-1083494 GCF_036320425.1 Bacillus nitratireducens
GGTCCAGTAGCACCAGTGTTACCTTGAATACCTTGAGATCCAGTGGCACCCGTGTTACCTTGAGCACCTTGAGGTCCAGTAGCACCAGTGTTACCTTGAACGCCTTGAGGTCCAGTGGCACCCGTGTTACCTTGAGCACCTTGAGGTCCAGTAGCACCAGTGTTACCTTGAACGCCTTGAGGTCCAGTGGCACCAGTAACACCCGTGTTACCTTGAATACCTTGAGATCCAGTGGCACCAGTAGCACCCGTGTTACCTTGAACACCTTGAGGTCCAGTGGCACCAGTAGCACCTGTGTTACCTTGAACACCTTGAGGTCCGGTAGGTCCAGGAGGCCCGCCAGAAGGTCCAGTAGGTCCGGTAACTCCTATACCAGTAGCACCGGTTGGTCCTTGAGCACCTTGAGGTCCAGTGGCACCAGTAGCACCTGTGTTACCTTGAACACCTTGAGGTCCAGTGGCACCGGTAGCGCCCGTGTTACCTTGAATACCTTGAGATCCAGTGGCACCAGTAGCACCCGTGTTACCTTGAGCACCTTGAGGTCCAGTAGCGCCTGTGTTACCTTGAACACCTTGAGGTCCAGTGGCACCGGTAGCGCCCGTGTTACCTTGAACACCTTGAGATCCAGTGGCACCCGTGTTACCTTGAACACCTTGAGGTCCAGTAGCGCCCGTGTTACCTTGAACACCTTGAGGTCCAGTGGCACCAGTAGCACCAGTGTTACCTTGAACGCCTTGAGGTCCAGTGGCACCAGTAGCACCCGTGTTACCTTGAACGCCTTGAGGTCCAGTAGCGCCCGTGTTACCTTGAACACCTTGAGGTCCAGTGGCACCAGTAGCGCCTGTGTTACCTCTAGGTCCAGTGGCACCAGTAGCACCCGTGTTACCTTGAACGCCTTGAGGTCCAGTGGCACCAGTAGCACCCATGTTACCTTGAGCACCTTGAGGTCCAGTAGCACCAGTGTTACCTTGAACGCCTTGAGGTCCAGTAGCACCCGTGTTACCTTGAACACCTTGAGGTCCAGTGGCACCGGTAGCGCCCGTGTTACCTTGAATACCCTGAGATCCAGTGGCACCAGTAGCACCCGTGTTACCTTGAACACCTTGAGGTCCAGTGGCACCGGTAGCGCCCGTGTTACCTTGAACACCTTGAGGTCCAGTGGCACCAGTAGCACCCGTGTTACCTTGAACACCTTGAGGTCCAGTGGCACCAGTAGCACCCGTGTTACCTTGAACGCCTTGAGGTCCAGTGGCACCAGTAGCACCCGTGTTACCTTGAATACCTTGAGGTCCAGTAGCACCCGTGTTACCTTGAGCACCTTGAGGTCCAGTAGCGCCAGTGTTACCTTGAACGCCTTGAGGTCCAGTAGCACCCGTGTTACCTTGAATACCTTGAGGTCCAGTAGCGCCCGTGTTACCTTGAACACCTTGAGGTCCAGTGGCACCGGTAGCGCCCGTGTTACCTTGAATACCCTGAGATCCAGTGGCACCAGTAGCACCCGTGTTACCTTGAACGCCTTGAGGTCCAGTAGCACCCGTGTTACCTCTAGGTCCAGTAGCGCCCGTGTTACCTTGAACACCTTGAGGTCCAGTAGCGCCCGTGTTACCTTGAACACCTTGAGGTCCAGTGGCGCCAGTGTTACCTTGAACACCTTGAGGTCCAGTGGCACCAGTAGCACCAGTGTTACCTCTAGGTCCGGTAGCACCAGTAGCGCCGGTGTTACCTCTAGGTCCGGTAGCACCAGTAGCGCCTGTGTTACCTCTAGGTCCGGTAGCACCAGTAGCGCCGGTGTTACCTCTAGGTCCGGTAGCACCAGTAGCGCCAGTGTTACCTCTAGGTCCGGTAGCACCAGTAGCGCCAGTGTTACCTCTAGGTCCGGTAGCACCAGTAGCGCCAGTGTTACCTCTAGGTCCGGTAGCACCAGTCATGCCCGTATTACCTTGAGGTCCAGTAGGTCCAGTAGGTCCAGTAGGTCCTCTGCCGAACGAAGCTGAATTAACTAGAGTAGTTTGTAACTCTGCAATTAATTTAAGGAGTTCTTGGAGTGTACAAGAATCAATTCGGAATAACTTTGTAATGTAAAGTAAATAATTAATTAAAATTTGAAGTTCAACAAATACGGCACTTGCTACGAAGGTCGGATTTGTTAATATAGTTATTAAGTTTTTGATAATGGCGAATCCTTGTGCTTTCAGAGCAGAAGTAGCGTCTAGTGAACAAATGAATTTGCTTAGTAGGTGCAATGTATCTATTAGATCTTCTATGTTTTTTGGGGATGGATTGGCGAAAAGTTTAGGGATTATTTTTATTAAATCGTTAATGATTGCGCGGAATTTTCTAATTTGTGCTTTAGTAATTGGAATCGTTGGGGTAGTTGGAATTCGTCCGGCACTAGTTGGAAAGCATGGATTGGAGTATTTATTTTGATTGTCGTTAAAGCGAGACATTAAATCTCTCCTTTCTAATGAGAATGTGAACGCAACTCATCATAGTAGATGCAGAGAATAGTTAAATGGTCATAGTGAAATTGATTGTTTCGAAAAAAATAAAAAAAAACGCCTTATAATAGGACGTTTTTTTTATTTTCAGCGTATTGATAAAATCGTTTTAGTGAAATCTTTGATTTGAAGCCAACTAATTTTATGATCTCTGGCTCTGGGGTTTGTTTTTTTATTAGACGTAAAATAAACGTGTTCCGGAAATGTTGTCCAGAAATGCCTTTACGTAAATTCGCTCTTGCTACTTCAAGTCGAATCATTTTTTGGATAGCGATTTCCGTTAATGTTTTTGGTGCGTCGATTTCATATACCCATCTGTATGTTCCTCGGTTAAAATCGAATGCAACAAACAATGGATCGTTACTATGGTATTTAGGGCGAACTGGTTCTGGAATACTTTTATAATATGTGTACAGTTGCTTTTTATCTTCGGTTGTTAATGTGATTGATCTTTCTACTCCTGCGGTTGCTGGAATAGAAAGTGTATTAGTTTCGAAATGAACGTGATGCATAGTTAGTGCTGTGAGTTCCTGTAAGGATAGTCCGTAGTCGATTAATAGACTTAAAATAGAGATATTACGATCCATTAATAACGGACGAACAGGACGTTGTTTTTCTGAAAGTCCTTCTAATGAAGTGACTATATGCTTTAATCTTTTTTCTTCATCGGATGAAATGAAATCTTCATCGCGCAATGCACGGTCTGGTTGAATAGTGATTTCCATATTCTTTAATGGGTTGGGGATATTTAGAAAATGATGCATTCTATTTAGAACAATAAATACACGATGCATCGTTTTTTCTGAGTAGTGTCGATTCTTTTTTAAGTCGGAAAAGTAATCTTCATAGTCTTTTGTACAAAGTGTTGCCCATATATTACTGGAAGGGAGCTTTTGGTTTTTTTCTAACCAATGTCCGAAATCTTCAATGTCATAAACATAACGTTTAATGGTTGAAGGCTTTCGGCCTTTATTCAATAAAAAAATAGAAAAGGCTTGTATTGTATCATGGAATTCCGTTGTCTCCATAGTCCCACCACCTTCATTATTTCTTATATTATAGCAAACTTTTCTGAAAATAGTCATTTGTAAAGGAGACAGGAATAATAATATTTGGTGAGTGGATAAAGTGAAACTTTAATCAGTGGGGTTTTTGTTCATCCCCCCTGATTATTAGTTGAACCAATCGGGCATTTACGGGCAGTTATCTCCCGTCTAACTTCCTCGCATTTGCTGAATTTTGAGGTGGGAGTCTTACTGCCCGTTCATGCGGGATAAAATGAGGTGATTGTATGGAACAATCGATGCGTAAGAAAAATAACAATCAAATTAATATTGTATTAAACCATCGAAAAAAAATTTCGTTACCGGCATCAGAAAATAAAGCCGTAATTTCAAGTGAAACCACTACTAAACATGAGATGTTGCAGAGAATTGAAGAAGAGATGGGAAAACTTGTTGGGATGGATGATATAAAAAAGATAATAAAAGAAATTTATGCCTGGATTTTTGTGAATAAAAAAAGGCAAGAGGTGGGGTTGAAGTCTGAGAAGCAAGTGCTTCACATGTTATTTAGGGGTAATCCCGGTACTGGGAAGACAACCGTTGCTAGAATGATAGGGAAATTGTTGTTTGAGATGAATATATTATCGAAAGGGCATTTAGTTGAAGCTGAACGTGCTGATCTTGTAGGTGAGTACATCGGTCATACAGCACAAAAGACAAGGGATTTAATAAAGAAGGCTATGGGAGGGATTTTATTTATTGATGAGGCGTATTCATTAGCGAGGGGTGGAGAGAAGGATTTTGGGAAGGAGGCTATTGATACGCTTGTGAAGCATATGGAAGATAAGCAACACGGTTTTGTATTAATTTTAGCTGGATATTCAAGAGAGATGAATCATTTTCTTTCATTAAATCCAGGATTACAATCTCGTTTTCCGTTTATTATTGAATTTGCGGATTACTCGGTAAATCAGTTGTTGGAAATTGGGAAGAGAATGTATGAAGAGCGTGAATATCAGTTGTCGAAAGAAGCGGAGTGGAAATTTAGAGATCATTTACACGCGGTAAAGTATTCGTCACAAATTACATCGTTTAGTAATGGGCGATACGTACGGAATATTGTTGAAAAATCAATTCGCACACAAGCAATGCGATTGTTACAAGAGGATACGTATGATAAATATGATTTGATTGGGATATCAAGTATGGATTTGATGCTTGAAGAGGAGACGCACAGTACGTAAACTGTGCGTCTGTTTTTGATGTATAAGTGTGTTTAATCTTTTTTCGCTTTTTCTTGGTAAGATTTATGGAAGCGCTCCATTTTAGCGCTTTTTTCGTGTGCTGAATTAGGATCGTGTTCAATTTGGTCTACTGAGCTTTTTTGAGCACCTTTATTAACGTGGTTTGTCATTTGTATTCACCTCACTTTAAAAATTAGTATAAACATTATGTGAAGAAAAACTCGTTAGAAAAGAAAAACCTCTTTACGATATGTAAAGAGGTTAGAGTGCTATTTGTGCATTGAACGTTCATTTGTATCGATACGTCTATGCGGTAAATGCCATTTGTAATGAATAGAAATCATGCGGAAGCAAACAATTAAAATGAATAAGGTGTATAGGGCCCAATCGCTAACGATAATTTTAGCGCCAATTAAGAAACCTGCTAAAATTGTCCAAAACGCATATACTTCAGCTCGAAGGACAAGAGGTTTTCTGCGAGCTAAAAGATCACGAATAATACCACCGCCGATGCCGGTTAAAACTGCAGCTACGATTGTAGCGCTAATTGGCAAATCTAGTTTTTGAGCATATAGTGCTCCTTGTACGGCGAATGCTGATAAGCCAATGGCGTCTGTGATGTTTTCCCACTTTTTCCAATGTCTAATTAATCTATTTGGAAAAAGAAAAATAATCGTCATTGATAAAAGTGCGATTTGGAATAACATGTCTTGTTGCCAAAATGCGACGATTGGATAACCAATCAATAAATTACGAAGGGCACCTCCCCCAAATGCGGTTGCCATTCCTAAAATATATACCCCGAAAATATCATAATCTTCTTCCATTGCAACAATGGCTCCGCTTAGTGCGAATGCGATTGTGCCTATGATGCTAAAAATCTCCCATGCCATGAATTTTCTCCCCCGCTAACTAGATGAAATATGCTTCCTCTGCTATTATATTAGAAGGTTTAAATTTCGAAAAGGATGAGTGAACATATTTGATGGAAGAAAAAGAAAAAGTCATATTAGTTGGCTGTCAATTGTCGCAAGATGATGATGAAAAATTTATGCATTCCATGAAAGAACTTTCCTCGCTAGCGAAGACTGCTCGAGCGGAAGTGTTAGTATCAACGACGCAAAAACGTCCGAAGTTCCATCCGGCGACTTATATAGGGAAAGGTAAATTAGAAGAGCTTACAATGTTAACGGAAGAATTAGAACCGGATGTTATCGTATTTAATAACGAATTAACGCCGAGTCAAATTCGGAATCTATCTTCAGTGTTAGATGCAAGAGTAATTGACCGAACGCAACTAATATTAGATATTTTTGCGCAACGTGCGAAATCGAGAGAGGGTAAGCTTCAAGTAGAGTTAGCTCAGTTGCAATATACAATGCCGCGCCTTATGGGACAAGGTCTTGCTTTATCACGTCTTGGTGGTGGAATTGGTACAAGGGGACCAGGAGAGACGAAGCTTGAGACAGATCGTCGTCATATTCGATCTCGTATTGATGAAATAAAGAGACAACTTGCGGTTGTTGTGGAGCATCGAAAAAGATATCGTGAGAGAAGAAAAGATAATAAAGTGTTTCAAGTTGCGTTAATTGGGTATACAAATGCAGGGAAATCTACGTTGTTTAATAGATTAACGGAAGCTGATACGTTTGAAGAAAACTTATTGTTTGCAACGCTAGATCCAACAACAAGGAAAATGCCGTTACCTTCTGGTTATACCGTGCTTTTGACGGATACGGTTGGTTTTATACAAGATCTACCTACGTCACTAATCGCTGCTTTTCGATCTACGTTAGAAGAAGCTGGTGAAGCGGATGTTATTTTACATGTTGTTGATTCGGCAGACCCTAATTACGTAGGGCATGAACAAACGGTAAAGGAATTATTGTCAGACCTTGAGATTAATCATATTCCTATTATTACGCTTTATAATAAAAAAGATAAGTTGCATCAAAATTTCATTCCATTTCCGAAAAGTGACTTCTTAATGACTAGTGCTTTTGAAGAAAGTGACTTATTACATATAAAAGAAGCGATAGAAAAACAGATGAAGGAAGAAATGGATCGTTATCAAGTGGAAATTCCTCCGAGTGAAGGTAAGTTGTTAACGCTATTAAAGACAGAAACACTGTTAACAAAGATGGAGTTTTTGGGAAATAAATTTGTATATGATTGTACAGGGTATATATTTGCTCATTCATCGCTTAATGGGCAATTAAAGAGATTTTTAGTGGAAGAAGGAGAAAATAAAAATGTTTGATCGTTTGAAAAATGGAGAAAAAATTGCTCCAATCGTAAAAGAAGTAGAGAGTCAAATTACAGAAGTACATAAACGTGCGGATGAAGTAATTGAAAGTAATCAGTTTCGTGTATTAGAAAGTTTTCGTAAACATAAAATTAGCGATTCGCATTTTATTCCGACGACAGGTTATGGTTATGATGATATTGGTCGTGACACGTTAGAGAAAGTGTATGCTGATGTATTTGGAGCGGAAGCTGGTCTTGTTCGCCCGCAAATCATTTCAGGAACTCACGCGATTTCAACAGCTTTATTTGGTATTTTACGTCCGGGAGATGAGTTACTATACATAACGGGGAAACCGTATGATACGTTAGAAGAAATCGTTGGTGTGCGCGGAAAAGGTGTAGGTTCATTTAAAGAATATAATATTGGTTATAATGCAGTTCCGCTTACTGAAGAGGGGCTTGTTGATTTTGAAGCTGTTGCAGCCGCAATTCATAGTAATACGAAGATGATTGGTATTCAGCGCTCGAAAGGTTATGCTACTCGTCCGTCATTTACTATTTCTCAAATTAAAGAGATGATAGCGTTTGTTAAAGAAATTAAGCCTGATGTAGTTGTATTTGTAGATAACTGTTATGGTGAGTTTATTGAAGAGCAAGAGCCATGTCATGTTGGTGCAGATTTAATGGCAGGTTCGCTTATTAAGAACCCTGGCGGTGGAATTGTTAAAACTGGTGGTTACATTGTTGGTAAAGAGCAGTATGTTGAAGCGTGTGCATATCGTTTAACATCTCCAGGAATCGGTGCGGAAGCAGGGGCATCTTTATACAGTTTGCAAGAAATGTATCAAGGTTTCTTCTTAGCGCCGCATGTAGCGGGGCAAGCGCTAAAAGGTGCGATTTTTACAGCTGCATTTTTAGAAAAGTTAGGGATGAATACATCACCAGCATGGAATGCACCAAGAACAGATTTAATTCAGTCTGTTCAATTTGATGATAAAGATCGTATGATTGCATTCTGCCAAGCAATTCAATATGCATCTCCGATTAATTCTCACTTCACTCCATATGCCAACTATATGCCGGGTTATGAAGATGATGTAATTATGGCTGCGGGAACGTTTATTCAAGGTGCAAGTATTGAATTGTCAGCTGATGGTCCAATTCGTCCGCCTTATGTTGCTTACGTGCAAGGTGGGTTAACTTATTCACATGTGAAGATTGCGATTTGTTCTGCAATTGATGCATTAATTGAAAAAGAATTATTAACAATTTCTTAAGGGGGAAGCTGTCGATTTCGACAGCTTTTTTCTTGTGAAAGTAATGATTTATTTCATTAGAAAAAAGAATGAAAAAATTTACAAAAAAATCATGTAAGAAAAGCTAACATCTATTGACACTAAACATAACATGGTATAAAATGAGAAGCAGTTAAGGCGAAGGAGGAACTGAAACAATGAAAGAAGATAGACGTTCTGCCCCGCTGTTTCCTATTGGTATTGTTATGGATTTAACACAATTATCTGCACGTCAAATTCGCTACTATGAAGAGCATAATCTTGTTTCTCCAACCCGTACAAAGGGGAATCGTAGATTATTTTCATTTAACGATGTGGATAAGTTGTTAGAGATTAAAGATTTATTAGATCAAGGCTTGAATATGGCTGGTATTAAACAAGTGTTACTAATGAAAGAAAATCAAACAGAAACAGTGAAAGTAAAAGAAGAAACGAAAGAAATTTCAAAAACTGAGCTTCGCAAAATACTTCGAGATGAACTACAACATACAGGTAGATTTAATCGAACTTCATTGCGACAAGGTGACATTTCAAGGTTTTTTCACTAAAGATAACTGATTCTGAAGGTGTTTAGAGGGACTAAGGAGGAATTTATAATGGCTAGGTACACAAAAGAAGATATTTTCCGTTTGGCGGAAGAAGAGAATGTAAAGTATGTCCGTTTACAATTTACAGACCTTTTAGGAGTAATTAAAAACGTAGAGATTCCAGTGAGACAATTAACGAAAGCTCTTGATAACAAAATGATGTTTGATGGATCTTCGATTGAAGGTTTCGTACGTATTGAAGAATCTGATATGTATTTATATCCTGACTTAGATACTTGGGTAATTTTCCCTTGGACAGCTGAAAAAGGTAAAGTTGCTCGTCTAATTTGTGACATTTACAATGCGGATGGCACTCCATTTGATGGAGACCCACGTAACAACTTAAAACGTGTGTTAAAAGAAATGGAAGCTTTAGGATTCTCAGATTTCAATCTTGGACCAGAGCCAGAATTCTTCCTATTTAAAGTAGATGAAAAAGGAAATCCAACATTAGAATTAAACGATAACGGTGGATACTTCGACCTTGCGCCGATGGATCTAGGGGAAAACTGTCGTCGTGATATCGTACTTGAACTAGAAGAGATGGGCTTTGAAATTGAAGCGTCTCACCATGAGGTTGCTCCAGGGCAACACGAAATTGACTTTAAATACGCAAGTGCAATTCGCTCATGTGATGATATTCAAACATTCAAACTTGTTGTAAAAACAATTGCTCGTAAACACGGTTTACACGCAACATTTATGCCAAAACCATTATACGGTGTGAACGGTTCAGGTATGCACTGTAACCTATCACTATTCAAAAATGGTGAGAACGTATTCTTCGATCAAAACGGTGACTTACAATTAAGTGATGATGCTCGTCACTTCATCGCAGGTATTTTAAAACACGCACCAGCATTTACAGCGGTAGCAAACCCAACTATAAACTCTTACAAGCGTTTAGTGCCTGGATACGAAGCTCCTTGTTACGTAGCATGGTCTGCACAAAACCGTAGCCCATTAGTACGTATCCCTGCATCTCGTGGTATTAGTACACGCGTAGAAGTACGTAGTGTTGATCCAGCTGCAAACCCATATTTAGTAATGGCTACATTATTAGCAGCAGGTCTTGATGGAATTAAAAACAAATTAACTCCACCAGCTGCAGTAGACCGTAACATCTACGTAATGACAAAAGAAGAGCGCGAAGAAGCAGGTATCGTTGACTTACCAGCAACATTAGCGCAAGCGTTAGTTACTTTACAATCTAATGAAATCGTATGCGGTGCATTAGGTGATCATTTACTTGAGCACTTCATTGAAGCAAAAGAAATTGAGTGGGATATCTTTAGAACTCAAGTTCACCAATGGGAACGCGATCAATATATGTCTCTATACTAAGAAGTAAAAAAGCCTTGATACTACGGTATCAGGGCTTTTTTTATTTGTGGACAACATAGGTGCTGGCGGAATAAATTGAATAGCTGTCCGCGAGATGCTCGGAAAAATCACGGAGATTATTTAAAATACTATTGTATTTCTTCAATATTGTATGTTTTGCTCAGTGTTTGATGTTGTGGATGTGTTTAGTGATAAATTAAAGTTTGAAAATATAGTACCTTGCAATAAACAGTACTAAGTGGTATATTATGGATAAAACAGGTGCCGTGTATTGAACAGTACTGAAATAAGAAAGGGGGATTGTCCTTGAACGTTCAATTTAAAAAAGGTGTGTTAGAACTGTGTGTATTGGCGCTTGTAAAACGTAAGGATTGTTATGGTTATGAACTTGTTCAGCAAATTTCAAATAAATTTTTAATATCGGAAGGTTCTGTATATCCGCTATTACGTCGTTTAACGAAAGAGGGATATTTTCAAACATATTTAAAAGAATCCACGGAAGGACCGCCCCGTAAATATTATCAACTAACAGAGCAAGGGGAGATGCAACTTACGTTATTAGTAACAGAGTGGCGTGATTTTGCTAAAGGTGTTCAAGAAATTATTGAAGGGGTGGAATGGGATGAGTAAAGAGCAGTTTCTTAAAGAATTATCAAGTCATCTTAGAAAGTTACCAGAAGAAGAGCGACAAGATATTTTATTTGATTATGAAGAGCACTTTCAGTTTGGGATGGAAGAGGGGAAAACTGAATCAGAAATAATAAAGGGACTTGGCTCTCCAAAGGTAATTGCGAAAGACTTGCTTGCGTTGTATCGCTTTGATGAGATGAAAAAGGATCCATCGACTTCGAATATAACAAGAGCTGTCATGGCAGCGATTGGACTTAGTTTGTTTAATTTTATTATTGTATTAGGCCCGTTAGTTGCAATTATCGGTTTTATATTTTCATTTTGGGTCGGTGGTATTGCTAGTGTAGTGACACCATTTTTCGTTATTATAAAAATATTTATGGGTACGTTTATATGGTTGGATCTTTTCGTTAGTATAACGTTTGTTGGAGTAGGTTTGTTGTTATGTATTGTAGCTTATTATAGTACGAAGTGGTTTAAAAGATTATGTGTACGCTATGTAGTATGGAACTTCAAAATGATAAAAGGGGAGTAGATGATGAAAAAGATATTATTAGTAGCTATCGCTTGTATCATTATTGGAGTAATAGGGATTTCACAAACATATGAAAAAGCAGTAAAAACTGCAGAAAAAGGAGATAAAGAGGACGTAATTAAGAACGAAACGCTAAAAAATGTAGAAGTTAAGTTAGATGCAGGAGATATTGTTGTCCAAAAATCTCCTGATTCCTCTTTTTATGTAAAGCAAACAGGGGACGTAAGTAAACAGGAAATTCGTATTGCTGAAGATGGTGATACATTAAAAGTCATAGGGGAAATAGAAAAAGGTGTTTCATTTGATTTTTCATTTTACAATTTTGGATTTCGAACGCCTACATTGACTATATTAGTACCTGAACGTTCTTATCAAGAGATAAAAGTAAATTCATCCGCTGGACAAATAGAAATAAGTAATGTGAAAAGTGACCGCGTAAGTGTTGAAACACTCGCAGGAGAAGTGGATTTGAAACATGTAACAGCTAAGAGTGTGGAGGGATCTACAAAAGCTGGTGAGGTGAGCTTTAAAAAAGTAATAGGGAAAGTAACAGCAAAAACGGCTAGCGGAGATGTATATATTATGGATCATGATCCAAAATATGATGTAGAGGCAAGTTCAACTGCTGGAGATGTAGATATTACTTTGTTGGAAAAACCACAAGATGCAGTTATAACGGGGCAAAGTGCTGCTGGAGACGTGACAATTTTTAATGAAGAAAATCAAAATATAACAATTGGTAATGGGAGTAAAAAAATTAGCGGTAAAACAGCTGCTGGAGATGTTACTATTGAAACGCGTTAATAATTAAGGTAATGCATTCTTTTGAGTAAACGGAAATCTATCAAAATATAAAAAGAAGATAATCCCCTATATAAATAAGGGGATTATCTTCTTTTTATATTTTTAATGTAAATCACGATATACGCCGATTACTTTTCCGATAACTGACACTTGTTTTAAAATGATAGGTTCTAGTGAAGAGTTTTCCGGTTGTAGACGGAAATGATCTTTTTCTTTATAGAAACGTTTAACAGTTGCTTCGTTATCTTCTGTTAAAGCAACTACAATTTCACCGTTGTATGCAGACTGTTGTTGGCGAACTACAACTAAATCTCCATCAAAAATACCAGCGTCAATCATGCTATCTCCAGAAATGCGTAACATAAACACTTGATCTGCTCCAGCAACGATACTAGCTGGAAGTGGGAAGTGATCTTCTACACTTTCGACTGCTGTAATCGGTAAACCGGCAGTAACTTTTCCGACGATTGGAACTTGAATAACAGATTGTGTTTCTGTTTCCATTCGGTTGTCACCTAAAATTTCAATTGCGCGTGGTTTTGTTGGATCGCGTCGAATATATCCTTTTTCTTCTAGTCGTGATAAATGTCCGTGCACTGTAGAACTAGAAGCGAGGCCGACTGCTTGACCGATTTCACGTACGGAAGGTGGATATCCTTTTTCTTGTACTTTTAGCTTAATAAAGTCGAGAATGTCTTGCTGGCGTTTCGTTAACTTTTCCATGTTTTCTAACACCTCGTTTTCTTTCATTTTTCTTATTAATAAGTATAACATGCGAAAAAACATTCTACAAACATAAGTTCGAACAAAAGGAAGATTTATGATACACTAGAGGGAAAATAAAGCGAGAAAGAAGGGTTCAAAATGAATGCAATTGTTTATGCGCGTGTCAGTACAACAAAAGAAGCACAAGAAACATCATTATTGCGTCAAAAGGATGAATTATTGCATTTAGCTGAGCGCTATCAAATGAATGTGACAAAGGTGATTGAGGAGCAGGCTAGTGGCTATACAATTGAACGTGATGGCATATTAGAAGTATTAGATACAATTCGAGATGAACAAGTTGATGTACTTCTAATACAAGATGAAACGCGTCTTGGTAGAGGGAATGCGAAGATTGCATTAATGCATTGTTTACATAAAGAAGGAATAAAAGTATATACACATACGCATAATGGTGAATTACAACTTTCAGATTCTGACTCGATGGTATTGGATATCATTGGAATCGTGGAAGAGTATCAAAGGAAGATTCACAATTTGAAAATTAAGCGTGGCATGCAAAGGGCGGTAGAGAAAGGGTTTCGCCCAGAGAATAATTTGAAAAATCGTCATTTAAGTATAGGACGTGAGAAAAAAGAAGTACCAATTGAGGAAATTGTACGTTTACGCCGGAATGAATTAACTTTTGAAGAAATTGCAGCAACACTTCGTGGTTTTGGTCATGATGTTTCAAAAGCAACTGTACATCGAAGATATGTAGAATATACAAAGCAATTGCTTGATAAAGAGGACTAACTATTGTATGATAATAATCAGTTTTGAGTAGAAGGGGGATTCGAGATGCCAAGTCACGAACTCATTGAACGCATTAACTTCTTAGCGAAAAAAGCAAAAGCTGAAGGCTTAACTGAAGAAGAACAACGTGAGCGCCAATCGCTACGTGAACAATATTTAAAAGGATTTCGTCAAAATATGTTAAACGAATTAAAAGGAATTAAAGTCGTTAACGAAGAAGGCACGGATGTTACACCGACGAAATTGAAAGCTTTAAAAAAGCAAGATAATGCAAAATTAAATTAAAAGATGGGCATAGCCCGTCTTTTTTGATATTAATAGAAAGATACGTGAGTAATAGCTTTCCGGTTGTAATGCTACTTCAATCGTTTCAATACATAGTGAGTGGTGAATTTAGACATATCAATTGATATGTCTTTTATTATGTACTTGTTGCGAAGGTAATATGTGAATAAATCGAATTGGTTGACATAGCGTTATTAGAAGCAATGATTGCAAGTAGATTCAAGTAGATTGTATATACAGTAATTCTTTAGGCAGGATAAAATAGATGCGAGGAGAATATGCTTGTGCAATTTGTTTTATGATTAGTAGGAGTGCGTGGTTGAAATTAATGTGCTCTTCATATTTGCGCTAAGCTTAAAATATGGTCTTGTGCATGTGTTACTTTGATGGTAATTATTATTGATTTTATTTCGATTCAAAGGGAGAACACTCTTCTTTATTTTTAGTTAGAGCCTTCTATTCATTTGCCACGCGCAGTAATGAAAGGTTAAATATACATTTTTTATTTTTGGATTTAATGATATTGCATAAAAATACAGATAATTCCCTTTCTTTTTAAAATAAAAACAATAAAAAAGTATGTCATATTGAATGCCCATACATTCCCGGAAACATTGATTTTTTTATAAAATATCAAAAAAACATCAACATATTTGTCGATACATGTTGTATAATCTTGCGTGGGAAGCTATCATATAAATGTATAAAACGTTTACTAACATACGCGAAGGGAAGAATAGCATGTCACATTCAATCGAACAACTTTCTATCAACACGATTCGCACATTATCCATTGATGCGATTGAAAAAGCAAACTCTGGTCACCCAGGAATGCCAATGGGTGCAGCACCAATGGCTTATACATTATGGACTCAATTTATGAAACACAATCCAAATAACCCAACGTGGTTTAACCGCGATCGTTTCGTATTATCTGCAGGTCATGGTTCAATGTTATTATACAGCCTACTTCACCTATCTGGTTATGATGTAACAATGGATGACTTAAAGAACTTCCGTCAATGGGGAAGCAAAACTCCAGGACATCCTGAGTACGGTCATACAGCAGGTGTAGACGCAACTACTGGTCCACTTGGACAAGGTATTGCAACTGCTGTAGGTATGGCAATGGCTGAAAGACATTTAGCGGCTAAATACAACCGTGATGCGTATAATGTAGTAGATCATCATACATACGCTATTTGTGGTGATGGAGATTTAATGGAAGGCGTTTCTGCTGAAGCATCTTCATTAGCTGCTCATTTACAATTAGGTCGTCTTGTTGTACTTTACGATTCAAACGATATTTCATTAGATGGCGATTTAAATCGTTCATTCTCTGAAAGTGTAGAAGATCGTTACAAAGCATACGGCTGGCAAGTAATCCGTGTTGAGGATGGAAACGATATTGAAGCGATCGCAAAAGCAATTGAAGAAGCGAAAGCTGACGAAAAACGCCCAACGCTAATTGAAGTAAGAACGACAATTGGTTTCGGTTCTCCAAACAAATCAGGAAAATCAGCTTCACATGGTTCTCCACTTGGTGTAGACGAAACAAAATTAACGAAAGAAGCATACGCTTGGACTGCTGAACAAGACTTCCATGTAGCAGAAGAAGTATATGACAACTTCCGTAAAACAGTACAAGATGTTGGTGAAACGACGCAAGCTGCGTGGAACACGATGCTCGGTGAATATGCACAAGCATATCCAGAATTAGCAAACGAACTGCAAGCAGCAATGAACGGTCTTCTTCCAGAAGGTTGGGAACAAAGCTTACCAACTTATGAATTAGGATCAAAAGCAGCAACACGTAATTCTTCAGGTGCTGTAATTAATGCAATTGCAGAGTCTGTACCATCATTCTTCGGTGGATCTGCTGACCTTGCTGGTTCTAACAAAACATACATGAATAACGAAAAAGACTTTACAAGAGCTGATTACAGCGGAAAAAACATTTGGTACGGTGTACGTGAATTCGCAATGGGTGCAGCAATGAACGGTATCGCACTTCATGGCGGTTTAAAAACTTACGGTGGTACGTTCTTCGTATTCTCTGACTACTTACGTCCAGCAATTCGTCTTGCAGCATTAATGCAATTGCCTGTAACGTATGTATTCACACATGATAGTATCGCTGTTGGTGAAGATGGTCCAACACATGAGCCGGTTGAACAATTAGCAGCACTTCGTGCAATGCCAAACGTTTCTGTTATTCGTCCAGCAGACGGTAACGAATCAGTTGCAGCTTGGAGATTAGCTCTAGAATCAACAAAAACACCAACTGCATTAGTGTTAACTCGTCAAGATCTTCCAACATTAGAAGGTGCAAAAGACGACACTTATGAAAAAGTAGCAAAAGGTGCATATGTAGTTTCTGCAAGCAAAAAAGAAACTGCTGATGTAATCTTAATTGCAACTGGATCTGAAGTAAGCTTAGCAATTGAAGCGCAAAAAGCTCTAGCAGCAGACGGCGTTGATGCAGCTGTTGTTAGCATGCCATCTATGGATCGCTTTGAAGCTCAAACTGCTGAGTACAAAGAATCTGTACTACCAAAAGCGGTAACGAAACGTTTCGCAATTGAAATGGGTGCTACAATCGGATGGCACCGTTACGTAGGTCTTGATGGAGATGTACTAGGTATCGATACATTCGGTGCTTCTGCTCCTGGTGAGAAGATTATGGAAGAGTATGGATTTACTGTAGAGAACGTTGTTCGTAAAGTAAAAGAAATGCTTTAATGATTTTAGAAAAATCTCTCCAGCATGGGGAGATTTTTCTATGTAGTTGAGTTTTTTCGACAGAAAAAGTTTTTTCTCTCTCCGTAGTCAGACAATCATTGCAAATTTTCTCTTATATAATGTAGGGAAAAGGTTGTCCAGATTGGGAGGGGAAAAATGAAAACGTATGAATTGTATTTAATTCAAGAGGATATTGCGAAAGCTTACTTTGGTCGTGAATATTTGTTTTTTGATTTATTTGCTCGATTTTCAGAATCTGGGTCCCTTTCGGAGAAGAAAGTATTATATAAACAAATGACGTATATTACGATGCCGTTACAAGTAATGAAAATTCATCATAAATTAGAACAAGCTTTGCGTGTTCTTGGCAAATATGAAAGAACGAATTATACTCATACGCTTTATACAGGAGCTGAATACGGCGAAATAGTCGTGAAATCACAATATATTCGAATGAATACTTCTGGAAATGTATCCATGGAAACAACTTTCTTTGAGGTGCTTAGAAAGTGTGAGTTAACATTTTTAGCGATGGATTATGAAAATAAAAAGTACGGCTGGTTAAATCCTCTCAAACAAGTACGAACATATGTGTAAAAAATGTCGAATAGTATCTTGTCTTATTGAAAAGGTTTTAGTACACTGTAAGGTAGACAACATGAAGGAGGAAAAGATATGCCAATGTGGTTAGGTATTCTAGTGGGCGTAGTAGCACTAGTAGCAGGCGTGGCGTTAGGATTTTTCATTGCCCGCAAATATATGATGAATTACTTACAAAAAAATCCACCAATTAACGAACAAATGCTAAAAATGATGATGATGCAAATGGGGCAAAAACCTTCCCAAAAGAAAATCAATCAAATGATGAGCGCGATGAACAAGCAACAAACGAAATAAGCGCTAAAGGGCACTCTTACCGAGTGTCCTTTTCTTTTGGGTATAATAAGTGTTTAAAACTTTTAAAAATTCTGTGTTTTTGGTAAACTGAAAACATCGCTCATTTTAAGGGAGGAGGATAAATATGAAAGTGTTTTTTAATTTAGCTTGGTTTTTTAAGCAAGAAAAACGAGCGTACATAATCGGAATTATTATGTTATTTGGTGTCGCGCTTCTTGAACTTGTAGCGCCAAGAGTACTAGGGATTGTAGTAGATGAAATTAATAATGGAACATTAACGTCTGAAAAATTGTTGAACTGGGTTATTCTATTAGTAGTTGTAGGAATTGCGATGTATATATTACGTTACTTATGGCGTATTATGATTTTTGGATCTTCTTTAAAACTAGCTCGTCAACTGCGAAAGAATCTATATGAACATTTTACTAAGATGAGCCCATCCTTTTATCAATCACGTCGCACAGGCGATTTGATGGCACATGCGACCAATGATATTCAGGCGATTCAGCAAACTGCGGGGTCAGGTGTTTTAACACTCGTTGATTCATTAGCTGTTGGAGGATGTGTACTCGTAGCGATGGGATTTACAATTAGTTGGAAGTTAACGTTATTAAGTTTAATTCCGATGCCAATTGTAGCTATTTCTACAAATTATTATGGAACTTTATTGCATAGAAGATTTCATAAGGCACAGCAATCGTTTTCTGAAATCAATGATAAAGTACAAGAAAGTATGAGTGGGATGAAGGTAATTCGCTCACTTGGACAAGAGAAAGAGGATTTACAAGCGTTTCGGAAAAAATCTGAAGATGTCGTACATAAAAATATGCTAGTTGCACGTATTGACTCGTTATTCGATCCAACGATTTCCTTAATTGTCGGATTTTCATTTTTAATCGCAATTTGTTACGGATCATTATTAGTCGTACGGGGTGAATTAACTGTAGGGGAATTGGTAACATTTACAACGTACTTAGGGACACTTGTATGGCCAATGTTAGCGTTTGGATGGCTATTTAATATTATGGAGCGTGGACGTGCTTCGTATGATCGTGTGGAGAAAATACTTTCACAAACTTCAGATGTAGTGAATAGGGAAAATGCTATAAATACTATAGCAAGTGGTGATGTTTCGTTCGCTGTTGATTCGTTTTCTTATAAAAAGAATGAACTATTAAACTTAAAAGATATTTACTTTAACTTAAGAAAAGGTGAAACGTTAGGAATTGTAGGACGTACCGGTGCAGGGAAGACGACGTTGTTAAAATGTTTAATTCGAGAGTATGATCATTTTAATGGTGAATTAAAAGTTGGGGAGCGGGATATTCGAGATTTAACACTTCACGGTGTGCGTTCTGCAATTTCATATGTACCGCAAGATCACTTTTTATTTTCAGCGAGTATTGGGGAGAACATTGCTTTTGGAAAGGCCGATGCTACATATAAAGAAATTAGCCGCGCTGCTGATATTGCTTGTATTCATAATGATATATTTCAATTTCCAGAAGGGTATGACACTGTAGTAGGTGAAAGAGGCGTTTCACTATCAGGAGGTCAAAAACAGCGAATCTCTATTGCGCGTGCATTATTAACAAATGCTGAAATTTTAATATTAGATGATTGTTTATCAGCCGTAGATGCAAAAACAGAAGAAACTATTTTAACTGCATTGAAACGAGAAAGGGCAGAGAAAACGACGATTATTACTGCCCATCGTTTAAGTGCTATTCAGCATGCAAATCTTATTCTTGTTATTGATGAAGGTAGAGTTATGCAGCGAGGGACACATGAGCAATTAATGAAAGAAAATGGTTGGTATAAAGAAATGTACGAAAGCCAGCAGTTAGAGGCATTAGTAGAGAAAGGGGGCGTATGATGGTTGAGAAAAAACGGAGTGATTTAAGAAGGTTGCTTTCTTATATGAGGCCGTATAAAGGGTTATTAGCGTTAGCATTTTTATTTCTAGTTGGTGCAACTGTAACTGAAATGATGGGTCCTTTTTTAATTAAACAATTTCTTGATGAACACTTAGTGCCAGGTAACTTTGAACAATCAGCACTTGTAACCCTATTTGTAGTGTATATTATTGCTCATTTATTAAAAGTATTATTTACTTATTTAGACTTATTGTACTTTCAAAATATCGCTTTTAAGATTGTCCAAGATATGCGAGTTGAAGTGTATGAACATGTTCAAAAATTGTCATTAAGCTTCTTTGATCGTACGCCGATTGGTACGCTCGTATCCCGCATAACGAATGATACAGAAGCGATTAAGGATTTTTATGTTAGTGTACTATCAACATTCGTGAAAAATGTAGTCTTTTTAGTAGGGATTTTAGTAGCGATGTTTTTATTAGATGTAAAATTAGCGCTATTTTCGCTCATATTAATTCCGATAATGTTTGCAATTATGGTGTTGTATCAACGGAAAAGTGCAGCTTTTTATTTAGAGGTACGCAATCAGCTGAGTATATTAAATGCAAAGTTAAATGAGTCCATTCAAGGTATGAATATTGTTCAGGTGTTCCGGCAAGAAAAGCGGATGAGAAAAGAATTTGAAGAAGTGAACAATAAACATTTTAGTGCTGGACGTCGTACATTGAAATTAGATGCATTACTTTTACGTCCAGCAACAGATCTTGTTCATATTGTAGCAATTGCGTTAGTACTTGGTTTATTCGGAATCGATGCTTTAAAGAGTCCTGTTGAAGTAGGGGTTTTATATGCTTTCGTTAATTATATTCATCGTTTCTTCCAGCCGGTAAATGAGATGATGATGAAACTATCTTTCTTCCAGCAAGCGCTTGTTTCATCATCGCGTGTATTTCATTTAATGGATGATAAAGATTTAGCTCCTGTTCAAATGGGGAGTGAACAGCCAAGAGTAGTTAACGGAGAAATTCAGTTTAAAGATGTTACTTTTTCATATGATGGAAAGCGTGACGTTTTAAAAAATGTATCTTTTCACGTAAAGCCAGGGCAAACGGTTGCTTTCGTAGGGCATACTGGTAGCGGAAAGAGTACGATTATGAATTTATTAATGAGATTTTACAATATTAAATCAGGAAATATTGTAATAGACGGAGTAGATTTAGAGAAGTTTGAAGAACAAGAAATTCGAAAGAAAATTGGTCTTGTGCTGCAAGATGCATTTTTATTTGCTGGAAATGTAAAGCAAAACATTCGTATGTATAATGAAGAGATTACGGATGAAGAGATAGAGGAAGCAGCAAAGTTTGTGCAAGCGAATACGTTTATTGAAAAATTACCAGAGCAGTATGATACTGAAGTTGTCGAAAGAGGAGCTGCATTTTCTAGTGGTCAAAGGCAATTAATTGCTTTTGCTAGAACGATAGCAACCAATCCGAAAGTATTAGTGTTAGATGAAGCGACGGCAAATATTGATACAGAAACAGAGGAGGCTATCCAAACGGCATTGCAGCAAATGCGAAAAGGCAGAACAACGATAGCGATTGCGCACAGATTGTCTACAATCCAAGACGCGGATCAAATATTTGTTATGCATGAAGGGAGAATTGTAGAAAGCGGAACACATCAAGAGTTACTTAGTAAACAAGGACTTTATTACAATATGTACTTACTGCAAAATAAAGGTAGTTTGCAAAAGGCCTTGTAATTACAAGGTCTTTTTTTTGCTGTTAAAAGTGTATTAATGGAGTTTCTGGTGTACAGTGTAGTTTCAATTTCACTTTTTTCTTAAATATCTCGACAAAATAAATATATTAGAACTTTCTTACTATAGCATAAAAGTCGTGTCCACTAACTGAAGTTATACATATTGTATACGGAATAAAAAAATTTGATAGGAGCTTTTATATGCAAAATAGATCCAGTTCAAATATTACGTTTATCGATGTGTCTCATTGGGAAGGAAACATCGATTGGAATGCTGTGAAGTCATCTGGTATTCCAGCGGCGTATGCAAAAGCGACGGAAGGTGTGAACTATATTGACCCTACTTTCGTTCAAAATGTACAAGCCGCGAGAAATGCGAATGTATTAATTGGTGCATATCATTTTGCGCAGCCAGAACAAAATGATGCCATTTCAGAAGCGAAATATTTTGTGAATATATTACAGAGTAATCAGACGGACTTAATTCCTGTTTTAGATTTAGAATCGCCAACGGATACTAGCAATAGTAGTTTAACGGGTGCGATGATATCGAATTGGGCAAGAAGTTTCGTAAATTATGTGAAACAAGCTACTGGGAAAAATGTAATGTTATATACAGGAGTTTGGTATATTAATGAATTTGGAATTAGCGGGTTAAGTGACATTCCACTATGGATTTCCAGATATTCTAGTATACCGCCTGCTGATGCTGGTGGATGGACAGAGTGGACAGCATGGCAGTACACAGATTCTGGTCAAATTTCAGGTGTAGGAAATTGTGATGTATCAGCAGCTGTTTCATTAGAAGCTTTACAAGGAAATGGAGCAAGTGGTGGAGGTAATGTTCCCACGCCTAATAATGCGACTCCGGTATACGGAGTTGCTGTAATTAATGGAGATAATGTGAATTTACGAAGTGGACCATCTTTACAGTCTAGTGTAATTCGCCAATTGCATCGTGGCGAATCATATGAAGTTTGGGGAGAACAAGATGGATGGCTCTGTTTAGGAACAAATCAGTGGGTATATAATGATTCAAGTTATATTCAGTATAAACATTATGTGGCAACTATTACTGGCGATAATGTGAATCTGCGAGACGCTCCATCATTAAACGGGAATGTAATAAGACAGTTACATCATGGTGAATCATATCGAGTGTGGAGTAAGCAAGATGGATGGCTTTGCTTAGGTACAAATCAATGGGTATACTATGATTCAAGTTATATTCAATATGGTGTGCAATAAAGTGAAACTTTAATTGATGAGGATTGTCCACATTGATTATTAGACAATTGACCAATACCAATTGTTTTTCACCAGCGGTTTTACTATAAAAAGGCATCTTATTTGAGAAGCCTTTTTATAAAAAATATATTATTTTTACAAATTGTATATTAAAAGCATAGTATAATATAATCGATATATTTATAAAAATAATCGGACGTGAAATAAAGGAGAAAAAATATGGAGTATGTGCTAATAGGTGGGATTTTAATATTATTAGCTGTAGTGTTTGTGCTGTTTTATAAAAATAAACAGTTAGAATCAGAAAGTCAGCAAGTGGAATTTGAAAAGAAACAAGCGATTGAAACGTATGAAAGTGAAATTGCAGCTACGATTACAGAGCATAAAGAACAACAAAGTACTTTGAAGAATATGGAACAGAAAAAATATAATGATTTACAAGTGAGTACAGCTAAAGAACTTGAAAATATGCGTATGATGAAAAATCAACTAGCTGTTCAACATAGTAAAGAACGTAGTGAAATGCAAGATAAACATATTAACGAAATACATATGTTTCAAAATTTAATTGCAGATTTACGAGAGTATACAAAAACTGGTGCTGAAATGAGTACGCACGAAACGTTACATTATATGAAGCGAGGTTTTGTCGAGCAAGGAATCATACTAGAAGAAGAACTTCATATTATGCCGAACATTTTTATGAGAAGTAATAAATATAGAAACAAACGTGAAATAAACGATAATCGAATCCATCACCTCATCTTATGTAAAGCTGGCATGTATTTACTTGAGACGAAAGAATGGACGGGAAAATTAATCCATGGCTTAACGAGAGAAAATGCGGGTATATATTCATTTATGATTGATGAAATCGGCAAGTATCAACATGAAATTGAAAAAGAAGAGACATTTGAATTTATTACGGATCAAACTTCATTAACTTTGCAAGTAAGAAATGAAGGGAATCCAGTATATAAAGCGGAAAAATTAGCTCAAACTGTATATGATTATTTGGAAGAAATACAAGTAGATATTGTAAAGGAAAAAGTGAAACCGGTTGTATATTTTGAAAATGAGAGTGGCAAAGAAGTTATTGATCTTTCTAATGAAAAATTGCCGAGATTAAAAGATAGAGAGCAAATTGTAACGTTTTTCAGAAATGAAATTTTAACAGGTAAAGTAATATATACAGTACAAGAACTACAAAAGATTAGAGATATAATTGGCCAGATGAAGTATGTTACGAAGTGAAAAGTAAAGTGAGACTTTAGTCAATGGGGGATCAACCCCACGCCGACAATTGGTTATACTAATCGGGCATTTACAGGCAAACTGATTTCCACTTAATTTCTTTGCTGTACGGCCGAATTTTGAGATGCGAGTCATACTGATCGTAAATAGCGGGATAAAGTAGGTGCGTTAGGTGGAGAAAGGTAAAAGCCCTATATTTTGGGGGATATTGTACATTTATTTTTGTTTGTATATAGTAATGTATCTTGTGTTTATTTTTGTTATTGATATGGTTCATGTGTCATTGAGTGTAATGAGTATTTTTGTAGTAGCAATGCCTTTTATTCTACTAGTTATTATTCAAAAGGCTGTCTTACATGTATCAGCAAGACATGATAAAGATAAGAAACAGCTGTTCACTGTAATGATGGTTGCTCTCATTCCATTGATAGTATGTACTTTACAATTAAGTTTAAATAAATACACTTCAAATTTTAATCAGGATCGGTGGTTAAATGATGAAGAAAAACGGGTATATATGATAGATGACTTATTAAAGCGGCATAAATTGATAGGGAAATCAAATGAGGAAATCATAAAATTGTTAGGGGCCCCTACGAAAACAAGCAGTTTGAAAACGGGAATTACTACACTATACTATCTTGGGAATGAACGTAGTTTCATTCCTATAGATAGTGAATGTCTTGTTTTGCAATTTGATAAAGATGGTAGAGTTATAGAGTATAAGGTACAACGAGATTGAAATAGTGAGAGGAGAAGCTATATCTTTTATAGCTTCTTTTCTATATTCCAATATAGAAAAAACAGGCAAATAGTAGTCATTCCTATCTATACGAATGAGATAGAGTTTGTTATATTGTAAAGGGTTATTTAGTTTAGAAGTTTGCTAGATAGCCTTAAAGATTTTAGATTAGGGAGGGAAGTTAACACGAATTAAGATATAAACGTGTTAAATAATTAGTATGAAAAAAGGATTTTATAATGTTTTAGCTGCATCAATTGTATTTGGTTTGGTAACTATTCCAAGTTCTTCCTATGCTGATACGGTAGAAAAGACTGTAACAATTTCAACTGACGAGCAAGCTTTAAAAAGTATTGAAACCCATATGAAAGATGAAGATGGGCGTGGAGAGGACAAAGGAATAACAAATGAAGCGCAAGGAGATTTTCTTGTACATATAATAAGTTCAGCATCTTTATTTGATTCTGCTGATTTACAAAAAGTGACAGGTGTTCAGCTTTCTAATCAAGTAGTGAAAGCCGAAAAACGAAAAGGAAACGCTTACTATGTACAAACAGAATCTGGAGCTGGGTGGATACAAAGTAGTGAAGGAAATGTAGAGGTTAAGGAAGTTTATCGCTTGGCAAACGAAAAGTTAGTAATTAATGAAGAGACAGCTACATATTCTGCACCATTTAATTCATATAAAGATGAGAAAGTGTTACAGCCGCAAACAATTATTGCAATTGGACAAGTTGGAGAGTGGTTCCAAGTCCAAATAGATAATGAGGTGAAATGGATTTATTCACCTTCAGCAAAATTTGAGGGTACAAAAGCATCTCTTATTCAAAGTACAACTCCAACTCGTACGAAACGTGCAGCGGTTATGTATGCAGCGCCATCAGCAGAGAAAACAACGGATATTTACGGTGTACCATTAAAGGAAATGATTGTACCAACAGGTAATGAAAATATTCGTCCAGGTTATGCGATGAAACCAAAATACATTACAATTCATGAGACAGATAATTATAGTGTTGGAGCAAATGCTAGCAACCATGCACAATATTTATACAGTCAAGCAACAGGAACGACTGATCGTTCAGCATCTTGGCATTTTACAGTAGATGATAAAGAAATTTATCAACATCTACCATTAAATGAAAATGGTTGGCATGCTGGAGATGGAGCGGAAGGAACTGGTAATAGAGAATCAATTGCAATTGAAATTGCTGTCAACCAAGATGGTGATTATAATAAAGCTGTGGAAAATGCTCGCAAACTAGCAGCATATTTAATGGGGGAATTAAATATTCCTTTAGAAAATGTGAAAAAACATCAATTTTGGAGCGGAAAGAATTGTCCGGCCATTATGATAAAGAATAATGCATGGGAGCCATTTTTACAGGGAACGAAAGCTTATTATGATGCGAATCATAAAGATGATATAACTGGTGGTTGGTATGAAGCAGATATTCGTGAATTAGATAAAAGAGGCATTATGGTTGGAGACGGAAAGGGTTCTTACTGGCCAGAACGTCTTGTAACACGTGGTGAATTTGCGAATTTAGTTTCAAGATCATTGCAATTACCAGAGGGAAAATCGAATTTCAAAGATTTAAGCACAGCTCATCCATCGCTAGTAGATGGTATTAATCGTGCAGCTAGTGCTGGGATTATAAGTGGACGAGGAAATGATATATTTGCCCCGAATGATACGATTAAACGTGATGAAGCTGTCATTATGATTGATCGTGCATTGCAATACAAAAATATAAAAGGTAATTTAGTTCCATTACCATTTAAGGATCAAAATTTAGCTTATGATAAACAGGCGGTTCAACGTGTTTATGGGTTAGGTATCGTAAAAGGGAATGAGAATAATGAGTTTATGCCAAAAGGTTCTGCAACACGTGGGGAATCCGCAGCATTTATTAATAGAATGTTAAAAGTAATAGAGAGTAAATAATGGAAAGGCATTCGCTTTGGCGAGTGCTTTTTTATTTTTCAATATGTTATAGAAAGGGGATATGAATTTTGACTGGAATAAGGAATGAAAGTGGAGGTGATGCATATATTTAGAGGCATTGGGTAGTTTTTGTATAAAATGAAAAGGAGGTAGGACGGTGAAATCAATACCGACTGAAGTCCTGAGTAAGGAATTGATGGAAAGAGAAGGGGTTATATCTATTACAGTGATGGAATTTGAAAAGATAGAAGTGGCCGGGGTAGTTGTTTCTGGTCCCGCTGTTATTTTGATTAATCAAGAGTAAGTACATATTATTAATATAGAAAAAGTAGAAAGAGCATCCATTTAGGATGCTTTTTGTTTGTATAGAGGTGCGCATGTGATAGATAATTGGAATATTGGAGGGGGAATATGTGGCAATTATTATAACAATGTTATTAATGGGAGTTTTATTAGGGTTTGTCGGAGCAGGAGGAGCTGGATTTATCATCGCGATACTCACTTTAGTATTCCATATCCCTATTCACGTTGCTCTTGCAACATCTCTAACTGCTATGGCATTTACGACATTATCTGGGGTAGTAAGTCATTATAGAGAAGGGAATGTTGTATTTGTAATAGGCGGAATTGTTGGGGGATTTGGAGCGATTGGTTCCTTTATTGGTTCAAAGTTTGGTT
Source organism: Bacillus nitratireducens (assembly GCF_036320425.1). NCBI lineage: Bacteria > Bacillati > Bacillota > Bacilli > Caryophanales > Bacillaceae > Bacillus > Bacillus nitratireducens. Next base: position 527,504 of record NZ_JAUMJO010000002.1, read on the forward strand.
CGCTAATACCAGCGAATCTTCTACATTGGTTTACAGCGGGAATGTTATTTTTATCTGCAATTTTTATGTTTATTCGATTAATTATATTTCAAAAAAAGGAACGGTCGTCTTTAAAAGGGCATAACGAACTTTCGAAAGATAACTTGATTAAATGTATATGTCTCGGACTGGTTACTGGAATGTTGGCTGGTTCATTTGGGATTGGTTCAGCACCCTTTATCCAACTTGGATTAATAGTTCTATTAGGATTAACAATTCAGCAATCTATAGGGACGACAATGCTTGTTATATTACCAATCGCAATTGGAGGTGGGCTTGGATATAGTTCGGAAGGGTATTTAGATTATGTATTATTAGTACAAGTTTTAATTGGAACAATGTTAGGGGCATATATAGGAGCTAAGTTTACAAATTATGCACCTCGGATGCTTTTAAGGTTTTCAATGATTATGACACCGATACTAGCTGGATGTATGTTGTTAGTAGAGTAAAGAAAACTATTAATATATTTTACGAATGAATTATGTAAGTAATTCATATTTCCCATATAAAAGGATTTGCTTTAATATAATGAGTGTAAAGTTCGAGTATTCGAAGTATTACTTGAATTATATCCCTATCCCTTTTCTAAAAAATGCGAACAAGTTTTGCCCTATTCTATTCAATAGTTTATTGTATAGAAATATATTGTTCGATGACCATTATGGAACGCACATAATGGGTAAATCCCGATCCTTAAAGAGGATGCCCCTAATCTTCATGTGAAAATATGATCGGATAAGAAAGCTGGCCAATTTATGGTCAGCTTTCTTTTTGTTCAATGAGTAATTCTTCTTTAATTTCTGTTTGCAATAATAAAGTTTTTCCGAAGCGCCGTGTGCATTCAGCCCGTACTTTTTGGATTGCTAGTAGCTGAGAAGTGGCGGGCACTGTGACGATAGCCTGCCGAGGTTCTCGATTCTCTTCACAAAAAACACATTCCACAACATATTTAGAAATCATAATTTCATCCTTCCGGTTTGAATTTCTAAGAAGGGACTGCTCATGAAGTTGATGTAATCTTTCGTCATCGTTTTACTTTATTCCTCTTTTTTCAAGGATATATATAGAAAGATCGAAATTTAGTATGGGGGGAGATGGGATGAAAAGATGGATTGGTACGGCAGCTATATGTATGAATGAAAAGAATGAATTTTTAATGGTACTACAAGGAAAAGTAGATGAAGAAAAACGATGGACTGTGCCAAGCGGGGGACAAGAAGAGGGAGAAACACTTGAGGACTGCTGTGCTCGTGAAGTGTGGGAAGAAACGGGTTATGAAGTGAAAATTATAGAAAAACTATGTGAAAAGAAAGGGATAACATATGGGGGGCCAGTTCATGTGCATTACTATATTGTAAAGTTAATAGGCGGTAACATGAAAATACAAGACCCTGATGAGCTAATACATGAAATAGCTTGGAAAGGAATTGATGAAGTAAAAGAATTATCTTTATCTTTTCCAGAAGACCAGGAGCTTGTAAATAAATATATAAATAAAAAAGCAAGTGTTTAACCACTTGCTTTTTTTTTAGTGTAACCAAGATAAAAAAAGCGGAACGATAACTAAACTAGCTCCAGCTGTTAAAAGCATTGATAAACTTGCAATTGTACCTTCTACAGGACCGATTTCAAATGCTTTTGATGTTCCGGTGCCATTCGCGCTAGTACCTAGCATTATACCTTTTGCGAGCGCTGTTTTAATACGACATATGCGTATGAGCGTAGGACCGAGTAACGCTCCAGTTAAGGCAGTTAATACGACGAAAACTGCTGTTAATTGTGACATGCCGCCAATCATTTCTGAAATAGCCATTGCAATAGGTGTTGTTACAATGTGCGGTGCTAAACTTTGTTCTATTGTAGAGTCAATTTGAAAAAAATTAGCTAGTAGTGCTGAAGTAATAACTGAAAGAAAAGAACCGACAATGACATTAATTAAAATAGCAGTGCCATGTTTTTTTAATAGATCAAAATACTTATAGATTGGCCACGCGAAAGCAACCGTTGCAGGCTTTAATAATTCTGTTAGCCAATGACTACCAGATTCGTAGGTTTCGTATGGTGTATCTAATCCGAGCAATAAAGCAATTAAAATGATTGGGCATACAAGCAGGGGAGAAAGTAAGCTCCAATTCCAACGTTGATACATTTTTTTAGATACCCAATATGTGAATAGTGTTAATAACAAACAAAGAAAGCCGATCATTGTGTTGATCCTTTCCGCTTTAATAGCAATTCCGTTAATAGTCCTGTTACGAGAGTGACACAAAGTGTACTAATCACGATAATTAAAATGAGATCGATTCCATACTGTGATAATGTATCTTTGTAACGAATGACAGCGACTGCAGAAGGGATGAAAAATAAAATAAGTTCTTTTAATAAAAAGTCTGCACCGTCTTGTATCCATTCTTTTTTCACTATGTTAAATTTTAATGAGATTAATAATAGAAAAATACCGATTATACTTCCTGGAACCGGGAGGTGTGCCTGTTTTGCAATCCATTCACCTGTCCAAGCGAAACAAAATAATAATAATATTTGTCCGCTTAACTTCCACCATTTCATACAGTAACCACCTCTTTCTTTTTTTACATAAAAATTGTAAAAAAGAATTAACAGTTTCTACTATACGTTCATTCGAAATATTTGTCTAATATATAAATTATATGTTATTAATATATTAGATGTATTAATCGAAAGTGAAAAGGGTGTCCAAAATGGAATTACGGCATTTGCAATATTTTGTTGTAGTGGCAGAGGAGTTACACTTTGGACGAGCAGCAGCTCGTTTACAAATGACACAACCACCGCTTAGTCAACAAATTCAGCAATTAGAAAAAGAAATGGGAGTTATGTTATTTTCAAGAACGAAGAGAAAGGTTGAATTAACAGAAGCAGGAGAAATGTTTTTAAAAGAAGTAAAAAAAGCGTTTGAACAAATTGAAAAAGCAGTAGAAGTCGCACAAAGTGCGCAAAGGGGAGAAGTTGGATCACTTTCAATTGGTTTTGTAGGTGCGGCGATATATGATATTTTACCGTCAATCGTCAGAGAGTATAGAAAGAAATTTCCGAGAGTGTCTGTAGCATTACATGAATTGTCAACACCGGATCAGGTGCATGCACTTCATGATAATCGAATTGATATTGGATTTTTACGTCCGCCAATTCCAACGCAATTACTTGAGTTAGAACCAATTCAAAAACTTTCGTGTACGTTATGCTTACCAAAGGCACATCCGCTTGCTGAAAAGGACGAAATACATATCGAAGATTTAAGGGATGAACCGTTCGTATTTATTACGAGACCAGTATGGCCAGCGTTATATGATACAATTTTATCACTTTGTCGTGATGTAGGTTTTAGTCCGCACATTGTACAAGAAGCAACGGAGTATCAAACTGTCATGGGTCTTGTAGCAGCAGGGATTGGAATTACGGTGATACCTGTATCAGCAAATAAATTGTATAAAACAGAAGTTGTGTATAAGGAGCTATGTGACTCTAATTTTGTAGCAGAAATGTCGGTGGCTTACAAAAAAATGAATACTAATCCAGAACTGTTAGAGTTCTTGAAAATTGCAAGAGAGAAGAAAAGAATAGAAGTTGAGGATGAGATTAATTAAGTTATTAAAAAGTACACCTCGTTAAACACTAAAGCGGAAATGCAATAGTATTGCATTTCCGCTTTAGTGTTCTTTTTTTAGTTCTATACTAAAGAGATAAACATGTTCGTTTTCTTGTAATAGTTGGTCAATAGCGTTTTTTTCCTCAAGCATTGGGATTCTTACGGTTTCTTTATTCGTTTTTATTATAGCTGTTAAAGTCGTTTTTTGATTATATTTTAATTTTATAGCAGATTGAAGAGTAGTAGATGCAGAGCTATTTATACTTGGAGGTGCTTCTTCAGGAACGAGCATGGAACTACCTTCAATATTAACATACCAATGTTTTTGCGCTTGTATATCTTTATCGAGTTGGGATTGAGGTGGTAAAAAAGAAAGCTTTACTTTCTTTTTTGGAAAATGTGAGGTAGCTGTATTCACAATTTCGTTTGTTTTTTTACCATTTTGATAATAATCAATTGTGGCATGTATTTCATCTTTTTCATTTTTAAGTGTAACGCTATAAAACATGCTGTTTCCTTCTTGAAAAGGGGTCATTTGTAAAATAGAAGATTGCTCTTCTGTTAATTTGTATGGCTCAACAATCGCGATCTCATTGTTTTTAAGTGGGCTACAACTTGTGAGAACTAATAAACACAAGATTGATAGTAATTTTATACGCATGCAACCCCCTCCTTTTTACAATTATATTCTTAATATGATTTTTTTACCATTTTATTTTCTAGGACTAAAGACTTAGAACAAATTCAGATTGTAGTGCGATGTTTAAAATGTCATATTTTTATACACTAGTACTATAGAATGAGTATGGTATGAAGTAAGGTAGGGGAAGAACATATGTCTTTATGTCAGTTAGTGAGAAAAAATATAAGAACATTTGCTGCCAAAAGGATGAAGCAATTTATGTGGGTTGCTATGAGTACTATGATTTTATTTTTTATGATATCGCTTCAATTTAACGAAGTAGTTGTTGAGGAATTAGGGATTACACTTTTATTTCAAATGTGTTTTTACACGCTGTTTCTTATATTCATTTTTATATGTACTTTCACTACATATAAAATAACGTTTGCTCTTCTGCAAGTGAGGAAAGAGGAAATTAAATCTTATGTAGCAGAGAATAGGAACGCACTATGTTTATTATGTCAGGAGCAATTATTCATTTATGGCGCAGCGTTTGTTTTTGGATTAGTTAATGGGATGTTATTTTTGAAATTATTTACGATTATCTTTATGAAAATAGCAGGAATACAAGGGATAAATAGTGCACCGATTACAATATATGCAATAGTAGTTGTTAGTATAATTATGATCGTTATCGTCTTATTATCGATGATGCAATGTTTTCGATTTGTTCAAAGTTTACAAGATGAAAATTCGTTTTCATTCAAGGAAAAGGCATGAGAAATCATGCCTTTTCCTATTTTACACATAAAAATAATCATGTTACAGTGTAAACACCTGACAAAGAATGGGAAGGAAAGGTTGTATAGTATGACAAATGAACAATCAATTGTAAAGGTTGATCGATTAACAAAGCGAATTGGTTCAAAGACGTTAGTAGAAAATATTAGTTTTGAAGTGAAAAAAGGTGAAGTAGTTGGCTTATTAGGACCAAATGGTGCTGGAAAAACGACTTTAATGAGAATGATGGTCGGCATGATTCGTATGACAGAGGGCGAAGTTTGGATTGACGGTCAATCTGTAAAACAGCAATTTGAGAGTACTGCTGCGAAAATTGGAGCAGTAATTGAGACACCGGAATTTTATCCTTTCTTAAGCGGCTATGAAAATTTAACATATTTCGGACGAATGAATGGCAACGTAACCGAAGAACGTATCGATGAAGTAGTGCAATTGCTAGGGATGGGACAAGTAATTGATCGTAAAGTAAAAGCATATTCACTCGGCATGAGACAACGTTTAGGAATTGCTCAAGCGCTTATTCATGATCCAGATGTATTGATATTAGATGAACCAACGAATGGATTAGATCCTAGTGGAATACATGAAATGAGAATGTACATAAAGAAAATTGCACATGAACAAGGAAAAGCGGTACTCGTATCTAGTCACTTACTTTCAGAAGTTGAATTAATGTGTGACAGAGTTATCATTATTCAGCACGGAGAATATGTCGCGACGCAAAATATTCAGCATAATCAAAGCGAAGAGATGGAGACAATCCGTATACGTGTAGATGATGCGAAGAGAGCGGCAGAAATGTTAGACCAAGATGTTTTAATAAAAGGTAATGATCTACTTATAAATGTAAAAGATGAAGAAATCCCGAATGTTATTCGTACATTGCTTGAGAAAAATATTCAAGTGTATCGTGTATATGAAGAAAGAAAAACGTTAGAAGAGCAATTTTTAGAATTAACAGGGGGAAAAGATATTGTTTAATTTAGTTTATAACGAGTTGTATAAAATATTTAAGCGAAAGCGAACGATTATTCCTTTTGCAGTTATTGCAGTATTAATTATTGGATTAGGATGGGTTACGGTAAAGTATTTAGAGCCAGAAACAAAAGGGTGGAAAGCCGATTATACAGAACGAACTGTAGAAATTGAGAAAAAACTAGGCATGAAAAAAGAAGCTATTTTAGCAGAACGGTCTGGGGACGAGCTGGTAAAGGAATATCAGCTTAAGATGAAGCATTTAGATACAGATACAGCACCGGCAAGCAGCTCTCCGCTTTCTTTCATGAGAGATACAGGTTTTATCGTATTTCCAATTTTGCTTCCGTTTATTCTCGTGTATGCAAGTACAATTTTTGCGAATGAATATAGCTGGGGAACATATAAGTTTTTAACGATCCGTCCGGCAAATCGATTTAAAATATTAACAGCTAAATTTTTAGCAATCGTTATATTTGCAGCGTTATTGTTTATATTTAATATGATTTTCTCCGCTTTATGTGGACTTGTTATTTATAAATTCCAACAGCCTGCATGGAGTGAATTTATTTTCCAAGATGGAAATATTATAAAACAAAATATTTTTATGGAAGCAAGTAAGTATTACGTTTTATCGTGGCTACCAACTCTTGTGTATGCTGCATTTGCCTTTATGATTTCCGTTTTAACTAGATCGAGCGGAGGTGCAATCGGGATTTCTCTATTTCTCGCATTATCAGGGGGGATAGCGCTAATTCCGGCAGCAAGATATGAATGGGCGAAATATTTATTACCAGCGAATACAGATTTATATGGGCTTTCAAAGGGTGGGAGCTTTATTGATGGGGTAACATTCCCATTCGCTTCTTGTATGCTTCTTCTGTATTTAATTGTATTTCTAGGGATTTCCTATACAGTATTTATAAAACGAGATTTAACCGCATAAGCAAAAGCCGTTAAGGATTAACTTAACGGCTTTTTGTATGTGCTAATTGATGAATAGCCTTTTCGGCTAATAAGGCGAAATACTCCGCGCTAATAGGTAATGCTTGCTCATCTACTGTAAAAGCTGGATGATGCCATTCATGTGTACCACTCGTTCCCATAAAAACGAATGAACCAGGTATTTCTTGTTGATAAAAAGAAAAATCTTCTCCGGCCATTGATGGTGTAGGAGAGATAACGTTTAGATTCATTTGCTCTGCAATTTGAATAGAAAGATTAGTGAGTGTTTTATCGTTATGAACAGTAGGAGGACCTGGGTAAAATCGGAATTCTGTTTTTACACCTAGTGCATCAGAAACCCCTTTAATAATACGCTCCATTAATGCTGGAATCTTTTCGCGTGTTTCAGCTTGGAATGTACGTACAGTTCCTTCTAACGTAGCTTTTTCAGGAATAACGTTCCACGTATTTCCTGAATGGATATTTGTAACACTAACAACTGCATTATGAGATGAACTTATATTTCGACTTACAATTGTCTGCAGTGCCATAACAATTTGAGAGGACGCGACAATAGGGTCTACCCCAGCATCTGGTACAGCTGCATGTGTACCAACTCCGTGAATTTCAATTTCAAATCGATCGACCCCGGCCATCAGTGGACCATCTTTAATACCGATTGTACCTACTGGTAAATCCGGTTTATTATGCATACCGAAAATAGCTTGCACACCATGTAAATGCCCGGCTTCAATTACTTTGCAAGCACCATTGCTACTTTCTTCAGCTGGCTGGAATATAAAACGTACAGTTCCGCTAAGAGAAGATTCTTTTTCTTTTAATAAATAAGCGGCACCTATAATAGCAGCTGTATGAAAATCATGCCCACAAGCATGCATTTTACCAGGAATTTTTGAAGTGTACGGTAAATTTGTTTCTTCTTGAATAGGAAGGGCATCAATATCAGCACGGATTGCTATAATTGGCCCGCTACTATTCCCTGAAATTTCAGCAATAACGCCTGTTTCTAAACTAGAATTTATAATCGTAATGTTTTTCTCGTCTAACCAATTTTTTATAGTCTTCGTCGTTTCAAATTCTTCGTATGATAATTCTGGATGCTCATGTAAATTTCGACGAATAGAAATTAGCATCTCAGTTAATTGCTCTAGATTTGCTGCCACGTATAATGCCTTCTTTCTTAAATAAAGTATTTACATTAAGTATACAATAAGAAAAGAGAGGATTCTCAAATGAAAATCCTCTCTCGTTTTATGCTGCCAATTTTTTGTGTGTATGATGTTTACGATAGCGTCCACGCATTGCATAGGCAATTTGCGGGATTGCGATACCGATTAAAATAAGTGATACACCGAACCATTGTGAAGATAGTACAGCTTCTTTTAAAACGAATACAGACATAATTGTTGTAACTGGTAGTTCTGCTGCACCAAGAATAGTTGCTAATCCAGAACCGATTTTTGGAATGCCAATTGTAAAGGCGATAGATGGAATAACGATACTAAATATTCCTAATCCTAAGCCATACTTCCAAAGCCCTTGAGAAATGGAACCGTTCATAATAAATGTTGGCGGGAATACGAGCATTACTAAAGTTAAAGCACCAGCCATTAAAAGAACACCGCGCGGTAATGAAGGCACTTCAACAGCAACTTTTCCGCTCACGAAAATGTATGTTGCGAATGTAACGGCAGATAATAAACCTAGTATGATTCCAGTCGTATCGAAATCACCTGCTGATTTTTCTAGTAAACCACTTGATAAAAATGTACCTACAAGTAAGAAAATAACCGAAATAACTTTTTCTCTTGAAGGTAATGTTTTCGTTGCGACTGCTTCAATGATAATCCCAACCCAAACGAACTGGAATAAAAGTATAATTGCAATAGAAGCTGGTACAGTTTTTAATGAAGCATAATAAAAAATTCCAGTAAAGCTTGCCGATGTTCCTGCAATGAATAAAATTAACGCTTGTTTTAATGGAACACGGTGTCTAGAAAATAGAAGTGTAATAGTAAGCAAAATAATCCAGCCGAACAAATATTGGCTACCAATTACCTCTCCGAGTGAAAATCCTTCTGCATAAGCAAGTTTAACAAAAATAGCTAAAATCCCATAACTACACGCTCCTAATAGAACTAAAAGAGAATAGCGAAGCATGAAAAATTCCTCCCATCTATATGAAATTGTTCCGTAACGGACATATATAACTAGAGGGAAGTATACAAAATTAAAAATAAAGGGTCAACTGAAAGAAAAGTGCGACATTTTATAGAATAATAATAAAAGTATGATATTTATGCATAATCTTGAAATTAATAATAATTAAAGTATTGTAAAATCAGTGTTGCATTGTATAAAGACAGCATTTGAAAAAAATATTTTTTTAGGTCAATATGTGTGAAGTTAATTGTAGTGTGCTAAGTATTTGAGAAACTGTGAAACCTTTGTTATGTTAGTAACAATTAGAAAGAGCTTCATCATCCAATTGAGATTGTTCTATATAATAGAAGGAAATGAAAACGTTTTATTAGAAACTGTTTGTATGGGTAGTTTTTCTTATTATCACGTTGTTAAAGTGAGTTCACGAATTGTTCATAGTATTTTTATGTGTTTTTGCTACAATATGTAAGGAGAGGAGTGGAATCATGCAAGATATTAGTATTTTTTTAGCGTTTGGTGCTGGGTTTCTATCATTTATTTCCCCATGTTGCTTACCGCTTTATCCGGCATTTTTATCATACATAACAGGTATGTCGGTTTCTGAATTGAAAGAAGAAAATGCAATGCTTCGCAAAAGAAGTATGATACATACAGCGTTTTTCTTACTTGGTTTTTCAATTATTTTTATTGCGATTGGATTTGGTACAAGTTTTATCGGAGGCATTTTTACGGATTATAAAGACTTAATTAGACAGTTAGGTGGTATATTTATCATCGTGTTTGGTCTTATAATTGTCGGTGTGTTTAAGCCGAAGTTTTTAATGCAAGATCGTAAATTTACTTTTAAGAATCGTCCGAGTGGTTATTTTGGTTCAGTTCTAATTGGATTGGCATTTGCTGCAGGATGGACGCCTTGTACTGGACCTATTTTAGTGTCCGTAATTGGATTAGCAGCAACAAACCCAGAATCAGCAATGATTTATATGATTGCTTACATACTTGGATTTGCTATCCCGTTTTTCGTACTTTCATTTTTTATTACGAAAATGTCTTGGATTAAAAGAAATAGTATGGCCTTCATGAAAGTCGGAGGATACATTATGATTGTCATGGGTATCTTCCTATACTTTAATTGGATGACGAAAATTATCGTATATTTCTCAAGTTTATTTGGTGGTTTTACCGGTTTTTAGTATTATTCTGTGAAAATGTTGGAAATACTAACGGAAAAGCATATAATGAAAGTATATTTTGCATATAGCCACAAAAAAGGATGAGAAAATATGAACATAGTTGTTTTATCAAGTATCGTTGCTGTTTGTATGGCTGTTGGTGCGATGTTTATTCGTTTAAAAGCAGCTAAGAAACCTGCAACATTGAAAAAAATTATACTTCCACCATTTTTTATGAGCACGGGAGCGTTGATGTTTGTTTTTCCTGAATTTCGATTAACTCCAGCAGAAATGTTAGAAGCAATTGGCGTCGGTTTGTTTTTCTCTATTTTTCTTATTAAAACATCTAAATTTGAAATTAGAGGACAAGAGATTTATTTGAAGCGTTCAAAAGCCTTTGTTTTTATATTAATTGGATTACTTGTCGTGCGGATTGTATTTAAAACATACTTAAGCCAATCTCTTGATTTAGGACAACTTAGTGGCATGTTCTTCTTACTGGCGTTCGCGATGATTGTTTCATGGAGAATTGCCATGTATCGTTCCTTTACGAAATTACAGAAGGAAATGGAAAAAGAAGATGGTTTTTATAATGAAAAAGATATGAAATTAACGTGAAAATTGTACATGTATAAAATAAAAAATACAGCGTCAAAGACGCTGTATTTTTTATTGGTATTGTTAGCACCTTCTGTTCCAACCACGACGTATAAAACGTAACTTGTCGAAAATAGGGAAATAAAAAATGAAGATTATTCTGCAAGTAAAGATTTGTAATTTGAATAATCAATCTTTTTTTCTTGAAGTTTCTTAATTAAAAATTTATGGTCGCGCTTCGGTGTGGCAACGATATATCCTTGTATAATTAAATCTTGTGTAATTTTTGAAGCGTTTTCCTTTATTGCAAGTTCACCAATTTTACCGGCAATCTTTGACGTGGCAACATCACGAAATAGTTCAGGAACGGGACTTACTAGTTCTTCTAATAATTGTTTTTGTTCATCATCCCATAAATGTCTCGTTTTATTAATATAGTGCTCTTCCCAATCTAAAATGGACATACCGTCTTCTTTCGGTAATCGTTTTAAAAATTTTCTGAACATAAAGTATCCACCGATAGACATAAGTCCTAATAAAATAACAGTCCATAATACAATAAACCAACTGAACCATCCTTCGAGCAAGTATATCCCCCCTTAATGATTGCGGTTTTCTTTTATTCATATTATAAACAGTGAGATTCATAGAAAGCAAGAACGCTTGGTCAATTTGACCAAGCGTTATAGTTTAAACGAAGTATAGTTGTTCAACACATAAATTATTATTATTGTCTTCAACGTATTCAATAATAAGTGTGCCAACTTTACGATCTTTATCTTCAGTTGTGAAAATAGAGTAAGAAGTAAAACGCGCTGTTGATAGGCCGCTTATATGTGTAGGTAAAGAAATGTAGTCGTTATCGCGGAAGAATTCCATTAGTTCAATATCTTCAAATTCTTTTCGGTCAACTTGTTTGTTTGTATAGCGGCGTTGAAGTTGTTTTAAAGATGCATTCCAAGAAATTGCTTTTGTGTCGTATACCATTGTTCTATCTCCTTACTGTATGTAATTATTAAGAACATACGTTCTAGTCTAGTATACTCTTTTTATAAGAAAAGGGAAAGCAAAAAATAATGTAAGCTTGGATTTCCAAGCTTACATTATTTTGCGTCCGTCATAATCTCTATTTTTTATTATAAGTTACATAAGAATAAGAAACAAGATGCTATATATTATGTTGATAGTTTTCAAAATTCTGTATATTATCAATGTATTATAAGAAAAGGGAATGAGAGGGATGGCATACGTAATTTCACTTCAAGGACCGATGGCAAGTGGGAAAACAACATTGGCTAAAAGCTTAGAGCGATGTGGGCTTTCAGTTATATATGAAAATCCTTATCCAATTGTAGAAAAGCGAAAAAAATTAAATTTGGATATGTGTACAAAAGAGGGGTTTATTACGAATCAAAAAATGTTTATTGAAGCAAAAATAAAAGAGTTTCAAAATGTGAAAAGTTCAGTCGTGATTTTTGATCGTGGGCCAGAAGATATTGAATTTTATACACTCTTTTATCCGAAAGTGATAGGGAAAGAGTGGGATATAGAAACAAAATTAAAAGATGAATTGTATAAATTAAGAGAATACCGTTCGGATGCAATTTTTTATTTAGATGTTTCGAAAGAAAATTTATATGATAGAAAAAATAATGACAGGGCAAGAAATCGAAGTACATTTGAGGAACAATTTAAATTAGTAGAAAATTTTGTATATAAAGAAGTTGTACAACATTCAAATATTATTACGGCACAAGGACATGCTTTTGTACCATTCGGAATAGCAGTTGCTTCTTATTTTGGAGTAGCGAACGAACATAATACAAATTTTTATGGTGGTAAGGGCAATATGATGATGGAGAAGCTTTTACCGGAAAACGTGTAAAAGCTAGCATTTGCTAGCTTTTTTCTTTTTTACATTGATAAATCGCTATCGTTTTCGGATCGCGCCATATACCGTTGTGAAGTGATAATTCATTTTCTATTTCTTCTTTTAGCCATTCCTTCATTTCAGTGTGAAGATATATATTATCAGGTATATTTAGCGACGGAAACATGCTAGAAATATAGTTTATAATTGGAGAGGCATGATGGAAAACGAGTGCATTATGAATAATTGTTTCTTCAACAGTTGAAAAAACAGATTGTAGTATCTCTTTACCATTTTCTAAACAAAATGGAGCTACTGACGGCGATGTTTTTGGTAAATCAAATGCAATTAACATTCTGTTACACATTTCATCTATACGAGGTAATGAAACTTTAGAATTTGTTGTAGCTAAAAGTGAGCCGCCGGGACGAATTACCTTATGGAATCCTTGAATTGTTTTTTCGACATCTTTCATGTGATATAACATATGTCTTGCGACAATCCAGTCATAGCAATTAGCGTCGAAAGGAAGTTTACTAGCATCTCCCAGTTTCCATTCAATTCTGTTATTCTTTATTGCAGCTTCAGAAAGCATAGTTTCCGATTGATCAAATCCGGTTAGATGTCCTTTATGACCGTTCGTTTGTAAAAGGGAAAGGAATTTTCCATTAGCGCATCCGACCTCTAATATTTTTTCTTCTCCTTGAAGTTGTAAATGTTCCATGACGACTTCATCTACATTCACCCGTTTCTCTTCAAAATGTTTATGTGTATCGATACGTGTTTGTAAATGGTTGCTTACGCTGTATTGGCGTTTTACATCATTCATCCTTTCACATTCCACCTTCGTGCAAAATTGCTGGACCGCATGTGTTAATACGTCTGTTTTATTTAAACCTTCGTAATGGAGTGCCGATTCAAATCTTTCAAGTAATTTTTCTTCAATTCGAAAATGAATATCTTTACGCTTTGCCACTGAAATCTCGCTCCTTTGCATCTGTTAGTGAGACTATAGCACGTCTGAAAAAAATCTGTAAATAAATTGTGTACACAAGTATGAGAGGAATAAAAAAATTACTTGAATAATATTTTAAACTATTGACGATTTAAACGTTTTCATATATTCTTAAATTAAGTAATATTCAAATAATTCAAAAGAAATGAGAGAGTCACATGCTTCTTCAAGGAACACATCGAATTGGTCGTATGGCCATGTTGTTGGCACTTGCGGATGAGAATGAAAGCCCTGTATTATCTATTCCAAAAGGTTGGAAATATTGTACGGGGAAAGTTGGTTCGATGAATTCGCAAAAAGTTGTAGCAGCAATGGAAACAGCGGCTAAGAGCAACCGAGTTATTGAAACAGACGTTTACAGAGAAACACATGCACTTTATCATGCAATTATGGAAGCTTTGTACGGAGTGACGAGAGGACAAATTCAGTTAGCAGACGTTCTTCGTACAGTAGGACTTCGCTTTGCGATTGTGCGCGGTACACCATACGACGGAAAGAAAGAAGGCGAATGGGTTGCTGTTGCATTATATGGAACGATTGGTGCACCTGTAAAAGGATCTGAGCATGAGGCGATTGGTTTAGGAATTAATCACATATGATTTGCCCATAGTCTATTAGTTAGAAGGGGGCCTTACTTTTTTAGGACAGAAGTCTGTCTTAAAAAGATAAGGTCCCCTTTTGCCTTTATAAGGAGGAAAAAGAATGATTACGCTAACAGGACACACATTGACAGTTGAAGAAATGAAGAGGTTGTTACTTGAAGGTGAAGGTGTTACAGCTTGCCCAACTAGTATGCAAAAGGTGGCAGAATGCCGCGAAGTTGTCGAGAAAATTGTAGAGGACGGAAAAGTCGTTTACGGTATTACAACTGGTTTTGGAAAGTTTAGTGATGTGCTTATTCAAAAAGATGATGTAAAGGCACTTCAGCACAACTTAATTCAATCACATGCATGCGGGATAGGCGATCCATTTCCTGAAGAAGTATCACGCGGTATGTTAATTTTACGAGCGAACACGATGCTTAAAGGAGTATCTGGTGTTAGACCGCTTGTTGTAAATATGCTTCTTGAGTTTGTAAATCGTAAAATTCACCCAGTCGTTCCGCAACAAGGTTCACTTGGTGCGAGTGGCGATTTAGCACCTCTATCTCATCTTGCTCTTGTTTTATTAGGTGAAGGTGAAGTGTTCTATAAAGGGAAAAGAGTTCATGCGATGGTTGCTCTTACAGAAGAGGGCCTTGAGCCGATTGAACTTGAAGCAAAAGAAGGTCTTGCATTAATTAATGGTACGCAGGCGATGACAGCGCAAGGAGTACTATCTTATATAGAAGCAGAAGTAACGGCTTATCAAGCTGAATTAATTGCCTCTATGACAATTGAGGGATTACAAGGCATTATTGATGCATTTGATGAAAATGTGCATAAAGCACGCGGTTATAAAGAGCAAGTGGAAGTAGCGAGCAGAATTCGTGACATCCTTCAAGATAGTAAGTTAGTGACAAAACAAGGAGAACTTCGTGTACAGGATGCATATTCACTTCGTTGTATCCCACAAGTACACGGTGCTTCTTGGCAAGTTTTAAATTACGTGAAAGAAAAATTAGAAATTGAAATGAATGCAGCGACAGATAACCCACTTATTTTTGATGGCGGGGAAAAAGTAATTTCAGGTGGTAACTTCCACGGACAACCGATTGCATTTGCGATGGACTTCTTGAAAGTTGGAATGGCAGAACTTGCAAATATTTCAGAGCGCCGTATTGAACGCTTAGTAAATCCGCAATTAAATGACCTACCACCATTTTTAAGTCCAGAGCCAGGACTTCAGTCTGGTGCAATGATTATGCAATATGCAGCGGCTTCACTCGTTTCAGAAAATAAAACGTTAGCACATCCGGCGAGTGTAGATTCAATTCCGTCGTCAGCTAACCAAGAAGATCACGTGAGTATGGGGACAATCGCTTCACGTCACGCACATCAAATTATTCAAAATGCAAGACGCGTTCTTGCGATCGAGATGATTTGTGCGATGCAAGCAGCGGAGTATCGAGGAATCGAAAATATGAGTACAGTGACGAAGAGCTTCTACCATCAAGGTCGTCAACAAGTACCTTCTATTACAAATGACCGCATATTCTCAACGGATATTGAAAATATTACGCATTGGTTAAAAACGAATTATTCGATAAAAGAAAGATTAGATGTAAACGCAGCACTATAAAACGAGAAAAGGGAGAGATTGAAATGGAAAAAGTACAACAAACAATTCGCGCGCCAAGAGGCACTGAGTTACAAACGAAAGGATGGGTTCAAGAAGCTGCACTTCGTATGTTAATGAACAATTTAGATCCTGAAGTTGCTGAAAAACCAGAAGAATTAGTTGTATATGGTGGAATTGGCCGTGCAGCTCGTAACTGGGAAAGCTACAATGCAATTGTTGATTCATTAAAAACGTTAGAGAGCGATGAAACGTTACTTGTTCAATCAGGAAAACCAGTTGCAATTTTCAAATCACATGAAGATGCACCTCGCGTTCTGTTAGCGAACTCAAACTTAGTACCAAAGTGGGCGAACTGGGATCACTTCCGTGAACTAGAGAAAAAAGGTCTTATGATGTACGGCCAAATGACAGCTGGTAGCTGGATTTACATTGGAACACAAGGGATTTTACAAGGAACATATGAAACATTTGGTGAAGCGGCACGTCAACATTTCGATGGATCATTAAAAGGTACAGTAACACTTACTGCTGGTTTAGGTGGTATGGGCGGTGCACAACCTCTTGCTGTAACGATGAACGGCGGTGTTGTAATTGCTATTGATGTTGATAAGCGCAGCATCGATCGTCGTATTGAAAAGAGATATTGTGATCTGTATACAGAGTCTTTAGAAGAAGCATTAACTATTGCGAACGAGTATAAAGAGAAGAAAGAACCGATTTCAATCGGATTGTTAGGAAATGCAGCGGAGATTTTACCAGAACTAGTGAAGCGTAATATCACGCCAGACTTAGTTACGGATCAAACATCTGCTCATGACCCATTAAACGGTTATATTCCAGTAGGTTACACGTTAGAAGAAGCAGCGAAACTTCGTGAAGAAGATCCAGAACGTTACGTACAATTATCAAAAGAAAGTATGAAAAAACATGTGGAAGCAATGCTTGCTATGCAAGAAAAAGGCGCGATTACATTTGATTACGGAAATAACATTCGCCAAGTTGCTTTTGATGAAGGTTTGAAAAATGCATTCGATTTCCCAGGATTCGTTCCAGCATTTATCCGTCCGTTATTCTGTGAAGGAAAAGGACCGTTCCGCTGGGTAGCGCTTTCTGGTGATCCAGAAGATATTTATAAAACTGATGAAGTAATTTTACGTGAGTTTGCTGATAATGAGCATTTATGTAACTGGATTCGTATGGCTCGTCAGCAAGTTGAGTTCCAAGGTCTTCCATCACGTATTTGTTGGCTTGGTTACGGTGAGCGCGCGAAATTTGGTCGCATCATTAATGAAATGGTGGCGAATGGTGAATTATCAGCACCGATCGTTATCGGTCGTGACCATTTAGATTGCGGATCAGTAGCATCTCCAAACCGTGAGACAGAATCGATGAAAGACGGCAGTGATGCAGTAGCAGACTGGCCAATTTTAAATGCATTAATTAACAGTGTAAACGGTGCGAGCTGGGTATCTGTTCACCACGGTGGTGGCGTTGGTATGGGTTATTCACTTCACGCTGGAATGGTTATTGTTGCAGATGGAACAGAAGCAGCAGCAAAACGTATTGAGCGCGTATTAACGTCTGACCCTGGTATGGGTGTTGTTCGTCACGTTGATGCAGGATATGACTTAGCTGTGGAAACTGCGAAAGAAAAAGGCGTTAACATTCCGATGATGAAATAAGGAGGAGAAAACATGCTGGACACTTTACTAATAAATATCGGTCAATTACTAACAATGGATCAAGAAGATGGCTTGTTAAGACGGGAAGCGATGAACACGCTTCCTGTTATTGAAAACGGTGTGGTTGGAATTGAAAACGGCGTAATTACTTTCGTTGGAACAGCGGAAGAAGCAAAAGGGCTTCAGGCGAAAGAAGTTATTGATTGCGGCGGGAAAATGGTTTCTCCTGGTCTTGTTGATCCGCATACTCATCTTGTATTTGGTGGATCTCGTGAAAATGAGATCGCGCTGAAATTACAAGGAGTTCCGTACCTAGAAATTTTAGAACAAGGCGGAGGTATTCTTTCAACTGTAAATGCAACGAAGCAGGCGACGAAAGAAGAACTTGTTCAAAAAGCGAAATTTCATTTAGACCGTATGCTATCTTTCGGTGTGACAACTGTAGAAGCTAAGAGTGGTTACGGATTAGATGATGAGACAGAATGGAAACAATTAGAGGCAACGGCGCAATTACAAAAAGAGCATCCAATCGATTTAGTTTCCACATTTTTAGGTGCTCATGCAGTTCCGAAAGAGTATAAAGGTAGATCAAAAGAATTTTTACAATGGATGTTAGACCTACTGCCAGAAATGAAAGAGAAGCAATTAGCTGAATTCGTCGATATTTTCTGCGAAACAGGTGTGTTCTCTGTAGAAGAATCAAAAGAATTTTTATTAAAAGCGAAAGAGCTTGGCTTTGATGTGAAAATCCATGCAGATGAAATCGACCCTCTTGGTGGTGCGGAAGCAGCAGCTGAAATTGGTGCAGCATCAGCGGACCATTTAGTTGGCGCTTCTGATAAAGGAATTGAAATGCTTGCAAACTCTAATACAGTAGCAACGTTATTACCAGGAACAACTTTCTATTTAAATAAAGAAAGCTTCGCTCGTGGTCGTAAAATGATTGATGAAGGTGTAGCGGTTGCTTTAGCCACAGACTTTAACCCAGGTAGCTGTCCAACTGAAAACATTCAGCTTATTATGAGCATTGCGATGCTAAAACTGAAAATGACACCAGAAGAAGTTTGGAATGCCGTAACGGTTAACTCATCTTATGCTATTAATCGAGGCGATGTAGCTGGGAAAATTAGAGTTGGTCGTAAGGCAGATTTAGTTTTATGGGATGCTTATAATTATGCTTACGTACCGTACCATTACGGCGTAAGTCATGTAAATACAGTGTGGAAGAATGGTAATATTGCATATACAAGAGGTGAACAATCGTGGAGCACGGCCACTATTTAAAGAAAAATGCAAAATTTATTGATCGTGAAGTGACGAAATGGAGTGAGATGATTAAAGATTGGGAGGAAGGCGTAGAAATATTCGGTGCAGCCTTAATTGGTGCACCCCTTTCTAAACCATCTATTAGTCATTCAGGAGCAAGTTTTGCACCGAAAACTATTCGTGCGATGTTAGATGCATATAGCACGTACGCAATTACAGAAGAACACGATATGAAAGAAAGTGTTCTTCATGATTGCGGTGATATTACGATGCATGTGACAGATATAAAAGAAAGTCATAACCGGATTGCGAAAACAGTTGGTCATTTGACGAAAGTAAACCCGAAAATGATACCGATTGTTCTTGGTGGTGACCACTCGATTAGTTTTCCGAGTATCACTGGTTTTGCAAATAGTAAAGGAAAGGTCGGTATTATTCAATTTGATGCCCATCATGATTTACGCAATTTAGATGATGGTGGTCCATCAAATGGTACACCGTTCCGTAGTTTACTAGAAAATGATGTGATTACAGGAAAACAACTCGTTCAAATCGGAATTCGTAATTTTTCAAATGCACGTACGTACCATGAATATGCAAAAGAGCATGGCGTGACAGTGTATACAATGAAAGATGTAAGAGAGCGAGAAATAAAAGATCTTATTTCAGAAAGTATTGAAGTATTAAGAAAACAAGGTGTGACTTCTATTTATATTTCTCTTGATATGGACGTATTAGACCAAGCGTTTGCGCCAGGCTGTCCAGCAATTGGCCCTGGTGGAATGGATAGTACAACTTTACTTGATGCAATTGAATTCCTTGGTAAAGAGCCACTCGTTCAAGGGATGGATATAGTAGAAATTGATCCAACTCTTGATTTTAGGGATATGACGAGTAGAATAGCTGCGCAAGTGATTATGAGTTTTCTGTTAGCGCGAGAAACGATTAGTAAACAGGTTAGTATATAAGCGAAGAATCGTGTGTGTGAAGTTTTGAAGTAACCGTTTTTGTCTTTCATGTTGCACATTAAAAAAAATACATCGCTACTTATATGTAGTGATGTATTTTTTGTTTTACAAGGTATATAAAATTGGAGGAAATGGGCGTGAAAAGGTAACAAAAATGCGGGTTTTTTAGTGTTTTTGTACAGATTGAATTTTTATGTGTAAATAAATTGACATGGAAAATAATTTTGTGATATTATAAAAATTTTGCTAAAAAAATAAATGTGTGTTATGCTTGAGAAGGTTACCATATATGGAGGTGGATTATTTGTTTCAAATTGGCGATAACATTGTTTATCCAATGCACGGAGCAGGTATAATTAAAGCCATAGAAGAAAAAGAAATTTCAGGGGAAAAACAACAGTATTATGTTATAAAAATGTCGGCTAGTAATATGGAAGTAATGATTCCTATGGGGAAAATATTGAATTCAAATATACGACCAGTTACAACTCTAAAGGCATTAACACACATAATAGATGTTTTTCAACATGGAGAATCAGATAGATTACTTACGTGGAAACAAAGGTATAAATTGAACACTGATAAAATAAAAACGGGTAAAATACAAGAAGGTGCTGAAGTTGTACGTGATTTATTACGTATGCAGAAAGAAAAAGCACTTAATGCAAGCGAAAAGAAAATGTTAGATAATGCACATGAATTTTTGATTAGTGAACTGGGATTAATTGAAGGTATCACAGAAAATCAAATAAAAAGCTTTTGTTAAGATTCATTACAAATAATGTATTACATCCCAAAAAAGAACTTGAATTTTTTGGGAGCATAATTATAGAGAATCAATCATTTCAAAGACATTCAACTCTTTCAAACCACTTTTAGAGCATTAACCTCTTTTGTTATTACTACAATCAAATCCATTTTTATTTTTTAATTTCTTTTACGAATGTTCGAAGTTTAATTAAATACTTCGATAAAATAGTTACTTGATTTTTGCAATCCTGATTCACACTGGCACGGACGAGGAGCCGTAAGGATGAAAGAGAGGTAGGGCTTTCATTGTTTTAGGTATATATGAGTTATTATTTTTAGAAGGATACTGAATCGCTCTCACTTCTATTGTTAAGGGATTTTTTATATGTGAAGAGATAATAATTGTTTATATTCTTTATATAAAAGAGATAAACGAATTGTCAGCCATATTTGGTCAACTAAAAAAGGTTTCCTACTTAGGAAACCTTTTTAATTTTTGTTTTTATTATTCTATTTGTTTGATATTCGAATATTTAATGGTAAAGACGTATAAATTGACGTTACTATCTAAAAGTAAGTATGATGCGATTATAGTTAGATTTTTTAGGGGGAAGAAAAATGACAAGTTCAAATAATAAAGCGGCAAGTATTTATGAAGGAACAAATATAAACGCTTGGGGGTCTTTTGAAAATATTGAAGAAACGAAGTTATTTCATCCGATTCAAATTGGATCTTGGTCTCTTCGTAATCGCGTAGCGATGGCACCGATGACGAGATGTTTTGCAAATAATGAGGCTGGAGTCGTTGGTGCTGACGTAGTCGAATATTATCGAAAACGTGCTGCTGATGGGATTGGACTAATTATTACAGAAGGAATTGTCATTAGTCAGAGAGCAAAAGGGAATCCAGGAGTACCAGGTATTTATACACAAGCGCAAGTCGATTCTTGGAAACCTGTTACAGAGGCAGTACATAAAGAAGGTGGAACGATTATTGCTCAAATATGGCATGTTGGACGTATGAGTCATCACGAAATAATTGGTGGTCAAATGCCGCAAGCACCTTCTGCTATTGCTGCGGAGGGGAATGTTCCGCGTTTTCGTAAACCATTTGATACACCAGAAGCAATGACAATAGAAGAAATAAAAGAAGTTGTCGGTCAATATGCACAAGCTGCAAAAAACGCAATCGAAGCTGGGTTTGATGGAGTAGAAATTCATGGTGCACACGGCTATTTAATAGATCAATTTACTTATGAATTTGCGAATAAGCGTACTGATAAATACGGCGGTGACTTAAAACAAAGGTTAACGTTTATGAAAGAAGTTGTTCAGGCTGTAATTGAAGTAGTTGGAGCTGATAAAACGCTTCTTCGCTTCTCTGCCTTTAAAGGTGATAATCCTACTTATATGTGGGAACATCCTGAACTTGCAATTGAAACGTTTGTAAATATGTTTAAAGAAGTTGGATTAACGATGATTCACCCTTCAACGATGAATTATACGCAAGTTATTGCTGACGGTAAGAATTTTCATCAATTAGTAAGAAAGTATTGGGATAGTACTATCGTAGGAGTAGGTAATTTGAATCCGAAAGAGGCAGAAGAAGCACTGCAAGAAGGAACAATTGATGTAGCGGCATTTGGAAGACCATTAATCGCTAATCCGGATTTTGTTCATCGAATTAAAAATGCTGAAAGTTTAGTTGAATATGATGCGAAAGAGCATCTTGCTACGTTAATCTGAATAAGGATAAAAGGAGAACACATGAAGTGTTCTCCTTTTATTATGGAATTTCATAGGGGGAAGCGGGATGAGTGAAACTCTACTCGTTATTATTAGTATATTGCTCTTTTTGATGTTACTTTTAATTGTTTTTTTTATTATTACATTTTTTATAAAAAAACGGACGCACCATTCTATATTAAAACTGCATCCATACTTAGGAAGAATGCGCTATTTACTTGAAAAGATAGGACCGGAATTCCGGCAATACTGGTTTGATCATGACACGGATGGAAAACCTTTTTCACGTTACGATTTTCAAAGTGTTATGTTCTTAGCGAAATATCGTTCTGAAATACTTGGTTTTGGATCGAAACGAGATTTTGATGCATCTGGCTATTATATTGCTAATACATTGTTTCCGATTTTAACAGATGAATTAAGCGTAAATCTCACGAAAGAAAGTGAGGGGAAAAAGTATGTAATTCATAAAGAAGGATTATTTTCAAGAAGAGAGAAATTGACAGCGGATACAACAAATCTTTGGTTATATGAAGATGACGATGCAATTATAGTTGGTGAAAATCGTAAATACCCATGGAAGCTACATGGAATGTTTGGAGCATCAGCGACATCTTACGGTGCGATTGGAGAGAATTATATTTTAGCGAGCGGTTTTGGTGCGAAAATGGCAGGTGGATCGTGGATTAATACTGGAGAAGGGGGTGTAATTCCAGAACATTTACATACAGGTGCGAATATCGTTGCACAAATTGGTCCAGGGTTATTCGGATACCGTGATGAAGACGGGAATTTTTCAATGGAGAAATTTATGGATAAAGCGAAAGAGAGTAATATTAAGGCGTTCGAGTTAAAATTTGGGCAAGGTGCTAAAATACGTGGTGGCCATCTAGAGGGACAAAAAGTAAATGAGAAAATTGCTTCTGTTCGGAACGTACGAGAAGGGGAGCCGATTAATTCACCGAATCGATTTTCATTTTTAAAAAATGCAGCGGATACACTGTATTTTATTCAAAAGTTGCAAGAAAACGGTGGTAAGCCAGTCGGGATGAAAATCGTAATTGGACAGCAGAAGCCTCTGGAAGATTTATTAAAAACAATGAGTGAATTAAATATTTATCCAGATTTTATTACAATTGATGGTTCAGAAGGTGGATCGGGTGCTACGTATAAATCGATGGCAGATAGTATGGGGCTTCCGCTTATACCGGCATTACTTACATTTATTGATACAGCAAATCATTTTGGTGTCCGGGATAAATTAAAGGTGTTTGCCTCTGGGAAATTAGTCACACCAGATAAAGTGGCGATTGCTTTAGCTATCGGTGCAGATGCCGTAAATTCAGCACGTGGATTTATGATGGCAAGCGGTTGTATTATGGCGCTTCAATGTAATTCAGGGCAATGTCCATCGGGGGTTGCAACCACGAATCCACACTACCAAAAAGCATTAGATCCATATGAGAAAAAATGGCGAGTAATGAACTATGTTATTAGTATGAGATATAGTTTGTTTTCATTAGCGGCAGCAGCAGGGGTAAAGAGCCCACGCCACTTAACGAGGGAGCATATTGTATTTAAAGATGAGGTGGGGAGAGTAGTACCTCTTTCGGAATTGTTTCCTATAGTAAATCGAAGATAAGCTATGTTTAATAGATGAAAAAGTCATACATTTGTATGGCTTTTTTCTTTTAAAATTTGTCGGATAAATGAATGGAAATAAGGTGTGAAAAAACGGTGTTTTATTATTTGAATATTTTTACTTTAATTTCTTTGAAAAACCGGGTAATCCACTGGGATAAAGGCGTTTATAAAGGTTTTTACATATAGTGAAAAGGGCTTGTTCACTTGAAAGAACAAAAAATGTTTGTTAAGGTAGGGAACCATAAGCGAAAACAAGAAAATAGAAAAAGTCATTTTTCGAAATTTTGAATGGCTTATGTAACTAAGGGAGAGATTTGGTGAAGATAGAGATTATGGTTTCGCTTGCTATTTATATGGCAGGTATGTTGTATATCGGTTATTGGTCTTATAAGAAGACATCCGATTTATCAGATTATATGTTAGGCGGAAGGGGACTCGGTCCAGCAGTTACAGCTTTATCAGCGGGTGCTTCTGACATGAGTGGTTGGATGCTAATGGGATTACCTGGTGCGATGTATGCAACAGGATTATCAAGTGTATGGATTGCGATAGGTTTATTAATAGGTGCTTATGCAAACTATTTAATTCTTGCCCCGCGTTTGCGAACGTATACAGAAGTGGCAAATGATTCAATTACGATTCCGGATTTTTTAGAAAATCGGTTTAAAGATCATACGAAAATACTTCGTTTTGTTTCCGCTATCGTCATTTTAGTATTTTTCACATTTTATGCGTCGGCTGGTTTAATTTCAGGTGGACGTTTGTTTGAAAATTCTTTCAACCTTGATTATAAAATTGGTTTATTTGTAACTGTGGGTGTCGTTGTTGCTTATACACTATTCGGTGGCTTTTTAGCAGTAAGTTGGACCGACTTTGTGCAAGGTTGTATTATGTTTATTGCACTTGTATTAGTTCCAATTGTAGCTTTTACAGATGTGGGCGGTGTAACAGAAACATTCAATACAATTAAGCAAGTTGATGCATCGCATTTAGATATGTTTAAAGGGACTACAATTCTTGGGATTATTTCATTTTTAGCATGGGGTCTCGGGTATTTTGGTCAACCGCATATTATTGTTCGCTTTATGGCAATTACCTCTATTAAAGATTTAAAAACTTCTCGTAGAATCGGTATCGGTTGGATGACGATTTCAATTATAGGTGCAATGCTTACTGGTCTAGTTGGTATTGCTTATTACGCTAAAAATAATACGACATTACAAGACCCAGAAATGGTCTTTGTAACATTCTCAAATATTTTATTCCATCCGTACATTACTGGATTTTTATTATCAGCTATTTTGGCTTCGATTATGAGTAGTATTTCCTCGCAATTACTTGTTATTTCAAGTGCAGTAACGGAAGATTTCTATAAAACATTCTTCCGTCGTAACGCAAGTGACAAAGAACTTGTATTTATTGGTCGCTTGTCAGTATTAATAGTAGCTATGATTGCAGTTGTTTTAGCGTATCATCCAAGTGATACAATTTTAACACTTGTTGGATATGCTTGGGCAGGATTTGGTTCAGCATTCGGACCCGCCATTTTATTAAGTTTATATTGGAAGAGAACGAACAAATGGGGCGTTCTTGCAGGGATGATTGTAGGTGCGGTAGTTGTTATTACTTGGGTACAAATTCCAAGTTTAAAAGCGACTATGTATGAAATGGTACCTGGATTCTTCTGTAGCTTATTAGCTGTTATTGTGGTGAGTTTATTAACGAAAGAACCAGTTAAAGCAATTCATCGTGAATTTAATGAGATGGAAGCAGTGCTGGAAGAGGAAACGAAATAATTAGCGAAGAGAGTAAATGATAACTAGCATTTACTCTCTTTTGATTTAAGATGAAAATAAGGAACTTGTTGACAACTAAAAGTAAGTAACTTATAATAAATATTGAGTTCAAGATAATTTGTGTTCCGAATAAAGATTTCAGATGGAGTAAATATTTTTTTGGAAATTATCTCGAATTCAAGATAAAATTATAATGATGGATTTTACTTTGCAGTATGGACAAAATGAATAATGAATTTTAGTGAATAAATGTTTTTTGTAATGAAATAAAAAAGGGGTGGAGAAAGTGGAAAAGAAAACGATGGGAATTCATCACATTACAGCAATCGTAGGTCACCCACAAGAAAATGTAGATTTTTATGCAGGTGTATTAGGATTGCGTTTAGTAAAACAAACAGTGAATTTTGATGATCCAGGAACGTATCATCTTTATTTTGGTAATGCAGGAGGAAAGCCTGGAACAATTATTACGTTTTTCCCATGGGCAGGTGCTCGTCAAGGTATTATTGGGGACGGTCAAGTAGGCATTACGTCTTATGTCGTACCAAAAGGTGCAATGGAGTTTTGGGAAAATAGATTAGAAAAATTCGACGTGCCGTATACAAAAATGACTCGGTTTGGAGAACAGTATATAGAATTTGATGATCCACATGGTTTGCATATAGAATTAGTTGAAAGAGAAGATGGCGAATTAAATAATTGGACTTTTGGGGAAATTACGCCAGAAGTCGCAATTAAAGGATTTGGCGGTGCTGTTCTTTTATCGGCACAACCTCAAAAAACTGCTGAATTGTTAGAGCATGTTATGGGTCTTGAGAAAATTGGAGAAGAAGATGAATTTATTCGATTCCGTTCTTCTGCTGATATTGGAAATATTATCGACTTGAGGTCATCAACAATCGGGCGTGGTCAGATGGGTGTTGGTACAGTCCATCATATTGCTTGGAGAGCGAGTGACGATGCTGATCAACTAGACTGGAAAGAGCATGTGTCTCGTTTTGGATATGGTGTAACCCCTGTACAAGATCGGAATTATTTTAACGCGATTTACTTTAGAGAACACGGCGAAATCTTATTTGAAATTGCAACAGACCCTCCTGGTTTTGCCCATGACGAATCTTTAGAGACGATGGGTGAGGAGTTAAAATTACCGGACCGATATGAACAACATAGAAAACAAATTGAACAGACACTCTTACCATTTGAAGTGAGAAATCTAGATTAAAGTGATTGAAAGGGGAAAAGGAATATGATGAAACATGTTTTTCAAAAAGGAAAAGATACATCAAAACCAGTATTGTTATTGCTTCATGGTACAGGAGGAAATGAATTAGATTTATTACCGCTTGCAGAAAGAATTGATCCAAAAGCTTCTGTATTAAGTGTTCGTGGAAATGTATTAGAAAATGGGATGCCTCGTTTCTTCCGCCGATTAGAAGAAGGTATTTTTGATGAAGAGGATCTTGTTTTCCGTACGAAGGAATTAAATGAATTTTTAAATGAAGCAGCAAAAACATATGAATTTGATAGAGATAATATCGTAGCTGTTGGGTATTCAAATGGAGCAAATATTGCAGCGAGTTTATTATTCCATTATGAAAATGCATTAAAAGGTGCTATTCTTCATCATCCAATGGTCCCAAGAAGGGGGATAGAACTTCCTAATTTAGTAGAAAAAGCAGTGTTTATTGCTGCTGGAACAAATGATCCAATTTGTTCACCTTCTGAGTCAGAGGAATTGAAGATGCTATTAGAAAATGCAAATGCTAATGTAACAATGCATTGGGAAAATAGAGGACATCAATTAACGATTGGTGAAGTAGAGAAGGCAACGGAATGGTATGAAGAAATGGTTTCACAGGCATAAATGATAGACTAAAACGGGTATAAAATCATAAAGATTTTATACCCGTTTTTTGTTGTAATTTAAGGGGTTAAAAGAGAATAGGAAAACTATGTTAAAATATAAAGAAAAGTAAAGGGGTTCCTGTTTGTTAATGAGCAGGAGCGTGGACTTTTCTAATAATGAGGGGGAAACTATTAGATGGAAAACTACGAAAATGAAGAAATGCTAACGGGAGGGAATGTTTCAAACGTATATCGTTCGAAAGATACTGTTCGACGAGAATTAAAGAAAGGTAGTACAAAAATTCATAAGCTATTAAATCATTTGGAAAACAAAGGTTTTAGTTATGCACCAAAGTTTTTAGGAATTGATGATAAAGATAGAGAGATATTATCATTTATTGAAGGGAAAGCCGGTAATTATCCTTTAAAAGAGTACATGTGGTCTAATGATGTTTTAAAAGAAATAGCGAAGATGCTTCGGCTTTATCATGATGCTGTGAGTGATTTTCCTTTATCAGATGATTGGAAACCGATGGATAATACGCCAAATAATATAGAGGTTGTATGCCACAATGATTTTGCAATATACAACATTATTTTTAATAACGAAAAACCAGTAGGTATTATTGATTTTGACGTTGCTGGTCCTGGACCAAGACTTTGGGACATAGCCTATACTCTTTACACTTGTGTCCCATTAAGTAGAGTTTATTATAAGGAAACAGGTGAGGCGGTTTATTATAATTCATTACAGCATGCAGACCGCATAAAGCAAAGAGTTAAATTGTTTTTTGAGTCCTATAAAAGTGATGACATGGCCGAGGATTATTTGGAGATGGTACTTCTACGATTAGAAGGATTATGTAAATACATGAAAAGAAAAGCACTAGAAGGCGATATGAACTTCCAAAAGATGATAGATGAAGGGCATCTTGAACATTATGAAAATGATATTCAGTTTATTCGTAAACATGGAAAAGAGTGGATTTAATAAAATAAATCGTATACAAAAATAAAGCTCAGAGTCATATAGGGACTGTGAGCTTTTTAACGTATTAGTGTAGATGTTTTCCACAATAACCCGACTACTTATAACAGATGTCTTTTACTATATTAATGTAGCATAGTTAAGAGTTTGTTACAGGCTGAGCTGTAGCAATCGGTAATTGGATATCGACAGTTGTTCCTATGTTTAATTCACTGGAAATGAATAATTTTCCGTGATGCTCTTGAATGATTTTATAGCACATCATTAAGCCAAGGCCAGTTCCTTTTTCTTTCAAGCTATAAAAAGGTTCGCCAAGACGAGCCATGCGCTCTTCAGGAATCCCACAACCTTCATCCATAATGCGTATTGAAACAAAATCATTTTCTAACGAAGCTGTTTGAATGAATATGTTACCACCATCAGGCATCGCCTCAATTGCATTTTTTAATATGTTAATCAAAACTTGTTTTAATTGATTACTGTCACATTGAATGTCAGAAATATAATCGAAATGATCCATGATGATATGAACGCTATGCATAACTGCTGTTGGTAAAATAAAAGTTACAACTTCTTCAATTAATGCTTGTACGTTGCATGTATGAATAGATAACACTTGTGGTTTAGACATCGCCATAAATTGGCTTGTTATAGATTCCATTTGTGAAATTTCACTCAACATAACGTCCACATACCATTTATTTTCCTCATTTATTTCTGGATGTAATAATGTTAAAAATCCTTTTAATGAAGTGAGTGGGTTTCTAATTTCATGGGCAATTCCAGCTGTCAGTTGTCCTACTACTGCAAGCTTTTCGGATTTTCGTAATAACTTTTCAGTTTCTTTTAGTTCGGTAACGTCTCTTCCCATCACTATAAGACCTTTGCGTGAGCCATCAGGGTGGAAGAGCGGAACTTTTGAAATACTTAAAACTAGGTCGAAATCATCTCTATGTATAATAAATTCCTCTCCGTGAAGAATTTGTCCTTTTTGCCATGTTAGTTCATCAACTTCTTCACAATGCAAAAAAGATTCGCGGTACGCTTCGTTATATTGAATGAGTTCATTATCTCTTTTTCCACGATAAGGAACGTTATGGAAATTGAAACAAGAAAGCGCATAGTCATTTGCTTCAAGCCAGCGCCCTTCATGATCCTTAAAAATAACAAACGCAGGCATTGAATTCATTAATGTGCGTAATCGTTTCTCACTCTCTTGTAATACTTTCTCAATTCTTTCTGATTTTTCAAGGGGTTTCATAATGGCGTATACACCTGTTAAACGGTTTTCAACAAAAATAGGAACTAATTTTGTTACGACATCTAGTGAATATCCGTCTTTATGATAAATAGAGACGATATACTCTTTTTGATTGTCAGCTGCAGTATTTTTTATGTATTGTAGTACTTGCTCAGAAATATGTGCTTCTAAAATAGAAGTGATTATTTTTCGCTCTAATTCGCTAGAAGTATAACCTAATATTCTTTCAGCAGCGGGGTTAATATGTAAAATAACTCCTTCTAAATTCAATGAAATAATACTATCAGGATTATGTTCAAAAAGAGATGCATACATTTCTGCTAAAGAACGATTTTGTATATGGTTTCGCAAGCGTCCAGATACGTTCGGATGACGCTTTTTTTGGGTAGATGAATATTTTTTACGACTCATAATATTTCCTCCGTACAACTAGCATCTAAAAAAGATTAATCTAGTACTAACTATAATATAGGTTCAATATGTATTTCTATAAAAAATGGAAATTATATAATAAATTTTCTTTTTTATTTTTAGTGGAAGGTAAAAAAGGTAGTAATAAGAGAATCTTATATTACTTTATTAATTTTTTCTAAGTTCCATGAATGTATTTTCGTTATAACATTAGAATAGAAGAGGGGGAAGGAATATGAAAAATTATATTCAAGGAATTGATCATGTACAAGTAGCGGCGCCACTAGGATGTGAAGAAGAAGCACGAGAATTTTATGGTAATAAAATTGGTATGGAGGAAATCCCAAAGCCAGAGGAATTAAAGAAGCGTGGTGGGTGTTGGTTTAAGTGTGGAAATCAAGAGATTCATATCGGAGTTGAGCAAAATTTTAATCCAGCTAAAAAAGCGCATCCAGCTTTTTATGTTTTGAAAATTAATGAATTTAAACAAGGGTTAATAGAGCAAGGTATTGAAGTAATAGATGATCATGTGCGACCAGATGTAATCAGATTTTACGTGTCAGATCCGTTTGGAAATCGAATTGAATTTATGGAAAATAAAAACTAGGTGGAGATCCACCTAGTTTTTTACACTTTTCTAAACAATCCTAATACTTCAACAGTCTCCGTAATATTAACGAATGCATGAGGATCAATTTCCGAAATCGTTAGTTTCATACTTGCCAGTTCTTCACGTGAAACGACTGTCATAAGTACACGTTTTTTCTCGTTTGAATAAGCACCTTCACCATCAAGTAACGTAATTCCACGTACTACAGTTGAAAGAAGCTTTTTTTTCATTTCTTCTGCTTGATTTGTTACAATCATAAGTGTAACTTTACGATGTTTCGTATGAACGGCATCAATTACTTTACCAGTTACATAAATTGAAAGTAAGCTTGTAAGGGCAACATCCCAAGTGAAGAAAAATCCTGCAATGACAACAACAACGGTATTTAATGCAATAAGGAATCCACCAAGTTTAATATCTCGCTTACGAGATAACAACATACCGATAATATCAAATCCACCAGTTGAGCCATGGCAGTTAAAGACAAGACCGATACCAGCTCCGGCGATGACACCGCCAAATACAGATGATAAAAGTGGATCTGTTGCTACGACTTTTACTGGAACATAGTATAATGCAACAGATAATACAATTACAGAAACAACCGTGTTAAAAATTACTTTTTTTCCAAGACCTATGTATCCTAAAATAAGGATAGGTAAGTTCAATACAAAGTTAATAATACCTGTGTTTACAGGGGTTACAATCCCTAAAATAATAGCAATTCCGCCAATTCCACTACTTAATATTTTATGGGGGATAAGGAAAAGATTAAAGGCAATTGCAATAATAATAGAACCAAAAATAACACCAAGAAATCTGACCATCTCTTTCCCGTCCTTCACTAAATAATCATATTATTTCAAGATTATATATGAAATTGAAAGTTTTTGGGGAAAACAGTTTATTTTGGAAAATTAGATTAATCTAAATAGTTTGAGTGTTTGATAAAATGGGAGGGGATACAGATATGAAGATAACAACGTACCAACAGAAGAGTCCTTTAAAACAAGAGTGTGAGGATTCATTTTTTTGTAATGAAGATAAAATGATTTACGGTGTATGTGATGGAGCGACACCGCTCGTTCCGTTTGGTGATGAAGAAGGGCATAATGGAGCATACATCGCTTCACATTTATTTGCAAGTCATTTTACTTCGCTACGAGAGATCAATAGTTTACAAGGTGAAGTTGCAAAGGCGAATGAATTATTGCAAAACAAGATGCTAGAGTACAAGGTTGATACGAGAAAAAAAGACCATCTGTGGTGTACATGTATTGCAGCAGTTCAAATAGAAGGCGATAAACTTGAATATGCACAATTAGGTGATTGTATGATCGTTGCAATACTTCAGGATGGAGCAATAAGAGTATTAACGAAAGATACAGTTAAGGGAATTAGTAAACGTGCAAAAAAGAAGAGAGAAGAGGAGCGTAAAAAAGGATTACCAGTCCCGGAAGAACATGTTTTTCAAGATGTTCGGGAGCAGTTAAAATACAACCGCTATCTTGCGAATGTACAAAACGGTTACTCAGTTGCAAATGGGATGGAAGAGTCAATGACTTATTTACAACATGGGGAATTACATGTAGCTGATGTAAGTGGGATCTTTATTTGTTCGGACGGATTGTTCCATCCGGAGTGGTCGTTAGAACAAATTGTGGTATATATAAGAAAGAATAGTATAAAAGAATATGTAGCAATCATTGAAAGGCTAGAAGGAGAAAATAGAATAAGACCAGATGATAAAACAATTATTATAATTGATTTTTAAGGGGAGGAAGTTCAAATGGAAATTAAATGTGTAAATTTAACATTTCAAGATGAATTAGTTCCTTTAGAGAAAGTAAATAAACTGATTATCCACCATACGTCAGAAGATGGATGGGATGTGTATAAAACCCACGAATTTCATCAAAAGGTAAGAGGATGGAGTGGGATTGGTTACAATTATTTTATTGAAGAAGACGGAACTGTAGTCGAAGGACGGGGGTTACATATTGGAGCACATGCGAAAGATAATAAT
Source organism: Bacillus nitratireducens (assembly GCF_036320425.1). NCBI lineage: Bacteria > Bacillati > Bacillota > Bacilli > Caryophanales > Bacillaceae > Bacillus > Bacillus nitratireducens. The sequence continues at coordinate 560,571 of NZ_JAUMJO010000002.1, forward strand.
AGTAACACAATTGGAATATGTATGACGGGAAATTTTGATAAATATGATCCAACTACTGCACAAATGAATTCATTATATTCTTTATGTAAAATGTTTATGAAGCAGTTTGCCATAGAGAAAGGAAATATACTCGGCCATAGGGAGTTAGAAGGGGTTACAAAAACTTGTCCAGGAAATCGATTTTCTATGGTAGAGTTAAGAAAAGTATTATCTTAAATATAGAGGAGTAATGAATGATGATGAACATAAAAATACCGAATGATAAAAAAGAAGAGCTTGTAGCACAAATTCAGCAATTTTTCGTTGAAGAAGATTTAGATGAAATTGGACGTTTCCAAGCAGAACGTTTAATAGAAGAAATGATAAAGTTAGTAGGACCATTTGCATACAATCAAGCAATTGGAGATGCAAGAAAACTTGTAACTGAAAAATTAACAAATATTGAAGAAGATTTGTATGTGTTAGAGAAGAATGAAGGGAAGTAAAAAGAGCTATTTTGGTCGTCTTCCGTCAATTATAAAATAAGTATATGCCACGGCTTTTTTTCGATGTTTTGTTTGGAAAAGGCCGTGAAATTGTTGTTGGACATATAAAATAAAACTTTTCTTTTTTGCCACAAGTAACCCTAGAATTAAAAAAAACGTTATTCTTTCTTAACAAGCTAGATGAGAAAGAATAACGTTTTTTGATTGAGATTAAAAATATATTATCTTAATTTTATCTTTTTTTAATAATTTATTTATGGGCAATTTATAGTTGCTATTTATAATTCCTATATATAACAGCTATGGATACTATGAAAAAGAACTTTGGAAGTGTAACGATGTAGGTAGCAACATACTTCGTATCAAAGTTGGGGAATTGAAAATTTGTATACAATTAGCTGTAATTAAAATTTAAAACATGAATTGCTCATATAGAATCTTCTTTTGGAAGATAAGTGGTGTAATTCATTGTTAAATGAAGGAAGGTATTGGGAAGCTATGAATAAAACAATTTTAAAAACATGTATCATATCAGCAGTTTTAGGTGGAAGTCTATTAAGTGAAAAAAATGGAGAAGTAAAAGCAGAAGAGGTTACACCACAAACAAATCATACTGGTGTATTCAAAGATGTTCCAAAGGGGCACTGGGCATATGAGGCGATTCAGCAATTAATAGGTGAGAAAATCATTTTCGGCTATGATGATGGAAGATTTGGTTTTGGAGATAACGTAACACGTGAACAAGTTGCAGCTTTAATGTATCGTTATTTTAATATGGCAGAAAACAAAAGTTATCAGAACCCATACGGGGATGTAAGCGAAGATTCGACAAGCTATATAAAGGAAATCTTGTCTTTAACAGAAATGGGTGTTTTTACGGGTGACGAGCATGGGAACTTTAGACCAAAGGCATCTTTAACACGTGCAGAAATGGCACAGGTTCTTACAAATGCTTTTCATTTAAAGGCAAAGAGTGATCACACTTTTAATGACGTTTCAACGAACTCATGGGCAAGAAATGCAATTAGTGCTGTTCAAACAAATAATATTGCAAAAGGAGTAGGAGGAGGGGAATTCGCTCCAAGTATGGATGTGACGCGTGAACAGTACGCACAATTTTTATACAATGCAATACAAGAAACTAAACAAACTCAACAAACGAAAGGGCAACTACTAGCTAGTATACTTGGTGAAACAAACTGGAAAGGGACAAAAGTCTATGACAAAGATCATAATGATTTAACGAAAGAAAACCAAAATTTCATCGGGCTTGCAAAATATGACGCTAAAACTGCAAGGTATGAATTTTTTAATGCAAATACAGGAGAGAGTCGTAATGATAGTGGTACCTTTTTTATAACCAATGATGGGAAGAAAAGAGTGTTAATTTCTGAAACGCAAAATTATCAGGCAGTTGTTGAATTAACGCAATTAGATAAGGAGAAATTTACATATAAAAGGATGGGGAAAGATGCAAAAGGGAACGATGTAGAAGTATTTGTTGAACATGTTCCTTATCAAGAAAAAGAGCTTTCTTTCACGCGACCTGATAAAAATTTAGAAAGTTCGACCGGGAAAGTAGTTACAGACGTTGATGGAGATGAAATCTTATCTAGTACTCTATGGAACGGAACAGTGGTATTAGATGAACAGGGTAATAATGTAACAAAGTACAACTCTAACTTAATCAGTCTAGCAAAATATGATAAAAATACAAATAAATACGAGTTTTTCAATGTGAATACAGGTGTAAGTCGTGGGGATTATGGTTTCTTCGATGTTGTACATGGGAATAAAATAAGAGCTCACGTTTCGTTAGGAAATAATAAATATGGTGCGGTTCTTGAACTTACAGAGTTAAATAAAGATAAATTTACGTATACAAGAATGGGGAAAGATGCGGATGGAAAAGATATAAAAATCTTTGTTGAGCATGAACCGTATACAGGTGACCTAAAACCAGATTTCACAAAGTAAATAAAAATAAGATGTAAAATTAATCTTAAAGCAAATAATCTTTTGTAGCAAAGGCATTATCTTAGAAAATGTTAGTAAGGAAAAACCTGAGTGATTAGGATTAGGTAATTATACAATAGAAGTAAAATAGTTGTTTATAGACAAATAGATGCCTTGAGCTTGAGGCATCTATTTGTCGTTTTAAAATAAGATTATTGGTAAATATAAAATACAAACTCTCTTACTTTCTCGGTTGTATTTTCATCTTTGAGTAGCTGACAATCTTCTCAGATTTAGTAACTTACTACTTGCACAACCATACATCGTGGCTCTTTTTTATTTGTTCTCTTTATATTCATGTATTTTCTCTTTTACATTACCGACAGTATCTTTAGCAGTGCCTTTTACCTTATCCCATTTTCCTTCAGCTTGTAATTTTTTATTGTCAGTGACTTTCCCGACAACTTCTTTTACTTCACCTTTTACTTTATCAATGGCACCCTCTACTTTTTCTTTTAAACCATGATCATGCTTAGTCATACATTTTTCCTCCTTGTAGTTTGATTAGAATTCTCTTTTCATATTGCAAGTTGAATGATGTATCTAGTAATAGCGTAGCGAATATAATTTGAATATTCAAGTGATTAATAGAATAGAAAAGGAATTGTCATAAAATGTATAAGGTTGTAACGGAAGGAGAAAGAATGTTAATTACATGTCTTTCGCAGTCCATATTGATTTTGTATAAGCAATTTTCATATGGGCACGTTCCATATTATTTTGACTGCCGCTACCGAATCTTGCTTGTCCAACTATTAAATTACAATTGGCTTCAACAGCGGTCTCAATTCGTTTTTGAATTAATGCAGTATGACACCCTTTACGCTGAAATTCCGGTAAAGTAGCGGATGCAGCTAAAGAGGCAACACCTTTATTTATATAAAGTACCCCTATACTAGCAGGAGTGTTTTGAACTTCGGCTATGAAAAAATGCCAGCCGGATTTATTGTAGAGAATTTCGTTATTTTGGTGCACACCATCTTTTGTAAAGGATGGCATGTTAAATCCACGTACATATATGTCTGCAAAAATATCAAATTCATTTTCTTTTAGTTGGCGTACTGAAATGTTAGAAGGAATAAGGGATGGATCTGCTCTCGGTATACTATATAAAGCGGTATGGAAGCTAGATTGATAAAAACCTTTTTGAGATAAATGTTGAAATAGTTCAGCTGTACCTTGCGCTGGTGTAATTTCAAAACGGCAAGGGATTTGTAGTGATTCAAAATAAGAGATGATTTCATCTATCGCATCTGTATTTGTATATGTAATGCCTTTTACTGTATTAAAAGCAGGACCAAGAATTACTTTTGATGAAAAGGCAGTGGCGCTCTCGAATTTTTTCATTTGTATTTGCATTGGATTTCCGCTTATTGCTTGTAGTAGCGCTAATCTAGAAGAGAGCATATCTATTTCTGCGTTTTCAATTTCTTGTGCTGCATTGAATGTCATAATCGTACTCATAAGATTCCTCCGTCAATTAATATAGTTCATAGTACATATACGATTTTACTTCTGAGATTCCTGTTGAAATGTAAGAGAATAAGAAGTTTTTTGGAAGGGAAATGGAAGCGGACTGTCGAAGGGAGTGGAAACAGATTAAAGGTGGTGCTCTCATGAAACAGAAAGACGTGCAGACATGCTCTCATTGCGGTTCTCAAAACATAGGAGAAGGTGAGTTTATCGGTTATGCACAAATACGGAAAAAGGAAACGATGTTCACATCTTCACCAGTAGATGCTTATATTTGTACAGATTGCGGGAATATCCTTTTATTAAAAGTACGACATTATGAAAAGTTTAAGCAGAAGCCGTTATGATTATTGAGAAGTGTTTTTATTAGGGAAGTTAATAGGAGTAATATTTTACATATATATGAGTATGCCTTATATAAGGAGATGACAACATATACTGTCGCTATATGACATACAAAAATGTATAGAAGAAATTGTGAATCAATATGAGGAAGAAAAATTAGTCCCTATTGGAATATTTCATATCGAAAGCTCCTTTAAATGAATAAGGGAGTTTTTTGTTTTTTATAACAATAATTACCTTTAATTGTTATGATTGGTTATTAGGAGAGAGTGTTTTATTAACGCGATAATCACAGAAGAAAACTAGCTAAATCGTATAGAAAACCGCTATATAACACAATCGCAACCGTAAGTTGACAAAGTGCAACCGCAGGAAGATAGAGATAAGGGCAATGCTTACATACAATTTAGTTAAGAAAACAAAGGGGGACACACATATGGGATTTGGTGAAAAGCTTTTTAAATTAAGAAAGGAAAAGGGCCTTTCTCAAGAAGCGTTAGCTGAAAAATTAAACACAACAAGGCAAGCAGTTAGTAAATGGGAAAACGGTCAAGGATTTCCTGAAACTGAAAAATTAATAATGATTGGAAATGTATTTGAAGTATCACTCGACTATTTATTAAAAGAAACTGCTGAGCAAAGTAATGAAAATGTGGAGGGCTATTACGTAAGTCAGGAAATGGCAGAAGGGTATATAGTGTATGGACAAAAAATTTCTAAATATATTGCGTTAGGATTTAGTTTGCTCATTTTATCTACAATACCGTATTTATTATTTAAAGAAAATGCAACAATGTCGACATTCCTTGTCATTATCATTGCTGTCCTTGGAATTGGAGCAATGATGGTACCTGTAACGATAGAAGAGAGTCGATACAATGTATTGAAAAAGGAAGAACTACTATTTGATCAAAACTTTCTAAAAGAATTGACAAAAAGATATGCGATTATTAAGAAAAAGTATGCTGCAGTAGTGATCGTTGGATTTTGTTTCATAGCAGCAGGAGCGATACCATTTTTATTTGAGAAAAAACGAATTACTTCTGGAGAGCTCGTGCAGTACTATCCTTATTGTGTTGTACTTATTGCTCTTGGAGTTTATCTTTTTGTTCGTGTGTTAGGGGTATTAGAGGTGTATCGAATTTTGGTAGAAAATAAGGAATATAGCAATCGTATTATTTTTAAACTAAAAAAGAAAGTGAGAGACAAAGTGGATAATTTTTAATAGTAGAAAACCTATTTTTATTAAAAGCTAAGATAGGAGTGAAATGATGTCAAACGTTCTAGAAATTAGAAATTTAAGTAAATCATTTGGAAACAAAGCTGTTTTAAAAAATATTACATTCAATGTGCCATCAGGGTCAATTGTTGGATTCATTGGTGACAATGGGGCAGGTAAATCAACAACATTTAAAACAGTATTAGAATTAATTTCTAAAGATAGCGGTACAGTAAAAATATTAGGTGAAGAAAATATAAATAAAGATGCCAAGATTAAGGAGAAGATTGGAGTCGTATTTGATGCTATGAATCTCCCAGCTCATCTTACAATAAAACAACTAAATACGGTTTTTGAAAAGATGTTTGAATCTTGGGATAGAGAAAATTTTTACCGATTAGTTCATTCTTTCTCTTTACCTACTAATGAAAAAGTAGGTAGATTTTCCCGTGGAATGTCGATGAAACTATCTATAGCTGTTGCATTGTCGCATAATGCAAAATTATTAATCCTAGATGAAGCGACGGGAGGTCTTGATCCTTCATCTAGGGAGGAGGTATTAGAGGAATTAAAAAGTTTTGTGAATAAAAGTAATGGTGGTATATTACTTTCTTCACATATTATGAGTGATGTAGAAAAAATAGCTAGTCACCTTATTGTGATAAAAGATGGAGAAGTTTTATTGAATGAAGAAAAGGATAAGGTTTTGGACAATTATGCCATTGTAGATGTTGATGAGGAACAACTAACTTTAATCAACAAAGATATAGTTGTGGTGAAAAGGAATAATGGTTCTTATTTCAATGTACTTGTATCAGATGTGCATAAATTACCAAATGGGATTGCTCATAGAACCATTTCGATAGAGGAAATAAGTGTTTTATTAACGAGGAGTGAAAAATAAATGAAAGGTTTATTATTGACAAACTATTATCTAGTGTATCGAACTTTCTTTACGTTCATGGGAATAGCGATATTAGGATCGGGATTTGTTTTTTATTTTGGTAATGCTTCAATGTACCGTTTAATTGCTACGTTCATTATCTTATTTGCTGCGATTCCTGCACTTGAAGTTATTAAATATGAGAGTAAGTCGGGGTATGAAAAATATGTACTTACTTTACCGGTTACTAGAAATAATATTGTACAAAGTCACTATCTTTTCTATTTTTTAGTTGTAATTATTGGTACTTTACTATCGTACGGCATATTTTATGTACATGGTTTAGTTTCAGATACACCAATTGATGATGGTATATTTAAGAGTGTTTCTTTAGGGACGTTCATCATTCTTAATGCCGGAGCAATAGCTTATCCGCTTCTCTATGTTTTTGGAGCAGAAAAATCTGATGCTATTACAATTGGAGGCGCATGTGGGGGACTTGTTACTTATTTTGGATTACAAAGTGTAATTGGATATCTAATAGAACAATTTCCAATATCAAATGTAAATTCATCTGTATACGTTTCAATTCTATATACAATAATTGGCGTTATCATATATATCTTTTCTTATTTCATTTCGGTATTTATATATCGTAAGAAGGAATTTTAATATATTTTCTCTTAGTATTTTCTGAATTATTTCCAAAGAAATAATTCAGAAAATACAGAAAAATATCGTAATTATTTGTAGAAGTCTGTTATAATGAACGAAATGAAAACGCTTTAAAGGGAGGATGTAAACAATATGATGATGAATGTACCTCTAACAATTAGTTCTATGATGGAAAGGGCAGAAAAACTATTCCCAAAGAAAGAAATTATTTCACGGACACATGATACAGTTACGACATTAACGTATAAGCAACTAGGGGAAAGGACAAGAAGACTTTCAAGTGCGTTAAAAAAGCTTGGGATTAAAGAAGGCGAGCGCATAGGAACGTTAGCGTGGAATCATCATCGACATGTGGAGGCATATTTTGCTATTCCAGGTATTGCTTCCGTATTACACACAATTAATATTCGTTTATCTCCTCAACATATATCATACATTATTCAACATGCAGAAGATCGTATTTTACTTATTGATGAAGATCTTGTACCACTCATTGAGAATATCCAGTCTGAATTATCGACTGTACAAGCATATATTATTATGACTGATAAAGAGGAGCTTCCAAAAACTACACTTCAGCCTGTATATCATTATGAGAAACTTTTAGAAGAAGGCGAGCCAAATTTCCAATTTGTTAAAGATATTGATGAAAATACACCTGCTGGTATGTGTTATACGTCAGCGACTACAGGGAATCCAAAAGGTGTTGTTTATACACATCGTAGTACAGTGTTGCACTGTATGGCACTCGGATTAGCGGATACGACAGCTTTATCGGAAAGTGATGCAGCAATGGCTATTGTGCCAATGTTTCATGTGAACGCTTGGGGACTTCCTTTTGCGGCTACTTGGTTTGGGGCAAAACAAGTTCTTCCGGGGCCGATGTTTACGCCGAAAATTTTATTAGAAATGATTCAAACTGAAAAAGTAACGATAGCTGCGGGTGTGCCGACAATTTGGCTTGGTGTTTTACAAGAGTTAGAAAATAATAGTTACGATTTATCTAGTGTAACGAGACTTCTATGCGGAGGCGCAGCTGCACCGAAAAGTGTTATTAAAGCGTTTGAGCAAAAATATAATGTTCCTTTCGTACATGCATATGGCATGACTGAAACGAGTCCACTCGTAACGCTTGCACGTCTAAAAAGCTATGAAACAGATTTGGCGTATGAAGAACAACTTGAGATAAGATCTAAGCAAGGATATCTTGTCCCTGGTGTAGAGATGAAAGTAGTCGGTACAAGTGGTGAAGTGAAGTGGGACGGTACGGAGATGGGAGAACTATGTTTACGAGCGCCATGGATCGCTGCAAGCTATTATAACGATGAGCGTACTGTCGAAGGTTTTCGTGATGGATGGTTATATACAGGAGATGTCGTTACGGTTGATGAGGAAGGGTGCGTAAAGATTGTTGATCGTACGAAGGATGTTATTAAAAGCGGGGGAGAATGGATTTCCTCAGTTGATCTTGAAAATGCTCTAATGGCACATGAAGCTATATTTGAAGCGGCTGTCGTTGCAATTCCACACCCGCAGTGGCAAGAGCGTCCAGTTGCCTGCGTTGTACAAAAGAAAAATAGTACTGTTACAAAAGAAGAACTATATGAATTTTTAAAACCACAGTTTGCGAAGTGGTGGTTACCAGACGATATTGTATTTATAGAGGAAATTCCGAAAACATCTGTTGGGAAGTTTTTAAAACAGGCGCTTAGGAAAGAACTTGAGCATTTGCATAAAGAGAAATAACCGAATTTTTATTTGTAAACTTATTTTTAATTTCAGTTGACAAGAATCGAATGGAAAGATAATATAACTCCTATAATATGTTATCTAAAAAATATTTTAAGTTTACAAATAGGAGAAGCAAACATGAATACAAAAAACTTAGTTTTCGTCGCTTTATTTAGTTCTATTATGGGAGTGTTAGGGTTAATACCTCCAATTGCTCTTGCTATTACACCAGTTCCGATTACATTACAATCACTCGGTGTTATGCTTGCTGGTGGGTTGTTAGGCTCACGTCTTGGTGCATTAAGTCAGCTTATTTTCTTACTTATAGTTGGAGTTGGAGCACCATTACTTGCGGGTGGACGAGGTGGTCCAGGTGTATTTGTTGGACCAAGTGCAGGATATTTACTTGGTTATATTGTAGGAGCGTTTGTCATTGGTTATTTAATTGAGCGCTTACGTGAAGTTTCTATAATAAAGGTATTATGTATTAATATAATTGGTGGTATTTTCGTAGTTTATGTATTTGGTATTACTGTACAAGCTTTCTTAATGGGGGTTTCCGTATGGGAAACGATGAAAGTGAGTGCTGTGTTCTTACCAGGGGATTGCATAAAAGCAATTATAGCAGCAATTCTCGTGACAAAATTACATCGTTCATTGAAACACATTATTACGCCCGCTTTAAAGAATAGAAAATATACAAATGCGGGATAAGAAAGAGAAGAAACACGTTCATTGCGTGTTTCTTTTTATTATTTTGTAGAGAAAGGATATTTCATATGGGAATTACAAAAAAATACAAAAAGTATGCCTCTTTACAACCGAATAAAATAGCAATTAAAGAAAATGATAGAGTGTTAACATATAAAGATTGGTACGAGTCAGTTTGTAAAGTAGCAAACTGGTTGAATGAAAGTGAATCGAAGAATAAAACAGTAGCAATTGTATTAGAAAATTGTGCTGAGTTTTTACAAATATTTGCTGGTGCTGCTATGGCTGGATGGGTTTGTGTGCCACTGGATATAAAATGGAAACGAGATGAACTTAAAGACAGACTAGTGATTAGTAAACCGGATGTTATTGTGGCGGAGCAGTATAGGCTCAATGATATATTCTGCGAAGAAGGAAGGATTATTGAGATTGAAGAATGGAAAGAAATGATTGAGAACTTTCTTCCTACATACCATTCTGTAGAACATGTACAAGACGCTCCTTTTTATATGGGATTTACATCAGGATCAACTGGAAAAGCAAAAGCGTTTTTACGTGCGCAACAGTCGTGGGTTCATAGTTTTGATTGTAATGTACATGACTTTTATATGAAAAAGGAAGATTCTATTTTAATAGCTGGGACGCTTGTTCATTCTCTTTTCTTATACGGGGCAATAAGTGCATTATTTCTAGGACAAACGGTACACATAACGAGAAAGTTTGTACCAGTTCAAGTGCTATCTAGTATAAAGATAGAGAATATTTCTGTAATGTATACAGTCCCTACAATGCTTGAGTCTTTGTATAAAGAAAATAAAGTAATTGAAAGTGAAATGAAAATTATTTCGTCAGGAGCGAAATGGGAAGCTGAAGCGAAAGAAAAGATGAAGAATATGTTTCCTTATGCAAAAAGATATGAATTTTATGGTGCGTCGGAGCTAAGCTTTGTAACGGTATTGGTCGATGAAGAGAGCGAAAGAAAGCCGACTTCAGTGGGGAAAACTTGTCATAATGTACAAGTTCGAATATGTAATGATGCAGGAGAAGAAGTACGGACAGGCGAGATAGGAACTGTGTATGTGAAAAGTGATCAGTTTTTTATGGGTTATGTATCGGATGGAGCTATTATTCCGCAATTGACCAAAGATGGTTGGATGACAGTACAAGATGTGGGCTACCAAGATGGAGAAGGATTTATATATATTGTTGGTAGAGAGAAGAACATGATTTTATTTGGAGGAATCAATATTTATCCAGAAGAGATAGAAAGTTTGCTATATACGCATCCAGCTGTTGAAGAAATTGTTGTTGTTGGTATAAAAGATAGTTATTGGGGTGAAAAGCCTGTCGCTATCGTAAAAGGAAGTGCTACAAAGCAACAATTAAAGAGTTTTTGCTTACAACGATTATCATCTTTTAAAATACCGAAAGAATGGCACTTTGTTGATGAAATACCTTATACAAATAGCGGGAAGATTGCTCGTATCGAAGCAAAAAGTATGATTGAAAACCGGGAGAAGATATATGAATAGGGCGGTTATTGTAGAAGCGAAAAGAACACCTATTGGTAAAAAAAACGGGATGTTGAAAGATTATGAAGTTCAGCAATTAGCAGCACCACTTCTTACGTTTCTAAGCAAAGGAATTGAGAGAGAAATAGATGATGTCATATTAGGAAATGTTGTTGGACCAGGAGGTAACGTTGCAAGATTATCTGCTTTAGAGGCAGGACTTGGCTATCATATTCCTGGTGTAACGATTGATCGGCAATGTGGTGCTGGATTGGAAGCTATTCGCACCGCGTGTCATCTCATTCAAGGCGGGCAGGTAATTGTTATATTGCAGGAGGAGTAGAGAGTACAAGTACATCACCTTTTCAAAATAGAGCGCGATTTTCACCTGAAACAATTGGTGATCCTGATATGGGACTAGCGGCTGAATATGTTGCAGATCGTTATAATATAACGCGAGAAATGCAAGACAAGTACGCTTGTCTAAGTTATAAACGGACACTGCAAGCATTAGAGAACGGATATTTACAAGATGAAATAATTTTGTTTAATGGATCTTTAGACGAGGCTATAAAACGAGAAATAAATTATGAAAGAATGATTAAAAGAACAAAACCCGCATTTTTACAAAATGGTACAGTAACGGCAGGTAATTCGTGCGGTGTAAATGATGGAGCATGTGCCGTTCTTGTAATGGAAGAGGAGCAAGCCCGAAAATTAGGATACAAGCCTGTTCTTCGTTTCGTTCGTAGTGCTGTAGTTGGAGTAGATCCAAATTTTCCGGGGACTGGCCCGATATTTGCGGTGAACAAATTATTAAACGAAATGAATGTAAAAATAGAAGACATCGATTACTTTGAAATAAATGAAGCATCCGCCTCAAAAGTTGTTGCTTGTGCAAAGGAGTTACAAATTCCGTATGAAAAGTTAAATATAAATGGTGGTGCAATAGCACTTGGTCATCCGTACGGTGCGTCTGGAGCTATGCTTGTAACACGCTTGTTTTATCAGGCTAAAAGAGAGCATATGAAATATGGAGTTGCGACATTAGGAATTGGTGGGGGAATTGGACTTGCTCTATTATTTGAAAAAGTAGAAGACTAGCAAGATAATTAGTTTTCTACTTTTTGAGGAACATAAACATTGCTACCAGGTTTTGCTTTTATTTCATTCCAGGCAGCGATAGCATCAGCTTTTGATTTTCCTTTGTTGTATGGGTCTTCGAAAAAAGCACGAGTAAAACTATTGTATTCAAATTGTGTGCCGATAGTTGTTTTATAGGATGGGTCTTTTTTACGTTCGTTTTCTTCATACCAAAACGTTATCGCGTCTTCATATGTTTTTCCGACATTCTCTTTAAAAAACTTTTGAAGAGCTATTGTAAAGCGGAAGTTTGCTCCGATTTTTTCTTTGAAAAAGGCACGAATATCTTCGCTACAGCGGTGATTGTTAGTAATAATTGTTTGAAGAGAAAGGTCTTTATAAGAGAGGGAAGCTTTACACACCTTTTGACCAGAGCTGTTTTTTAATATTTTACCAGTATTTAAATAATGTGAGATACGCTCGGTTATTTCAATCTTAGAGCCACTAGCTGGCAAACCGTGCTCACGACAAAATGTTTGGAGTTCTGCTTTTAACCAATAATAGTTTTGGAAATCTTCAAGTGATATAGACTTTGTTAAAGGTGGACGCATGAATGTAACAACTACTTTCTTCCATAATTTTCTTTAATTATAAAACGTATGTTCTTTTAGTGGAAGAATTAATTTGTAAATATAATGGGAAGAGGAGATTACATATGGAAAATGTAATGCAAGTTCGTGTTACTGGAATTTTAATTGAAGATGAAAAAGTATTGCTAGTACAGCAAAAAGTGGCTAATCGGAATTGGTCTTTACCCGGAGGAAGGGTAGAGAATGGTGAAACGTTAGAAGAAGCGATGATTCGAGAAATGAGAGAAGAAACAGGGTTAGAAGTTAAAATTAAGAAGCTACTCTATGTTTGTGATAAACCGGATGCTAGCCCATCTTTATTGCATATTACGTTTTTGCTTGAAAGGATTGAAGGTGAAATTACGCTACCTTCTAATGAGTTTGATCATAATCCAATTCAAGATGTGCAAATGGTGCCGATTAAAGATTTAAGTCAGTATGGTTTTTCGCAAACTTTTATAGCTCTTATAAGTGACGGTTTTGCAAATGCAGGGAGTTATCAAGGGGTGAAACAAAATATAGGCCTGTAAATAGAGATGAAGGATAGCTATTAGCTATCCTTCGCAAAAATATTTTACACCGCTGACTGTAAAGAAGAAACAAGTTGATTTAAAAACTCGTCCCCAGTCATAACCGCTTTTCCGCCGCCGCGAGCACTCTTTTTATTTCCGCCACCTTTTCCTTCAATTGCAGGAAGGGCATCTTTTAAAAGTGTGTTCATATCGAGTGTGACTGTTTTTCCACAAGCAAGAATACATTGTAGTTTGTCATCATTTTCAATGACGAAATATGTAATTGCATGTTCTTGTTGTTCTGTAATAATAGCAGAAAGTTTTGCGATTTCTTGCATAGAACGATTTGTAAATACTTTAGAAATAAGTATTCCACCGTGTATTTTTGCGGGCTGTTGCAGCAGTTCATTTGCCTCTGCAAATAATAATTTTTCATTCATTGTTTGCAGTGCTTTTTCGTTTTCTTTTTGGGATGTAAGAAGTTGGGATACTTTTGCTGGAATATCAGCTTCGCTACTGTTTAATTGTTTAGAAACATCTTTCATAATTTGTTGTTGTTGTCCCATTAATTTTAGTGTGCGCCAGCCAGCGATAAACGTTAAGCGTATACCACCTTTATTGCGCTCCCATCCTAGTACTTGAATAGGCCCTACTTCACCTGTATGTTTCGGATGTGTTCCGCCACAGCCGTTATAATCAAAGTTTTCGATTATAACAACGCGTATATTTTCTGTCATAGTCGGTTCTTTGCGAAGAGGTAATGTTTTCGCTTCTTCTAAGTTCATCCACTCTATACGGATCGGATGGTTTTCAAAAACAATTTTGTTGGCAATTTGCACTGCCTTTTCAATTGTTTCTGCATGCAAATTTTCCGTTTCTAAATCAATTGTTATCGTTTCTTTTCCGAGGTGGAACCCAATAGTTGGTATGTTAAAATGATCCCAAAAAGCAGCAGATAAAATGTGCTGAGCTGTATGTTGCTGCATATGATCAAAACGGCGCTCCCAATCTATTTTACCCTCTACTTCTTCTGTATCTAATTGTTCTACTATGAAATGTCGAATTTCTCCATCTACTTCTTCAACGTTACTTACCGGAATACCATTTAAAGTTCCAGTGTCGTGTGGTTGTCCGCCGCCTGTTGGATAAAATGCAGTTTCATTTAAGACAACATATAAGTTTCCTTCTGCATTATAATCTTGCTTTATAACTTTAGTAGTAAAGTCTTTCTTATAAGCGTCGATGTAATATAATTTTTGTTCCAATTTTCTTTCCCCTTTCGTGTTAGCTAGTTTCATTGTAAAGCAATTGAAATTAGTTTCCTAATATTTCAGAAGAAAGAAACTATTTTTAGAATTTTCTTGCTATAATAAGAAGAAAATGCGGGGGTGGAATAAATATGTCATATGAAAACGGCGTAGATAAACTGCTTAGTTTAAGCAGAAATATTTCTGAATTATATCGAGAACTAAATGAAATGACCCGGATTTTAACGGACTGTAACCGAGAAAGTGTGAAATTTGATCGGTTATATGTAAAGGAGTTACTTTGGAAGAAAGAAGATGTACTAGAAAAATATGACCAACTACTTGTACAACTTTGTATTAATGAATGCTTTGATTTAAAAAGTGTCATTACAGGAGAATATAAGTATACATACGAAGAAGTAGAAAGCATAGTTTTACAATTTAATGAAACGTATAATGTCGCGATTTTAATTAAAGATGTTTGTAAGGAATTACAGTTTACATATGGAATTGATATGGACATAACGAGAACAGCTCGGGTACAAACATCTCAAGTATAAAAAGGGAAAAGAAAGCAGATCCTTTGCTTTCTTTTTTTTGTAGGAAAAGGGAGAGTAGGTTAGAGATGAAGGGGAAGTTACAACAGATTCATCCGCTTGGAATGACAATTATAATAGGGACTTTATTTGCGAGGTTCGCCACTTCAATGAGTATTCCTTTTTTAGCAATTTATTTAACGACTGTTAAAGGGGTATCAGCTGGAATGACGGGTGCTATTATCGGAATGAGTGCACTTGTTGGAGTTTTTGCTAGTTTTATCGGAGGGAATTTATCGGATCGATTCGGCCGAAAGATGATTATAATATGGTCCATGATCGTTTGGGTGTTTGTATTTATAGGTTTTTCAGTTGCAGATCATGTTTTAAGTTTCTTTATATTAAATGCTTTGAATGGATTATGTAGGGCCTTTTTTGAACCGACTTCAAGAGCCTTATTATCAGATTTAACGAAACCAGAGTATCGTTTACTCGTATATAATTTGCGTTATGGTGCAATAAATGTTGGGGTGGCGATTGGTCCACTTGTCGGATTACAGATTGGAAGCGCAAAATCAACAATTCCTTTTTTAGTAGCAGCTGGAGTATACATTTTATATACAGCTATATTGGCGTTCCAATTTAAGAAGTATCCACTGGAACGAAAGAAAATAAATAAAGAAAAGCCTGTTACAATGTTAAATGCAATTCGTATTTTGCGAAAGGATGTAGTATTTTTAGTTGCTTTAGTCGGTATTATTTTGAGTAATTGTGGCTTTTCGCATTTAACGACGACAGTATCTCAATACTTTGCAAATGCACATATATTTCAGGATGGAGTAAAGTTGTTCTCATATATGCTAGCTTTAAATGCAATTACGGTAGTAGTTATTCAATACCCTGTTATTCAAATGTGTAAAAAGTATACGCCATTAGCGTCTATTATGGTTGGAACGTTATTTGTGAGCGGGGGATTGTTTGGATTTGGACTAGTAGAATCCATGTTAGGGGCAGCTATTTGTACAATTATTTTTACATTTGGAGAAGTTTTAATGTTCTCAATGACAGATGTATTTATTGATGAGATCGCTGATTCCAATCTGAAAGGAACATACTTCGGAGCGATGGGCTTTTCAGGAATTGGAGGAGTAATTGGTCCTTGGTTTGGGGGAGTACTTCTCGATTATTACGGGTATCAAAATGGATTTGTAGTATTTTTAGCGCTAGCTATATTTTCAACTGTAGCATTTCCTGTACTTTTAGTTACAAAAGGCTTATTGAAAAAAAGATATGATAGAAATTCTAATATAGAAATGCATGCGAAATAAAATAAGCCCCAGCAAGTTACTGGGGCTTATTTTTGTATTTATATTAACTCTCAATTTGAAAAAAGAACCTTCTTTTCATGCTTATCGGCAACTTCGTTTTTGGAAATATGAATGGCCAAAAATCCATTCTCTAAGCAGGCCAGCATCTTCTTATAAATAATATTAGCGGGTAAAGGAATGGTCCGCTGTAAAGAAGTATTTTTATGAAGTATGCATATGTTTAGGCCTGTCTCCATCTTTTTAATGAGTACATTTTGTTCGGTCACATTTGGTACATCTGTTTCCAAAATGTATTCTTGTTCTGTTTCACAAAGGTCAATATGAATTTGATTTGGAAAACTAAAATTACTACAAGAATCAGAACAAAATTGTTCCATCCATTCTTCGAAACCATCAACATGAAAAAGACAATCCTTCTTTTTCTTGCCCATGTAAGACACCCTCCGTAAAATCTCAATTCATACTATGTTATGCATGAATGAACCAGGGGTGAAGAATAAATGGAAAAATATAAACATTGTATGTGGCAAAGGTAGCTAGTGTGAATGTTTTGTTTTACATATCATGATGCGCATGATTTTTTTGACGAGAATGATTACGGTTTTTTACCTTATGAGATCCGCTTAATGGTTCAGGTTGTCCTTTTTTTTCTTTCGATTCACGATTGTTTTTGCCCATTGTATATAACACCTCCTCTTCCTATTTAGAATGAGAGAAGTTTGCGAATTTATACGAGAATGTTTTTAGAAAAAAGGGTAAAGATAAATGGGACTAACTATTACAGAAAGGGGATCATATAATGCCATATCATAAAGATAAACAACAAGCTTTTCAAGCTGCACAGCAAGGAGTTACACAAGCAGAAAATATATTCAATAACATTGTGAAAAATGATCCAAACTACGGTCATGATTTAAAAGAGTTACGCCAGGAGGTCCAGGAAGCGTATGAACAGATTCAAAATGCGCTAGAAGTAGCTTCGGAAACACAACGTCCACAACTTGAGCAATACGAAAATAATCTCCAAAATATTATGCGAAATGTAGATCAATTAGAAAAGTAAATGAGGTTGTTGTGAATTCAACAACCTCAAAACTTTTAGAGCTAATATGAAGAAACAAAAAATTATACTATTAATTTTTTCTTTAATTTGTGCAGTACATATATTTCAAGTGGATAAAGTGGAAGCTAAAATGTTGTTACGAAAAGAGTTAGAGCCAACTGGCTATGTAACGTGGGAAGTGCCAAATAATGAAAAGGTTATTGCAATCACATTTGATGATGGTCCAGATCCAACATACACGCCGCAAATTCTAGATTTATTACATCAATATAAGGCGGAAGCAACTTTTTTTATGATTGGATTTCGAGTTCAGCGTAATCCATATTTAGTAAAACAAGTGTTGAAAGAAGGACATGAAATTGGAAATCATACGATGAATCATTTGTATGCGAGTAATTCATCAGATGAAAAATTAGAAAATGATATTTTAAATGGAAAGAAATATTTTGAAAGATGGGCGAAAGAACCGTTGTTGTTCCGTCCACCAGGTGGATATATTAACGATGCTGTATTTACTACGGCAAAAAAAGCTGGGTATCAAATTGTTCTATGGTCATGGCATCAAGACCCTCGTGATTGGGCGAATCCAGGTACTGAATCCATTGTAAATCATGTTGTGAAAAATGCTAAAAGTGGAGATATTGTACTGTTACACGATGGAGGAAGTGATCGTAGTCAAACAGTGGCGGCGTTAGCAAAAATTTTACCTGAGCTGAAAAAGCAGGGTTATCGATTTGTAACAGTTTCGGAGTTGTTACGTTATAAACATTAGAGAAAATCCCAAAAGGTATACCTTTTGGGATTTTTCGTTACTGATTCTTTTTTCTTTTCTTATTGTTTTGTCGTTCTGCTGGTGTTAAAGGTTCATTTGCGAACTCTTCGTTATAACCAGCTCCTTGTCCTTGTGCGGATGCAGCATTCATTCCTGAAATAGTATGATTGGCTTTTCTCTTACCCATTTTTTCACCTCTATAATGTTTTTTTATAGACGAACCATGAGTTGTTCATAGCATATATGAACGTAAAGTAAAACGCTGAAAGAGCGCTTTACTTTATGGTAATAGTATTCATAAAGAGCATGGACACTATTCAAATTTAGAAAGATAAAGAAAACTTATGGTAATCCATAAGTTTCTTATTATTTACTTATTTAGAAAGTTGTAATAAGATATTATCGTAAGGTATTGAAAAGTTTGTCTACATTTTATATTCAGACAACTTAGTCACGTTTAACAGGGGGGAAACATAATGGTCAAACATAATCCATTTCAATCACGTGCAACTTTTGAACTAGATGGAAAGACGTATCATTATTATGCATTGAAAGCGCTTGAAAACGCAGGGGTTGGCAACGTATCTCAATTACCATATTCCGTGAAAGTTTTACTTGAATCTGTACTTCGTCAAGTAGATGGACGCGTAATTACGGAAGAACATGTTACAAATTTAGCGAAATGGGGAACGAAAGATGTTCAAGATATCGATGTTCCATTTAAACCATCTCGTGTAATTTTACAAGACTTCACAGGTGTTCCAGCTGTTGTAGATTTGGCTTCGCTTCGTAAAGCAATGGCAGACATGGGTGGGGATCCTGACAAAATTAATCCTGAAATTACTGTAGACCTTGTAATTGACCACTCTGTACAGGTTGATAGAGCGGGTACGGCAGACTCGCTTGCATTCAACATGGATTTAGAGTTTAAACGTAATGAAGAACGTTATAAATTTTTAAGCTGGGCACAAAAATCATTTGATAACTATCGTGCAGTTCCGCCAGCAACAGGTATCGTACACCAAGTAAACCTTGAGTATTTAGCACCAGTTGTTCACGCTGTGAAAAATGCTGAAGGTGACTTAGTTGCATACCCGGATTCATTAGTTGGAACAGACTCGCATACAACAATGATTAACGGTATCGGTGTTCTTGGATGGGGCGTTGGTGGTATTGAAGCAGAGGCAGGAATGCTTGGACAGCCTTCATACTTCCCAGTACCTGAAGTAATCGGTGTGAAATTAACTGGTACACTTCCAAGTGGTACTACAGCAACAGACGTTGCATTAAAAGTAACGCAAGTGTTACGTCAAAAAGGTGTAGTTGGTAAATTCGTTGAGTTCTTCGGTAATGGACTACAGAGCATGCCATTAGCTGACCGTGCAACAATTTCAAATATGGCACCAGAATACGGCGCAACTTGTGGATTCTTCCCAATCGACGACATTTCATTAGAATACTTACGTTTAACAGGTAGAGATGAAGAGCAAATTCGCGTTGTTGAAGAATACTGTAAAGCGAACGGTTTATTCTATACAGCAGGCAGTAAAGATCCAATTTACACTGATCTTGTTGAAATTGATTTAAATACAATCGAATCTAACCTTTCTGGACCGAAACGCCCACAAGATTTAGTTCCACTTTCAGATATGAAAGATGCGTTCCACAAAGCTGTTGTAGCACCAGTTGGAACACAAGGACTTGGATTTAATGAGCAAGAGTTCGATAAAGAAGTGAAGGTTACATTAAAAGATAAAGAAGTAACGATGAAGACAGGTGCAATTGCAATCGCTGCAATTACAAGCTGTACAAATACATCAAACCCATACGTATTAATTGGGGCAGGTCTAGTTGCGAAGAAAGCAATTGAAAAAGGACTTGAAGTACCTGATTACGTAAAAACATCATTAGCACCAGGATCTAAAGTTGTTACAGAGTACTTAGATAAGTCTGGGTTAACAACATATTTAGATCAATTAGGTTTCCAAACAGTTGGTTACGGCTGTACGACTTGTATCGGTAATTCTGGTCCATTAGCAGATGAATTAGAAGAAGCGATCGCAGCAAACGATTTATTAGTAACATCTGTTTTATCTGGTAACCGTAACTTTGAAGGTCGTATTCACCCGCTTGTAAAAGCGAACTACTTAGCATCACCACCGCTTGTTGTGGCATATGCACTTGCAGGTACTGTTGATATTGACCTGAAAAATGATGAAATCGGTAAAGATGCAAATGGCAATGCTGTTTACTTCAACGATATTTGGCCATCAGCTAAAGAAATTGAAGACGTAGTTCAAAATGTTGTTACATCTGAACTGTTCAAGAAAGAATATGCGCAAGTATTTAACAGCAATGAGCGTTGGAATGAAATCCAAACTTCAAATGAAGCTTTATATACTTGGGATAATGACTCAACATACATTCAAAACCCACCATTCTT
Source organism: Bacillus nitratireducens (assembly GCF_036320425.1). Classification (NCBI taxonomy): domain Bacteria; kingdom Bacillati; phylum Bacillota; class Bacilli; order Caryophanales; family Bacillaceae; genus Bacillus; species Bacillus nitratireducens. Next base: position 581,233 of record NZ_JAUMJO010000002.1, read on the forward strand.
TGAAGGTTTATCTAAAGAGCCAGGTGAAGTTGAAACATTATCAGGTTTACGCATAGTTGGTAAATTTGGTGACTCTGTAACGACAGACCACATCTCACCAGCAGGTTCAATCGGTAAGCATACACCAGCAGGACGCTACTTATTAGAAAACGGCGTACAACCAGTTGACTTTAACTCTTACGGTTCTCGTCGTGGTAACCATGAAGTTATGATGCGTGGTACATTCGCAAACATTCGTATTAAAAACCAAATCGCACCAGGAACAGAAGGCGGATATACAACATATTGGCCAACTGGTGAAGTAACATCTATCTATGATGCTGCTATGAAATATAAAGAAGATGGCACAGGCCTTCTAGTTGTTGCTGGTAAAGACTACGGTATGGGAAGTTCTCGTGACTGGGCTGCAAAAGGTACAAACTTATTAGGTATTAAAGCAGTAATCGCAGAAAGCTTCGAGCGTATTCACCGCAGTAACTTAGTATTAATGGGTGTATTACCATTACAATTTAAAGATGGCGATAGCGCTGAAACATTAGGTCTTGTTGGTGACGAGTCATTTGAAATTCAAATTGACAAAACGGTTAGACCACGCGATCTTGTAAAAGTAGTTGCAATCGATGCAGAAGGCAAAGAAAAACAATTCGAAGTAGTGGCTCGTTTCGATAGTGAAGTTGAAATTGATTACTACCGTCACGGTGGTATCCTGCAAATGGTTCTTCGTGAGAAAATTGAAGAGTCAAAAGTGTCAAACTAAATAATTGAAATGAATGATAAGGAAGCTAACGTATGTTAGCTTCCTTATTTTATGGAAAGGGATGAAACCAATTGGTTTCATCCCTTTCTTTTTACTAAAAATGGAGGGAACGTCATGAAAGAGTATAAAAGAATATTGTTATCGTTACGACAAGAGAAAATATTAGTAGTAGCAGCCATATGTAGTGGAATAATTGCTGCCATTTTAAATTTATCTAGACCACTTTTAATGGGATTAATTGTTGATAATCTTATTCAGAGGGAGTTAAAAGATGCATATATGTACATTGCATTGTTTGTGGGGAGTAGATTTATGATGTGGACGAATGCACTTGTGTTTGGTTATATAAGTGCAAAAGCGAGTCAACGTATATTACAAAAGAAGCGTATAGACTTATTACGTCACTTTTTTTCATTACCCTTTGAAGAAAGCGAGAAGGTAAAACAAGGAGAGCTAGAAACATTAGTCGTTTCTGATATCCCGAACTGGATAAGGTTATATGGATCTATATTAATCGAATATATTCATGCACTTGCGCAATTTATTGGTGCGCTCATAGCACTACAACATATAGATATACAGTTCATATGGTGGGTAACTCCGTTTTTATTTTTCAGTGCAATTGTTCCGATGCTTATGGGAAAAAAGGTAAGGAATATTGCGGGGATTGCTCAAAAAAATCAATCAAGTGTTGTAGAGATGATGTCACAGTTTGTAAAAGGTATACAAGATTTGCGTAGTTTACAAAAAGAGAGCTGGGCAATTGGTTTATTTAAAGGAGTTACAGTAACAGCTTATAAAACAGAAGTAAAGAAGACGATGTTGCAACATTGTATTGGGATAGTTGGAACGGTAATAGAAACAGGCGCATATGTAGTCGTTCTTATTATAGGTGCACAAAAAATAATGAAGGGGGAAATGGAAGTCGGTTCGCTTGTGGCGGTATTAGCTACAATTGAGATGTTATTTTTTCCTGTTCGTTATGCAAGTGATTTATTGATGATGACACAAGTTGCTATTGCTTCGGCAAATCGAGTTTTTTGCTTTTTAAATATAGGAGCTGACGACAGAAATGTAGAAAAAGCGATGGGAGTGAGATTAACAAATGTTTCATTTCAAGAGAACGGCGAAGAGAGATGTAGAATTAAAAATATTCATTTGCAAATTAATCCTGGTGAACTCGTCATTATTGTAGGAGAAAGTGGTGCAGGAAAAACAACGCTTTTAAAATTAATAACGGGTTTGTATAAACCATCTAACGGTAGCATTGTTTATTATGGTAATGGGTCTCGTATGACTACAGTGTGGCAAGAACCTCGTTTCTTTCGGACGACAGTAAAAGAGAATATGTATTTCGGGGAAGAGTATTTAAAAAACCAGTTAGCAAAAAATATTGAACTTGTAAATGTGAAGCCGATTATTAGGGGTTTACCTGAAGGGATTCAAACTGTACTACATAAAAGCGGTGAAGAGTTTTCGGGAGGAGAGAGAAAACGTCTGGCGTTATTGCGAGCGATTGTATCAAATCCGAATCTCATTGTTTTAGATGAACCGACTGCGGGATTAGATCTGAGTAATCAAGGAGTGGTTTGGAATATGCTGAAAGGGTTAGGAGGGAATGTAACGAGAATTGTGACCACACATGATGCCGAGAGGGCGATGATAGCAGATCGAGTTGTGGTCATGAAGAATGGAATTGTTGTGGAATGCGGGGATCCTAGAGAATTATTAACGTGTAAGTCATTGTTTAAAGAGATGCTAATAAAAAAATAAGAGCTATATAGTGCTCTTATCTTTATTCACTCTTATTAAGTTGATACGTATAAGACTCAGTATCGTTAGTGCTAAACTCTTTGACTAGAGTAAGTTGATTTGTATCCGGATTATATTTGAAAATTTTGACCGTATGTTCGCTACTTAGTGATGGATTATATTCTTGAATAGCAAATGTATTTTCAGCGATCTGTGTCATATTACTGGTTGAAACATTTTCTACGGCATCATGATTTGTAGAAATTTCAACAACTCTTTCACCGTTGAAAAATAAAAGAACGATTACTAAAACAACTAAACATATTCGTATATAGCGAAGTTCTTTACTTATAGGATGTTCTCCCAAAATAATCATCCTTTCTATAACTATTGTATAGTAGTGGTGGTAGTCATCGTGAAGAAACTAAGAATACCGAGACCGGCTAAAAGGATAAATGAGATTAAAGCGATAAGGAGACAAATACGCCCAACTTGCTTTTTTTTAGGATTTTTACTGAAGAGCGAGATGATCCAAGTGATAATCCCGATTGGGGAAAATATAAAACTAAGAATATATAAAAGTATTTTTTCGAATAAATTCATAAAATCCCCCTTTTTGAAAGTTCTATCTGTGTAGTTTTCTTCGTATTAGTGCTGCTGTTATGTAGGAAAGTACAGAATAAACAGCACTATAAACAATCCAAGCGTCTAAGTTTTGTAAAGTTAGGTGTATATCAAATCCCGAGACGATGATGAAAAAAATAAGTGGAACAGTAAAAGAAATAATAATAGCAGCCCATTTGAATTTGTATAGCAAGCCGCTAAAACAAATACATAGTAATGGTAAAGTGAAGAAAATAAAAGTAAAAGGGTTGATAAGTAATTGTAAAATACATATCACCTCGCAGGTTTTGTATTTATTTCTAATTATATGATAAAAAGGTAAATATTTCATCTTAACTAAAAATATTCTAACTATTTCGAATATGAATATTTCCAAGCTTGTCCGTATAAGCTAAAATAAGGTATATAGTATTTTGGTGATTATGTTATAAGAAGATAAACACGTTAGGGTGATATAAAATGTGGCGGAAGCTTACGATTATTGTAGTGTTACTTTGTTTAGCGGGATATGCAGCTTATGATCAGTTTGGTAAAAAGGATCAAGTGGTACAAGAAAGGCCAGCAAAAAGTGAAGCTGCTATGAAAGAGATGATCGCAAGGAACGGTATTGAAATAGGAAAGAGTGCACCAGACTTTGAATTAACAAAGTTAGATGGAGCGAAGGTAAAGTTATCGGATTTAAAAGGGAAGAAAGTTATTTTAAACTTTTGGGCAACGTGGTGTGGACCTTGTCAGCAAGAAATGCCTGATATGGAGGCTTTCTATAAAGAACATAAAGAAAATGTAGAAATTTTAGCAATAAATTATACGCCTTCAGAAAAAGGAGGGGGAGAAGAAAAAGTAAGAAATTTCGCTAAAGAAAAAGGGATTACTTTTCCTATTTTATTGGACAAGAACATTGATGTGACAACAGCGTATAAAGTAATTACGATTCCAACTTCGTATTTTATAGATACGAAAGGTGTTATTCAGGATAAGTTTATTGGACCGATGACGCAAAAAGAGATGGAGAAACGGGTTGCTAAATTAAAATAACGGTGAAAAGGTAGAGGTGGAAGTTGCCATTTCTGCCTTTTCTTTTTCACGTAGTGATAGCACCATGTTATGATAAAAGAAATATAAACGTTTAGAGATAAAGGGGTGTATAGAGTGGGGAATGTATCCTTACCGTTAGATTATGTTGTAATTGATTTTGAAACAACAGGGTTTAACCCTTATAATGATAAAATTATTCAAGTTGCAGCAGTGAAATATCATAATCATGAACTAGTAGATCAGTTTGTTTCGTATGTGAATCCAGAGCGTCCAATTCCGAACCGGATAACGAGTTTGACAGGTATTACAAATTATCGCGTTTCGGATGCACCGACGATTGAAGAAGTGTTACCTTTCTTTTTAGCATTTTTACATACAAATGTTATTGTCGCTCATAATGCGTCTTTTGATATGCGTTTTTTGAAAAGTAATGTAAATATGCTTGGGCTGCCTGAACCTAAAAATAAAGTAATTGATACTGTATTTTTAGCAAAGAAATATATGAAGCACGCGCCTAATCATAAACTTGAAACGTTAAAGCGAATGCTTGGAATTCGTCTAAGTTCTCATAATGCATTTGATGACTGTATTACGTGTGCTGCTGTTTATCAAAATTGTGCAGCTATTGAAGAAGAAGGGAAGCGAAAAGTAAATAAGGAAGTACTTGATGAAACCGTAGTATACGAAGCGGTAAGAGAAATACTTGTACGCAATAAACGAAATGTAGAATGGCTACGTTGTATGAACGTAGGTAGTTATCTAGATGTAAAAGCTTTTTATCCAGTTATGAGATTAAAGGTAAAAGGGCGAAAGAAATACGTATTAACAGAGATATTAGAAGATGATGTAAAGGGAATATGTACGAGCTTAATATGTGAACCGGCGTTAAAAAGTGAAGTTGGTACTACGCGAATTATGCTTAATAGCTTAGAGGATGTCTTGAAATTAGAAAGTTATATTTTAGAACAGTATGATTTTGTATTACAGGCGCTTCATGATTATAAAGAAAATGAAAAGAATGCAGATGAAAAATTGAAAGAGTATTTAAATGTTATGGTATAAAAAAACTCCGTGTGCAAAATATTGTGCACGGAGTTTTTTTAGGAGTATTAAAACATAAAATTTTCTTGCAAATCTGATTAAAGAGTTTTTCGTTTGCTCATACTATGTAGTAAGAAAGTGAAGGAGAGAGGGTGAACAGCATGAGAAGAAGTCGCCGCAAATCGTTTGAAGAACTTGTAAATGAAAATAAACAACAATTATTAAGCGATCGTGATGCAATCGATCGAATTGAAGAACGTATTGAAAAACGTTATGAAATGAGACTTTTTAAGCAGGCTGAATAATTCTTAACACTAGTACGATACTAGTGTTAAGGAGGCGATAGTAATGGGTAATCCGAAAAAGAATTCAAAAGACTTTGCACCAAATCAAATTGGAACACAATCGAAAAAAGCTGGTGGCAATAAAGGGAAGCAAATGCAAGACCAAACTGGCAAACAACCAATTGTAGATAACGGTTAGAAAAGAAGGATATTATCATTCTTCTTTTTGTGAGAGAATTAAAGGTGTATTTTCAACAGCAATATGAAAAAAAAGGGCTGACTTATGTCAGCCCTTTTTCGTGATTGTGAAGTTTTCAACGAGTAAACGCCAATTTTGTGGGAATGGTAGACCAATCTTCCAATAGCTAATGCCGCCTATACCTTGTTCCTTCATTAAATTAAATTTACTTTGAACGGACCGTGAATCTTCAAACCAAACTTCGTGTTGTACGCCGTTTTCGTCAAAGTAATTGAAATGAGGAGCTTGAGCCGTGAAATCATAGCGGATAGGAACATTGTATTTACGAGCTAGTGCAACGGCTGCAACAGAGCTGATTGCTTTTGCGGGTGGATTTCCTTGTTTGAACGGAAGTTTCCAATCGAAACCATATAAATTTTGCCCCATCATAATTTTTTGTGGTGGCATTTGAGATTTTGCATATTGAAGTACTTCTTTCACAGGACCAATAGGAGAAATCGCCATCGGTGGCCCGCCTTGCCAACCCCAGTCGTATGTCATAATGACGACGAAATCAACAATTTGTCCTTGTGCTTTATAATCGTGAGCCTCAAAAAATTTCCCTTTTTGATTGGAACTTGTTTTCGGTACAAGCGTTGTACTTAATGTGTACCCGCTAGGTAAACGTGTTTTCACATTTCGTAAAAAACGATTATACGCTTCGCGATCTTCAGGTGCCAGACTCTCGAAATCGAAATGAATGTCTCGCATGCCATATTTTTCAGCTGTTTGCAAAATGTTAGTAATAAACTTGTTTTGAATTGTTGCATCGCGTAAAATAACCGAGGTTAGATCGGCACTGAAATTTCCATTTTCAATATTTGTAATAACGAGCATAGGGATAGTTTTACCTTGTGTTGCAATATTAGCGATTTTCGCTGTTTCCGTTGGTTCTTTTAAAGTGCCGTCTCTTTTTGCTTCAAAGCTGAAGTAGGCTAAATATGTTAAAAATGGATTAATAGCACGTGTAGCACTTACTAAACTTTCTTTTATAGGTATTGTTGAAGGCTGTAAATAAGCGATGGATTCTACTGCTCTTTTTGTGCCTTTTGGTATATATAATTGTTGTCCGACATGGAGAATAGATTTTAATGAAAGATTATTAACTTTAGCTAAGCTAGCGAGAGGAACGTTATACGTTTGAGAAATTCGATATAAGCTGTCACCAGGCTGTACATAATAATTATTCCCTTTTGTATTAACGATAAGTGCCTGACCAACAACGAGTGTTTCAGCTGGATTTAGTCCATTGTCTTTTACAATTTCTTCAGGTGTAGATCCATACTTTGATGCTAAACCATAAACACTATCACCGCTACGAACAGTTACAATTTGGATCATGTGCTTGCCCCTTTCGGTAAAAGATTCACTGTTTTTATTTTATTTTTGATTCCACTGTATTATGATTAAATGTATGCAAGGTAGCAGAAGTGAAAGAAGGCGAATAGAAATGTTTGTAGCAGAACATGAAGTTGAAATCCGCTATGCGGAAACAGACCAGATGGGTGTTGTTTACCATTCAAACTATTTAGTGTGGCTGGAACTTGGGCGCACTAAACTTATACAAGAATTAGGATTTTCATATGTTGAAATGGAGAAAGAGGGAATTATTTCTCCTGTATTAGACTTGCAAATTTCATATCGTAAAGCAATGCGTTACGGAGAAAAAGCAATTGTGAAAACATGGATTGATACTGTGAGTCCACTTCGTGTTGTATATGGTTATGAAATATATAACGGTGATGGTGAGCTTTGCATTACTGCAAGTACAACGAATATTTGTGCGAAAAAAGAAGGGTTCCGCCCTGTATCATTTAAAAAATTATATCCTGAGTGGTATGCGAAATATGAGGAAATTAAAAAGAAATAAAAAAGCGTGGCAGAAGCCACGCTTTTTTATTTTTCATAATTAAATTGAGGGAAATCATCACCGTCGTTAAATGTAACAGATAAATTATGTCCATCGAAGAACCACTCATCATCGCCTTCAATAAAGAAGTTAATACCTTCTTCTTGAGTTTGAACAGCAGGGTGCGCAGGGTCATCTTTACGAATACCTAAAGAAAGTCCTTTTTGCACAGTACTGCAACCGCCGTATTGTACGAAAAGGCGTAGTGTTTCACCCGATTGTAAGTTTAATTCGTTTTTATACCATTGTGCTGCTTCTTTTGTTACGGAAAGATTCATGTACAGTTCCTCCAAATTATGTTGCTTTTTCTTTAGTATAAAAAATAACGCAAAAAGACGCTATTAATATGCTTCACGTTTTCTTTTTGCGTTATGTGGGTTACGATCTTATTTTTGCTTTTTTGAAAAGTTTGCTTTCGGTTCAGTTTTATTTATAATTCGTCCGATATTTGCACGGTGTTTATAAATAACCATACCTGCTAATAAACACATCGCAATAATGAAGATTTTATCCCCGCTAACAATGGATGCGATAACAGCAACGACAGCTGTTACCATAGAAGAAAGTGATACGTATCTTGTTGTAAATAAAAGGCTGAAAAAGACAACAGCTAATATTGCAAAAACAACTGGTGAATAGCATAATAGCACCCCAGCAGAAGTTGCAACTGCTTTCCCCCCGCGGAATTTCGCAAAGATTGGATATACATGTCCAAGAACAGCTGCTAATCCAAACCATAGTGGGTGAACATCTAATCCGAAAATAATCGGTAGACTTGTTGCTAATGTACCTTTTAAAATGTCAGCAATTGTAACGATGAAACCTGCTTTTTTCCCTAGTGTACGGAATGTATTTGTTCCGCCTAAATTACCGCTTCCATGCTCACGAATGTCAATTCCATAGCCGATTTTTCCAACGACTAATGCAAACGGAATCGAGCCAAGTAAGTAGGCAACGATAAATAAAAGATATGTAATAACCATGAGTTCAGTCTCCTTTATACAAATGTGTTGATAAAGGGTAAAAAGAGTTTTTCCCGTATATTGTACCATACATTTGTAAAGAGCACATTTCTTTTTTACAAATGAAAAAGTCATTAATTTTTTAAAAAAATTTCACAGGAATGTTACATTTTTCACAAATACACTAGAACTATATGTTGTATGATTTTAATCAAAAGACAACAACATGTTGGTGGGGGGTTATGAATGTTGAAACAAAATGTACGTGGAGAAGAATTAATGAAAGTATTTGAGACAATTATACACGGTAATGAACAAGATTTAATGCAGGAAAATGCAAATGTAGATGGCCGATCTCCAATGGGAGTGATGGGAACGTTCGCATCTGAAAGCGCAAAGTATTATGCTGTAGCAAATTTACTATCAGATCAAGTGAAAAAAGCGATAGATCAAAATATATTATATCCACATGATTTGGATTTTTATGCAACAGGAACGACGACTTGTTCGCAAATTCCTTTAGCACAAATGCTTGCTACCGGTTTTCATACTGGACATGGACATATGAGACAACCGCAAGACATTAAAAGTGCGTTGGCGCTTTCTTCAATTATTTTTCAAGCAAATCAAAACATGCAGCATGGTGGTCAATCGTTTGCACTCTTTGATATTGATTTAGCTCCATATGTGAGAAAAACAGTAGCGAGACATAAGAAACGATTACAGTCATATCCGCTTACGAAAGAACAAATAGAAGAATTTGCATGGAAAGAAACAGAAAATGATACGTATCAGGCGTGTGAAGCTTTCATTCATAATTCAAATAGTATGCACAGTAGGGGCGGGGGACAAGTACCGTTTATTTCTATAAATTATGGAACAGACACATCAAAAGAGGGACGGTTATTAGTTAGACAGCTTTTAAAAGCGACACAGGCTGGTCTTGGTAAAGGGGAAACACCGATTTTTCCTATTCAAATTTTCAAAATGAAAAAAGGTGTGAACTTTGAAGAGTGTGATCCGAACTATGATTTATTTGAATTAGCGTTAGAGACAACGGCTGAACGATTATTCCCTAACTTTTCATTTTTAGATGCGCCATTTAATGCAGTGCATTATGATGGAAGACCGGAAAGTGAAGTATGTTACATGGGATGCCGTACCCGTGTTATGTCTAACATACATGGAGAAGAAACAGCGATTGGAAGAGGGAATTTATCATTTACGTCTATAAACTTAGTAAAATTAGCGTTAATTAGTGGTTCAAAAGAAGCGTTCTTTGAAGCGTTAAATTATTATTTAGATTTAGGAATTACGCAATTATTAGAGAGATTTGAGTATCAATGTACGAAGCGAGCGAGAGATTTTCGATTTTTATATTCACAAGGTGTATGGCGCGGTGGAGAAAAGTTACAGCCTGAAGATTCTGTAGCATCCATTTTAAAACAAGGGACGTTAAGTCTTGGTTTTATCGGTCTTGCGGAATGTTTAGTAGCTTTAACAGGAAAGCATCATGGAGAAGATGCAGAATCATGGAAACTCGGGTATGAAATCATTTCCTTTATGAGAGATAGAATGGATAAAGCGACAGAAGAACATGAACTGAATTTCTCAGTAATTGCAACTCCTGCCGAAGGCTTATCAGGGAAGTTTGTGAAAAAAGATAGGGAGAAATTTGGTGTGATTAGCGGTATAACGAACCATAATTATTATACGAATTCATTCCATATCCCAGTTTACTATAACATTCAAGCGATAAATAAAATTCGTTTAGAAGGACCTTTCCATGCCCTATGTAACGGGGGACATATTACGTATATTGAACTAGACGGAGCAGCTATGCATAACAAAAAGGCATTAAAGCAAATTGTGCAAGCGATGGCAGAGAATGGCGTTGGATACGGTTCAATTAATCATCCAGTTGATCGTTGTAAGTGCTGTAGTTATCACGGAGTTATTGAGAATGAATGTCCAAGCTGTGGAAATGAAGATGAGGCTAATATAGAAAGAATTCGCCGTATAACGGGCTATCTTGTAGGAGATATGTCGAAATGGAATAGTGCGAAACGTAGTGAAGAGATGGATCGGGTGAAGCATAAATGAAAGTTATGAACATCATTCATGATAGTGTAGTAGATGGAGAAGGATTGCGGACAGTCGTGTTTTTTGCGGGCTGTCCGCATCGTTGTTTTGGGTGTCATAATCCGGCATCTTGGAATGTTTGCAACGGAACTGAAATGACAGTAGAAGAAATTGTGAAAGAGATTGCAAGTAATCCATTAACTGATGTAACATTTTCAGGTGGAGATCCATTCTTCCAAGCTGCTGAAGTGAAAAAAGTAGCAAAAGCTGTGAAAGATTTGAAAAAAAGTCTATGGATGTATACAGGTTATACGTTAGAAGAGATACAGAGTTCTCAAAATAATGATATGATAGAGTTGTTACATTATGGGGATGTTTTAGTCGATGGAAGATTTGAAATCGAGAAAAAAGATTTAACACTTCCATTTCGCGGAAGCTCCAATCAACGTATTATTCGATTGAAAGAGTAAAAAGGCGGGATAGATTATATGAATAAAACAGTATTACTTGTTGAAGATGAAAGAAGATTACGTGAAATCGTTAGCGATTATTTTCGTAATGAAGGCTTTGAAGTAATCGAAGCAGAAGACGGAAAAAAAGCGTTAGAATTATTTGCAGAGCATGAAATTGATTTAATTATGTTAGATATTATGTTACCAGAAATAGATGGATGGTCTGTTTGTAGACGAATTAGAAAAGAATCAGCAGTACCAATTATTATGCTAACAGCACGTTCAGATGAGGATGATACATTACTAGGGTTCGAATTAGGTGCAGATGAGTATGTAACAAAACCTTTTAGTCCAAAAGTGTTAGTAGCTCGAGCAAAGACATTATTGAAACGTGCGGATGGTGCGGTAGGTGTAACTGAAGAAAATGCTATGTCTTTAGCTGGAATAGAAGTGAATCGACTATCTAGAACCGTTTTAGTCGATGGAGAAGAAATTATATTGACACATAAGGAATTTGAACTTCTTGTTTATTTAATGGAGAACAAAGGAATTGTGTTGTCACGTCAACATTTATTAGATCAGTTATGGGGATATGATTACTACGGTGATGACCGAACGGTGGATACTCATATTAAAAAACTACGAAATAAACTAGGAGATAAAGCGAAGCATATCGGTACTGTTATTCGAGTTGGTTATAAGTTTGAAGAATAACCTTTAAGTTACTATGCACTTTAGCTTCGGGATATAGCAAATTTATACTCTCCTTTGTAGGTGGAATGTACAAAAAATACTTTTCTTGTCTACAATGATAGATAGGAGTATTTTTTAAATTGGATTTCACGATGAGTTCACAAGAAGGACACAAAAAGTGACTATACTGAAAGTACGAGTTCACCAGAGAGGGGAAATAAAACATGGGATATTACGACGGACCGAATTTAAATGAAGAGCATAGTGAAACGAGAGAAATGAAAAAATCAGGTAGTAAAAAAGGATACTTTTTTACAGGTTTAGTTGGAGCTGTAGTCGGGGCTGTTACAATTAGTTTTGCAGCACCTTACATGCCATGGATGCAAAATAATGGCGCGGCAGTTTCATCATTCAATTCTAATCAACAAGTGGAAGGTACGCTAGCTCCTGTTGTTAATAAAGCGAAGGGCGAAACTGATTTGCCAGGTATGGTTGAAGGGGCAAAGGATGTTGTAGTTGGTGTAATTAATATGCAGAAGACTATTGATCCGTTTGCAATGCAACCGGCAGAACAAGAGCAAACAGCTGGCACAGGATCAGGTGTTATTTATAAAAAATCAGGAAATAAAGCATATATTGTAACAAATAACCACGTTGTAGATGGTGCAAATAAACTTGCTGTTAAATTGAGCGACGGAAAGCAAGTTGATGCAAAGTTAGTTGGTAAGGACCCTTGGTTAGACTTAGCAGTTGTAGAGATTGATGGATCTGCTGTTAATAAAGTTGCAACTTTAGGTGATTCTAGTAAACTTCGTGCTGGAGAAAAAGCAATTGCAATCGGTAACCCACTTGGATTTGACGGTAGTGTAACGGAAGGTATTATCAGTAGTAAAGAACGTGAAATTCCAGTAGATATTGATGGGGACAAACGTCCAGATTGGCAAGCACAAGTTATTCAAACAGATGCAGCGATTAACCCTGGTAATAGTGGCGGTGCATTATTTAACCAAAACGGTGAATTAATTGGAATTAACTCAAGTAAAATTGCGCAGCAAGAAGTTGAGGGGATTGGTTTTGCAATTCCAATTAATGTCGCAAAACCAGTTATTGAATCGCTTGAAAAAGACGGAGTAGTGAAACGACCAGCTCTTGGTGTAGGTGTAGTTTCATTAGAAGATGTGCAAGCTTATGCATTAAACCAATTAAAAGTACCAAAAGAAGTAACAAATGGCGTTGTGTTAGGTAAAATTTATCCAGTATCACCAGCAGAAAAAGCTGGTTTAGAGCAATATGATATTGTAGTATCATTAGATGATCAAAAAGTAGAAAATTCACTTCAATTCCGTAAATATTTATATGAAAAGAAAAAAGTAGGCGAGAAAGTAGAAGTTACGTTCTATCGCAACGGTCAAAAAATGACGAAAACAGCTACACTAGCAGATAATTCAGCTACAAAGAATCAATAATCGGAATAAAAGAAAGTCTCTTTCATGTTGAAAGAGACTTTCTTTATCGGCTATACTAAAGGAATAGGAGGGATAAATTATGACAATTGAAAACCCAACTCGTACGGAAATTGGTGAAGTATTAAAGAAAAGCAAAACGATTGCGGTTGTTGGATTATCGGATAAAGCAGAACGTACATCGTATATGGTTTCAAAAGCAATGCAAGATGCAGGGTACCGTATTATACCGGTAAACCCAACAGTAGATGAGGTGCTTGGAGAAAAAGCAGTTTCTTCACTAAAGGATATTAAGGAACATGTTGACATTGTAAATGTATTCCGCCGCTCAGAATTTTTAATGGATGTTGCGAAAGAGTTTGTAGAGATTGATGCAGATGTTTTTTGGGCACAATTAGGAGTACAAGATGAAGATACATATAAACTTTTACAAGAAAAAGGCTATACTGTAATAATGGATCGTTGTATTAAAGTAGAGCATGCGATGACAAAGTAGTTTATGTTTTGGTAACGGAAATGTTAATTCCGCCCCTTATATATGATGGGGTAGATGAACGAGGTGTTCATCATGAGATTTTTTAAAGGCTGTTTTTGGGGATTGTTACTTGTTATCCCGTTTTGGATATTGATCATTTGGATCATGATAAAGGTTTGGAATGTATAATCTTGGAATACATATCCATTTCTCGTTGACAAACGATTATTTTTCTGAAATAGTAGCCTAGAGGAATCCTTGTGAAAAAACAAGGATTTTTCTATTGAAAATGGTATATAAAATAGATAAGATAACTTGCCAAAACTATAGTCGAGGCGTTATTCTATAATAGAAACATATGTTCTGATTTGATTAGGAAAGGGGCAAGGAGTTTGGCGAAGCATCAGTTCCAATATAATGAAGATGCAATTCAAGTGCTAGAAGGACTTGAAGCCGTTCGAAAACGCCCGGGTATGTATATCGGGAGTACGGATAGCCGTGGATTGCATCATTTAGTATATGAAATAGTAGATAACTCCGTTGACGAAGCGTTAGCGGGATTTGGCGACGAAATTTCTGTCGTAATACATAAAGATAATAGTATTAGTGTTATTGATAAAGGGCGAGGAATGCCTACGGGAATGCATAAACTTGGGAAACCAACACCTGAAGTTATTTTAACTGTACTTCATGCTGGTGGTAAGTTTGGTCAAGGTGGCTATAAAACAAGTGGTGGTTTACACGGTGTTGGGGCATCAGTTGTAAATGCCTTGTCAGAATGGTTAGTAGTAACGATTAAACGTGATGGAAGCATTTATGAACAACGCTTTGAAAATGGTGGTATTCCTGCAACGACGTTAGAGAAAATCGGGAAGACAAAAGAGTCTGGTACAACAATGCATTTTAAACCAGATACAACTATTTTCAGTACAACAAATTACAATTATGAAACATTATGTGAGAGATTACGTGAATCTGCATTCTTATTAAAAGGAATGAAAATCTCGATAAAAGATGAACGTAATGATTTAGAGGATGTATTTCATTATGAAACAGGAATTGAAGCTTTCGTTTCATACTTAAACGAAGAGAAAGATTCGATTCATCCAGTTGTATACTTCACTGGTGAACAAAACGGAATTGAAGCAGAGTTAGCATTCCAGTTTAACGATGGCTATTCAGAAAACATTCTTTCGTTTGTAAATAATGTACGTACAAAAGATGGGGGAACACACGAAGCTGGATTTAAAACAGCAATGACGCGTGTGTTCAATGAGTATGCTCGTAAAGTATCGTTATTAAAAGAAAAAGATAAAAACTTAGAAGGTACAGATATTCGTGAAGGTGTAGCGGCTATCGTTTCTGTACGTGTACCAGAAGAAGTACTTCAGTTTGAAGGGCAAACGAAAGGGAAACTAGGTACAAGTGAAGCTCGTTCTTCAATTGATGCAATTGTATCTGAGCATTTAGCTTACTTTTTAGAAGAAAACCCGGATGTTGCTACACTTCTTGTGAGAAAGGCAGTTAAAGCAGCGCAGGCACGTGAGGCTGCTCGTAAAGCGAGAGAAGAAGCGCGTACTGGTAAGAAGAAGAAAAAATCAGAAGGTACTTTAAGCGGGAAGTTAACCCCTGCGCAATCACGTAATCCGCAGAAAAATGAATTATATTTAGTAGAGGGTGACTCTGCCGGTGGTTCTGCGAAACAAGGGCGAGATCGCCGTTTTCAAGCTGTATTGCCATTACGTGGTAAAGTAATTAACACGGAAAAAGCAAAGCTTGCTGATATTTTTAAGAATGAAGAGATTAATACGATTATATACGCAATTGGCGGTGGCGTAGGGAATGAGTTCGCTGTTGAAGATATTAACTACGATAAAGTTGTTATTATGACCGATGCAGATACGGACGGAGCACATATTCAAGTGTTACTACTGACGTTCTTCTACCGTTATATGAAACCACTTATTGAAGCTGGTAAAGTATTTATCGCACTTCCACCTTTATATAAAGTAAGTAAAGGAAAAGGGAAAAGTGAAGTAATTGAATATGCATGGTCTGATGAAGAGTTAGATGGTGTAACAAAAAAGGTCGGTAAAGGCTATATGTTGCAGCGCTATAAAGGACTTGGCGAAATGAATGCCGATCAATTATGGGAGACAACGATGAATCCTGAAACACGTACGTTAATTCGTGTGAAAATTGACGATGCATCAAGAGCTGAGCGTCGAGTTACGACATTGATGGGTGATAAAGTAGAACCTCGCCGTAAATGGATCGAACGAAATGTACAATTTGGTATGCAAGAAGAGGGAAATATTTTAGAAAATGAAATGATTATGGAGACGGAGGTGGAATAACATGCAGGCAGAGAAGTTTCATGACCTCCCGCTTGAAGACGTGTTAGGTGACCGCTTTGCACGTTATAGTAAATATATTATTCAAGACCGTGCGCTTCCAGATGCGCGTGACGGTTTAAAACCGGTACAAAGACGTATTTTATATTCTATGTATGTAGAAGGAAATGTACATGATAAAGCGTTTCGTAAATCAGCTAAAACAGTAGGTAATGTTATTGGTAACTACCATCCACACGGAGATTCCTCTGTATATGAGGCGATGGTACGTTTAAGTCAAACTTGGAAAGTACGTAATGTTTTAGTTGAAATGCATGGTAATAATGGTAGTGTTGATGGCGATCCAGCAGCGGCAATGCGTTATACAGAAGCGCGTTTATCACCAATCGCATCTGAGTTATTACGTGATCTTGATAAAGAAACAGTAGAATTTGTGTCAAACTTCGATGATACGAGTGAAGAACCAGTCGTATTACCGGCAATGTTCCCGAACTTATTAGTGAACGGATCGACAGGGATTTCAGCGGGTTATGCAACAGAAATTCCTCCGCATCACCTTGGAGAAGTAATTGATGCGACGATGATGCGTATTGATAAGCCGAATAGTACTGTTGATGATTTATTAACAGTCATTAAAGGGCCAGATTTCCCAACAGGTGGTATTATTCAAGGGATTGATGGTATTAAAAAAGCGTACGAAACAGGGAAGGGTAAAATTATTATTCGCGGAAAAGCAGAAGTTGAAACGATTCGTGGTGGGAAGCAACAAATCGTTATTACAGAAATTCCGTATGAAGTAAATAAAGCAAACCTTGTTAAGAAAATGGATGAATTACGTCTAGATAAAAAGCTAGATGGAATTGCTGAAGTGCGTGATGAGACAGATCGTACAGGTCTTCGCATCGTTGTAGAATTAAAAAAAGAAGTAAATGCTGAAGGCATTTTAAATTATTTATATAAAAATACAGATTTACAAATTCCATATAATTTTAATATGGTAGCGATAAATCATCGTCGTCCAACACTTATGACATTACCTAAAATTTTGGATGCATATATTGGACACCAAAAAGAAGTTGTTACGAGACGTTCACAATATGAATTACGAAAAGCAGAAAATCGTCAGCATATTGTAGAAGGTTTAAAGAAAGCATTATCAATTTTAGATGAAGTGATTGAAACAATTCGTGGGTCTAAAGATAAGCGTAATGCGAAAGATAATTTAAGTGCGAAATTTGGATTTACAGAGGCGCAGTCAGAAGCAATTGTTTCGTTGCAACTATATCGTTTAACGAATACAGATATTACAGCGCTAGAGCAAGAAGCAGCTGAACTTAGTAAGAAAATTATAGAGTTACAGTCGATTCTACAAAGTGAAAAAAGGCTTCTTCAAGTTATTAAAACAGATTTGAAGAGAGTAAAGAAAACATATAGTGATGATCGCCGTGCGATAATTGAAGAGGAAATTGAAGAAATTAAAATTGATGTGGAAGTTATGATTCCGCAAGAAGATGTCATCGTTACTGTAACGAAAGAAGGATATGTGAAACGAACAGGTTGGCGTTCGCATAATGCATCGAACGGGAAAGACTTCGGTATGAAAGAGGGTGACATCTTACTAGAGCGTTTCGATACAAACACGACAGAAACCATTCTTTTATTTACGAACAAAGGAAATTATATTTATCTTCCTGTATATGAAATGCCAGAAATTCGTTGGAAAGATTTAGGTCAACACGTTGCGAATCTTGTTACACTCGAGCGAGATGAAACGTTAATTTGGGCAACAGTCGTACCGAATTTTGAAGAAGAAAAACGATTTATCGTATTTGTTACACGAAACGGTATGATTAAGAAAACCGAATTAAACCAATATAAAGTGCAACGTTATTCAAGAGCGTTCGTCGCTGTAAACTTGAAAAAAGAAGATGAAGTTGTTGATATATTTGCGACAGATGGAACGAGTGATATTGTTCTTGCAACTCATGGTGCATATGCACTTATTTTCCATGAAGATGAAGTAAGTCCAGTTGGTGTAAGGGCCGCTGGTGTAAAAGCAATTAATTTAAAAGAAGATGATTATGTCGCTTCTGGTAAACCGTTAAATGGTGAAAAAGATCAACTTATTCTCGTGACGCAGCGAGGTGCTGTAAAACGTCTAAAAGCATCAGAAATTGAGAAATCAACGAGGGCGAAGCGAGGTCTTGTTATTTTCAAAGAGTTAAAGCGTAATCCGTACCGCATTGTCGGTATTGAAATTGTGCGAGACGATGAACTAATTTACATGAAGACAGAGAAACACATTGTAGAAGAAATTGATCCGAAAGCGTATCGAAATAAAGACCGGTATAGTAACGGTAGTTTAGTATTAGATGTTAATGATACTGGTGAAGTTGTAGAAACGTGGACGAAGAAAAGAACGGAGTAAAGGAAGCATCTTGCTATCATTCATAGCAAGATGCTTTTTTATAAGCAAATCATTATGTATATAAAAATAATCTTGTTATAATAATGAAATGAAATCGTTCTCATAAAGTGGAACTTTAATCAGTGGGGATTTTCTTTATCCCCACTGATTATTAGTTGAACTAATCGGGCTTTTACGAGCAGTTGATTCCTCACCTAATTTCTTTGCTTTCGCTGAATTTTGAGGTAGGAATCTTACTGCCCGTTAAAGCGGGACAAATGGAGGGGCAACATGAAAAAAATAGGTGTAGGGATTGTAGGATTTGGATTTTCTAGTACAACATTTCACATCCCGTTATTACAAACGATAGAAGAATATGATATTCGTGCTATTTTATCATCAAAAGAAGAAGTAGTGAAACAAGCATTACCAAATACTGAAGTTGTTGACACAATTGAGGAATTAGTAAATCGTGCTGATATTGACTTAGTAGTTATTACTTCACCGAATACAACGCATTTTCCATATGTAAAAGAAGCGATTGTACATGGTAAGCATGTTGTTGTGGAAAAACCATTCGTTGTTTCAATTGAAGAAGGAGAAGAACTTATTTCATTAGCGAAGCAACATAATGTCGTTTTAAGTGTGTATCACAATCGCCGTTTTGATAATGATTTCTTAACGATAAAGAAATTGTTAGAAGAAAAAAGAATAGGGAATGTATACGCATATGAAGCGCATTTCGATCGTTTCCGCCCACATGTACGTGATCGCTGGAGAGAAAAGAATTTACCAGGATCAGGAATTTTATATGATTTAGGCTCACATTTAATTGATCAAGCATTTTCATTATTTGGGAAACCAGATGCGATACATGCTGATGTAATAAAGCAACGACCAGGTGCAGAAATTGATGACTACTTCCATGTTGTACTTCACTACGGAGTAAAGCGTGTCATTTTACATAGTAGCAGTTACGTAAAGCAAGCAGGTCCACATTTTACACTGCATGGAGATAAAGGTTCTATCGTGAAGTATGGTATGGATTCACAGGAAGAACAATTAAAGACTGGAATGAAGCCAGGAGATAATGGTTATGGAGCAGACTCTGAAGAGAATTTTGCTACTTTAGAAACAGAAGAAGAGTTAGTGCGTATTCCGACAGAAGTTGGCTGTTACGAAATGTATTATAAGGGTGTAAGAGATAGTATTGTAAATGGTGAGAAACCACCTGTAACAGCAGAAGAAGGTTTAGAGGTTATTAAAGTGATTCAATTGGCTATTGAAAGTAGTGAAACGGGTAGAGTTATTCCTGTAAAATAAAAAAGACACGAATTTCGTGTCTTTTTTATTTTACAGGAATATGCGAATGTGACTAAGTATTTAGTTTAGTCGTTTGTCATACATTAATTGGATTTGTATGCCGTAAGGATCTTCAATAATACCATATGCTTCACTAAATATATTTTTTTCTAGTGGAGAGATTATTTTCACATGCTTATCGGAAATTAAATTATTATAAAATCTTTGTATTTCTTCTAAATTAGCACTTTGAATGCAAAGTGACATGTTATTTCCAACGTTATAACGTTCAGTAGGATTCATTGTATCTTCTGCTATCATTAGTTTTGTAGTCCCAATTTGTAAAACAGAGTGGGCAATATGATCTTTATTTTCACTTGTAATTTTAAAAGAATGATCTCTTTTCGCCAGTTCTTCGTACGTAACAATCATTAACTTCTTGGCGTCTAAATTACGTGTATAAAAATTAATTGCCGCCTTTGCTTGCCCATTCATTGAAAGAAAAATAGCTATTTCTAATGTCATAAATATAAAACTCCTTTATTAGTTAATAATTATAATATAGACTAAAAAGGTTTCAATACATGACACCTTTTCGGGAGGGAAATATGAAAAAAACTGAACGAATAAATGATATGCTTATTTTCTTAAATAATAAAAGATATTTTAACGCATTATCCGAAAGAAGTCTCCTTCCTGGGGCGTGTGAAAGACGATAGTCTAGCGGTAGGTGGGAGAGGAATTTCGGTTTGGCGCAGCCAAACATTTGATTTTCCTATTTATTTCGCTTCTGATATACTCAGTCTTATAAGAGGTAAAGTTTGGTATAACAATGAACGTAGATA
Source organism: Bacillus nitratireducens (assembly GCF_036320425.1). Taxonomy (NCBI): domain Bacteria; kingdom Bacillati; phylum Bacillota; class Bacilli; order Caryophanales; family Bacillaceae; genus Bacillus; species Bacillus nitratireducens. The sequence continues at coordinate 601,908 of NZ_JAUMJO010000002.1, forward strand.
ATAGTCATGTTATTGTTTAGGTTGTGTGATCACTGTCATAGCTTATGGGAAATGAAGCGAAAAGTGAGATGAATTGATATGACAAAGCATAATAAGGCGTACAAATTTCGTCTGTATCCAATAGAAGAACAAGCACATCTTATTCGTAAAACTTTCGGGTGTGTACGCTTTGTGTATAACAAAATGCTGGCTGAGCGAGAAGAAATATACGAAACATACAAAGAGAACAAGGAAGAACTAAAGAAACAAAAATTCCCTACTCCTGCGAAATACAAAGTGGAGTATGAATGGTTGAAAGAAGTCGATTCCTTAGCATTGGCTAACGCTCAATTAAACTTGCAAACTGCCTATAAGAATTTTTTTAGTGGTCAAAGTGATTTTCCTACATTCAAAAATAGAAAAAGTAGAAAATCTTATACAACGAATCGAGTAAACGGAAATATTATGTTATTTCATGGTTATATCAAATTACCGAAATTGAAAATGGTGAAATTGAAGCAACATAGAGAGATCCCGCCAAATCATATCATCAAATCATGTACGATTTCGATGACACCAACTGGTAAGTATTACGTGTCTATTTTGACCGAATATGAAAAAGAAATCGCTCAAAAAGAAGTAGAAAGTGTAGTTGGATTAGACTTCGCAATGGCTGAATTGTACGTGAGTAGCGAAGATGAGAAAGCCAATTATCCTCGCTTTTATCGTCAGATGTTAGACAGATTAGCAAAGGCACAACGAGTATTAGCAAGACGAGTGAAAGATTCAGCGCGTTGGAATAAACAACGCATTCGTGTAGCGAAGTTACATGAAAAAGTCGCCAATCAACGTAAAAATTTCCTTCATCACAAGTCTAAAGAATTAGCTACGAGTTTTGACGTTGTAGCAATAGAAGACTTGCATATGCAAGGAATGTCACAAGCACTTCGCTTTGCTAAGAGTGTAGCGGATAACGGCTGGAGGATGTTCACGACATTTTTAGCATATAAGTTACAAGACCAAGGAAAACAGCTTGTAAAAATAGATAAATGGTTTCCTTCTACAAAGATGTGTAGTCGTTGTGGAAACAAAAAAGAAATGCCATTATGTGAACGCACGTATGCGTGTTCATGTGGACTCACAATCAGTCGTGACTATAACGCAGCTATCAATATCAAGAAGGAAGCCATGCGGTTATTAGCATTGATATAAATCGTAAGAAATAACCTTTGGAACAAGGGAGTTAGCTCGGCTGTCCTAAGACAAATTCGTTAGCTATCAAAAGTAGCGATAAACCGAGAAGCCCCCACTTCAAGTAAGCTAGTAAGACATGCTAAGTGGTGGGTAGTTCACACATGTATTACCTGATAATGTGCGTAATAATATTTCAATCATGGAACGAACACTTACCTTTGAAGTAACCAATCATAGTAATTTTAATCATTTTTTTGACATGAAAAAGCCCTTGAGATTTAAATATCCAAAGGGCTTTTTTGTGATTTTATTTATTCCTGAGAAAAATTACTTTTCTGGAACAGAAAGTCCATAAAAGAACATCGTAACGATATCTTGTATATGTTTTTCGCGATTTCCTTCAAGAAGTTGTGCTCCGAAATCATCACCTAACTTAGTGAACATTTGAATGTACAGTAACATCATTTCTTTAGTAAGGTGAGGGTTAATTTCATTTTTTTTCTGTGCTTGTTCTAATATTTCTATATACCAAGGCAAGATTTGTTCGTTTTGATAATTATAAATAAATTCTCTGAGTTCTTCGTCTCTTTGCATCATTTGTAGTAACATATCAGGCTGAAATAACCCGCCAGTATTCATTTTTCTTACAATCATTTTTTGCATCATATCATGAAAAGGTAAGTTTTCTTCTGCAAGATCTTTATAATATTGAAATTCAGATATTATAAATTCTTGTATCAGCTCTCTAAATAACGCATCTTTACTTCCAAAATGATTATAAATTGTAACTTGAGAAACGTTTGCTTTTTTTGCAATATGTTCTATTTTCACTTCATTAAATCCACGTTCTGAAAATAATTTAAAGGCCGCATCTTTAATGGCACGTTTTTTCTTTTCTTTCACTTTTTCAAAGCCGTTCAAAGTAATCACCTCATTTAAAATATACAAGAAAAAATAATTGAAAACAATATTTTTGAAATATGGACATATAAATATTTCAAAAAGTTGTTGCGAATATGAAAGGTGAGGAGTACAATGATTTTGAAATATCATACATTAAATATTTCAAAAAATGAGGTGGACTTATGATTTCAGTTCAAAATGTCACAAAACAGTTTTCAAATGGGAAAGGCTTGTTTGATATTACATTTGAAGTGAAAGAAGGAGAAGTGTTTGGCTATTTAGGACCAAATGGAGCTGGAAAATCAACAACGATTCGTAATTTAATGGGATTTATAAAACCGACGGCTGGTAAAACGACAATTTTCGGGTTAGATTGTTGGGAAGATGCTGCGAAAATTCAAAGAGAAGTTGGCTATTTGCCAGGAGAAATTTCTTTTATTGAAGGAATGAATGGATTAGATTTTTTAAATTTGATGCAAGGAATGCGTGGGTTAAAGGAAACGAAGAGACGTGATGACTTGATAGAGCGTCTGCAATTCGATGTGAAAACACCAATTCGAAAAATGTCTAAAGGAATGAAACAAAAAGTAGGGATTGTTGCTGCATTTATGCATGATCCAGAAGTACTAATTTTAGATGAACCAACATCAGGACTCGATCCACTTATGCAACAAGTGTTTATAGATTTAATATTAGAGGAAAAGCAAAGAGGGAAAACGATTCTTATGTCGTCGCATATTTTCACTGAAATTGAGAGAACTTGTGACAGAGTAGCTATTATTAAAGATGGACGTTTAGTAACGGTAGAAGATATTCATGATTTACAAGGAATGCGAAGACAAGTAATAGATGTAACGGTATCATCTCAAGAAGAAATTGAGTCTCTTAGACAATGTGATTTGCAATTTGAAAGAGTGAAAGGTAGAGAGGCGTCAATTATTGTGCAAGGAAATTATCAAACTGTTTTACAAATACTTTCAAACTATAATGTAACTGCACTACAAACGAGAGCGACGGATTTAGAACATTTATTTATGCATTATTACGATAAGAAAGAAGGGGTAAAGCATGAATAAGCAACTATTTTTAGCTAGTTTGAAAGAAACGCAAAAAAGTATTTTGAGTTATGCTACTGGTGCAGCTCTTTATTTATGGTTATTAATTTGGATATTCCCATCGATGGTTTCAGCGAAAGGGTTAAATGAATTAATAAGCGCTATGCCTGATAGTGTAAAAAAAATTGTTGGAATGGAGAGTCCAATTCAAAATGTAATGGATTTTTTAGCTGGTGAATATTATAGCCTATTGTTTATTATCATTTTAACAATTTTTTGCGTCACGGTTGCAACGCATTTAATTGCTCGTCATGTAGATAAAGGAGCGATGGCATATTTATTAGCAACACCTGTATCCAGGGTGAAAATTGCAATTACGCAAGCTACCGTTCTCATATTGGGACTATTAATTATTGTAATTGTTACTTATGTAGCTGGTATATTGGGTGCAGAATGGTTTCTACAAGATAATAACTTAAATAAAGAATTATTCCTGAAGATAAATGTAGTCGGAGGACTAATATTTTTAGTAGTTAGTGCTTATTCATTTTTCTTTTCTTGTATATGTAATGACGAAAGAAAGGCACTAAGTTATTCAGCAAGTTTAACTATCTTATTTTTCGTATTGGATATGGTAGGTAAATTAAGTGATAAGTTAGAATGGATGAGAAATATATCCTTGTTTACATTGTTTCGTCCGAAAGAAATTGCTGAAGGAACATATAGTATATGGCCGGTAAGTGTAGGCTTAACTGTTGGGGCACTATGCATTTTTATATTAGCAATTGTAGTGTTTAGGAAGAGAGATTTGCCGTTGTAAAGTAGAAAGTCCACTTAATTAGTGGGCTTTTTTCGTTTGTAAATTCGAAGGGATATCTTTTAGAGAAACATTTAAGTGGATAGTCAAAATGGAATGTTTATATTTTTTCTTGTAGAAATATTCAAAAAGAATTGAACCTTTTTCTAGGATACTCCGTCTAATATGTGTAAAGTTTAATTAATAGAGAGGCTGAAACAGGAGGACCAATTGTGAAAGTAATTCCTTTATATAAGATGATTGTAAAAGAAGAAACAGATGTTTCTTTAGCAAAAAAGGGTAATCATGAGGCTTTTATGACACTTATACATACAGAAAAAGTAAAAATGTATCGCATTGCGAAGGCGATGTTACGTGATGAGACGAATATAGAGGATGCAATGCAGGCAACAATTTTAAAAGCTTATGAAAATATAAAAAAACTGAAAAAGGAAGAGTTTTTTCAAACTTGGCTCATTAGAATTTTAATAAATGAGTGTAACAATATAATTCGCTCTTATAAAAAAGTAATTGTAATTGAGGATCATGATAGTAATATGGTGGCGTTTGATCGATATGAAGATATTGATCTTTGTAATGCTATTCAGTCCTTAACGGAAGAACTAAGAGCTGTAACTGTACTTTATTATTATGAAGATATGAATCAAGAAAGTATTGCAACGCTTTTAGAAATTCCAAAAGGCACGGTTAAATCAAGATTGTCACGTGCAAGGGAACAATTAGAAGAGCGATTAAAGATGGAGTAGGAGGTGGTTAAAATGGATAAAGAAAAATCATTTGATGAAAAATTAAAAAAGAGAATAGAAAAGGATAATACCGTCTTGCCACAGGCACTAAACGAAAAAATTAATGATACACTTCATAATCTTCCTGTAAAAAGAAAGAGTTATAGAGTACATATGATGTTTATTAGTGCCGCTGTTCTAACGCTATCAATTGTATCTATGTCTGAGTTTTCTATACAGAGCTTTGCACAAAATGGAGGGATGTTTAATTACGTAAAGAAGAATGCGTTTTCTGATTATGAGAATGAAGAAGAAATAAAGTCGAACGTCAATTATCCAGATAAGGAAAAGATTCATCAAAAGATGTTTGATTCAATTGATCACTTCCAAAATGTTTCAGGGCAATTCGAAGAATATTCTAGCTCTACAAGAATTGCTACAACATATAAATATGCGATTGATACGGAGAAACAAAGTGGTATTTCATCTAAAGAAGACAAGCTATCGAAAAAAAGTACGATGATTTATAGCGAGGAAGGAAAAAAAGAGTTTAATGATAAGAATAATACGTATAAAGAGACGAGATGGAGTCCAAAAGAAAGAAATAATGGAATAGTAAAATTAAGCCCTACGGAAAGGTTATTGAGAAAATCAGGTGAGAAGAAAAGGTATGATGACGAATATGTGGGATTCGCTAAGTACAGTATTCAATCAGAATTTGCTGATCTATTAATTCGATATAAAGATTGGAGTTATAAAGAAACGAAGTATCTTGGACTTGATTGCTACAAAATAGAAGGGGTAATAAACATAGAAATGCCTGTAAGTACATCTGAAGATTTAAGAGGGAAATTTGAAATGGTTGTAGAGAAAAATACGGGGATTATGTTGAAGTTCCTTAGTTTCGATGAAGGTATGATTCAATATTCGATTACGACTGAATGGATACAAATAAACAAAGGATTGAAAGAGAATGTATTTCAAAAGGATAGCACTAATTATGAAAAATTAAAAAACTTATTAGATGAATAGAAAACGGAGGGAACTATATGGAGAATACCTCTCCTTCAAGAGAAAAGAAAAATAAACGAAAATATAAAAAGACAACGATAATAAGTGTATTGTTAGGAGTATTACTATTTGGCGGAGTTGGGTATGGTGCCTATGTATATATGAAAACTTCTAATCTCGTACAAAAATCTAATTTGAACTTATCGCGTGGTGAAAAATCAAATTTACGTGAGAAAGCTGTAAAGCCAATTACACACAACGTTTCAATGTTAATTATGGGAATTGATGAAAATCAAGAACGGCAAAAGGGCTATAATGGTGCATTTCATACGGATGCATTATTGTTAGCTACGTTTAATAAAGAAGATAAGACAGTGAAATTAACCAGTATACCAAGAGATACTTATACATATGTTCCAATCGAAAAGAAAAAAGATAAAATAACACACGCATATGGAAGTGGTTTCGTTAAAAACGGAAAGGATGGAGGGCCACAAGCTTCTGTTGAGGCAGTAGAAAAGTTACTGCAAGTACCGGTAGATTATTTTGTGAAATTTAATTTTGGGTCATTTATTAAAATTGTCGATGGGCTCGATGGTGTTGAGGTAGATGTCCCGGTTGAATTTACTGAACAAAATAGTAAAGATGAACCTGATACGATTCACTTGAAAAAAGGGATTCAAAAATTAACGGGAGAAGAAGCACTTGCTTTGGCGAGAACTCGTCATATTGATAGTGATGCAATGAGGGGACAGCGCCAACAAATTGTTATTGAGGCGATTTTAAGTAAATTAAAAAATGTAGGGTCTATTACAAAAGTTGAGAAAATGGTTGAGGCCGTCGATGGTGATTTTAAAACAAATTTAGCACTGGATGATATTTTATCTTTTTATAAATATGGTTTAGATTGCTCAGTTGAGAAGATGCAGCTAAATGGTGATGATTTATATTTACCAAATGGCCCAAATGGGCAACGGGTATATTATTATAATCCTAATAAAAAAGACTTACAAAATTTGAGTAATACACTTAGAACACATCTTGGATTAAGTGAGAAACAAATTGAGGAAAATTAAAGCGGATATTATATCTGCTTTTTTTGTTTAATAGTATATCTTTTACGTTGAAATGTTATATACTATTTAAAAATTTCACATAATAGTGTAACCTAATAACAGGGGTTAAAGTTAAACAACAAGGGGGCTATCACATAAAATAAATGATTGTCATCGATAGAAATAGTATGGGAGAAATGAAAGAAAACAGGGGAGTATTGAAAATGAAAATTGTAAAGAATTTAACATTCCAAGTTATTGTGGTATTGCAGTAGGAGCGATTTGGCCTAGTGTTGGACAACAAATGAAGCCAATTGGTGAGATGTTCATTAATATGATAAAAATGGTCATTGCACCAATTATCTTTTTAACAATTGTGCTTGGTATTGCAAGTATGGGAAGTATGAAAAAGATAGGCCGCGTTGGTGGGAAAGCGCTATTATATTTTGAGGTTGTTACAACTTTTGCTCTTGTCATTGGTATTATCATAGCGAATGTCGTACGTCCTGGAGATGGATTAGATCCTTCCAAGTTAAAGGGCGGAGATGTTTCACAATATGTACAAAGCGGACAGGAAATGCAATGGAGGGACTTCTTTTTACATATCGTACCTTCTAATATGTTTGAGGCATTTGCAAAAGGTGATATATTACAAGTATTATTCTTCTTCATTTTATTTGGCGCAGGTTTAACGATGCTTGGGAAAAATGGACAACCTCTTATAGACTTTTTTGATAGGTTGTCGAAAGTGTTCTTTAACATATTATCAATTGTTATGAAATTGGCACCAATTGGGGCGTTTGGTGGAATGGCGTTTACAATTGGAAAATATGGTTTAAGTACATTAATACCGCTTGGTAAATTAATGATTTGCGTATATGCGACAATGGCATTATTTGTTTTTATCGTTTTAAATTTTATTTGTAAACTGTATCAATTTAGTTTGTGGAAATATTTAGTACATATTAAAGAGGAATTACTCATTGTTTTAGGGACATCATCATCGGAATCTGTACTACCACGAATGATGACAAAGATGGAAGAATTCGGATGTTCAAAGCCAGTAGTAGGCTTAGTTATTCCGACGGGCTACTCTTTTAATTTAGATGGAACAACAATATATTTATCAATGGCAACTATATTTTTAGCGCAAGTTTTTCACATTGATCTTTCACTAGGTCAACAATTAACTATAATAGCTATTTTATTAGTTACATCGAAAGGAGCAGCAGCAGTAACAGGTGGAGGATTTATCGTATTAGCATCTACTTTATCTGCACTGAATGTTATCCTGTTAGAAGGGTTAGCACTTTTACTGGGTGTTGATCGTTTCATGTCAGAAGCAAGAGCGATTGTAAATTTAATTGGTAACGGTGTAGCGACTGTAGTTGTTGCAAAAAGCGAAAATGAATTCAATAATGAGAAGTATACGAGAGTATTAGATGAAATGAAAAAAGAGAAAATGGCCGGATAAAAAAGTCAGCTTTGCTGACTTTTTTATTTTTGTAGGAAAGGAGTTTCTAAAAATATACATTATTTATTAACAATAATTCACAGGGATTTAATGTGTAAACATAATAAAGACTATTAAAATGGTACATTTATATGGATGAGAAATAGAATTTGAACATTATATGGAATTTTTATGAATATTACTGTAAGAAAATAATTTTTTAAAAATTTTTAATAATAATACTTTACAAATTTTAAAAAATTAGTAGAATAAGAAGTAGTAAGAATCGTCTGATAAATATATAGAGAGAAACAGAATTATCAGAAAATTCTTGATTAGATATCGTTTAGAATTAGGGAGGGTACAAAAATGAAAAAGAAAAAAATGAAAAAACTAACAGCAGTTGTAGTACCGGTTTTAGCAATGAGCATGGCACTAACAGCATGTTCTACATCAGGCGGAGATAAAAAGACAAGCACAAACTCAAGTGGAGATAGCAAGTCAGGGGAAAAATTAGCAGCAAAACAAGTTTTAAATCGAACAGTAACACAAGAGATTCCAACGATGGATTCTTCAAAATCAACTGATACAGTATCTTCACAAATGCTAGGGAATACGATGGAAGGATTATATCGTCTTGATAAAGATAATAAGCCTATTCCAGCTGCGGCAGAATCTAGTACGAAAAGTGAAGATGGTAAAAAATATACATTTAAATTACGTAAAGATGCAAAATGGTCAAATGGTGATCCAGTAACGGCGAAAGATTTCGTATATGCTTGGCAACGTTTATTAGATCCAAAAACAGCTGCTGAGTATGCATTTATCGCTTTCCCAATAAAAAATGCAGAAGTAGTTAATAAAGGAGAAAAACCTGTAGCTGAACTAGGAGTGAAGGCGATAGATGACCTTACACTTGAAGTTGAGTTAGAGCAAGCAGTACCGTACTTCTTAAACTTAGTAGCATTCCCATCGTACTACCCATTAAATGAAAAATACGTAAAAGAAAAAGGGGAGAAGTTCGGTTTAGAGTCTGATACAACAGTTTATAATGGACCGTTCGTTCTTAAAGATTGGAAGCATGAACAAGGATGGCAATTAAAGAAAAATGATCAATATTGGGATAAAAAGACTGTAAAACTTGAAGAAGTTAACTTCAGTGTTGTTAAAGAGCCAGCAACTCTTATCAATTTATATGATAGCGGACAAGTTGATTTCGCTTTATTAAACGGAGAGTTCGTTGACAAATATAGAAGTAAGAAAGATGAATTTGGCACATATTCACAAGTAAGTACGTACTTCATTCGTATGAACCAAAAACGTGCTGGACAAGACACGCCATTAAAGAGCAAAAAATTGCGTGAAGCAATTGCACTATCAATTGATAAAAAGAATTTAGCAAACGTAATTTTAAATGATGGATCAAAAGAAGCTGACTTCTTAGTACCAAAAGGATTAGCAACTGGACCAGACGGTAAAGACTTCCAAGAAACATTTAAAAACGGTTTGAAACCAGATGCTAAAAAAGCTGCAGCAGCTTGGGAAGAAGCGAAAAAAGAGCTTGGCAAAGATCAAGTTACAATTGAATTCTTAAACTATGATACTGGTAATGCGAAAAAAGTTGGAGAATATGTAAAAGATCAAATCGAGAAAAACTTAAAAGGTGTAACAGTTAACATTAAACTTCAACCATTTAAGCAAAAACTAAAATTAGAATCTGAGCAACAATATGATATTTCATACGGTGGTTGGAATCCGGATTATGCAGATCCAATGACATTCTTAGATATGTTTGAGACTGGACATTCTCATAACCAAATGAGCTTCTCTGACCCTAAATATGACGGCATGGTGAAAAAAGCCGGTACTGAATTAATGGGTGATGCGAAAAAACGTTGGGAAGAGTTAGGAAAAGCTGAAAAAACATTACTTGAAGAAGATGTAGCGATTGTACCTTTATATCAACGTGGAGATTCTTATGTTTTACAACCAAATGTAAAAGGTGTAGTAAAACATAATATCAGCCCAGAATTTAGCTTTAAGTGGGCATACGTGACTGAAAAATAATAGAGTTAAAAAAGCATTTCAAAGTAGCTTAGCTACTTTGAAATGCTTTTTTTAATTCAGTTAAATAGAGAAGAATAAGGCGTATAGTACGTACATATAGTAGATGGGGGATAAATCATACTAATTTATGAAGATTAAAATCAGAATATTTAAAATAAAACTATTTACAAATACGAAAAAAAGAGTAGAATAACATTAGTTGTAATTTTCTGAAAAGTAAATCATTAACAAGGGGTCTCTCAAGGGTTGGTAATGTACATATAATTAGGGAGGGTATAAAAATGAAGAGAAAAAAGATGAAAAAGTTAACAGCGGTTGTAGTACCAGTTTTAGCAATGAGCGTTGCATTGACAGCATGCTCTGGGTCAGGTGGGGAAAAGAAAACGACTACTACATCTAATAGTGGGGAAGAAAAAAAATCTGATATTAAATATGCAGCGAAGCAAGTATTAAATCGTACGGAAAACCAAGAGATTCCGACGATGGACACTTCTAAATCTACTGATACATTAGGGGCACAAATTTTAGGGAACACGATGGAAGGGTTATACCGTCTTGATAAAAATAATAAGCCTATTCCGGCTGCTGCGGAATCTAGTACGAAAAGCGAAGATGGCAAAAAATATACGTTTAAACTGCGTAAAGATGCGAAATGGTCAAATGGAGATCCTGTAACAGCAAAAGATTTCGTGTTTGGATGGCAGCGCTTACTTGATAAAAACACAGCTGCAGAATATGCATTTATTGCTTACTATATTAAAAATGCAGAAGCGATTAATAAAGGAGAAAAACCTGGAACTGAATTAGGAGCGAAGGCGGTAGATGATTATACACTAGAAGTAGAATTAGAAAAACCGGTACCGTACTTCTTAAATCTATTAGCATTCCCGTCATATTATCCTTTAAATGAAAAGTTCGTAAAAGAAAAAGGAGAGAAGTTTGGTTTAGAAGCAGATACAACATTGTATAACGGGCCATTTGTAATGGCATCGTGGAAACATGAACAAGGTTGGCAGCTGAAGAAAAATGATAAATATTGGGATAATAAGACTGTGAAATTAGAAGAAATTAATTACAGCGTTGTAAAAGAAGTGGCTACAAAAGTAAATTTATATGATACAGGATCGATTGACTTTACATTATTATCAGGAGAATTTGTAGATAAATATAAATCGAACAAAGATGAATATGGTGAGTATTCAGAAGCAAGTACGTACTTCTTACGTTTAAATCAAAAGCGTAACGGACAAGATACACCGTTAAAGAGCAAAAAACTTCGTGAAGCAATCGCATTATCAATTGATAAAAAAGGTTTAGCAAACGTTATATTAAATAATGGATCAAAAGCAACGGATCAATTGGTTCCAAAAGGGCTTGCGACAGGGCCGGATGGTAAAGATTATCAAGATACATTTAAAAATGGTCTAAAATATGATACGAAAAAAGGCGCAGCAGCTTGGGAAGAAGCGAAAAAAGAACTTGGAAAAGATCAAGTTACAATTGAATTACTAAGCTATGATGATGGAACTGCGAAAAAGATTGCTGATTACTTTAAAGATCAAATTGAGAAAAATTTAAAAGGTGTAACAGTTACCACGAAAATTCAGCCATTCAAACAAAAATTAAAATTAGAGTCAGCGCAAGATTATGAAGTTTCGTTTGCAGGTTGGAGCCCAGATTATTCGGATCCAATGACATTTATTGATATGTTTGAATCGAAGAGCCCATATAACCAAATGAGTTATTCAAATCCGAAATATGATGAAATGGTACAAAAAGCAGGTAATGAATTATTGTCTGATCCGAAGAAACGTTGGGAAACGTTAGGAAAAGCAGAAAAATTATTCCTTGAAGAAGATGCAGGATTAGTTCCTTTATATCAAACAGGAAGAGCATATGTAATGAAACCGAATGTCAAAGGAATTGTGAAACACAACATTAGTCCAGAATATAGCTTTAAGTGGGCGTATGTAACTGAGGATGGCGGCAAGAAATAATATGAAAGCATTTCAAAAGTGGCTAATATGCTTTTGAAATGCTTTTTTTATGAATAGGAGAATAAGCACATGGGAATTTTGAGGCCACTTTTAAAGTTTGACTGTAGGAATAGTAGAAGGGATTCAATAAGACAGCTAGTGATATCATTTTTATAAGAAAAATATAGAACTTAGCGATAGAGAAGAATAAGAGGAGGTATGTTTACATATAGTAGATGGGGGATAATTCATATAGTAGTAATAGTAAAATAACAAGTTACTATCATAAAAAAATAAATATTTAGAAAATTTACAAAACTACTTTACAAAACTCAAAAAAATAGTAGAATATTAATTAATAAGAATTTTCTGATAACGAAAGTTAATAGAGAATCTCTAAATGTTAATATCGTACATATAATTGGGGAGGGTACAAAAAAATGAAGAGAAAAAAGATGACAAAATTAACAGCGGTTGTAGCACCAGTTCTAGTAATGAGTATGGCATTAACAGCTTGCTCGGGATCAGGGGATAAAGATAAGGCAAGCACAACGCCGAAAAGTGGCGAAAAAGAAGGCGGAAAATTAGCTGCAAAGCAAGTACTTAATTTAACGGAGAGCCAAGAGATTCCATCTATGGATTCTTCAAAAGCAACAGACCAAGTATCGTTTCTTGCTTTAAACAACGTAATGGAAGGTTTATATCGACTTGATAAAGATAATAAAGCAGCACCAGGGGTTGCTGAATCATATAAAAAGAGTGATGATGGTAAAAAATATACATTCACATTAAATAAAAATGCGAAATGGTCAAATGGAGACCCTGTAACAGCGAAAGATTTCGTGTTTGCTTGGAAACGTGCGGTAGATAAAAATACAGCAGCTGAATATGCATACATTATGTTTGATTTAAAGAACGCAAAAGCAATTAATGATGGAAAAGCACCACTTGATACGTTAGGTGTAAAAGCTGTAGATGACTACACGTTAGAAGTAGAATTAGAAAATCCAGTTCCTTACTTTGTAGAATTAACTTCATTCGGAACATTCTATCCGTTAAATGAAAAATTCGTAAAAGAAAAAGGAGAAAAATACGGTTTAGAATCAGATACAACGTTATACAACGGACCATTTACATTAACAGACTGGAAACATGAAGAAGGTTGGAAGTTAAAGAAAAATGCACAATACTGGGATAATAAAACAGTTAAGTTAGAAGAAATCAACTTTAACGTAGTAAAAGATAGCGGTACACGTGTAAACTTATATGAAAGTGGACAAATCGATCGTGCAGCACTTGCATCTGAAATGGTTGATAAATATAAATCAAATCCAGATTTCTTTACACAAAAAACACCGTCAACGTTCTTCTTACGATTAAACCAAAAACGTGTTAATCAAGATACAGTGTTAAAGAGTAAAGATTTACGTCTAGCGATTGCAATGGCATATGATAAAAAAGGCTTAACGAATGTAATTTTAAATGACGGATCTACACCTGCAGATTACTTAGTACCAAAAGAATTTGCGAAGAGTCCAGATGGAAAAGACTTCCGTAAAGATAACGGAGATATTTTAAAAACAGATGTGAAAAAAGCAAAAGAGCATTGGGAAAAAGCGAAAAAAGAACTTGGAAAAGAGCAAGTAACTGTAGAGCTATTAAACTACGATAGCGATAATGCGAAAAAAGTAGGTGAGTTCTTAAAAGGAGAGCTTGAGAAGAACTTACCGGGCTTAACAGTGAATTTGAAAAACCAACCGTTTAAACAAAAATTAAAATTAGAATCAGATCTAGATTATGATTTATCTTACGCTGGTTGGGGACCTGATTACTTAGATCCAATGACATTCATTGATATGTTCGTTACAAATGGACCTCATAACCAAACTGGATATTCAAATCCGAAATATGATGAAATTGTAGAAAAAGGTAAAGGCGAGCTATTAACGAAAACGAAAGAGCGTTGGGATAGCTTACTGAAAGCTGAGAAAATGTTACTTGATGATGCTGTAATTGCACCATTATATCAACGTGGCGATGCTCTTGTTCAAAGAGCGAAAGTAAAAGGTATTATTCACCATCCAGTTGGTGGAGATTACAGCTACAAATGGGCATATATTTCTGAAGATAAGTAAGAGAGAGGGCGCGAGCGATGCGCCCTTTTTTTATGCACTTTTCTTCCTTCCTGGAATATATAAAATAAAAAAGGGAGAATCCCATGAAAAGAAACTCGTACATTGATTTTTTAGCTTATTACGGAATAGGGAGTGCTCATCCAGGTGGTTTTACGTTAACAAAACAATTATTAGCTCAATTGCCACTTAGACATGGAGCAAATGTTCTTGAGATAGGTTGTGGCACGGGGAAAACAGCGGCGTATATGACAAAAGAATTGGGTTATAAAGTGACCGCAGTTGAAAAGAATGAAATTATGATTCAAAAAGCGAAAGATAGATGGTTGTTTGATGGTTTAAATATACAATTGATTCAAGGCGATGTAGAAGGATTACCGTGTTTAAATGATTCATTTGAACTAGTACTTGGAGAATCTATACTCGCGTTTACAAATAAAGAAAAGGTTATTTCGGAATGTTATCGTGTATTACAGAAGGATGGAAAGCTTGTTGTCATTGAAATGATTACCGAAAAACATATTGAGAAGAAAGAGGAAGAAAAGATTGGACAGTTATATGGTATGAAAGAATTATTAACTGAGAATGAGTGGATTCATTTATTTAAAGCAGCAAATTTTAAAAGAATTACAATTGCAGGTGGCGGAACTATTGCAGAAACAGTTGCAGGACATATGGAAGAGCCAGAGTGGAATGTATCACCGTTTATTCCAGAAGAATTGTATGAGGCGTGGGTGCAACACGAACAAGTATTGCTTATGTATCAACATATTTTAGGACATCGGATTTTTATATGTGAAAAATAGAGAAAAAGAGTTGGCTAAAGATAGTCAACTCTTTACTATGTTAGATGAAAAATAATGCAGCCAAAGTAATTCCAAAAATAAAGCCAAATCCGAGTTCAACGCCCCAGCCACAACCGCCGCCACCCCAGCCACAACTATCGCAACCACGACCGCCGCATCCACAGCCACTAAATCCACCACTGAATCCACCACCGCATCCAAATCCACAGTTATCACATCTGCTAATACCACCGCAAATATCACATCCACCGTTTGAATATGCGTTATAATATCCGAATCCTGTATCAAAAGATGAGCGCTGTTGCATTGGTTCAATCCAAACAGAATCGTTTGTTACATCGATTATTTTGCCTAAGTGAATACGGCCATCACGATCTTCAATTCGAACCACTTTACCAAAATAACGTTGGCATGTATCATAACATCTTTTTCTATGCATGTTCTTTCCTCCTTCCGCATTACCGTAATACGATATGTAAGCAGGACAAGTGCGGCTTGTACGAATGACCTATCTATCATAATTGTTATACGAAAGGGGAAATATGGACAGACAATAGGAAGGGTGATAGTTCTTATGAAAAGGGTAGTGACACTTAAAAAACTATTGGTGTTAATTTTAGTAACTATATTATTTAGTGTATGAAGATAATAAACTCGTTTAAAGGTGACCCTGTACAAAAAATATCATAAAAAATCCCGATTGGTTAGATCTAATAATCAGCTAGAAATGGAGAAGATTCTTGCTGTTGGAAAATTTATTTTATTCTACAGAATTTCTTTTCTTAATCCATTGATTCGGGAGAGGAAAAGATACATTTCCTAGGATGACAGCATTTTTTGCACCTGTAGCACTTGGGACGTTACTTGCGTTACCATGGTAGGATTCATTTGCCAGAAGAGCAAATGCTACCGCTTCTTTAGCTTCTGAGGAGTATCCTAACTCTTCTTGGGTATAAACTTGAATTGATTCCCCAAGTAGTGATTGAATCATGTTGAGTAAAGTTTTATTATAGCTGCCACCACCTCCAACAATGACTTCGTCGATTTTAACTTGTGGAAAGATGAATTTACAATAGTTCGCTACAATGGATTTTGCTGTGAACATTGTTATAGTTGCTAATATATCGTGGCTGGAAAGCGAATTAAACTTATTTAATAGTATGTCAACATACTGCTTACCAAACAATTCTCTACCTGTTGTTTTGGGAGGAGGGCTCATAATATAAGGGTGATTTATACAGTATGATAAGAGCTGTTCGTTTATTTTTCCTTTTTTAGCTAAATTACCACCTTCATCGTACTCTACGCTAAACAATTGGCGACATACTTCATCGATAATCATATTCCCGGGCCCTGTATCAAAGGCATACAGTTCATTAAGTGAGGCTTGCTTAGGCAAAACAGTTACATTTCCAATACCACCTATGTTTTGTAACAATTTGCCCTTTGTTTCACTTCGATAAAGAACATATTCGGTATAAGGTACCAGAGGAGCACCCTGTCCACCTGCTGCTATGTCCATGGTACGAAAGTTAGAAATTACGGTTGTATTTGTTTCATAAGCAATTACCGAGGGTTCACCAATCTGTAGCGTTGAGGGCACCCAGTTTTGTTCTTGTATAGGCTGATGGTAAATAGTTTGTCCATGGGATCCTATAAGATCCAACTGTTCTAAAGGTAGTCTAGCTTTCTTACAAACTTTCTTTACAGCATCTGCAAATAAATTTCCAAGCTTAAAGTTTAAACTACAAATTAGTTGCACGTTGGAGGTATCTACAGACAGAGACTGTATAATTTCTTCTTCAACATCTTTTGGAAAAGGGTATGTAATGAACTCAATTATGTCTATTTCCGTTCTTACACCGCTATTATTCACACGTACAAGCGCAGCGTCAATACCATCTAATGATGTTCCAGACATTAACCCAACAATGTACATTATCATTACACCTACTTTACATAGATTTTTAAGTTTCTTGTTAAGTTACTTTTATTCAATAGCGTGAATTCCTTTCTAATCTGTATAGTTTATACTTTTTGTAAACGTTAACAATTATGTATTATACTAGCTAATATTCTAGTTGTATATACAGTTTTGAAATTTCATTTTAATTTCACTAAAAATAATTGAAATTTATTTTTAGTGGTGTTATAGTCGTATCAACGAAAGCGATTAGATTACGAATGGCAGAGGGATGGTGTATATGATAGAACATTTAACAACGGAATGTCGCAATGAAAAGACTATGTTTTTAGATGAAATGAAAACGCTTAACTTACTGGAGGTGATGAATGAAGAAGACATAAAAGTTGCTTACTGTGTTCAAAAGGAACTTCCTCAAATTGCAAAGGCTGTAGAGATGATTGTTGCAGCAATGAAACAAGGCGGTAGATTAATCTATATAGGTGCTGGAACAAGTGGACGGATTGGATTGTTGGATGCTGTAGAATGTCCACCAACGTTTAATACTGATCCTAGTAAAGTAATAGGCCTAATCGCAGGTGGAGAAGGTGCATTTATTAAGGCGGTTGAAGGGGCAGAAGATAGTTTTACATTAAGCCTTAAAGATTTAAAGGAAATTCAATTAACTAGCAAGGATGTTGTAGTAGGTATTGCTGCAAGTGGGCGTACTCCTTATGTTATTGCAGGCTTAAATTATGCAAATCAAATTGGGGCAGGCACAGTTTCAATAAGTTGTAATAAAGAGTCAGAGATTGGAAAAATTGCTACAGTTGCTATTGAAGTTGTAAATGGACCTGAGGTACTGACGGGATCCACTCGCTTAAAAGCTGGAACGGCTCAAAAATTAGTATGTAATATGCTCTCAACAGCTTCAATGGTTGGAATTGGAAAAGTTTATGGGAACTTAATGGTAGATTTACAGTTAACAAATGAAAAGCTAGTTGAGCGTGCAAAACGTATTATTATGGATGCCACTGAATGCAGTTACAAAGTGGCAGAAGAATACTTAGTAAAGGCAAATAATCAGCCTAAAATTGCTATTATCATGATTTTGACAAATGTTTCTTATGAAGAAGCGGTAGAACGCTTAAAAGTAGCAGAAGGATTTATAAGAAAAGCGATTTAAAATGTATTAAATAAAAAAGAAATAATAGGGGGAATAAAGATGAAGGTATTATTCGTATGTTCTGGTGGAATGTCAAGTGCAATAATTGTAAGCGCTTTAAAAAAGGAAGGTACAAAACAAGGAATAGATTTAGAGGTATCGGCAGTTGGTACTCAAGAATTTGATTTAGAAGTACGTAACGGTTGGGATGTTGCAATGGTAGCTCCACAAGTAAAACATCGTTTTGATAGTTTTAAAAACTCTGCAGATGAAGCAGGTGTGCCATGTCAAGTAATCCCACCTCAAGCATACAGTCCTCTGGGTGGCCCTACTCTATTAAAGTTAGTAAACGAACTAGTAAAGTAATAGTCTAACAAATAGGTTTAACCATTAAATGGCTAAAGGGGAAAGTGAAAATGGATAAAATTGTAAATTTTTTAGAAAATAATCTTTCAACACCCATGGCTAAACTGTCTGAGCAAAAACATTTACGTGCAATACGTGACGGGGTAGTTTCTGCTCTACCATTTATCATCTTCGGGAGCTTATTTCTTATCATTGCGTTCCCACCGGTAGCAGCAGATTCCGCAATAGGGGAATGGGCAGCAAAACATGTCGCAGATATTTTAATACCCTATCGATTAACGATGTTTATTATGACACTATATATTACCTTTGGAATAGGTTATAGCTTGTCTCAAAGTTATAAGTTAGATCCTCTATCAGGAGGTTTACTATCGGTAGCTGCATTCTTGTTTACAATAGGTGTAAAAATGATAGAGGGTGTAGGTTTTGTGTTGCCAATGTCAAATCTTGGCGGGCATGGACTATTTGTAGGGATGATTGTTTCCATATTTGCGGTTGAAACTTTACGTCTATGTAAGTCCAAAAATTTTACAATAAAAATGCCAGAGTCCGTTCCAGATTCTGTAGCCCGTTCATTTGAAGCATTAATACCAGTTACAATTGTATTGGTTATCATGACAATAATTACAGTAGTCTTTGGTATTGATCTACATTCACTTGTTGATAAAGCTGTTGCACCACTTATTAAAGCGGGAGATACATTACCGGGCGTATTAATTCCTGTTTTTTTAATAACATTCTTCTGGTCATTCGGTATTCATGGGGTATCAGTTGTAGGTGCTGTTGCTCGTCCAGTTTGGGAGGTTTACTTAGCTAATAACTCAGCAGCAGTTGCAGCTGGGAAGGCAATTCCGCACATAGCTCCTGAAACGTTCTTCCAATGGTTTATTTGGATTGGTGGTTCTGGTGCAACATTAGGGTTAGTAATTGCTATGTTATTAACAGCAAAATCTAGTTATAGTAAGACGATGGCAAGAGCAACAATTGTTCCTAGTATATTTAACATCAATGAACCCGTTATTTTTGGAATGCCAATTGTACTAAATCCAATCTTAATTATTCCTTTTGTTATAACACCATTAATTGGTGCGACACTTGCGTACTTTGCGACGTCAATGGGATTAGTTAATCCAACGTATGTAATGGTTCCATGGACATTGCCAGCCCCAATAGGTGCTTACCTTTCGACAGGCGGTGATTGGAGAGCAATTATTCTTGTATTAGTTAATATTGCAATCTCAGTTACTATTTATTTACCATTCTTTAAAATGTATGATAAAAAGCTTTTAGCACAAGAAAATCCAACAGAAACAACAGAAACAACAGAAACAACAGAAGAAACAAGCGCGGTCTTATAAAAATATATGAAAGGGAGCTTGGGACTAATGGCTTCAAGCTCCTTTTAATATGAAAAAGAAAAGGGGGATAAAAATGAATTCAACATCCAAAATTCACTTTTTTAGTTACAAGAGTGCATTTTTACTTTTTAGTTTTATTCTTGTTTTTAATCTTATCTTTAATCCTTTAATGAATGTAGGTGGAATAGATAAACAATTGTCACTGTACCTAGGTAATACCTTTGCCTTCAGTGCAGGATTAACTGTTATTATTACTTTGGTTGAAGGTAAGTTTAAAAACAAGAAACAAGCGTTAATTTTGTTCTTGTCTTTAATAGTAGTGAGTGCACTAATTTGTTACCCTATTGTCTACGCGTAAAGTAAAAAAGTTCGTTATCTAAAATGAGGTGTTAGTGAAATGGAAAAGCAAAAAGGAATAAAAATTGCTACAATTGGTGGCGGATCTAGTTACACGCCAGAATTAATTGAAGGTTTCATTAAACGTTATGATGAGTTACCAGTTAGGGAAATTTGGTTAGTTGATATTGAGGAAGGAAGAGAAAAACTTGAAATTGTAGGTGCCTTAGCACGAAGAATGGTTGAAAAAGCGGGAGTTCCAATGGAAATCCATTTAACATTAGACCGTCGTCAAGCTTTACAGAGTGCTGATTTTGTGACAACACAAATGAGAGTGGGCTTACTAGATGCCCGAGTTAAAGATGAACGTATTCCTTTGCAGCTAGGATTAATTGGCCAGGAAACAAATGGTGCAGGTGGGCTATTTAAAGCACTACGAACAATTCCCGTTCTTTTAGAAATCGCAGAAGAAATGCAAGAACTTTGCCCGAATGCATGGTTAATTAACTTTACAAATCCTGCTGGAATGGTAACGGAAGCTCTTCTTCGTTACAGCAAGCATAAAAAAGTTATTGGTGTATGTAATGTGCCATTTAATATGCATATGTCTATTTCGAAAATGTTAGATGTGGAGCTGGAGAGAGTACATATTGATTTTGCTGGATTAAACCACATGGTATTTGGGACACATGTGTATGTTGATGATCAGGAAGTGACAGAGAAAGTGCTTGATATACTAGGGAATCCAGAAATCCAGATGACAATGAAGAATATTGCACCTCTTCCTTGGAATCCAAGATTTTTGAAATCATTAGGTGTGGTGCCTTGTCCATATCATCGTTATTATTACAAAACAAAGAATATTTTAGAAGAAGAATTAGAAGCATTTAAATCGGGGAAAACTCGTGCTGAAATTGTCAAAAAGCTAGAGGAAGATCTATTTGATTTATACAAAGATGAAAAACTTGACATTAAACCTCCGCAATTAGAAAAAAGAGGTGGTGCGTATTATAGTGACGCAGCGTGTAATGTTATTTCTTCTATTTATAATGATAAAAAAGACATTCAAGTATTAAATGTCCAGAATAAAGGATCCATTACTGAAATCGATTATGATTCAGCTGTTGAAGTTAGTTGTATTGTAACAAAAAATGGACCAGTTCCTATAACAATGGGAAAATTACCAGTTCAAGTTCAAGGGTTAATTCAACAAATCAAATCATTTGAAAGAGTAGGTGCTGAGGCAGCTGTAACTGGTTCTTATGATAAGGCCTTATTAGCTTTAACAATTAACCCACTTATTCCAAGTGATGATTTAGCAGAAGCTGTATTACAGAAACTATTAAAAGCGCATCAAGAGTATTTACCGCTATTTTTTAGATGATTAGAATAATAACAAATGTAATAGTAAGGACGAATTGAAATCTGATATTCTCTGAAACATTGATTCTTTTAGAGAATGCCGTGTCTATAATTTATTAAGATTAGGAGTGTCATGATATGTCAACAGAAATCAATAATAATGAAATGGAAATTTTTGAAATTATTTCTCACGGTGGAAATGCGAGAGGACTAGCTTATGAAGCATTAACAGCTGCAGAAGAATTTAACTTTGAAAGAGCGGAAGAACTTATTAACCAAGCTGGGGAAGAACTTAGCTTGGCTCATAGAACACAAACAAAGTTAATTCAAGCTGAATTGAATGGAGTTCAAAGTGAAAAAACATTGTTAATGATTCATGCTCAAGATCACTTAATGACAGCGATAAGTGAACAAAAGCTCATTGAACATATGATTCGCATTATAAAAAAACTAGCACTGCAGCAATAATGGGGAATGTAGAAAGGTAAAGGTGATTTAAAAATGAAAAAATTAGGTATTTCAATTTACCCAGAACATTCAACCATAGCACAGGATAAAGAGTATATTGCACTGGCGCAAAAATATGGGTTCAAAAAAATCTTTACTTGCCTGCTTTCGGTAGAAGGTGATAAAGAAAAAATTATGAAAGAATTTAAAGAAATAATTGAATTTGCAAATCAATTAGATATGGAAGTAATGGTCGATATTTCTCCTCGGGTATTTGGGGATTTAGATATTTCCTATGCTGATTTATCATTCTTTGCTGATTTAGGAGCGTATGGAGTCCGTCTGGATATGGGGTTTACAGGAAATGAAGAGTCTATCATGACATATAATCCTTATAATTTAAAAATTGAAATTAATATGAGTAATGCAACGAATTATTTAGATAATATTATTGCTTATAAGCCTAATAAAGAGAACTTAGTAGGTTCACATAACTTCTATCCTCATCGTTATGCAGGATTAAGTTATGATCATTTTTTAAAGTGTTGCGAAAAATTTAAATTTCATAATATTCAGACATCTGCATTTGTTAGTTCGCACGTAGCAACTTACGGACCTTGGCCAGTAACGGAAGGCTTATGTACACTTGAAATGCATCGTGAATTACCAATAGTAACGCAAGCGAAACATTTATTTGCAACCGAATTAATCGATGATGTGATTATTGCTAACGCATATGCATCAGAGGCAGAATTAGAAGCGCTTAGTAATTTAAACAGTGAGCTGTTTACGTTTAATATAGAACTATATGACACGATTACAGAGTTAGAAAAAAAGATTGTGCTAGAAGAACCTCATTTCTATCGTGGAGACGTTTCAGAATATCTTATTCGCTCGACTCAATCACGTGTAAAATATAAACGAGAAGAATTTGAACCAACGTATACCCCTAATATTAGAAGGGGAGATATTTTAATTGAAAATAAGCTATACGGACAATATAAAGGCGAATTGCAAATTGCATTGAAAGAAATGGAGAATTCAGGTAAAACAAATGTGGTTGGCAGGATAATTGAGGAAGAAATTTTTCTTCTTGATTACTTAAATCCTTGGGAGAAATTCCAATTTTTAATGAAGTGATTTTATCGAAAAAAAATCTCAAACGAGGGGGAAGGAAGGAACAGGACATTCCTTCCTTTTTTGTCTATTCCACTATTCGAGGATAGGAATGCTCTCACCTCAAAATTTAGTGGAAGCGAAGATGTTAGGTAGGAGGTAAACTACCCATAAAAGCTCGTTTGGTTAGGTGGAATAATCAATGGGGGATGAAGAAAACACCCACTGATTGAAGTTTTACTTTATGAATGAGGAGGAATCTATATGAATTATATTATCGGAGTAGACGGTGGGGGCACTAAAACTGAAGCGGTGGCTTATGATTTAACTGGTGAAAAAATAAGTGAAGGTAAAGCAGGATGCGGAAACTTACTTTTAGATGAAAAGCAAGCTCTTATTAACATTATTGATGCTATTGAACAATGTTTAGCTCTTTTAAAAAATGAAGAATGCCAGTATATATGCTTAGGGTTAGCGGGGTATGGAGGGGTTAAAAATACAAAAGGTATAACGGATGCTCTTTCTGAGGCGTTTAATATTCCATTTATGATTGTAAATGATGGAATTATTGCACATGCCGCTTTACTAAAGGGGAAAAATGGTATCTTAACAATTTCAGGGACAGGATCTGTTAGTATTGGAGTTCAAAATGGTATTGAAAAATCGGCAGGTGGCTGGGGACATATTCTTGGTGATGAAGGAAGTGGTTATTGGATTGCTATGCAGGTTTTTATGAAAATGAGGCAAGAAGAAGATGAGGGATTAAATTATAGTGACCTAACTCAGTTGATACTAACAAAACTTGGTTATCAGAGTGTGCTTGAGTTGAAAAAATTTATTTATTCCGCAACTAAGGCGGAGATTGCTTCTTTTGTTCCGATAATTGTTCAACAAGCAAAAGCAGGTGATGATTTTGCAAAGAATATTCTCGAACAAGCAGGCTGTCACCTTGCCAAGATTACGCTTGATGTTTGTAAAAAATTAAATTTTGACAACAATGTTACAATTGCTATTAAGGGGAGTGTGCTAACTAATATACAGACTGTACAAACTTCCTTTATTGAAAAAATTAAACAAGAAAAACCGGAAGTACAATTTATTTTAGAAGATGTATCATCTACATTAGGTTGTTATTACTTAGCTTTGAAATATATGAGCTAGTTAAAAGGCAAAGGGGCAATTCAATATGCATATAGTGAATGTATTATTAAAAATTGAAAGTTTATTATATCAATTACCAAAATCTGAAAGAAAAGTAGCGCAATATATTTTAAATAATCCACAAGAAGTTATTAGAATGACTATACATGAATTAGCTGCTCATGCTAATGCGAGTAGCTCTGCGGTCACTAGGCTTTGTCGCTCTATTGAAATTTCTAGTTTTTCAGAGCTAAAGGTATCTTTATCATCGCATCTCTCATACCCAGAGAAGAAAGGTTTTTATGACATTGAACCAAATGAAACAATAACGGCTATTAAAGAAAAAATAGTTTCCAACTCTGTACAAGCGATACAAGAAACAGCACTTTATTTAGATGAAGTTGTTCTCAATCAAATAATTGAAGATATGAGAAATGCAGATGTTATTTATGTTTATGGATTAGGAGCTTCATGGCTTGTTGCGGAAGATATTACTCATAAATGGTTACGTTTAGGAAAGATTGTAAGTGCATATCAGGATGCACATATTATGGCTACTGCACTTGCTGCATCAACAAAAAATTGTGTGTTTTTTAGTATATCGAATAGTGGAGAAACTGAAGAAGTACTGCGACTTGTTGATATTGCTAAAGCATCTGGTATTCAAACAATTGGATTGTCTCGATTTGGGAATAACAGATTAACAAATAAAGTTGATATGTCTTTACATCATGTTCGTGCACCAGAGGCTCAATTTCGTAGTGCAGCAACAAGTTCATTATTTGCCCAATTTCTGACTATTGACATAATCTTCTATGCGTATGCATCAAGATATTATGATGAAAATATTAAAGAAATTGAACGTTCAAGAGAATCTGTATTAAAGTTCATAGGAAAAAAAACGACTGATTAAAGTTTCACTTTATATAAATTTCTTTTGCTGTTGTATATCTTATACGAAAGGGGAAATATACGAACAGGATACATAACGAGGAGGAAGAGAAATGAAATCTACAGATCAATTTCAGACGTACGAAGTTCCTTGGGCAGAATTTATTGAAGCATTGCGGGGAGAAATGAAGAAACAAGTAGGAGCGGATATTATAGACACAGTAGTTTGTAATTTAGAAGATGGTTTTGAAGTGTATACATATGTGCAAGGAGATTTGGATTTTGAGTATACAGAAGCTCTTGAACGAAAATACGGGAGTGACGGAAAAATCCCTAATTTGTTAACAGTTATGCTAGTAGCTAGCATTTATAATACGCCGGAAGAGAATATACGTTTACATGCAGATCAGAAGGAAAATCCGATTGTTGAAGTATATGTGAAGAAATAAAGAGTGCGCTAATTATAGCGTACTCTTTATTTCTTGTATTGAAAAGAAAATCAAACTTTAGTGGTGGAATTTATAGCGGGAAAAGTATGAAAGCTATGTGTTATTTCAGATATATAATAAGGAAAAAACTCGAAATAAAATATGGGAGTAGTTCATTTTTATTTACATAATATACTCGTTGTGAACTGTTGTCCTAAAATACAAGTCATATATCTTGTTTCCTCTCATAAATTTAAACATAGGAATTTGTCTACAAAGGTGGCGAAGCCTCATCATGAAAATTCGAATTTGTGCCACGTTCATGCTGTTTCTATTTATATGTTTACCTTTTTCAGTTTTTGCAAAAGGAGAGGAGGCAAAGGAAAGGGTCGTTTCACTTGTATATGATGATTCGGGCAGCATGAGAAATAACGATCGCTGGAAGTATGCCAATTACGCCTTGCAAAGTTTAGTTGCGCTATTAGATGAGAAAGATAAATTTTCTTACGTTCCAATGAGCAAGCCGAATGCTCCATTAAACATTTCATTAACAAAGGATCAAAGGCAAACAGAAATTGAGGGGATTGGGGCGTGGAAAACATATTTAAATACTCCATTTAGCGCAGTAGAAACGGCGATGCAATCTATAAAAAAGGAAGCAGATATAGATGGGAAACGTGAATTTTGGCTTATTGTATTAACTGACGGGGCATTTAATGATTTGGAGAAAGATAAGATTGGCGGAAAAGAACAAATTACACAGAAATTAGCAGAGTTTAAGAAAGAAATGGATTCGAAAAAGATCTCTTTACATCCAGTCTTAATCACGATGGAAGAGGATTTAGGGCAGCAAGAAAAGGCACAACTAAATACGTTTAAAGAAATATGGAAGAAAGAGATAAATGGAGTTACGATGCCATCTAGTGGAGAGGATGGTATTGTAAAAAGCGTCAATCAAGTGGCAGCATTAGTTGCAAATCGTGATCCGTTCTCCTCGGTTGAAACAATTGTCAAAACGAAAATAGTAGGGAAAAAAATAGAAATTACAACGCCGTTCCCATTAAAGCGTATGACGCTTGTACGACAATCATCGTCTTTGTCTAATTATAAAGTTATGCAAATTTCTAAACCGTTACAAGTGCAGTCTTCATTTTCCATACATGCACCAGGAGAAGCTAAATTATTCGGAAATATAGTACATGTAAGTACAGCGAATCAGGAAGTGATTAAGCCAGGAACATATACGATAGAAGTGGATCAAGATATTGAGAAAGAAGGGTTACAAGTACTTGTTGAACCAGCGCTTAATTATACTGTTTCTACTTATGACAAAGATGATAAAGATAGAAAAAATGTTGAGAAAATGTACGAAGGAGTAACGGCTGTTATTGAAGCAAAACCTACGGAGCTACCAATTCAAATTTCTTATTTTGAAGCAGAAGTAGAAATAGACGGAAAGCAGTATCCGATGAAGTGGGATGATAAAAGACATGTGTTTTATTATGAGACAAAAGTTGGCAAAGAGTTAGTACGCGGAAAAGTTCATATGAACATAAAGGGATTTTATAGGCAGACGAAAGAATTCAAAATTGATACATCCATAAAACCGAAATTAACACTTCAAACTGTTACAAAAGGTTACGAAGAAAAGGTAACGAATTTGGAAAATAGTAAACCATTTATTTTACAGCCGCAGTTAGATGGTAAACCGATGACAGAAGAGGCTGTAAAGAAACTATTAAAATCTACTGGTGTCACATCCAATCAATCAATCAACTATGAAGTAAAACAACATGATAATCAAATTTACGTTTATCCTCGACCTTATTACTCCGACACATTCAATTTTACAGATACAGGCACCGTAGAAGCTACCATCACGATTAATGATTCAAAATTACAAGAAGTAAAGGAAAAGATTGTACTTCACATAGAAAATGCACCATTTTTTGAGAAATATGCGCTCATTTTTAAATTTGTAATTCCTATCACTTTATTACTTTTAGTAGTAGGAATTATTATCTTAGGATGGATTGTTCGTCCGAGATTTCACCGAAAAGCATTATTATATTATGAATGGGATCAAGAGGTAGCGAAAGATTGGCTTTATCAATCCGAACCAGAGTTACTTAAAAATAAATGGTGGAAGCACTATTTTGGTATTCCATTCCGAGCAGAAAGAAAAACGGTGCAATCTGTAACATTAATAGCGAAAAAAGGATCGAAATCTATATTTGTAGCGAAAGAGTCACAAGTAGTTGGGATGATTATTGATGGAATGTTTATAACAGAGGATGAGGTTGGAATGGAACATAAGACACTATATCCAAATGAACTTTTAGTAATTGATAGAGGATACGGTAAAGAGATTTACAGGTACGAGTGTGAATAGGAGATAGGGAAAAGAGGGGGATTTTAGCTTTCTCCCCCTTTTTCAAACAAGCAAGAATAGGAAGGTGGTTCACATGACGTTACAAGTTCCAACGATATTAATTGGTTTAGGTGGAATCGGTAGTACTGTGACACATCAAATATATGAAAGGCTACCGGAGGAGCGCCGAAAAAAGGTAGCAATGCACGTATTTGATACAGATGTGAATACATTGAGTAAATTTGATCATATTCGGAAGTTTAAGACGCAAACAAGTTCGAGTAAAACGCCAAGAGAGTATATTGCGGGAGATCCAACGATTCCGGAGTGGTTTCCGATGGACCCGACTATACTTGATAAACCACTGACAGAAGGGGCAGGACAGTTACGCGTCATTTCCCGTTTAGCGTTACGTGCTGCGATGAAAGAAGATAAATTGACATCCTTTTGGCAAGAAATCGAGAAGATTTTTCCGGTTACAAGCGATCAAACGGAATATGGAGTGCGTGTCATTATCGTAACATCACTAGCGGGCGGAACAGGTTCAGGGATGTTTTTACAAATCGCATTATATTTGCGTGAAATGCTTCGGAAAAAATTGCAGCATCACAACATTTTAATTCGCGGTGCGTTTTTAATGCCAGATGTTTTAGTGAAGACGAGAACGGTTAGTGCGAAAGAGTTTGAAACGGTGCAAGCAAATGGCTATGCCTCGTTAAAAGAATTACATGCTATTACACTCGGCTCTACCGGTGAATTATCAAAACGAGGCGGCGTCACGATTGAATTAGAATATCGTCCTGATCAAGTGGATGAAGATGGAAGAACGAATCATACGATAAAGCAGCATCATTTACCGTACAATTATTGCTTCTTATATGATTATGAAAATTTACATGGGCACCATTTGCACAACTTATCAGATTATATGGAGCAAATGGCAAATACAATTCATTTACAGTTATTTAGTCCAATGTCTGCGAATCATTTTGCACAAGAAGATAATCAAATTCAGCAATTGGCAGAATCGAGCGGGAAAGGTAGATATTGCGGAGCAGGAACGGCAAAACTTATTTATCCGTATGAGCACGTTTTGAAATATTGTGCTTTAAAATGGGCGGTTCAAGGTTTAGATGAATCTTGGCTTCATTTAGATCAACTGTTTCAAGAAAAGAAGCAAAGATACGACCAAGATGTCAAACGTGGTATGCAGCGTGAAAAGCCAGAGCGCGGGAAAAGTTATTTAGAAGATTTAGAGCATCTTGCTACTCGTCCAGAGCAGGCCCATATTTTTTATAGACAAATGTTCAATGAAACGCGTGAAGGAGCAGAGGGCGGTAAGGTCGGTGTCGCAAAGTCTAAGTTGTTTTTAGAGGCTGTTGAAAGCTATGTACACCGTACAGTGCAAAAAGATGAAGAATTAAACCGCCTGCAGCATGAGTGCAAAATATCGGCTGCGAAACTTAAAATAATGGAACAAATGAAAGGTGAAGTAGCGAGAGTTGATCATGCGGTTCGTTTATATGCGTATGCGATTCCGAGCCGTGTACATGAACATGTAACTACCCTTTTATATGACATGATCGAATCAGATCGCTTTACACCGAGTGGCTCAGAAGGACAGTCTTATCAATTAAATACATGGTTTTTAAAGAAAACGGATCCCGTCCATCCCGTCGCAGCGCGTTTTATGCTGTATGAAATTCGAAAGCAGTTAGTAGAGAAGATGAATCGACTACATGAAAATAATGAACAAAAGCGTAATTTAATTCAAAACTACGATAAGAAATTTAATGTGAGTAATATTGATGGAACGGTAACAGCTGTTCGCCGAGTAGAAATCGCGCAGCAACAAGGCTGGTTTGGAAAAATGATTAATAATCAGCAGCGTTTGTTTAAAAAAGAATTTGAAGATATTGTAACGCAGTACGTACACAAATTAAGTGAGTATCGTAAAGAAATGTTGTTAGAACTCGTGTATCAATCGCTATACCAAGCAGTTGATAAAATGATTCAATATTGGGAAAGGTTTTTTGATAACTTACACGAAACACGTGAAAATTTATTGTTTGAAATTCAAAAGCGAAGTAAAGAATTTGAGGGGAAAACGAACCCAACGAATGTATACGTATTAGCTGAAGAGAAATTGCAAGAAAAGATTTGGCAAGATATGCAGCAACATTTAAATTTAGGTGTATTACCGAAAGATATATCAGCCGAAATTTATATGAGCTTGTACGGGGAATATTGTCGTGATGCGAAGGCCGAAGAAATTCAGTCAAAAAAGGTTGAAGACTTCTATCGTGAACATATATTGAGTTATTGTTATGACGAACTTCAAGTACGCTATCGTGACAAATTAGAGCTTAATATCGTTGAAGCATTGCGAAAAGAAGCAGATTTCAAGAAGCGTGATCGTGATGAATACGTTCGTGAAAAAATTGAAGATCTCTTCCATTTAGCAAGTCCGTTCGTTCCGAAAGTTTCTCATCACAGAGAATTACAATATTGGGGTGTACATCCATCTTTAAAACAAGAATTGCAAGAAGAGTTATTGCAAGAAATGTTCAAAGAAAAAGATACGGTAAACGAGACGTTTTCACCATTTGAAGTGATTTGTTATCGTGCTCATTACGGATTATCGCTACAAGATTTTCCTAAGCTTTCATCTGGGCATATTTCAAATGGTTTTATGAATGATAAAGGTGATTACTTTCAATCGTATTATCGCCGCGTGAACAAATTAAATAGTAAAAAATCTAGTTTGACGCCGCATTTAGATAAATATTGGCACTTGCCAGCCTTTATGCCAGACTTGAATGCAACGCAAACAAAGTTAGATTACGATAAATGTAATCGTGCTCTTCTATACGCGTATATGTACCGCTGGATTAGTTTAGTTGCTGTGGATGGACAATTCGTGTATCAATATAACGGTGTCGGCCGTAGCTTTTTAATCCAGTCGATGGGGAAAAATATTTCAAGCGAAAGTTATAAGTTGCACAGAGCGTTGCTTCATAATCCGTTCATTTATGAAAACATCTTGTCCAGGTTTGAAGAAGAACAAGACAAAGCGATGATACAAGGTGGACATTTATATACACATCCATTTGTATTAGGTGCTCAAGATATTAGATGGCTTCGTAAAGAGCATGTCCATAATATTTTAGATATGATTTTAATGTATGATCGTGAGGCGAAATATGACCCGACGTTAGAAGAAACATCCGACGAGTTGTTAAGATTATTCCTTGATGAAATTGAGTTGTATTTCCAAAATTACTACGGAACAGGCGCGGATATGGTTGCGAAGAAAGAAAAAGAGATGTTTATTAAGCAATTGTGGGATCGTTCGTATGCGAAAGGGTATGTAGATCCAAATAGTGCACCTTATAAAAAATGGCAAAATGTATTACATGTTCACGATGAAGAAGAAGCACCAAAAACGAATGTATAATGATCGAAAAGGGAATCCTTAAGAATGGCAATACAACTTTAGAAAAGAGGGATTCCGATGCCGTTTTTAGGGAGTGTATATCAAATATTTGGATTATATCCAGAAATTTATTATGGAATGATTTCAGCGGAGTTGCAAGAAGAAGTCCAAAAGGAACATATCGATAATAATAGTACAGAAATTGAAGCAGAAGAATAAAGCGCAGATGAAAATCTGCGTTTTTTTTATTTTTTAAGTCAAAATGCCGTGTGTAATGTGTGGAAAGTTGATTAATTCATAAGGTCGAATGACTATTTCGATATAATGAAGTGTCTCATTTAATTGTAGTTGTATGTGGAATTCGCATTAAGTTGTATGTATAAAAATTAATTTTGAAATAATACGAAATGTATTGAAATGGGAATTAACAATATTTTCGATTGGTATCGTATATTTCGGAATACTATTTTTTTTATAATTATTCAATGCAGGTGAATTAATTATATTGTTGACAATATAATTAATCGTGTGATAAATTCAATCAATCTTCTAAAAATATGCATGTTAACAAGCGTATTTTTAGAAGATTGATTTTTCTGTTTTTAAATCGTGTAATGTGTGGAGTTTATATAGGGAGTGGAAGTAAATCATGAATATTATTAATGTGTAATAGCAACAGTAATAAAGATTGTAATGAGTAAGGGATAATTTTGAAAAAGAGGTTTCTACGAATGAGCTTATTAATAAAGAAAGCAATGAATGAAGAAAAGAAAAAAGTGTTAAAGCAAACTTTAGGAGCAATTGATTTAACGCTTTTAGGAATTGGAGCGATTATTGGTACAGGCATTTTCGTATTAACAGGTATTGTAGCGGCGAAACATGCTGGTCCAGCAATTGTATTATCTTTTATGTTAGCTGCAATTGTATGTGCTTGTGTAGCCTTTTGTTATGCTGAATTTGCATCTACAGTCCCGGTCTCAGGAAGTGTGTATTCGTATACGTATATGACATTAGGTGAGATTTTTGCTTTTATAGTTGGCTGGTGTGTCATGTTAGAGTACTTATTAGCTACTTCTGCGGTGGCGGCGGGATGGTCAGCCTATTTTCAATCATTGCTACTAGGGTTTAATATTCATATTCCAGCAATCATTGCTTCTGCACCAGGGATGGGGAATGGCGGAATTATTGACTTGCCAGCGGTTATTATTATTTTAGTTGTTACATTTTTACTAAGTCGTGGTGTGAAAGAAAGCGCACGTATAAATAATATAATGGTTATTATTAAACTGGCTGTTATTTTAGTATTTATTATTGTAGGAGCGAAATATGTAAAGCCAGAGAATTGGCAGCCGTTTCTTCCTTTTGGATACCATGGTGTTATTGGAGGAGCTGCTACTGTATTTTTTGCCTTTTTAGGTTTCGATGCAGTTGCAACAGCAGCAGAGGAAGTGAAACGCCCACAACGTAACGTTCCAATCGGATTACTGGTCTCTTTATGCATTTGTACAATTCTTTATGTTGGTGTTTCATTTGTGTTAACTGGAATGGTTCCATTTACGGATCTGAATGTAGCTGATCCAGTTGCGTATGCACTGCGTATTGTAGGAGAGGATAGAATTGCTGGTCTATTATCAGTTGGAGCGATAGCTGGTTTAACAACAGTTCTGTTAGTTGCTATGTTTGCATTTGTTCGAGTATCATACTCGATGAGCCGAGATGGCTTGTTACCAAAAAGATTTTCGAGTGTTCATAA
The DNA here is from genome assembly GCF_036320425.1 of Bacillus nitratireducens. Classification (NCBI taxonomy): domain Bacteria; kingdom Bacillati; phylum Bacillota; class Bacilli; order Caryophanales; family Bacillaceae; genus Bacillus; species Bacillus nitratireducens. The sequence continues at coordinate 635,153 of NZ_JAUMJO010000002.1, forward strand.
ACGTTATCAAACACCATTTTTTAATACATGGATTACGGGTATTCTTGCGGCTGTATTAGCAGGTTTATTGGACTTGAATTTGTTGGCGAATTTAGTGAATGTGGGAACGATAACAGCGTTTATATTTGTGTCTATTGCTGTAATTGTATTAAGGAAGACACATCCTAATTTGGAAAGACCGTTCCGAGCTCCGTTAGTTCCATTCTTACCTATACTTGCGATAGTAAGTTGTTTATATTTAGCATTAAATCTTTCTAAAACTACTTTAATCAGTTTTGCAATTTGGGTTATTGTAGGTATTTTTATCTATTTTATATACGCGAAAAAACATAGTAAGATTAGAAATAGAGTATAAGGTATTATAATGATGGTTGTAGGTTAAAAAGATTTATTTTTTACCTATAGCCATTTTTATTTGTACCCACCTTATTTTCGTGTTAACATAAAGCGAATTTTTTAAGGGAGAGAAAGAGATGAAATGGATTTATTTTATTATTATCAACGTCATAGCATTTAGTATGATGGGGCTTGATAAGCGAAAAGCAAAGAAAAAGCAGTGGAGAACGCCAGAAAATACGTTATTTTTATCAGCTGCAGCTGGAGGAGCGGTTGGAGCTTGGATTGGTATGTATACGTTTCATCATAAGACACATAAAAGTAAATTTGTCTTCGGCATTCCAGTGCTCGTTATTATAACAGTAGGAGTGTTTTTATACATATAAGGGATTTGTAAGAGGAATGTCGAAAGAAATGCAGATTGAATATTGGTAAAGTAAGCATGTGAGACCTTATAATGAAGAAAAAAAGAGAAGAGGAGAACAGGGAAGATGGGGAGTCAAGCAGCACAACAAAAGCAGGGGATTATATATGCGGCGGGTGCGTATACGATGTGGGGAGTCCTTACGATTTATTGGAAATGGGTGGAGGAAGTACCGGCAGATGAAATATTAGCGCATCGCATCGTTTGGGCATTTGTTTTTATGTTGTTAGTTTTAGGAATAACAAAGAGATTTCGTCAGTTTGGTGGGGAGTTAGTGGCCCTTTTTAAACGACCTAAATTATTAATGTCATTAACAATTGCTTCAGTACTTATTAGTGGAAACTGGTTTGTATACATATGGGCAGTAAATCATAACCATGTAATCGAAGCGAGTCTTGGGTATTATATTAATCCACTTATAAGTATTTTACTTGGTACAGTTGTTTTAAAAGAGAAGCTTAATTTTTGGCAATATGTTGCGGTTGGTTTAGCTGGATTAGGTGTTGTTATTTTAACGGTACGTTTCGGATCAATTCCATGGGTTTCTCTTTCACTTGCTTTTTCATTTGGATTATATGGATTAACGAAAAAATTATTAAATTACGACGCAACAATCGGGCTTACGATGGAAACGATGTTAGTGACGCCATTTGCACTTATATATTTGTTTATGACAGGAGTGCATGGTTTCGGTTCGTTCGGTTCTATTTCGGCAATATCAACGTTTCTTTTAATAGGTGCGGGTATTGTTACAGCATTACCACTCTTTTATTTTGCTAAAGGAGCACAACTTATTCCGCTCTATATGATAGGATTTTTACAATACATCGCACCGACTATTAGCTTAATTTTAGGTGTGTTCGTTTTTGGTGAACATTTCACATCTACTCATATGATTGCGTTTTTCTGTATATGGGTTGCTTTATTTGTCTTTTCAATGGCGAAAACAAAGTTTCTATTACAGAAACAACCGAAATTTATTAAAAATAAATCAGCAAAAGTATCATAATGCGTAGTATTTTCTACGCATTTTTCTTTATACTTATATTATATAGAAATTCCATTATAGTCAGTGAGGAGCTGAAAAACATGGAAACAATTTTACATAATGACCCACTTATAGCAGCTATAATTTCTTGGTTTTTAGCACAGTTAACGAAAGTTGTTTTTAAATTAATAAAAACAGGCGAGTTCGATTTTGCTAAGTTTTTCGCTTCAGGTGGAATGCCAAGTTCGCATGCTTCTACTGTTACTGCACTTGCTACAGGTGTCGGAGTGGTGGAAGGTGTGGAGAGTCCAATATTTGCGGTTGCCGCTATTTTTGCCATTATTGTTATGTACGATGCTTCAGGAGTAAGGCTTGCGGTAAGTAAGCAAGCGAAAATATTGAACGATTTTTTCCATGGTAGACAAACAGAATATAAAAAGTTAAATGAGCTCGTTGGACATACACCGTATCAAGTTGTTGTTGGTGCACTGTTAGGAATTGTTGTCGGGGTTGGGTATTGTTTGTAAGCAGAATGTGTGTAATACACGTTCTGCTTTTCTTTGTTTTCATACATATTTAGCTAAGTTTTCGAATATCGTATACGGACTTAGAAAGGGTGGGTGAGCAATGTGCTACTATACGACAAAGTGCGTGAGGAGATAGAGCGGAGAACGACTGCACTTCAAACGATGCAAAGGCGAGACGGAACATGGCAATTTTGTTTTGAAGGAGCATTGCTAACGGATTGTCACATGATTTTTTTACTCAAATTATTAGGACGAAATGACGAAATAGAGCCGTTCGTGAAAAGGTTAGCGTCTCTTCAAACAAATGAAGGGACTTGGAAATTATACGAAGATGAAAATGGAGGGAATTTATCCGCGACGATTCAAGCATATGCTGCTTTACTTGCTTCGGAAAAATATTCGAAGGAAGATATGAATATGAGGCGAGCTGAAATGTTTATTAAGGAACACGGGGGAGTTTCTCGTGCTCATTTTATGACGAAATTTTTATTAGCGATTCATGGAGAATATGAATTTCCTACGCTTTTTCACTTTCCAACGCCAATCTTATTTTTACAAGATGACTCCCCGCTCAGTATATTTGAGTTAAGTAGCTCAGCCCGTATACATTTAATTCCGATGATGATTTGTATGAATAAGAGATTCCGTGTAGAAAAAAAGTTATTGCCAAATTTAAATCATATTGCAGGCGAAGGTGGACAATGGTTTCGGGAGGAGCGGTCTCCGTTGTTTCAATCGTTTGTAGGTGATGTGAAAAAGGTAATAGCTTATCCACTTTCTTTACATCATAAAGGATACGAAGAAGTGGAGCGCTTTATAGGAGAACGTATAGATGAAAATGGAACATTATATAGTTACGCGAGTGCTACGTTTTATATGATTTATGCTTTGCTTGCATTAGGGCACTCTATTCAGTCTCCAATTATTGAGAAAGCTGTGATAGGATTAAAATCTTATATATGGAAGATGGACAGAGGAAGTCATTTGCAAAATTCTCCTTCTACCGTATGGGATACCGCTTTACTTAGCTATTCATTGCAAGAAGCTAATGTAATGAAAGAAAATAAGATGATTCAAAAGGCAACGGAATATTTACTACAAAGACAACAAACTAAGAGAATGGATTGGAGCATACATGCACCATCAATTATGGCTGGCGGCTGGGGATTTTCAGATGTGAATACGACAATCCCTGATGTAGACGATACAACAGCTGCTCTTAGAGCGTTAGCGCGAAGTAGAGGGAGTAGCAGAGTAGATAGTGCGTGGGAAAGAGGTGTGGAGTGGGTAAAAGGATTGCAAAACAATGATGGAGGCTGGGGAGCTTTCGAACGGGGGGTAACGAGCCGTATATTAGCGAATTTACCGATTGAGAATGCGAGTGATATGATAACTGATCCGTCCACACCAGATATTACAGGTAGGGTGTTAGAATTTTTCGGCACATACGCACCGAATGAATTGCCTGAAGAGCAAAAAAAGAAAGCAGTCAAATGGTTAATGGATGTACAGGAACTGAATGGATCATGGTATGGGAAATGGGGGATATGCTATATATACGGTACATGGGCAGCGATGACAGGTCTACTTGCATTAGGAGTACCTTCTACTCATCCGTCGGTGAAAAAAGCAGCTTTATGGCTTGAACATGTACAGCACACAGATGGAGGCTGGGGAGAATCATGTCAAAGTAGTGAGGAGAAAAAATTTGTTTCGTTACCCTTTAGTACACCGTCACAAACAGCGTGGGCGCTTGATGCACTCATTTCTTACTATGATCAAGAAACACCAATTATTCGAAAAGGAATTTCATATTTGCTCGCGCAGCCTACTATGAATGAAAAATATCCTACTGGTACAGGGTTACCGGGTGGCTTTTATATTCGGTATCATAGTTACGGACATATATATCCGTTGCTCGCTTTGGCACATTATATAAAAAAATATAAAAAATAAACCGAGAGTAGCTCTCGGTTTATTTTTCGGGTAGTAGGTCCCTGTTGAAAAGAATAAGGAACGTTGTAGTGCCTTATTTTTCTGATGACTGGCGTTTTTGACGTGCATCAGCGGCATTTGCACGTGCGTTTGCTTCTAAGTCATTGTGGTCAGCGAGTTCGCGAGAGAACTCAACATCAATGCCATCAGCAGATTTGTTTCGGTTTACATTTTTGTTTTTCATTCGACACAATCTCCTTGTGTTTTATCCCGCATAACGGGTAGTAAAACTCCCACCTCAAAATTCAGATGGAACAAAGAAGCTAGGTGGGAGATTAACTGCCCGTAAATGCCCGATTGGTGAGGGCTAATAATCAGTGGGGGATGAACAAACTCCCCACTGATTAAAGTTTCACTTTATGCGACGTTGCAAAGTTAGTTTGACACAAATAGACTTTTTTATACAAAGAGGATTTGGAAAGCATAGAGCCGAAATATACAGTATAGCTAATAGAAATGGGGGATAGGGATGGACTTGTTAAATGGAAAAACAGCAGTTGTAACAGGTGCTGCGCAGGGGATTGGAAAAGAAATCGCACGAGTTTTTGCAAAACTAGGGGCTAAAGTATTAATTAGTGATGTAAATGAAGAGAAGCTACAAAAAACGACACGTGAGTTATTGGATGAAGGATATGAAGTGAGCTTATATCGATGTGATGTGAGCAATCAAAATGAAGCGAAGTCGCTAATTGAATATGCGGTTCAAAAATTTGGTACACTACATATTTTAGTGAATAACGCTGGGGTTACAAGAGATGCAATGTTACATAAAATGGAGAAGTCTGCTTGGGAGCAAGTATTACAAGTTAATTTAACAGGCGTTTTTTATTGTATGCAGCCAGCACTTCTTTATATGAGGCAACAAGGGTATGGGCGGATTATTAATATATCTTCAATTAGTAGAGAAGGAAACATAGGACAAGCAAATTATGCAGCTACAAAAGCAGGTGTTGTAGGCTTAACAAAAACAGCAGCGAAAGAGGTTGGGAGTTTCGGTATTACTTGTAATGCGATTTGTCCAGGATTTATGGATACAGATATGACAAAAACGATACCAGATAAAGTAAAAGAAAAGATGGTTGGTGCGATTCCGGTTGGTAGAATTGGAACGCCAGAAGATATTGCAAATGCTGCAGCCTTTTTAGCATCAGAATACGCTTCCTATATTACAGGAGAAGTGTTAAATGTAAGCGGGGGATTGCAAGTTTAAATGAATACATAATGAAAAGAACCTGACCGGATAGGTCAGGTTCTTTTTCGTTAGTTTAAGTTGAGCCAAACGCTCTTCACTTCTGTATAGTTATTTAATGCGTAAGATCCCATTTCACGGCCAAGGCCGGATTGTTTAAATCCTCCAAATGGAGATGCTGCATCAAAGACGTTATAGCAGTTTACCCATACAGTACCAGCACGTACTTTACTTGCAACATAGTGTGCTGTTTTAACATTTTCTGTCCACACACCAGCCGCTAAGCCGAACTGTGATTTATTTGCACGTTCAATTACTTCATCAATATCATTAAAAGGTATTGCAGAAATAACTGGACCGAAAATTTCTTCTTTTGCGATCGTCATTTCGTCATTTACGTCAGCGAATACTGTAGGAGAAACGAAGTAGCCTTGATCGAATGGATTGCTTCCTCCGCAAAGTACTTCAGCGCCTTCTTCAATCCCTTTTTCAATGTAGCCCATTACACGTTTTTGTTGTTCTTCAGAAACGAGAGGACCGATTGTTGTTTCAGGGTTAAGACCGACACCTTGATTTAGTTTTTTAGAATAGAGGACGAGATCAGCCATGACATTATCATACATTTTCTTCGGAACAAATAAGCGTGATCCAGCAGAGCATACTTGTCCTTGGTTAAACATAACACCAGAAAGTGCACCAGGAATCGCGCGAGATAAATCAGCATCTGGCAAGATGATATTTGGTGATTTACCGCCTAACTCAAGTGTAACGCGTTTTAATGATTCAGATGCTTGTCGCATAATTTGTTTACCGACTGGAGTAGAACCAGTAAATGCAATTTTATCAACGAGTGGATGATTAACAAGAGCTTGTCCAGCTGATTCACCGAATCCAGGAACGATATTAATAACACCTTTCGGGAATCCAGCTTCTTCAATTAATTCAGCTAAGTATAGAGCGGATAGTGGCGTTTGCTCTGCAGGTTTTAAAACGATTGTACATCCTGTAGCAAGCGCTGCTCCCATTTTCCACATTGCCATAAGAAGTGGGAAGTTCCAAGGAATAATTTGACCGACGACACCAACAGCCTCATGGCGTGTATAGTTAAAGTAATTACCGGAAACAGGAATTGTTTGACCAACGATTTTCGTAGCCCAGCCAGCATAATAGCGCATATGCTCAATTGCAAGTGGTATGTCTGCTGCCATTGTTTCACGGATTGGCTTTCCGTTATCTAATGTTTCGAGCTGTGCAAGCTCTTCTTTATGTTCTTCCATTAAATCAGCTAACTTGTACATAAGACGGCTTCGCTCAGCAGTGCTCATGCGAGACCAAGGACCTTCGTCAAAAGCCATGCGAGCTGCAATAACAGCTTTATGAATATCTTCTCGACCAGCCTCAGAAACGACGGCAAGTGTTTCGCCGGTTGCTGGGTTAGGTGTTTTAAATGTTTTACCGGAAGCGCTTTCAATGAAGGATCCATTCACATATAACTTTTTTGTACCTTGAAGAAACTTTTCTACCTTTTCATGAAGATTTACAGCTAGTTGACTCATTGTATAACCCCCTTGAAAGTATAATGTAAACGCAGTACGAGACGGCGTTTATTCCGAAATCAAGGATGTGGGAACTAGATGGAAAGCCTCTAATTTAAATCATAATTAACAAATGCTGAAAATTCAAATTTCATTTGTGTTACAATTGTAAAAAATATGTAATGTAAGAGGGTCTTCTATATGATTATAAAAAATCCTGCTTGTTTTTGCTTTCTAGTAGGAAAAACTAGAAGAACAATGGTACAATAATACATCGTGAGAGGAGGGAGAAAAATGAAGGATTATCATGATGATCCACGCTTTCGAATCGCCCATAGAGAAGCGTTAATTGGTCTTGGACTTGCTATTATTAATTTTATAATATGGTACGGATTTGCTTATGGGCTTGGTAGTAAAAATCCAAGTGAATATACATATGTATTCGGTTTTCCAGCATGGTTTTTTTATAGCTGTATCGTTGGGTTTGTCGTTATGGTTATTTTACTTAGTTTAGTTGTTCGTTTTGTATTTCAAGATATTTCACTCGATGAGGAAGAAAAAAGTGAGGAATAATAGATGAATTGGTATGTGATCATTCCAATGATAATTTCATTTATCGTTGTGTTTTTAATTGGTGTATATGCTTCAAGACGCGTACAAGCGACTGCTAATAATAAATTTTTACAAGAATATTTTCTTGGTGGGCGTGAACTTGGCGGTTTATTATTAGCGATGACAATGATTGCTACGTACGGTAGTGCTAGTAGCTTTATTGGTGGTCCAGGTATTGCGTACAATATGGGCCTCGGATGGGTATTATTATCTGCGATTCAAGTTGTAACAGGGTATATCGTTTTAACGGTTATCGGTAAAAAGTTTGCAATTATCGCTAGGAAGATGGAAGCCATTACTCTTATCGATTATTTAAAGGGAAGATACAATAATAAAGCAGTTGTTATACTTTCTGCGTTATGTATTATTATCTTTTTATTTTCAGCAACAGTAGCTCAATGGGTCGGTGGTGGCCGATTAATTGAATCACTAACGGGTCTATCTTATACAACAGCACTATTTTTATTTACTTTTTCTGTACTTGTATACGTATTAATTGGTGGATTTCGTGCAGTTGCTTTATCAGATACGTTATTAGGAATCATTATGTTAGTTGGAACGACAATCATTTTAATTGCTACTGTCATTGCTGGTGGTGGAATTGAAAAGATTATGCAGGAGCTTATTCAAATCAATCCAAATTTAATTACACCATTCGGAGCGGATGGTAGTTTAACGAAATCATATGTGACATCATTTTGGATTTTAATTGGAATTGGTGTTGTTGGTTTACCGCAAATTAGCGTGCGTGCCATGTCTTATAAAAATTCAAAAGCTATGCACCAAGCGTTAATAATTGGAACGGTTGTTGTAGGTACAATTATGATTGGTATGCATTTAACAGGTGTATTTGCGCGAGTCGTACTTCCGGGTATAACAGTACCGGATAAAGTCATGCCGCTACTCGCGATGGAAGTGTTGCCACCTTGGTTAGCTGGAGTTTTCTTAGCTGCACCAATGGCAGCGATTATGTCTACAGTAAACTCGTTATTGTTACTTGTAAGTTCATCAATTATTAAAGACATATACGTAAATTACATAAATAAAGATGCAGCAGACAGTACGATTAGAAAAGGAAGTTTGTGGATTACTGGTATCGTAGGGCTGCTCGTTTATGCAGCAGCAATTAAACCACCAGATTTTTTAATATGGTTAAATTTATTTTCTTTCGGTGGATTAGAAGCAGCATTTATTTGGCCAATCGTATTAGGGTTATATTGGAGAAAAGGAAATGCAACAGGAGCGCTTGCCTCTATTTTAGTTGGGGTAGGCTCATATATGTGTATTCATCTTTTCTATCCAAATCCGTTCGGTATACATACAGTTGTCTTCCCAATTTGTTTTGCGTTTATCGCTTATATTATTGGAAGTATGAGTGCTATGAAGAAGAACAGTATAGGTTAGAGGAAGAACGTAGTCCTTATAGAGGACTACGTTTTTTTGTGTGAATTTATTCTTTTTTATTCTGTATATGTAAGGTTATTCATAAATTAATAACAATTGAGGGGATGGAGTTGAGGTCGATGAAAAAAGTGTTATTTTTGGGAGACCCAGGAATTGATGACTCTTTAGCCATCATGTATGGAATTATGCATCCTGATATTGATATTGTTGGTGTTGTAACGGGATACGGAAATGTAACACAAGAAAAGGCAACGAGTAATGCGGCGTATTTATTGCAAATGGCAGGAAGGGAAGATATACCTGTTATTAATGGTGCGAAAATCCCTTTATCCGGGGATTTTGTGACGTATTATCCGGAGATTCACGGCGCAGATGGCTTAGGACCTATTAAACCCCCAAAAGCTTTTTCACCAAATATAAAACCCTTTTGTGCATTTTTCGATATTCTTGAAAAGTATAAAGGAGAATTAATCATTGTTGATGCTGGCAGGTCAACGACACTAGCGACAGCATTTATTTTAGAAAAACCGATGATGAAGTATGTGAAAGAGTATTATATAATGGGCGGTGCTTTCTTAATGCCTGGTAATGTTACACCAGTCGCGGAGGCGAATTTTCATGGTGATCCTATTGCGTCACAATTAGTTATGCAAAATGCCAAGAATGTGACATTAGTGCCACTTAACGTTACATCTGAAGCTATTATTACGCCGGAGATGGTAAAGTATATTACGAAACACTCTAAAACAAGTTTTAATAAGTTAATCGAACCGATATTTACGTATTATTATAAAGCTTATAAAAAGTTAAATTCCAAAATAACAGGTAGTCCAGTACATGACGTTGTTACAATGATGGTAGCGGCAAATCCATCTCTTTTAGATTACGTGTATCGCCGTGTGGATGTCGATACGGTTGGAGTTGCAAAAGGAGAAAGTATCGCTGATTTTCGCCCGCAACCTGATGCGAAAGCATTGAAAAATTGGGTGAGAATTGGTTGGTCATTACATTATAAAAAGTTTCTTGAAGATTTTGTGAAAATTATGACGTAGACATAATAGGAACATACAAGTTAAAATAATGGAGATGATTATTTAAATAATCATCTCCATTATTTTGTTTTTAAGAGATAAATAGAGAAGAGTTACACAATAGGAGAGGAATTTTACTTGAAAAAAACTATAGTATGCGCAGTGATTTTGGGTATTTTTGTTTTGCTGATATCGGGTAACTTTTTAGTGGAAAAGGTGTGGAGTTCAAATAATGATGATGCGCAGTACATAGCATCCTTTATTGAAGAACATAAAGATGAAAAAAATAGCGCTCTTCTAGTAAAGAGAAATGATAAAGTTGTGTATTCTGTAAATCCAGATGTTGTATTGCCAGTTGCTAGTACGATGAAGTTAATTGTGGCGCTTGAATATACGAAACAAGTTACAGAGGGGAAAATCGATCCGTCTAGTTTCGTTTCAATTAATGATGTGAATCGTTATTATGTGCCGAGTACAGATGGTGGTGCACAAGATAGATGGCAAAGTTACTTGCAAAAAAAAGAAAAGATAACTGAAGGAGCGGTTTCTTTAGAAGAAGTTGCAAAAGGAATGGTTAAGTTTAGTTCTAATGCAAATACTGAATATTTAATGGAGGTATTAGGATTAGACAATATTAATCGGAATTTACAAAGTTTAGCGCTTCCTGCACATCAACCGCTATTTCCGATTGTTTCATCTTTATACATTCCGGGATATTTGCATAAAGAATTACATGTTCCAAAATATAAAATAGAGAAAAAGTTAAAAGAAATGTCTCAAGAGCAATATCGTGAATATGCTATGATTATTCATGAACGCTTAAAAAAGAAGGGGCCATTATTACAGAAGGAAATTCCTCTTTATTTAGAGGAACGATATGATAAAATTTGGTCGGATAGATTGCCGGCTGCTTCCGCTAACGATTATATGGTACTGCTTCAAAAGGCCAATCATCAAGGTGGTCTTACAGAAGCGGAAGAAAAAGTGTGGGCGAATATCGTTGAAACAGATATGAGTGCGAAGAAATATCGTAAAACATTCAGGCATGCCGGGCAAAAGAATGGTTATACACCATGGACGGTAACTAAAGCAGTTTATGCAATGGATAAACGCGGAAACTGTACAGAAATTGTTTTCTTGGCAAATAATTTAAATGAAGATGACAGTGCTGAAATACGTAAACATTTAGCAAATTTACATTTCCAAGTATTGCAAAGTGATAAGTATGATGCGACTTTTATTAAATAAACTCGGTGCTATGAGCGCCGAGTTTATTTTTACGTACAAGCACTTTTTTTTCATCCCTGGGTATGATGGGTAGTAATACTTAGGCGAAAGGGGAAAAGGTGATGAAACAGAGTAAAGAAGAGTTTATTAAAAATGAAGGCGCTGATTTCCCTGGGAAAACATATGTAGACTGTGTACTACAGCATGTATTTGATTTTCAGCGTAATTATTTATTGAAAGATATGTTTCAAGTGCATAGGGCACATATTATTATGTTAACAGAAGAAAAGTTAATGAAAAGAGAAGAAGCGAAAGTTATACTAACAGCGCTTAAAAAGGTAGGGGCAATTCCAAAGGATCAGTTGCTATATACAGAGCAACATGAAGATCTTTTTTTCTTAGTTGAACATTTACTTTCTCAAGAAGCAAAGTGTGAATTTGTCAGTAATATGCATATCGGTAGGAGTAGAAATGATATGGGTGTAACGATGTATCGCATGAGTTTGCGGCAATATGTATTACGGTTAATGGAACATCATTTATTGCTGCAAGAAAGTATGCTGGAGCTCGCTGAGGAACATATGGAAACAATTATGCCTGCGTATACACATACACAACCAGCGCAACCAACAACATTTGGTCATTATGTTTTGGCAATTTACGATACGATGCAAAGAGACTTAGAACGAACGAGAAAAGCGTATCATCTTGTAAATCACTCTCCAATGGGGGCAGCGGCCCTTTCTACAACAAGTTTCCCGATTAAGCGAGAACGAGTGGCACAGCTACTGGGATTTACAAATGTAATTGAGAACTCATATGATGCTGTCGCTGGGGCAGATTATTTATTAGAAGTTAGTTCGTTGCTAATGGTTATTATGACGAACACAAGTAGATGGATTCATGATTTTTTACTATTAGCGACGAAAGAATATGGTGGGATTACTGTAGCGAAGCCATATGTGCAAATAAGTAGTATTATGCCGCAAAAACGAAATCCTGTTTCAATTGAACATGCCCGCGCTATTACGAGTAGTGCTTTAGGGGAAGCCTTTACTGTATTTCAAATGATTCATAATACACCATTTGGCGATATTGTCGATACGGAGGATGATTTGCAGCCGTATTTATATAAAGGAATCGAAAAGGTGATTCGTGTTTTTTGTATTATGAACGCAGTTATTCGAACGATGAAAGTAGAAGCGGAAACGTTAAAAAGCCGTTCATATAAACACGCGATTACGATTACTGATTTCGCAGATGTTTTAACAAAAAACTATGAAATACCATTCCGGCATGCACACCATGCAGCAAGTGCGATTGCGAATATGTCTATGCAGCAGAAGAAAGAATTACATGAATTACATTTCAAAGAAGTAAATATGTACTTGCAAGAAAAGTTAAGAGTAAATTTATTAGAAGAAGAGTGGAAAGAAATTATATCACCAGAAGCTTTTATTCAAAAAAGAAATGTATATGGTGGTCCGAGTAAAAAAGAGATGGAGCGTATGATTCAAAAACGCAAAGAATCTTTTCGAAAAGAAGAAGAGATATTTGAGAAGGAAAAGAAGAGAGTGTTGCATGCTGAAAATGATTTGAGCACATTAGTTTCAAATATTATTGAATCGTAAAAGGAGGATTTAATGAATTAATCGCCAATACTTAATTAAAATATAAATTGAGGGAAGAGATTGTCGATGATTCAATTACACGTATATGAAGAGGTTCTCCGTTTTAAAGAAGATGTTACACCATTTTTAGAAAAGAATGAGCAGGAGAATAATTTAATATTAGGCGTTTTACAAGTTGTTCAAGAACCGATATTTATGGCGGTAGCGAAACAAGGAGAAGAAATTGCAGTTGTATTTCTTCAAACTGTAGAGAAACAAATGATTGTTGCTACGTCTGAAATTGCGGAAGAAGATATTGTGGAACTTGCAAAGAAGTTAACGAAAGTATATCCGGATATTCCTGGTTTCATTGGTAATAAGAAAGTCATACAGAAGTTAGCTGAAGAGATTGCGATATTAGAACAGAAAAAAATTGTAGTTGGAATGGAGCAAGGTGTATATGAATTAAAACGAGTAAAGAAGAAGTGGAACAAGGATGAGATCTTTCGTACGATAAATAGTGATGAGCTACCATTAATAGAAAAATGGATATATCAATTTTGCGAAGACGTGAAGCTACCTACTACGAAAGAGGAAGCGAAGCAAACCGCACATACATTAATAACTACCAACCGTCTATTTGGTCTGGAGGTTGGCGGGAAATTAGTCTCTGTAGCTGCAAAAACAAGACCAACTACAAATAATATAACAGTTAATTTCGTATATACGCCGAAAGAAGAACGGAAAAAAGGGTACGCATCAAATTGTGTAGCTGCACTTAGTCAACGTATGTTAGATGAAGGTTACAAAACAACGACATTATATACTGACCTGGCAAATCCAACATCGAATAAAATTTATCAAGAAATCGGTTATGAACAGATTATGGAGTCTGTACTTATATTTTTAGAGAAGTAGAATGAAAAGGCACACTAGTATAGCGTGCCTTTTTGTTATTCATCTATTCGAATTACCTCACCCTGCGGGAAGTCCTCTGTTTCTAGTAAGCTACGAATAGCTTTCGCCACATATTCAGGTGATAATAGCTTTCCTTCTTCTTTTAATGTGATGAAGCGGTCTAAATTTGTGAAGTCTTCTTTATTTGTTTCGCGAATTTGTGCTTGCATATTTGTATCCACAACACCAGGTGCAAAAGCGACGATTTTTACTGGATATTCTTTTTCCTCTTCTTCAGTCGCTACGCATTGTGTAAACATATTTACGCCAGCTTTCGTTGTACAATAAGCGCCCCATCCGAAATAAGGATTTTTTCCTGCGCCAGATGAAATGTTAATAACGCGTTTATCTACTTTCCAGTCTTTCGTATGTTTCATGAACGTAGATGTAAGGATCATAGGGGCAAGTAAATTAATGTGAACGTTCGTAATGAATTGGTCGCTTTCTGCTTTTTCAATCGGCTTCATAGGTGCAACTGTACCCGCATTATTAATTAAATGAATAGAAGATACATTGTCTTCTTTAATGGATGAAATGATTTCGTTAAAGTTAGTTTCTAAATGATGTACATCTTGAAGATCTAAGGAATGGAAAATGCAATTACTGTTATATTGTTCTGCGAGTTTAGTAAGCTCTTTATTTTCTCTTCTAGAAATAGAGATGACCGTTGTATTTTCTTCTAACAATTGCGTGGCGATGGCCTCACCTAAACCTTGGGAAGTTCCTGTTACGATAACGTAGCGCATAGTGTAATAAACTCCTCTCCATATATGTGGAATTTTGTTGGACAACGTACGTTGCATAGTTTGTCTACATTTTATAGTATAGAGCACTTTTTACTATAAATGAAATGAAATGAGATGATTGTGTGCCTTTTATGAATCGCTTTACGACAACTGTAACTGGTGCCGTCACGTTCACTGGGAACACGTTGGGACTAAGTCCTACATCACCTGCACCAAACAATAACTTCGGTACGATTAATGTGTTTACAACGATAAATACATCGCTTCAAATACCTGGATTCCCGGCAGGAACAACGAATGACTGGCCATTAAATTCTTCAAGTGCAATTTTGAACCTTCCAGCAGGGAGTAGTGTTTTATACGCAGAACTAGTATGGGCCGGCACATACCGGACCGATACAGAGGATGTTACAGCATTTTTAAATGATAATATTTCATTTACAACACCAGCAGGAACATTTTCTGTTACACCAGATCCTGCAACGGCGCAGCAAGGTTCGGTAGGAAACCAGTTTTATTATGCTCGCTCTGCTAATGTAACGAATCTTGTAAGTGCAGGTGGGGCAGGCACATATACAACAGGTGCCGTGCCAGCTGCAAGAACTTCAGCTGATCCAACAATCAGTCGTTCAGCTGGCTGGACGCTTGAGGTAGTTTATCAAAATGCAAGTTTACCACTTCGGAATTTATCAGTATATGCAGGTCAAGAAATTATCGATGCTTCATCCCCGCCAGTTGATGCTACTATTTCAGGATTTGCTACTCCGGCAACAGGAGCTGTTACAGGAAGAGTGCTCGTAACTGCTCAAGAAGGTGATTCTAACATTGTTGGAGATCAGCTTCGCTTTGGACCGAATGCAAATGCTACAGTCGCATTATTCGGACCGAGAAACCCCGCGAATAATTTCTTTCAATCACAAATTTGTAATGATAGTGGCAATCTAGATACGAGCGGCACATTTGGAGATTTGAATCAGCCGTTAGGAATAGCTTTAGCGGTCCGAAGACAAGGGTGGGATATTACGAATGTAGATGCCTCATCTTCTTTAGTAAACAATCAGACGTCAGCAACTGTTCGCTTTGTCACAAATGGAGATGGATACGCTGCAGCTGGTTTTGGTGTTCAAATTGATGCGACAGGTCCAATCATTAATCCTGTTAAATCGGTTAATAGAACAGTTGCAGGGGTAGGGGATACTCTCACCTATACGATTACGGTCCCGAACACAGGAACAGGAAGTGCAGAAAACGTTGTATTACAAGATAGTATTCCGAACGGAACGACATTTGTAGCAGGTAGTGTAACGGTAGGTGGAGTAACACAACCGAGTGCGAATCCAGCGAATGGAATTAATTTAGGTACAATCCCAAATAACACGCAAAGAATTGTTACATTTCAAGTTCGAATAACATCGTTCCCGAACCCAAACCCTATTCCAAATCGTGCAATGGTGTCATATCAATTCCGTCCTTTTGTCGGTAGTCCCCCTATTACAAGTACATCTTCTTCAAATACAGTACAAACGACAGTGAATCAAGCAACTATAAGTATGCAAAAATCTGTAGATCTACAGACGGCAACGCTTAATGACGTATTAACGTACACAGTGAATGTCACGAATAATGGGAATGTTGCTGCAAACAATGTTATTTTTGTTGATAGTATCCCTGCAGGAACAACATTTGTTCCAAATAGTGTTACCGTAAATGGAGTAGCGCGTCCAGGAGCGAATCCATCAAGTAGTATTAATCTTGGAAGTATTAATGCTTCGCAAACGACTGTAGTGCGCTTTCAAGTTCGAGTGACATCGAACCCTCTTGTCAATCCAATACCGAACCGTGCAAGTGTAACATTTAACTTTACTCCAGTGCCTGGCCAACAACCAATTTCAGGTCAAGCGACAAGTAATACTGTATTTACTACTATTAATATAGCTGATATAAGAACGAGAAAAACAGTGGATAGAGCTTTTGCGACAGTGAATGACGTTCTTACGTACACCGTTACAATTGAAAATACAGGAAATGTACTTGCGACAAATGTTATTTTTCAAGATCCGATCCCAACTGGAACGACTTTTATTCCAAATAGTGTGACTGTAGATGGGGTTTCACAGCCTGGAGCAAATCCTGCGACTGGGTTTACAGTAGCGAATATATCTCCAAGTGGAAGTAGAACGGTGACTTTTCAAGTACGAGTGACATCTACCCCATCAGGAGGTACGATTGCGAATCGCGGTAATGTATCTGCTAATTTCGTCGTTATTCCGAATCAACCGCCAGTAACGATTAATAGGCAAACGAATACCGTTGTAACACAAGTTAATACAGGTGGTTTAAATGTAATAAAAGAAGTAAATACAGCTCAAGCGGCAGTAGGTGATACTTTAACATACACGATTGCCGTCCAAAATACAGGTAACGTTCCGTTAACAAATGTATTTTTCCAAGACACTACTTCTTCAGCGGTTTCTTTCGTTGCAAACTCTGTAACAATTAATGGAACACCACAAAGTGGACTAAATCCAAATTCAGGATTTTCTCTTCCGAATATCCCTGCGGCTCAGACAGTTGTAGTTACATTTGAAGTATTAATTGAGCAGGATCCGCCAAATGAAGATATTTTAAATCAAGCAAATGTAACAGCAAGTTTTCAAGTGAATCCGAGTGAACCACCAGTAACAATTAATGTTCCTAGTAACATTGTTAATACAACTGTACAATCAGGGAATTTTGAGGTTGTGAAATCAGTCAATACGGATGTTGCAACGGTAGGGGATGTTTTAGTATATACAATCGAAATAATTAATGCGGGTAGTGTACCAGCTACAAATGTGTTTTTCCAAGATTCAATTCCGCAAGGGACTTTATTTATTGAAAATAGTGTATTGGTTAATGGTGTTTTACAAGAAGGGGCAGATCCAGAACTTGGATTCCCACTAAATAATTTGCCTACTGGTGCGAGTGTAATTGTGTCGTTTGAAGTATTAATTGATGAAATTCCCCAAGGAAATAATGTCGTAAATAATGCGAATGTAACTGGAGATTTCCTTGTAAATCCAACAGAGCCACCAATTACTGTAACAGTACCAAGTAATACTGTTATGACAGTTGTGAATTCTTCAGGGCTAAATGTAATGAAAAGTGTAAGCGCTACTGAAGCAGGTGTAGGAGATACGTTAACGTATACAGTTCGTATACAAAATAGTGGAACAGTAGCAGCAACAAATGTATCATTCCTCGATCCTATTCCATCTGGAACAACGTTTGTAGCAAATAGTGTAACAATAAACGGAACACCGCAGCCAGGTTTAAACCCAACGACTGGATTTCCGCTTGCCAATATTCCAGTAGGAGGGATGGTAACAGTTGCTTTTCAGGTGACGATCACGAGTGTACCACCAAATAGAGTTCTTCCGAATAATGCGAATGTGACTGCTGATTTTCAAGTAAGTCCTTTGCAGCCACCAATTACAATTGTAACGATTAGTAATATTGTTGTGACGCGAGTGAATATAGGATCACTTAATGTAATGAAGAGTGTAAATACACCACAAGCAGGAGTAGGAGATACGTTAACGTATACAATTCGCATTCAAAATACAGGAACTGTTCCTGCAACAAATATTATTTTTCAAGATCCGATTCCTGTTGGAACAACGTTTGTTGCGAATAGCGTAACGATAAATGGAGTCGTTCAGCAAGGCGCGAATCCTATGACAGGTTTTCCAGTACCAAATATTCCAGTCGGGCAAACTGCTACAATTACGTTGCAAGTTACAGTGACGAGTGTTCCAAGTGGAGGGAATATAAGAAATCAATCGAACGTTACTGCAAGTTTTCTTATAAACCCAGCAAATCCTCCAATAACAACTGTTACGAATAGCAATTTCGTCGTGACGCAAGTAAACACAGCACAGTTAAATATACAAAAATCTTCATCTGTACAACAAGCTGTACTTGGAGAAACTTACACGTATTCTGTTGTCATTAGAAATAATGGAACGGTAACAGCGACGAATGTTTCCTTCATTGATCCAATTGCTTCAGAAACAACATTTGTAACAAATAGTGTAACGATAAATGGAACGCCTCAACCTGGATTTGATCCAAATATAGGTTTTACGCTTCCTAATATCGCTGCTGGAACATCATTGACTGTAACGTTCCAAGTAACAGTAGTTGCGCCATCCACGCGCGGAGCCGTACTAAACACGGCATCTGCTACAGCCACTTTTTTATTAAATCCTTTACAGCCCCCTGTAACAACGACAAATTCAAGTAATACGACAGTAGTTACGATACCGTTACCTCCTCCTGGTGAAGTAACAGCAATCAAAACAGTTGACGTTGCAACTGGAGCGGTTGGGGATGTATTAACGTATACCGTGCTAATTTCAAACGTAGGAATTATACCTGTTACAGATGTGTTCTTCCAAGATGTCATACCAGAAGGAACGACATTTGTAGAAGATAGTGTAACGATAGGCGGGGTGCAGCAACTTGGTTTAAATCCAGAAATAGGATTTACAGTTACTCCATTATTAATTAATGGTGGAAGTATTGAGGTAACGTTCCGAGTGACGATTACAGAAATTCCAGATAATGAAGTCATATTAAATGATGCAGACGTTACATTTACTTCACAACCAAATCCGCAGGAACCACCGATTACGGAAACGATATTAACGAATTTAGTCGTTACGACAATTAATATAGCGTTTATTTTTCCATTAAAATTAGTAGATAAAGAAGTAGCCACTGTAGGAGAAATTTTAACGTATGATGTATTAATCTTTAATTTCGGCACAGTGGCAGCGATCAATGTTGAATTTATCGATACTACTTCCGCCGGTGTAGCATTTGTACCGGGAAGTGTGAGCATAAACGGGGTGCCGGCACCAGGATTAGATCCTTTCATTGGTTTTACAGTTCCAAATATACCTGTAGATAATTTTGCACTTGTCACATATCAAGAGATGGTGACGAGCATACCGGAAGGTGGAACCGTTGTTAACTTTGTAGACGTTACAGCTACATTTGCTGTAAGTGAAACAGAGCCACCTATTACTGAAACAACGACAAGTAACACGACATTAACGAAAATAAATGAATCTGGTTTGAATGTTTTAAAATCAGTAAGTGAGCCAATTGTTGCAGTAGGCGATACAATCACATATACGACAGTAGTTCAAAATACAGGGACAGTGACAGCGACGAATATTCAATATAGTGATGTATTACCTTCCTCTATAACATTCGTACCGAATAGTGTAACGATAGGTGGTGTGATACAACCTGGGTTCAATCCTAATAATGGATTCCCACTTCCAGATATAAATCCAGGGGGAAGTGTAGAAGTCACATTCCAAGTAACTGTTGTTAGTGTCCCATTAAACGAAACAATTGCCAATACGGCAAATGTTACTGGAAGCTTTATATTAGTACCAGGAGAACCACCAGTTATAGTAAATCAGCCAAGTAACACAACGCTTACAACTGTAAATAGAGGACGCTATACTGTTATTAAACAAGTCAATAGAGCTGCTACCTTAGTTGGGGATGTATTAACGTATACAGTGCAAATAACGAATACAGGAACAGTAACAGCTAACAATGTTCAGTTTATTGATACGATTTCAGCAGGAGCGTCATTTGTCCCAAATAGTGTAACGATAAATGGAGCCCTGCAACCAAACTTAAATCCGGTTACTGGGTTTGAAGTTGGAGATATACTCGTTGGTGAAATGGTAATAGTGACGTTTCAAGCGACAGTTACAAACATCCCGTCATCAGGAACGATTACGAACGTTGCAAATATAACTGGAAGTTTTACTTTAGTGCCAGGAGAGCCACCGGTTGTAGTGAATCAGCCAAGTAATACGACGATAACTAGGGTAAATAGAGGACGATTCAGCGTTATAAAATCTGCAAATAAAGACGCGACACGTTTAGGAGATACGTTAACTTATAGTGTGCAAGTTACAAATACGGGAACGGTAACAGCGACAAATGTTCAGTTTATTGACGTCCCATCACCTAGTTTAGAATTCGTTCCAGGAAGTGTACAAATAAATGGAATTCCGCAGGTAGGTTTAGATCCTTTTGTAGGTTTTTCATTACCGGATCTTGCAGTAGGGGATAGCGTATTAATCACATTTGAAGTAAATGTAATCGCAATTCCACCTTCTAGTAGCATTATGAATACAGCGAGAGTAACTGGTGATTTCGAATTGATTCCAGGAGAACCACCGTTTACAATTACGAATTCAAGTAATACGACAGTCACACCAGTAAATAGAGGTAGTTTAGATATGCTGAAAGAAGTAGATCATCCAATTGTTGGAGTAGGAGAAACGGTAACGTATACTGTTCGTATATTAAATACTGGTACTGCTGATGCGATGAATGTTCAATTTATAGATGTGTTATCTCAGGAGGCTGTTTTTGTGCCAAACAGTGTAACTGTAAATGGAATCCCGCAACCAGGAGTAAACCCGCAGGTTGGATTTACAATTTTAGACATTCCAGTCGGTGAGACGGCATTTGTAACATATGAAGCTACGATTACAAGTTTTCCTGATGGTGGTACGGTAGTGAACGTTGCTGGGGCATTAGCAGAGTATATTTTAGTACCAGGAGAGCCACCAGTTACAGTGATGGACACAAGTAATACAGTTATTGTAACGGTAAATACTGCAATTTTGTTTGTTGCAAAAGGAGCGGATTTTGAAGTAGCAATGGTAGGAGATGTTGTCACTTATGGAATTGCTGTTATAAATGATAGTACAGTTCCTGTGACGAATATTATTTTAACAGACATCATTGACCCAAATACGTTATTTATAAATGGCACGATAATAGTAAATGATGTACCTTTTCCATTTACCAATCCGAATACTGGTATCTCTTTAGGTGATTTTCAACCAAATGATGCAGCGATTATTAATTTCCAAGTTGTAATAACAGGAGGGCAAATAAATAACTTAGTTACAAATACAGCGACAGCGAGTGGGTTTGCAACTGTGAATCCAAATGAACCGCCTGTAGTAGTTGAAGGCGATAGCAATACAGTTGTTATCCCGTTTATTCCTAAAAATGTCTCAACGACAGTCGTAAAAACGGCGGATCATCAAACAGCAACAATTGGAGATGTTATTACGTTTACGACAGTTATTACAAATACGGGTGATACAGCGATACAAAATATTCGTTTTCAAGATATGTTAGATAGTAGTGTTCAATTTGTCCTTGGAAGTGTAACTGTTGATAATACGCCGGTGCCAAATGTAAACCCAGTATCAGGATTTCTTATAGGAAGTTTAAATCCAGGTGAAGCACGGACAGTTTCGTTCCAAGTAGTAGTTCAGAGCGCGCCAAGTGGTTCAGGGAATTATATTAATCAAGCAAGTATTCGTTTCGAACATCAAGTAGGAACAGTATTGCCACCTGTTACACAAATAATAGAAAGTAATATGGTTGTTATTCCGTTTGTTCCAACAATTGAACAAATTTGTGAAACAAACTTTAATTGCTTAGATAAAATTCCATTTCAATGTTCTCCATGTAATCACTTACAAATAAATAAAAAATAAATACAAAAAGAGCATCCTGAAAGAATAGGATGCTCTTTTTGTTTGGATCAAGTAGCTTCTTCTTCGGGAGAAGTGAAAAATTCGTTGATTTTGTTGGAGAGTAGAAATGGAATAGCTCCTTTTATAACGGAAATGTCCCAGTCCCACCATGCAAGGTTTTCTAGTTTTTCAATGATTTCTTGCGGGAAACGATATCGAACTAGTTTGGCAGGATTACCAGCGACGATTGCATATGGAGGTACGTCTTTTGTAACAACACTCTTGGCCCCGATAATGGCCCCGTTACCAATTGTAACACCAGATAAAATGCAGGATTGATAACCAATCCATACGTCATTTCCGACTACGATATCACCTTTTGAAGAAGGATGACCAGTAATGTGTGCTCCTTCTTCGAAGAGGACATTAAATGGATAAGTTGTTATCCAATCAGCACGATGTTCACCGCCAAGTATGAAAACGACTTCTTCTCCTAATGAACAAAACTTACCTATTTTTAATTTTGTTTCATCATTCCAAGAAAAAATAAAAGGGCCTACTTTACTGTAAGTATAATCACCGATATCATATTTATTATATTCTGGTTTTTGATTTAAATATAACATACCAATTTTAGCATCCTCTCTAAAGAAAGTAATGGATATGGAACATTATATGCAAGGTGAAGTAAGGCGAACTATGTTGTATGAAATAGTAATGTGCAAAAATGTTAGTAGGCAAGATGAATAAAAGGGAGTGGAATGTATGAGATACGAAATGGGATTATATAATAAACCTTTTCAGTCAATTCAATCAGGAAAAAAAGTATATGAAGTACGCTTATACGATAAAAAACGTCAACTTATAAAACAAGACGATGAAATTGTATTTACGAACCTTACGACAGCAGAAACGATGGCTGTAAAAGTAACGGAGATAAAACGATACGAAAGTTTTAAAGCAATGTACGAACAAATTGATAAAAAATTATTTGATTGTGAAGGAGTTAGTATAAAAGAAATGTTAGAAAGTACATACGAAATATATACGAAAGAACAAGAAAATGAATGGGGAACAGTTGCGATTGGTGTTGAGGTAATAAAGTGAGAAGAAATCGTGGTGCAGCTATTATTGTACAGGACGGTAAAATCGCTCTTATAAAACGTGTTCGAGAAGATGGAATGTATTTTGTTTTTCCGGGTGGGGGAATTGAAAAAGGAGAAACACCTGAAGAAGCAACGAAGCGAGAGGTTTATGAAGAATTAGGGGTACATATACAAGTGAAGAATCTGATCGCAAAGGTGGAGTATAAAGGTACGGAGTATTATTATAATGCCCATATTACAGATGGAGTGTTCGGAAGTGGTAAAGGCGAGGAGTTCGAGCTGAAAGATAGAGGGAGTTATATTCCTTTATGGATGCCGCTAAATGAGTTGCCAAATGTAAATATAAAACCGTATGAAATCGCCCAAAGTGTATTCGATTATTATAGGGAATAAGGTCTGACAACATACAAAAAAAACCATTGACATAGCCTTCTGATTTAAGTATTGTATTCGAGTATGTTTATAATCAGGAGGTTTATATGAGCAATCAAACTACTACACATCATGTGAAAATGACAACAGCAGATCCATCTGGAATCGGTCTATTTGGATTAGCGATGGTAACACTTGTAGCATCGTCTCAAAAGTTAGGCTTAACAGATGGCGTTTCACTTGTATTACCATGGGCAATCTTTTTAGGAGGATTTGCACAAATCTTTGCATGCATTCACGATGCAAAGCACAACAATACGTTTGGTACAACAGCATTTGGTGCGTACGGCCTATTTTGGTTAGGTGTTGGAATGACTTGGTTAATTCAACTTGGAGTATTTGGCGAAAAATTAGCCCAAACTGCAGATTCAAAACAGCTTGGTGTAGCCTTTATCGGATACTTGATTTTCACGATCTTTATGACAATTGGTGCAATGGAAACACATAAAGTATTATTTATGATTTTCGTCCTTATTGATTTCTTATTTATCGGTCTTTCATTAAGTACTTTAGGTGTTATGCCGCACGCAATGCATAATTTAGCAGCGTATTCTGAACTATGTATTTCATTATTATCTTTCTATGGTTCAGCAGCAGCTGTGTTAAATACACACTTCGGAAAAGTTGTATTACCAGTTGGAAAACCATTTGGTATTTTTAAAAAATAATAAAAAAGAACGGATGATTGTATAGTCATCCGTTCTTTTTTTATGGAATTAAATAAAATAGCAAAAAATATAATTGAAATTGATTCTCATTATTAATATAATGAGAATGAGAATCATTCATTGTAAGAGGGGGATGCCAAAGTGGCGAAAATTTTAATAGCGTATGCAAGTATGTCAGGGAATACAGAGAGTATTGCTGATTTAATTAAAGTAAGTTTAGATGCCTTTGATCATGAAGTAGTATTACAAGAGATGGAAGGTATGGATGCTGAAGAATTATTAGCTTATGATGGAATCATTTTAGGATCTTATACGTGGGGTGATGGTGAATTACCATTTGAAGCGGAAGATTTCCATGATGAGTTAGAAAATATAGATTTAACGGGGAAAAAAGTGGCTGTTTTTGGATCAGGTGATACGGCGTATGAACTGTTTTGTGAAGCAGTAACGATATTTGAAGAACGTCTTGTAAAATGCGGGGCAGAACTTGTACAAGAAGGATTGAAAATTGAATTAGCTCCAGAAGATAAAGAAGACGTTGAAAAATGCAGTGATTTTGCAATTGCTTTTGCCGAGAAGTTCTAAGAATGGGAGTGTCAACGTGGAAACAGAGTTCAGTGCAACCGCTATTACAAAGTTAAGAGATGGAAAGCTTTTGTTAGCTACTACATATAATGGTTTATTCATTGAAAAAGATGGAGAATGGAAACAGATTTTAACTGGATTCCAAAAACGAATTCGAGATTTACATAGTGAAGATAACGTAGTTTATGGAGTAGGAGACGAAGGAGTTTTTATTCGTAGTATGAATGGTGGAGAAACGTGGACGATCCAGCGCTTTCCAACGAAAGCAACGAGCTGGAATGTATGTAGTAATGAAAATGGAACAGTAATTGCTCATGGAGATAAAACACTGTATCATTCTAATAATTTTGGTTCCACATGGGAGACTATTCAGCCATTTCTTGATTACGATAGCGAGGCACCATCTATTCGATCATTATTTTTATATAAACATTACTTATTTATCGGTACGAAAATACATACTAAATATGGTGGTGTTTGGCTTTTGGATTTAGAGACACGTAAATTAAAAAGGATTAAAATAGCGATGAACCAGATGATTTCTGCGTTGACTATACATAATTCCTATTTAGTAGCGGCAAGTGGATCGTGTAGGGGAGTTAGTGGGAATATTTCTTTTTGTAAAATAGATGATAGTATTGAGAATGAAAAAATATGTTGGCATACATGTCAAAGTGAACAAAAAGCTAGTAGCTATTTAGATTTAAGTGTAGATCAACATGTGTTATATACAACGTCAACGCAAAATAAGGCGGGAATTAGCGCTGTTTGCCGTGTGCTTCTTGAAGAAGGAATTGTTACAGTATGTGATTCGGTTAAAGGGCATGGTTGGCGCATTGTGAATGAAAAGGAAGACTATGTTGTAGCTGGATCAGGTGAATTAAAAGCGATGCAATGGAAGAAAAAAGCTGTATAGCTGAAAAAAACTTTACTTTTATTATATTGATATGATATAGTTACTTTAAACCATTTTACTTTTAATAATATAGAGATTTAAATGAGCTGTAACTTCCAAGGGGGTAGCAATGTTAAATCTCCTTCGGGGGGTTGCAGTTTTTTAATTTATGACGTATTATTGTAAAGTGGTTGAAAATGAATATGTACATATAGGTACATTGTAGGAGGATTTTTTAAATGCAAAACGGTAAAGTAAAATGGTTTAACGCAGAAAAAGGTTTCGGTTTCATCGAAGTTGAAGGCGGAGAAGACGTATTCGTTCATTTCTCAGCTATCCAAGGCGACGGCTTCAAATCTTTAGAAGAAGGTCAAGAAGTTACTTTCGAAGTAGAACAAGGTAACCGTGGACCTCAAGCTACAAACGTAAACAAGAAGTAATTATGAAAAAAAGAAGGGCTTGCCCTTCTTTTTTTTGCGTTCTTATTGAATATCCTCCAATGTACATATGATAATAAGACTGAATTTTTGTTTTTTTTACACGAGGTATTTCATGCATAAAGTGCATTAATAAATAAATACTGAAAATAAAGTATTTGCGTGAAAAGGAATTTAGAAAGAGGTAAATAAATTGAAAAACGCTACACATTTCATTGTGTTTGATATTGAAAGGAATTTTAGGCCATATAAATCGGAAGATCCGTCAGAAATAGTTGATATTGGAGCTGTAAAAATAGATGCGAGTACAATGAAGATTATTGGAGAATTTTCAGAGTTAGTAAAACCAAGTGCCCCATTAACTCGTCATACAACAAAATTAACCGGAATTACAAAGAAAGATTTAATTGGTGTAGAGAAGTTCCCTCAAATTATAGAGAAATTTATTAAGTTTATCGGAGAAGATTTTATATTTATTTCATGGGGAAAAGAAGATTATCGTTTTCTATCTCACGATTGTACATTACATGGTGTAGAATGCCCATGCATGGAAAAAGAGAGCAGATTTGATGTGCAAAAATTTGTTTTCCAAGCGTATGAAGAATTATTTGAGCATACACCAAGTTTACAATTTGCAGTGGAGCAGCTTGATTTAACATGGGAAGGTAGGCAACATCGTGCTTTCGCAGATGCTGAGAATACAGCGAATATATTTCTTAAAGCATATAGTGAGAGAGATATTAATAAGCGATACAAGAGACATGGTGAGCTTGAACTTGTAAAGAACGGAAAACTAACAGAAAAAGCGAAAAAAAAGATGCGAAAATGGGCATTTAAAGAAATGAAAAAAAGTGCAGAGCGTCCTTTTGTATGGGGTGCATTTGAAAGTAGTGACACGTGGGAAAGTATAACGGAAAGATATTATATAAGTGAATCTGCAGTAGAACTTCTGAAAAAGCACTTTCCTACTGCAGTGAGAAAGGCAGAGCGGCAACTTAGGTATTTGGCTGAGATGGAGGAGAATACAGAGGTTAAATGAGATTCTCCTCCATTTCTAACTACATAAATTTAATGTCATCGTATTGACGGGTGAATAATGTATTCATATTAAATGGGAATAAAGTTGTTGTTGCAATTGAGTCATTATAATTGCTTTGAAAATTAAGGCGTAGTAAGAATTTTAAAGTGTATTAATAAAATAAGAACTCATAGAAATGAAAGAGGATACAGTTAAATGGAAGCAATCTTTAACATTTTAACCATTTTAGTTTTTTGTATTATATTCACATCACTTTTTGCTTTTATTACACTTCCTCTTATAGCAAAGAAGAAGAATTGGAAAAAGCTTAACATATCTTTAAAACGTGGTGTATTAAAGATTAAAATTGAAAAGTAAGATAAGCGTTTTATACATGGGAGATGTGATGATGATAAACTTGGATATCAAAGATGTCAATGTAAAGATGGAATTAAACGGTGTCTTTTGGAATGAGGATAGGATTGCTGAAATGATGGTGACTACAAAAGCGGAACATGCCCTTATTCTTCGTCTAATAGTTGACGTAGAAAGTAAAACTATTCGTGCGATGAGTGCTGAGATAGTGAATGGATTCTGCCCTCTGTGCAAACAGAAAAGGGACGAATGTAGTGAACTTAATGACCCGCAAAACAAAATGGATATTTTAGAAGAAGCCTACGATTGGGTGAGAGAGCATCCGAAATATCGTTTTCAATTATCTTTTTACGAGTACAATAAATTTGAGGTAGTAAAATGAAATTTTCATTTTAACAACATACATATTGACTAAAAGGAAAAACACGAAAAACTTATAGAAGAACTTGGTCTACTAGAAATATTGAAGCGGATATCTCTAATGGAAATACGCTTGTGCAACAAGGAAGAAATCTACTTGACGCTGCAACAAATGTTATCTTGGATTAAAAATAAGCATATTTTGTATAAAGCAGAGAAACCGATTCTTAGTAGAATCGGTTTTTCATATAAATGTTAACTATGTCCAAAATAAAAGAGCGCTTGTTAAAAACGCTCAGTAAAAATAATTATATGGAAGCATTTATTCAATCCCGTTCGTATCATAAGAATACTGCTGCTTATTCTCAATCCGCTCAATTACGTCTTGCAACTCATCCGGCTTCAGAAACTCAATGGGAGAGAAGCCTTTTTCAAACGTAAGTGTGTCAGCCTCAATCATTAATACATAGCGGTCGTTTACCTTTGCGATATGTATTAAGTCTCCGAAATCAGCAAGCAGGGCCTTCACAGAGATATGATCTGCTTTTAACTTTAATTCCACTTCAGGAGCATGCTCGACGATTTGAGCGGTAGCTTCCATTACTTCTTCGGTTGAAAATTGTTCCATAATTTCACGTTTCGGACTGGCAGCCCATACTTCCATTGCTTGGTCGAATTGTTCGCGTTCTTCCGTACCTTCTTCAAATACATCTTCAATTTGGTCGTATACCATGTCCATTACTTGTGTTTTCATAATTTCAGGCATAGAGCGCTCGTACTCGACGAATTTTAAGAAGTCTTCAAAGTAACGGGCGTGTGATGCTTGGTGAATTTTTAGCTCGCCTACTTCGACGATGCCTTCTTCAGGCATGTACGGATATTGGATAGATTTCATGTTTTTTGTTGTGATGGCCATTTCGACGTTACGAATCAGTGTGGATTCATCGGAAATAGAAGCGACTTTCGGCTCGAAGTCACATTTCATAACGAAAACGAATGGATCATCAAAGTATTTACGTAGTTTTGCTTGCGCAATTAAAAATACACCACCGCGTACAGCACTTGTGTCAAGATATGTATAAACGAGAGGCTCACTCATATCTTTGAAGTTTTCCTTTGTTTCCGCAAAGCGAATACGATTAAAAAGGTTGTAATGAGGGTTTGAATCAAGTTCATGTCCTTCTTCTACAATAAAGCGACCAATCTTGGTTGGGGCTTGTTCCGTTTTTGCGTGACGTTCTACTTTTCGCTTTGAAATTTTTAATAATTCACCATTCAAAAATTCTTTTAAGGAGCTATCTTCATATTCTTCAGCGTCTAATGTTTGAAAATGTTTATAGCGTTTATCAACTGCTTCACCTTTTCCTTCTACTTGTACTACATAAAAGGAAAGAAAATTTATTTCAAAATCCATTTTTATCACCTTGTTTCATTTCATTAACTCTTATCAGTATAGAGATGGAAAAAACTTTCGTCAATTTATATAAGGAAGGGGGGAGCCCTTCCTTCATATATTTTTTAGTTTTCGAAATTAAAATCCATCTTCTAATGCTGAAAATGGAATGTTTAGTCTGTTTTCAACTGTACGTAAACGCTGATTTAAGCGGTTTAATCTACGCGTATGTCGCTCAACTGTGTTTTCTAGTTGACGTACTCTTTGCTCAAGCTCATTTACTCGTCTTTCTAGTTGACGGTTTCCAGTACCAGGAAAAGAGATTGGAAGTTGGAATTGTCGATTTTGATCATATGGATCTACTTGTTCTGCTGGATCTATATATTGTTGGTATTGTGCTTGTAAATCATATTGAGGCTGATAAGCATTTTGGTTATATGGATCGTATGGATTGTAGGGGTACATAAAACATCCTCCATTTCTTTAAAATAGGTTAAATTCATCATAATGTATGTGCAAAAGCGGAGTAGTGGCACGGCAAATACCTAGATGCGCTGAATGGATTGATTTTTTTGATCTATAAAAAGTTGGTTTCAGTTGTTTAATAATGATCATATATGAGAAATCAGCATTATGTTTTATGAAGCATGTAGGTGAATAAAGAGGTGAAATGAAAGAGTTTTACAATTGTATTTCATCTGTTAAATGGTATATACTGGATAGAGATAGGTTACATAAAAGTTACAATCTTATCAAACTTAAAAATTTATATAAATATGTATAGACATTTACAAAAGAAAAGAGTAATTTAAATAGAGTAAAAAACAACTTGTAACATTTTCTAAATATATTGTAAAATGATTGTAACAAAACATACATAAAATGAAATAAAACTTAAGAAATAATGTTGGGGAAAAGGAGAGAGTATATTGTTCCGAAAAGTAAAGGGTATATTAGTAGGGGTACTATGCGTAGCTGTAGTAAGTGGTTGTGGCGCAAAAGTAAGTGATGTAGCATTAGTGAGTGATATTGGTGGGAACGTTGTAGAGGCTAAGGCTGATGTACAGGATTCAATTAGCTTGGTTGATGCGCGTACTGGTACTGAAGTGAAAAAATTAGACTTATCGAGCTTAGGTTATTTTGAAGATGAAGCGAAATTTAAAAAATCGGTAACGAAGGTTGCAAGTGAAGTTGGGAAAAGCGTTGACAAAAAGATGGTTCCTTCACGTATAGCTCCTGATGGAAGTTGGCAAGAAGGAAAACCTTCTTATGAATTAATGGAAAAAGAATTAGTAGATAAATTATTAAACGTAGGTATGTGGGATTCTTCATATCAATTACCTATTGTTGAGAAAAAGCCTATCGCAACATTAAGTGATGCGCAAGGAAGTGGCACGGTAATTGGTAGATATGAAACGAATTTAGGTGGATCAGCAGGTGGCCGTATTGAGAATATTCGTTTGTCGGCAGCGAGCATAAATGGAGTTGTATTAGCAAAAGGAGACAGTTTCTCTTTCAATGCATTAATCGGTGATACAACGCCGGATAAAGGATATCAATTAGGTAAAGAAATTGTAGATGGTAAATTAGTAGATGGTTATGGTGGTGGCGTTTGTCAAACATCATCAACTCTATACAATGCAGCAGATCAAGCTGGTTTGAAAATGGTAGAGAGAACTACACATTCTAAAACAGTAGGTTATGTCCCTCAGGGAAGAGATGCTACAATTGCGTATCCATATTTAGATTTAGTATTTGAAAACACAAATGATGCGCCTGTTAAGCTTTATATGGGCATACAAGGCGGAAAGTTAGTTGCTGAAGTACATAAGATGAAATAAATATTTAGTTAAAAGATAATAAAGTAAAAGATTTATAGTTTCTATAATAGAAGCCATCTCTTCTGAGTTTCAGAGGAGATGGCTTTTTTTATTAACGGCCCACAAAAACTATTAATTCTGATTTTTCTTATTTACATAGTCTGTTTTTAGTTGTATCCTTCATAGTAACGGCTATGTTAATTTATTTTGAAATAAAGGACTAGGAGAGGAAGTTATCCATGGTACAAATTCATCCGAAAACACGTATTGGTCATGTTGAATTTAAAGTGAAAGATTTAGAGCGTCAAGTTGATTTTTATAAAAATGTAGTAGGCTTAGAAGTTATAAAGCAAGAGGGGAATAAAGCACATTTAGCTGGAAAAGGTAGTAATAATACATTACTTGTTCTTGAAAAATTAGAGGACGGGGTACTGCAAGAACCACGTACAACGGGAATATACCATGTTGCCTTTTTAGTTCCGACTCGTGAAGCTTTTGCTTCGGCATTATTTGGTGTGCTTCGCAATAAGAACGTAATTGATAGTCCAGCTGAGCAAGAAGGACGTTATACATATTCAAATGAAATTTTACCAATTTCAAGGTTTAATAGCGCCAGTGATCATACGTATAGTGAGGCGTTTTATTTACAAGATTTAGAGGGGAATGGTATCGAAATATATGCAGACCGTCCGCGTGATCAGTGGGGAGAAGGGCCAGGAGGAAGTACGCCACTTGATTTAAAAGAACTAGCAACGCTCGTTGATTATGAGTTTGATGGATTACCTGCTGATACTGTCGTTGGGCACGTACATTTACGAATAGCTGATGTAGAGAAATCACATGAGTTTTATGTAGAAACAGTAGGCTTTGAAGTACAGCAGCGTGAAGATGATTGCTTATTTATTTCAGCAGGTGGATACCATCACCATATTGGTGCAAATACGTGGAACGGGGTAAATAACCCGCATCCACCAGTACATGCAACTGGACTGAAGGTGTATACAATTGTATTACCGCACAAAGAAGCGTTAGATGAAGTGAAAGAAAGATTAATAGAAAAACAACATAAAGTAAACGAAAGTACAAACGGATTTACAGTAGTAGATCCTAGTGATATTACAGTGCAGTTTGAAATAGAAACAGCATAAAAGAAGTCGGAAGGTGTATAATCACTTTCCGGCTTCTATTTGATACGTAATCCAAGTAGCACAAGAATTGAAAGGAAAGGATTTTAATATTTCCATTGCATATATACTCGTTGAATCGAATTCACCTTGAATGAAAGAATAACCGTGTTTACTTGCATACATAGCTTGTTTGAAAACGAGAAGTTTCAGTAAGGATAAATTTTCTGTAGTGTGAGTTCCACACCATCCTAGTTCTACTGTATTAGCCTTTTCTGATGTATGGAGGAAAGAGTACCCAATAATTTCATTCTCTTCATCTATCATTACAAAGCTCCCATCTAGTAATGCGTCATCAGCTAAGATCTGTTCTTTCCAAGCTTCGAGCGGGAATGAGGCAACCGGATTTGCTAAGTGAGTATCCTCATAATTCGTTTTTACTAAGTGAGCTAGCTTTTCAAAGAAGCTATTATTGGACAAGATGTTTGATAAGGTTTGTACAGCATAATTTGAATGAATCATTGTATTGATAGCTATGATTTTTCGTACGTCTAATATCGGTATATATGTTCTTCGGATTTCCGTAAAATTATGTTCTTCATAATAGGCTTTTAAATGAGCCGATGTTTCCCATATAGAGGTTTGTAATGGTAAGTTGAAGTTTTCTCGTTTTAGAATCTCGTTTAATAAAAATTGTTCTATGTGTAGCTCTGAATAGAAAGGGTTCGTATATATTCGAAAGTATGTGCAGTATGGATGGAAGCTACTGTTCCAGGTGAGAAAGATGCCTACTACATCTTTTTTATAGCAGGCAACATACGCACATTTTGTTTTACTATCTCGTAATAAGTTAAATAGATAAGAGTCTTCATTATATAAATCAATAAGTTGTTTTACTTTTAGCTCGTTACTTCTACTATATTTCTCTATAATAAGATTATTTTCATTGGATGACTTCTTCATAGCTCAATCCAAAACCTTCTTACAACATTTCCATCTTTTTCAGTGAAATCATCATCACGAAGCCCACCGTTATGTAAAATTGTTTTTTCAGAAGCAGTATTCACTTCGTCGCAAACGACAAGTACTTTCTCGATGTTTAATTCTTTCGTTTTTTCTAGTGATAACTCTAGTAATTTCGTAGCATAACCTTTTCTTCTTTCAGAAGGACGAATACCATAACCGATATGACCACCAGCGTTAAATAGATGATCAGTTAAACTATGACGTATATTAACAACTCCTACAACTCTATTTTCATCTGTCACGAGCCAATAAGTAGAATCTGGTACCCAAGTTTCAGGAATATTTATTCCGTTATGTGCGTCGTGTAATTCTTGAATCATTGCCGTGAAATTAGAAGGGTTTTTTGAAATAACCCATGGAATCATCGTTTCACCGCTATCTTTCCATTCGGTATAAAAATCTAAGTATTCTTCTTGTAAATCGGTAGTAGGTGTTAGTAAAGAGACGTTCATTGTTGGTAATCTCCTTTATTTATGTAGTATTTTTAAAAAATTACGTTACAAAATGAAAGCGTTTTCTAAACTTTCTCAACCTCATTTTATGCAATCCATATCTCGTTTTTAAATGGAAAGTACAGTTTATGGTTTTTCGTATAAAAAGTAGGTTGAATTCAATTTATGTTAATATTTAAAATATTAACATAAAATCACTGGGATATTAAATGTATTTTAATAAAATGCTTTTATATCGATGGATAGATGCATGTGATAATTTTTGTTTTATCTCTCTATAATGAATAAAAGGGGGAAGTGCCCGTGAGCTTACATATTGATTTAATTATACGAATCGGTGTTGCTGGTTTGTTAGGGGCGATAATCGGTATTGAAAGGGAAATTCGCTCAAAAGAAGCTGGATTAAAAACACATTTCCTAGTAGCCGTAGGGAGTGCTTTAATAATGGTCGTTTCGAAATATGCTTTTTCGGATATTGTGTTTGAAGAACATATGGCTCTTGATCCGAGCCGGATTGCAGCGCAAGTTGTTAGTGGAGTTGGATTTTTAGGTGCAGGTACAATCATTATTCAAAAGCAGGCAGTGAAAGGATTAACGACAGCGGCTGGTTTATGGGCTACAGCAGGAATAGGGTTAGCAATTGGAGCAGGTATGTATGTTGTAGGGATTGGAGCGATGATTCTCGTTTTGATTGGTTTAGAGATTGTAAGTCGTATTTTTAAGGTGCAATTTTTATTTCCGCAAAATATAACAGTGCAAATGTGTATAAATAAACAGGAAGCGGTACAACAAATAGTAGAGACGCTACAAGTGAAAGGTATTCCAATACTTTCATATGAAGTTGAAGCTTTACAGCAAGATACAGAAATAGTTTATAAGGTAGGAATACAATTGAAAAATATATCGTCAGAAGAAAAGAATGCATTTATTCAGCATATGCAAACATTGCCGGGAGTTACGTTTATAAAGTTAAAATCATAGTGTTGAAATAGAGGATAGATGTAGCAGGAATTTCGCTATTATCTATCCTTTTTTGACATGAATCACATGTGAAGTCAAGTGTTAATTTCACTTTGAATGGATACATGTGTGAACGTTCCCTTCTTTTTTTCTCAATACAGAATAAATAGTCAGAATAGTAAAATAATGGTGCAGGACACTAAAAAATGTAAGGTAGGGGAGAGTATGAAAGGCTATTCAAAAAAAGTTTTAGTAGGGGTAAGTTTTGCTAGTTTAATGTTAGGGAGTTTTCAAGGAAGCATATTGGCGGAAGATACTAAGGGAGAGCAAGTTTCATATCGAAATGTACTAAAAATGGAGCCGGTTGGTGTACAACTGCCAGTGGAAGAATTAGCTCATTCATCGAAAGTATTAGAAAGCAAGTCTTTTGAGAAAAGGCTACAATTTGCTGATTTATCGCAAAGACCGCCTGAAGTAAAAAAGGAAAGTAAACAATTAGCTGTAGCAAAAACTTATACAATTGCTGAATTAAATCAATTAAGCAATCAACAATTAGTAGATTTACTTGTAACAATCGATTGGGAGCAAATTACGGGGCTATTTCAGTTTAATAAGGACAGCCTTGCATTCTATCAAAATGATAGTAGGATGCAGGCGATTATTGATAAATTGAAGCAGCAAGGACAAGCTTATACGAAGGATGATTCAAAAGGGATTGAGACATTAGTAGAGGTATTGCGCTCTGGATTTTATTTAGGTTTTTATAATGCAGAATTAAGCAAACTTAATGAACGGAGCTATCATGACAAGTGCTTGCCGGCGTTAAAACCGATTGCGAACAATCCAAATTTCAAGCTCGGTACATTGGAACAAAATAGAGTTGTATCATCATACGGAAAATTAATAGGAAATGCTTCGAGTGATGTGGAAACGATAACATCGGCTGCAAAGATTTTTAAGCAATATAATGATAATTTTTCTACATTGGTAGATAATCTTTCAGCTGGAAATGCGATTTACGATATTATGCAAGGTGTTGATTACGATATTCAATCGTATTTGTACGATACGAGAAAAGCACCGAAAGATACAGTATGGTATCAGAGAATAGATAGTTATATTAATGAGTTAAGTAGATTTGCGTTAATGGGAACGATTACAGAAAAAAACGGATGGCTTATTAATAATGGCATTTATTATACAGGTAGACTCGGTCTATTCCATAGTACGGGGACAAAAGGATTACAAGTTGCAACAGATGCGATGAAAATCTATCCTTATTTAGGTGAGCAATATTTCGTAGCAGCTGAGCAAATTACGACGAATTATGGCGGAAAAGATGCAAACGGTAACGTTGTTAATTTAGATCAAATACGAGAAGATGGGAAGAAAAAGTATTTGCCGAAAACGTATACGTTTGATGATGGTGCAATTGTTTTAAAAGCCGGAGATAAAGTGACTGAGGAGAAAGTTAAACGTTTATATTGGGCAGCAAAAGAAGTGAAGGCACAATTCCATCGTACGGTTGAAAGTGACCAACCGTTAGAAAAAGGAAATCCCGATGACGTATTAACGATGGTTATTTATAATAGCCCTGCTGAATATCAATTTAATCGTCAATTATATGGATATGAAACGAATAACGGTGGTCTTTATATAGAAGGAACAGGTACGTTCTTTACTTATGAACGTACGCCAGAAGAAAGTATTTATAGTTTAGAAGAATTGTTCCGCCATGAGTTCACGCATTACTTACAAGGTAGATATGAAGTGCCAGGACTTTGGGGACAAGGTAAGCTGTATGAGAATGAGAGATTATCTTGGTTTGAAGAAGGGAATGCTGAGTTTTTTGCAGGGGCAACGAGAACAGATAATGTTGTACCGCGAAAGAGTATTATAGGAGGACTATCTTCAAATCCAGCAGAACGTTATACGGCAGAGCGAACGTTAAATGCAAAGTATGGAACGTGGGATTTCTACAATTATTCCTTTGCGTTACAATCGTATATGTACAATAAGAGATACGATATGTTTGACAAAATTCATGATCTTATTAGGAAAAATGATGTGACAGCATATGATGCATACCGCTCTGCATTAAGTCAAGATGCGAATTTAAATAAAGAGTATCAAGACTATATGCAAATGTTAATAGATAATCGTGAGAAATATAACGTTCCATTAGTATCAGATGATTATTTAGCAACTCATGCACCGAAACCAGTTTCGGATATTGCGGCAGAAATTACAGCGGAAGCAAAATTAAGTAATGTATCAGTAAAGAAAAATAAATCACAGTTCTTTAATACATTTACACTACAAGGAACATATACAGGAACTTCTGCAAAAGGAGAAAATGAAGACTGGAAAACAATTACGCAAAACGTTAATGATACGTTAAAACGTTTAAGTGTGAAAGAATGGACAGGCTATAAAACAGTAACAGCTTACTTCGTGAATTACCGTGTGAATGCATCAGGGCAATTTGAATATGATGTTGTGTTCCACGGTATTAATACAGAAGAAGGTGCTGTGAATAAAGCGCCAATAGCGGTTATAAATGGTCCGTATAACGGAAATGTAAATGAAGCAATCTCGTTTAAAAGCGATGGATCAAAAGATGAAGATGGGAAAATTGCTTCTTATAAATGGGAGTTCGGTGATGGTGCGGTAAGTAATGAGCAAAATCCAAATCACGTATATACAAAAGAAGGAACGTATACGGCGAAATTAACAGTAACAGACGATAAAGGATTAACTAATACTGCTACAGCAAGTGTAACTGTTCAAAAGAAAGAAGATAACAGTGTAGAAAAAGAGCCGAATAATTCATTCCAAACAGCGAATAAACTGCAGTTAAACCAATTGTTACGTGCAAGTTTAGGAAACGGTGATACAAGTGATTACTTTGAAATAAATGTGGAAACAGCTAGGAATCTCCAAATTAACGTAACGAAGGAAAATAATATTGGGGTAAACTGGGTTCTTTATTCAGCAGCAGATTTAAATAATTATGTTACGTATGCTCAGACGCAAGGAAATAAATTAGTGGGCAGCTACAATGCGCATCCAGGTAAGTATTATTTACATGTATATCAATATGGTGGGGGAACAGGGAATTATACGGTAGAAGTGAAGTAACAAAAAGGTCGCCATGAATGGCGACCTTTTTGTTATGCGTTATACCCGAATAATTTTAGATCTTCTCCGGAGTCTGAAATTATTTTTTCGAATCGCAATCCTACTTTTTCTAACAGATTGCCTGAAGCAGCATTATCTATAGAAGTAATTGCTACAATTCGTTTCATACCTAGCTTATGTACACCGTATTCGATTACCGCAGCAGCTGATTCATAGCCGTACCCTTTCGAACGGAATTTTTCTAAAAAGGCAAAGCCGATATCAACATCTTCTAATGAATCTCTTTTAATAAGGCCGCACATGCCAAGTGGAGTGAGATCTTCTTTTCGTTCAACTAAGTAAAGACCAAAGCCCATTTTATTATACATATCGAAAGGTCCGTTTAAGATGTAATTTTTTGCATCTTCTAAGTTTTTAACCCTTTTATCACCAATAAACTGAATCCATGCAGGATCATTTACTAACTCAAGAATGAACGGAGCATCTTGTATATCGAACCAACGAAGAGTGAGTCGTTCAGTTTCAAGAACTATCAATCTATTGCACCACCTTTATAAGTTATAATAATTAGTATGGATTGTGTAACACAAAAGCGCAACATATTTTAATAGAGCCCTGCTTGTTCACATAAAGTTCGATTGTTTTGTATAAAAGGATATTTTATAATTAGGATTGACTGTAAAGAGTGAGATGCTTATACAATGACTCCTAGGAAACTAGGAGTTTTTACTATGTAACTATCATTATTACTAAATATGACGCACTACACATTCTACTTAAGGAGGTACATAATGAAGAAATTATATAATGCATCGTTTACGTATTTAATTATTGGTTTACTATCAGGAATTTTCGCTAGGGAGTATGGAAAGTATAAGGGGATTGTAGGATCTACTTTGTTAAATCTTTTGCATACACATACACTTGTACTTGGCTTTTTCTTCTTTTTAATTGCATTAGGATTAGCAAAAGTATTCGCGTTTCATGAAGCGAAAAGTTTTAATAAGTGGTTTGTTTTACATAATATTGCATTAACTTTAATGTTAGGTTCGCTAGCAGCGAGAGGGCTCCTTCAGCTAAATGGAGCGGACTTTAAAGGGTTAACTTATATTGTAGGGTTTTCTCATTCGTTGATGGCAGTTACTTTAATTTGGTTTATGTTGTTAATAAAGAAGTCATTTAAAATATAGTTTTATTGAAAAGAACTTGCACTAATTAGTGCAAGTTCTTTTTGTTTATTTGACAGTAGGAAGCGAATTTTATATATGTAAAACTTGAATTATTTAATTTTTCGGATTATTATGTATAAAATAGTTAACATATTTTGTAATTCTAATTTGTAGAAAGTAGGAGAGTGTACGATGGAAATAACGGTAGAGCGTTTAGTAAATGAATTAAGGGGTGTACTTCCCGAAGATCGAGTAGTTGTGAATAAGACAGTAAGAGAGTTACATAGTAAAGATGAATCTTATCATACTAGTAGTTTACCTGATGTAGTTGTTTTTCCGAAGACGACCGAAGAGGTCAGTAGGATAATGAAAGTAGCGAGTGAGCATGAAAAACCTGTCGTTCCTTTTGGGGTAGGTTCTAGTTTAGAAGGTCATATAATTCCTTATGAAAAGGGGATTACAGTTGATTTTTCATTAATGAACAAAATACTTGAAATAAGAGAGAAAGATTTTCTAGTGAAGGTACAACCGGGAGTGACACGCTCTCAGCTCAATAAAGAATTGAAAAAG
Source organism: Bacillus nitratireducens (assembly GCF_036320425.1). Classification (NCBI taxonomy): domain Bacteria; kingdom Bacillati; phylum Bacillota; class Bacilli; order Caryophanales; family Bacillaceae; genus Bacillus; species Bacillus nitratireducens. The sequence continues at coordinate 674,839 of NZ_JAUMJO010000002.1, forward strand.
TACGGTCTGTTTTTTAGTGTAGATCCAGGTGCAGATGCAACGTTAGGTGGAATGGCTGCTACGAATGCAAGCGGAACGACAGCGGTGAGATATGGAGTTATGCGTGATCAAGTTCGTGATTTAGAGGTGGTACTTGCTGATGGACAAGTGATACATACTGGAAATTTAGCGGCGAAGTCATCATCAGGTTATCATTTAAATGGTATTTTCGTAGGGTCAGAGGGTACGCTTGGATGCTTTACAGAGCTAACATTAAAAGTATACGGCATACCAGAACATGTTATGGCTGCGAGAGCATCGTTTCCAACTATAAATGATGCGGTAGAAGCTGTTATTAATATACTGCAAGCTGGTATTCCAATTGCGAGAATTGAGCTCGTTGATGAACTATCTATGAAACAAGTAAATCATTATAACGAAACAAATTACAGAGAAGAACCAACACTGTTTTTAGAGTTTCACGGAAATGAAGCGGGATTAACGCAAGATATCGAGTTTACAAAGGAAATTGTTTTTGATCATAAATGTAAAGAAGTTGCTTTTGAAACGGAAACTGCGGCGAGAAATAAATTATGGGATGCACGGCATAATCTAGCGTACTCTTACGTTCATAGCTATCCTGGTAAAAAGCTTATGAGTACAGACGTATGTGTACCAATTTCAGAATTAGCGGGTGCAATCCAACATGCGAAAGAGACATTAGATAAAGTAGGTCTTGTTGGTGGTATTCTTGGCCATGTAGGAGACGGGAATTTCCATGTGCTATTAATGATTGATCCAAATGATAAAGATGAAGTGAGAAAAGGGGACGAAATAAACGAAAGTATCGTACTGTATGCTCTTAAACGTGGTGGAACGTGCACAGGAGAGCATGGCGTTGGAATAGGGAAGCAGAAGTATCAAGAAGAAGAACATGGTGCGGCATTATTGGTAATGGAGAAAATTAAGAAAGTTCTTGATCCGAAAAATATTTTAAATCCGAATAAAATTTTCAAGCTCACAGATAAGGAATGATGAAGTTTGGAGAAACGAATTATACACCTTGAAGGCTTGGTCGTCTTAGTAGCTACGATTTATATATATGCAGTATGTGGATTTAGTTGGTTATTATTTATCGTATTACTTTTTGCACCTGATTTAGCAATGGTGGCGTACGCTATTAACAAACGTGTTGGAGCACAAATTTATAATCTATTTCACACATATATCATATCAATATTACTTGTTTTAATAGGCGTCTATTTTAAGGTGGATACAATTTTACTGGTTGGTTTAATATGGACAGCACATATTGGAATGGATCGAATGCTAGGGTATGGATTGAAGTATGAAACTGATTTTAAGGATACGCATATTCAGAGGTTATAGCTTAGGTAAAACCTCTGAATATGTATTAGAAAAAGCTATGAAGGATCGTTGAATAAGAGAGTTTGTATAAATAAAAAAAAAGACTAAGGTGGCCGAAATCATATAATGCCACCTATTATTTTTGAAAAAAAGATTTTACTATATGCACTGACCTTATAAAACAATTATCATCTGTCCCTGCCCAATAATAAAGTTCATAAATATAATAAGAAGATAAGAAAAGAGGGAGCTTATGTACATACCAAAATATTTCGCAATACAAGATGAAGAGATGAAGTACGAAATAATTGAACAAAATAGCTTTGCGACATTATTTTCTCAACATAACGGGGAACCATATGCAACGCATTTACCGTTGTTATTAAATAGGGAGACTCTAACTTTACATGGCCATTTCGCACGTCCGAATGAACAGTGGAAAGATAGTGGGAATCAACAAGTACTCGCTATATTCCAAGGGCCACATAGTTACATCTCGCCGTCATGGTATGAAACAAATAAAGCAGTACCAACATGGAACTATGTTGCGGTCCATGTATATGGAGAGTTAGAAATTGTTAAAGATGAACAGGAACTAATAGATTCTCTTCAAGATTTAGTACATAAATATGAAAATCCAAAGAGCACGTACTCACTGAATGATGTAAATCCGAATTATATGGAAGGATTAAGTAGGGGAATAGTTGGGTTCAAAATAAAGATAAATAATATAGAAGGAAAAGCGAAGTTAAGTCAAAATCATTCTGGGCAAAGACGGAAATTAGTTGTGGAGGAACTTGAGAAAGTTGGTAGTGAGGGGAGTAGGGGGATTGCTGATTTGATGAAAGAAATAGAGTGATTTCATATGAAGTAAAGGGATATTTCTATTTTTGTAGAAATATCTTTTACTTGAAAGAAAAACTGCCTCCGTAGCTCTAGAAGGGAAGAGCGCCGGAAAACAGTGTAGAACCGGGTCGCAAGGCGAAGGTTTCAGAAGCACCGAAAAGCAAATAAGCTGAGACAGGTGAAACTCCTGTCGGTGAAATTCCGTAGGGAAGCGTGTTCCCCTTAGCCTATGCTTACGAAAGGAGTGCGGGTTCGAATCCCGTCGGAGGCATATGGAAAGCCCTGTATGAAGAAATATTCGATTACATTAACTAAATAAGTGCATTTAAAAAAGACCTTCTTAATGGAAGGTCTTTCGTTTTTAAAGCGCTTTTACAGCTGTTGTTGAGTTGTAGTCTTTACTTACGTCAACAGATTGAACAAAGTCAGGTCTTTGTGGTGCAGGAAGATCAGCATGACCCGCTTGGTATGTAATTGAACTATGAATACCAGTAGCTAAAATACCGAAAACAGATAGTCCTAAAAAAACAGAGCCAATTTTTTTAATCATTTCAATGCCCCTTTCTCAAATGTTTTTTCTTTTGCCTGTAACGCCTTATGAAAATATTCGCTTGCCTTAATGTGGTTATTTTCACCATAAAATTTAACAGCTAATTTTTCTGAGTATTCTTGAGTGTAGTTATATAATAATTCTTTGTCGAAATACGTAATTCCTTTAAGAATAATTGTTTCTAATTCTTCAGAAGGAACATTATTATTTATTTCGTTTAGAATTTTAAAATGATATATATATTCTTCATTATTTAATTCCATACAAATTTTTAATCCTTTTTGGATTAACCCCTCAGCAATACTTGTTTCATCTAGTTTAGAGTGTTCTCTTGCTTGTAAGAAGAGAGCTTTGAAATGTGTAGGCCTCTTTTCAGTTACTTCTGATAGGTGACGTATTGCGAGTGTGGAGAGGTTTTGACTGGCATATAACCAACCCAAATTATTACGTACACTTAAAATTAATTCTTTTTCATCGGATTTTTGTAAAAGGTGTATTGCTGAATTATATTGCTCTTCTGCTTGTTCATATTGTTTTAAATATACAAATGAGGCACCTAATGTATTTTTACATAATCCAACTTTAACTTCGTAGCCAGCTTGTTTATTGAAAATCTCTTTAGCCTTTGTCGCATATTCAATAGATTCAATTGGTTGGTAAAAGTGATAATGGAAAATAGCCATCCGATAATAAAATTCAGCCTGCTCTAGATTATCAGTGTTATTTACTAATAATAATTTAGCCTGTTCATAATGTTCGCTAGCTAAGTTATAGTCTGTGGTTAAAGTTGCATAAATGCCTTTAAAGAAATGATAGTAGTAAGACAGTGGGTGATTAGATGAGATTACGTAAGAATCTATTTTATCAAAACTATCTTTTGAAATGCTTAAACTATCTACTAAAACTTTATATCGAAAATCTAGTAAGGAATGATATAATGCTAAGTTTTCATCTTCCTCAAAGTTTAGTTCCTTTTCCTCAATTTCATGTTTTAAGTTTGTCGCCTGAGACACATCTTGTTTAAGCATAGCTAAATACCAATCATTAAATAATTTCGTAATTTGTTCATTACCTTGTAGTTGAACGTTCATGAAATCCCCTCACTTTTTGAATATTCTTATAAAATATAGTATCAAAAATAACAATATTTAGAAATGATGTTTTATATTTCTCAACATTTGTTTAATGGATTTACTATTAAATAAATGTTGAGGAATTCTGTCCTTTAGTTTAAGAGAGGTTAGATACCATATTACAGAATCAAAAAATGATTTGAATATTGAATTTGAAAATACACTAATCTTTGAGATTTCTAAGAAGATGAAAACGGGAAAATTTAATATGAAAAGGTTAACAAGTATAAATTCATATATAAAAGCATGTAAAATTTTAAAATATATTTTAGAGAATAAAAAATTCCCTTCAGAAATATATGAGATAGGAGCTTCGATAAATAAGGTAGAAAAATTTAATACCATTTGTGAGGAAATTAAACAGTATGAAGATTTACTCGAGACTTGTGAGAGAATTGGTATTTCAGGCGATTATGTATTTGATGAAAAAGAAAATTTGGATGATTTATTTACCGGTATTTGCAATATTTTTCGAGAACAAAAATATGAATTAATTAGTGGCGAATCAAAAATAGATGGCCAAATAATCCTAAGGTTAAAATTATCAGAATATATTACCTTACTATTATTCAAAGATGAAAAAGATAATATGTTTTATAATATGTTTGATGAAAAAATCTTTCAGAGATTGGCGGCATTTATTCCTAAAAACCCAGGAGAGTTTAACCCTAATAAAGATACTTATAATAATGTTAGCATATATGCTGTATATAAAATTAGAGAAGATTTATTGTCCTTAACTAATTTTAACTTTGAAACATATAAAAAATCTTTTGATAATAAACGACATGATAAAGGATTAATGGAAAATAATCAAATTGCATTGGAGTTAATTTCTACGTATGATGAATGTGGAAATATAGCGTATCTTGAATTAGCAAAGAGGCTTTTGGAAGATTTGATTGAAAGTCAACATGATAAGCAAATTCAAACAATGAATTTGCTGCAAATTAAAAAGAGAATTAATCAAAAATTAGAAAGCGAAGAAGAAAACTATTTATATGATTTATTAGGAACTACAGATAATCCACAGTTAAAGTTTGTTGCAAATGTGATTTTAGGATTGAAACAGCAAGCGAGTAGAATTTTTAATAGGATGGATGATGGACAACAATCGGAAGTACATAAATGGCCTATTTATAATTTATATTTGCAATTATAGGTTTTTATAATGACTTAAAAGCCTTTGTGGAAGCGATCCTAGGTTTAAAGTGACTTTCATTAAATTAGCCTCTAAAATTAAACAAGAATATTTGATTGAAAAGTACTTTCATGGAAAATGTATAAAAAAGGTGTGTTCAAACAATTTGTATGAACACACCTTTTTTTATGTTAAACAATCACGTCCCACAAAAAGTACGATAAGGGCGATTCGACGGCGCTGGAGGCATGCAGTAATCCGCTTGTTCTTGAGAATATTCATAAGGATTTGCTAAAGCTTGAAGAAGTTTCTCCATTACGCTATAGTCTCCATCTTTAACAGCTGCTTCTAGTGCTTCTTCTACTCTGTGGTTTCGAGGGATGATTACTGGGTTGTTATTTTTCATCAACTTGTAGGCATCATCTTGTGATTCTTTTTGTCTTTCTAACCGAGATTTCCATAGCTCGTACCATTCTTTAAATTCAGGACTTTCAAATAAAGGTGCATTTTCTAATATATTGTCAGTTAATGCACGGAATGTATTTGTATAATCTGCTTTATATTTTTCCATTGCTTTTAAAAGTTTCTCAATAAGTGATTGATCTTGTTCTTCCTTGCTAAATAGTCCTAATTTCTTCTTCATTCCGAGGAACCAATTGTTTTCGTACTGCACACTGAACTTTGAAATTTCATCTTGTGCAATTTTTAGTGCTTCTTCTTCATCTTCATGTAGTATCGGTATTAAAGATTCAGCTAAACGTGCGAGATCCCATGCAGCCATATATGGTTGATTTCCGTATGCATAACGGCCTTGTGTGTCAATAGAGCTAAATACTGTTCCTTGGTTATAACTATCCATAAAGGCACATGGACCGTAATCAATCGTTTCACCGCTAATCGTTATATTGTCAGTGTTCATTACGCCGTGAATGAAGCCAACGAGTTGCCATTTTGCGATAAGGCTTGCTTGTTTCTTAATGACTTCTTGTAGTAGTGCGACATATGGATTTTCAGTAGATTCAACTTCTGGATAATGTCTTTTTATCGTATAATCAGCTAAAGCTTTGAGATCTTCGATTGAGCCTCGAGCTGCGGCGTATTGGAATGTTCCAACGCGTATATGACTGCTTGCAACTCTAGTTAAAATAGCTCCAGGTAACTTCGTTTCGCGATAGATTGGTTCGCCAGTTGAGACTACTGCTAAACTGCGAGTAGTTGGAATATCAAGCGCGTACATCGCTTCACTAATAATATACTCACGTAGCATCGGACCGAGTGCAGCGCGGCCATCACCACGGCGTGAATATGGAGTTGGACCGGAACCTTTCAATTGAATATCAAACCGTTCGCCTGAAGGAGTAATTTGTTCTCCAATTAAAAGGGCACGACCATCTCCTAACATGTTGAAATGACCAAATTGGTGCCCAGCATACGCCTGAGCTAGTGGATGAGCTCCTTCTGGGATTGCGTTACCAGCTAAAATGGCAACTTCGGTTTCCTTTTTTAATTCCTCAGGAGTAAAGCCAAGAGATATTGCTAAAGAATTATTTAGTTTAATTAACTCCGGTGAGTGTACAGGAGTTGGGGGGATTTCGGTGAAAAATGATTTGGGCAGGTCAGTATAACTACTCTCTAAATTCCAACCAGTTTCGTTTTTATTAGTCATCGTATCTCCTCCTTTTTGTGTATTTTTGAAATTTGAATTGTAATTGGTTTTTAATTATTTTCTTGTACTTATATGTATTCTGTGTGAGGTTAACTAAAAATATTATACGTTTATTGTGAATTATCCCCTTGAAATCTATTGTAAGGACTTCACTGCATTGTGTCCATTTAACTGTCATAAAAACAAAAAGAGCCTTCGTTATATTGAACTGTACCCTATAAAATGGATATTTTAATAAAAAAGCCCTGAAAAATCAAGCACTTAAAAGGTGGTTCCGATATTGGATCGGAGCCATCTTTTTTAATGTCCACTGATAACGATTAGAATTATACTCCTCCATATAATTCTTTATGTTGAGCTCAAGGGATTCAAAGGTTTGACAATCTTTATAATCTAATTCATCTTTCATATGACCAAGGAAGGTTCCAATGGTGCATTGTCTAAACAATTGCCCCTACAGGACATAGACTGTCTGATCCCGATTTTTCTTACACGTTTTTGAAATTCAGGGTGTGTATAATGAATACCTTGGTCTGAATGTAGAAGCGCTTCAGTATGAATGACTTCTCCTAATCTCTCTTCCAAGTTATCTAATGTTTGATAGACGATATTCATTCATAATCTGTTTCATCGTTGCGTTCTTTTTGCAGCTTTTTATCTGTCTGATGGAGCCACGCATAGTATCCACTCCGACTTATCCCAGTCAGTATGCAAAGGTAACGCACCATACGTGGGAATTGGAATCGTGTGTATGTTTCTCGTGGTGTTAACGCTTCTTCTGTAACGCCTGCCTTGCGAGTTCGTCTAACTTTTTTAGGAATGTCAATTCTGCTTCTAAAAACGAAATACGTACTTCCGCTTTCTTTAATTTTTTATCAGGAGAGAGGGGTTTTTCCGAAGGGCGTCCCGTACTTCCTTTCCCACAGTGTTCTGTATAAAAGCCTTCCTCACCAAATTGTTCAAAGGTTCTTCGCCAACGTTTCAAGCATTGTTTTGGTTTCTTCTCACCAATCACAGCTAAGTCAAACCCATTCTCTAAAAAGATTTGGCTAGGACCTTTTCCTTGTGGATTTTCGTTTACCTCTCGTTTTCGAAAAAATTTTGTGACGATCTATCCATAACAGAAACCATGACCTGTTACCTTACGTAAGAAAGTCTATACTACGCTTCTACTTACAAGAAACATACAAAAATATTACAAAGTAAAGGAAAAATGTTGTAAATTTATGGATAATATTGTTATTATATGTAACGTGTTTTAGTTTTTTGTGTTAGAATTATACACATAATTCCCAATATCTGAATATACTCTTATGAATCCTCATGCGTATTAGAAGGTGGGGTGAGAATGATGGATGCAAAAACCAAGTGTTTTATACAGAACCTAAACGAGAAATTGCAATTTTGTACATACGAGTTTATTAAGCTAGAAGACTGTGGAGAAAAGGAGCAGGTTGAGAAAGAGCTGCAAACGATCTTATCAGATATCGAGATTATGATTCATTTAACAGAACTTTTTATGTTAATAGACAGTTCGTATGCGTCAGAATTAAAGCAAATACATGAGAAATTGCTGCAAAAACAAGAGTATATTCAATTCGAATGCACCAACGATTTCGTCCGTGTTTAGAAGAATGAATACATTAAGAATTCTAAAAATAAAAAATATTTTTTCGGGAAAACTTATTTACATTTCTTGATTTTTGGAATAAACTTCTAATTGCAGAAAAAATACAAAATATGGAAAGGTTGTGCATTATGACAAACGTAACAGGAACAAAATTTACTTATGAACAAGTGCAGGAAGTAATCACGAATGTAATCAAGGAAGAAGCTTCAGTAGATGAAGTATCATTAGATGCAACTTTACAAGATCTAGATGTGGATTCATTATTGTTTGCAGAAATTATGATTGTACTACAAGACGAATTTGATCAAGAGCTGGAAGTAGAAGACCACTTAAACCCTAAAGAATCAAAGCCCACTGTTAACGAATTAGTTAAAGCAGTTTATACATGTTTACAAGTTTAGAAGTTTAAACTCGTTATAATTTTTTTAAGTTAATAGTCAGATTTTAAAATAAAAGTCAATATGCAAGAAAATTATGATTCGTAGAAGGAGTTAATAAGATGACGACTACAGTTGATACGCGTACACGATTTGATGTAGAGAAATTCGAAGAATGGAAGAAAGAAGGCGTTTATCCGTTCTTCCCAACAGTTGAATCCACAACTGACAACTACATTACGACAAAAGAAAACGGTAAAATGTTAATGTTTGGTTCATGCGATTATCTTGGTTTGTCACAAAATGATTACTTAAAACAAAAATCTATTGAAGCCATTCGAAATTTCGGTACAAATACATATGGTGCACAAATCTTTTGTGGTCATACAACGATCCATAATGAATTAGAAAACAAACTTGCGAAATTATATAATAAGCCAGCTGGTATTATCTTCCCTTCAGGAATGACTGCAAATATTGGTGTGCTAACGGTAATGGCTGGTCCAGATGATGTTATTATCAATGACAGATTAAATCATATCTCCATCTTTATGGGGAGCCAGTTATCAGGTGCACAAATCCGATCTTTCCCTCATAATAACGTAAAGAAGCTTGAATCAATCTTAAAACAAAGCATGGATAAAGGAAAAAGAATCATCGTAGTCGATGGCCTCTTCAGCGCAGATGGAGATTATGCTCCGTTAGATAAAATCTGTGTGCTTGCAAAAGAATATAACGCAATTGTCATGGTTGACGAAGCACATTCATTTGGTGTTGTAGGGCCCAATGGTTTAGGTGTAGCGGAACATTTTGGTGTTTTAGACCAAGTAGATATTGTCGTAGGAACAATGAGTAAAGCTGTAGGTAGTGTTGGTGGATTTATTGTTACAAATAAAGAAATCGAAAGTGCCATTAGATATTATGCACCATCATATACGAGTTCAAGAGGTTCAACACCAGCAGTTGCTGCCGCATCACTTGCATCTTTAACATATATGGAAGAACACGGCATACAATTAAGAGAAGACCTATGGAGAAATTCTTCTTACCTAATCGAAAAACTACAAGAGAATGGTTTTAATTTACTAGATACGGTTAGTCAAATTGTTCCTGTTTTAGTCGGCGACGACAAAAAAACAGCGAGTGTTACATCATGGTTAATGGAAAGAGGACTATTTACAGCAGCATTCATTTCACCAGGTGTACCAGTAAATAAAGGGCGCTTACGTATTGGTGTTACAAGTAGCCACTCCCTTGAAGAATGCCAAAAAGTTGTGGACCTATTAATAGAAGCAAAAGAAGTTTTCAAATTTTAATTCCTATATTTACTAACTATTGTTAGAAAAGATGATATACTTACAATAGTTGGGATACCATCAGCAACATTACCGCATTAACCCCGCGCTGATGGTATCATTATAAATATATTTATTAAAAAGGATGCGAATCATGGAAAATTACGAATGCAAAAACAGAGAAAACATTCTTGAACAATTCAATTTGACGACTCCCATTTTCCAAGCATTGGGCGATGTAAATCGGCAACAAATTATCATGATTTTACTTAAAACCGATGGTTTAAATGTAACTCAAATAACAGAACAAATGTCAATTTCTAGACCTGCAGTATCACATCATTTAAAAATATTAAAGCAAGCAGAATTGGTTAGACCAAAGAAACACGGAAAAGAAGTATACTATTCTTTGACAACCAGTAATTTCGTTATTTATATGAAAGAATTAGTATCTGCGATTGAAGCAGGATATTAATTTTTTTGCATAACAAGTTTATAAGTTTGAACCTGTAAACACGAAACTTACAAATTTAACTAAATAGGAGGTACAAAGATGCAAAATCAAAACCAATCAAACAAGATTTATTTCTTACTTCTACTAGTTCCTTTGTTTTGGGGCGGTTCCTTCTCGACAGCTGAACATGTTGTAACTGAAATCCCGCCATTAGTCGCAGCTACTCTTCGTTTCGGTATCGCAGGTGTCATCCTTATGGTGTATTTAACAATTAAATCGGAATGGGATATGGCTTCTATCAAGAAAGGATGGAAAGGACTATTACTTGTTGCGTTAACTGGTATTTTCGGCTATAATGCTCTATTCTTTTTAGGTGTACACTATACGTCCGCTATCAATGGTTCATTAATTATTGCAACCATGCCAATCTTCGTTACACTAGGTTCGATTCTTTTTTTAAATGAAAAATGGAACAGTAAAGTCGGAATCAGTTTAGTACTATCTTTAGTCGGTGTTATTATCGTGATTACAAAAGGATCTCTTGATATGTTACTTTCCTTAGCATTTAATGTTGGGGATTTATTGTTTTTAGCAGCTCTAGCATGCGGCGTTATATATGGTTTAGTAGGGAAAGCTGTCATGAAAGACGTTTCACCATTATTTGCTACGACAATAATGACTGTTATGGGCTCTGTTTTCCTAGCAATCTCTTCCTTATATGAAGGGGGTTGGGACAAAGTACCTAGTATGTCTGCACAAAGCTGGTTAGAAATGTTTTATATGGTTGTATGTGGTACGCTCGTTGGATATATTATTTTCAATAAAGGTGTAGAGCAAATCGGGGCGAGCAAAGCGAGCATGTATCTGAACCTTACACCAATCGTTACGACTTTAATTTCTGTCGTATTCTATGGTTCTGTCATGAGTTGGAAAGAAGTAATCGGTATGTTATTTGTATTAATCGGTGTATATATCGCGACTGCAAAATCGGCAAATCAAAGCAAGAAAGTCGCTTTAAATGATTAAAGGAATAGGCATCGATATTACAGAGATTGAAAGATGGAAGAATAAAAAAGCACTTCAAAAGCTATTTACAAAGCAAGAAGTACTGTGGGCAAAAGAAAATTACATCAATTATTCTATTATGTGGTGTATCAAAGAAGCGACAGTAAAGGCAATCGGTACTGGCTTTCAAAAGAACACGATGTGGAAAGATATAGAGATAGTAAACATTGATGGAAAATACGAAATACATTTTAGCGCAGCAGCAAGACAAACCTGTCACATTACGGCAGAAGATCAATTTCATATTGATGTGACAAGAAACAGTACGAATGTGATATCACAAGTAATTTGGACTGATACTCATTTTGCGTAATTAATCTACTATTATAATAGAAGGAAATGAAGAAAAAACCTATGCATGGGCATAGGTTTTTTCTTATCAATCTAATTAACTTAAAGTCAATGCATCATTCATTCTCCGTACCTCATTTCTATCGTTGGTTCCATTATAACGAGGTTTTTTGATAAAAATACACAAAAAACCCGAATCATGGGGCTTTTTTAAGTGTCCATGATTCGGGATACAGTTCATATAACGAAGGCTCTTTTTGTTTTTTCCTTTTATTCATACACAGTCCTCATAGTTGTAGATGTATAAAAGGAAAAAAGAAATTTGGGGCGTAATCTATCTATATGATAATTCAAAATAAAATATAAGTCTATATTTTATTTTGATTATATTTATGTCACTGAGCTCAGAAGAATATATGTGGAGGGAAAATATATGAAATCGAAACATGTACCAGTTTTAATTGTTGGAGGAGGGTTATCAGGATTATCGTCTGCATTATTTCTTGCAAAACATAACATGGATTATTTACTTATTGAAAGGCATCCGTCTACTGCGATTCATCCGAAAGCAGGTGGAATCACTTTTCGTACGATGGAATTATTTCGAGAATTAGGTCTAGAAAAAAGGATTAGATTAGCTGGTAAAGCGTTAGAGAATTGTCACGGGAGAATTGCGGTTCAAACAATAGCTGAGGTAAATAATGAAGAGCTGGAACAAATAAGGGCGGCTCAGTATGAAAATAACGAAAATTTAGTTCGTAAAGTGGAAGAGATTAGCCCATCAAAACAAACTGCTTGTTATCAAATTACTTTAGAAGAGATGATGTTACAATACGCGCAAAAGTTAGGCGGAGAGCTATCTTTTTATCATGAACTGGTTTCTTATGAGTAAAATGAGAACGGAGTAATAGCGGTTATTCGAGATTGTGAAACGAAGGAAGAGAGTACTATTTATTGTGATTATGTAATCGCAGCAGATGGAGCGAAAAGTAAAATACGTGAACAGTTAGGTATTTCAACCGAGGGCCGTGGTACAATCGGTGGTTATTATATGAACATATATTTTGAAGCAGATTTAAGTGAATGTATTAAAGGAGACGCATTCGGTTTTACTATGATACGACATCCGAAAGTAATTGGCGCGCTTATTCCAGTCGATAACGAAAGTAAATGGATTTATCATGTAGCTTATGATCCACTAAAAGGGGAGCGACCAGAGGATTTCTCTATAGAACGCTGTAAACAAATTATTCAAACTGCAATTGGAAGTATGGATATTAAGCCAGAAATATTAAGTGTTTTACCATGGGAAGCGAGTGAAAGTACAGCGGTAAAATTTCAGGACAATCGCATCTTTTTAGTTGGTGACTCGGCACATATTATGCCGCCAACAGGAGGATTCGGTTCAAATACAGGAATACAAGATGCACATAATTTAGCTTGGAAATTAGCTGCTGTAATAAAAGGTCAAGCAAATCCTGAATTGTTAGAAACGTATCATGACGAGAGATACCCTGTTGCAAAATTAACGACGGACCATGCGAGTAGTATATTATTTCGTGCTGCGGGCAGAGAAGAAGGTAATTTGAGTAATATGGATAGTTTAGCTGTCACTGCTGGTTATCAGTATTGCTCAGAAGCAATTATAGAGGAGTGTAACACACCGCATAGAATGAATATAGTTGATTTGAACGGACGCCCGGGAACGCGTGCGCCACATTTTTGGGGAACTTATGAAGGAAAAGAAGTTTCTGTACTTGATCTATTTGGTAGCAACTTTGTGTTACTTACTGGAGCAGAGCCTAGTACTTGGACTGAAGCTGCAAATGTTGTTTCATCCGGATTAGGAGTAAAGATAAAAGTGTATCAGGTGGGCTTAACTGGTGATTTCATCGATCAAAGTAACTATTTTAGAAAATTATACGGGATAGAAAATGGAGGAGCGGTAGTAATAAGACCAGATGGATTTATTGGATGGCGTACGGAAAATGAGGTAGTAAAGCCGGGTATATTACTTGAAGAGATAATGAATCGTTTATTATGTAATTAAATATAAAACCACCGCTTGTATTTCAAAAGCGGTGGTTTTATTGCTTACAACTTACAAAAATAAAATATTGTAATTTGTAAGCGGATGTGCTAATCTTATAACCTACTTGAAAGATGAATTTTTTTGATTGTAACTTACAAATAATAAAAAATGTAAGTTGTTGAAATAACAGAAGCTAATTTTATTATGTAAATAAAGTGGACGGTGAGAAAAATGACAGAAAAAGCATTAACGAGAAATGTTGTTTTGGATGCAGCGGAAAAGGAATTGATTAAATATGGATGGAGTAGGACGACGCTTGTTAGTATTGCGAAATCTCTTGATGTTAGTCATGCAGCTTTATACTCCTATTTTCGTAGTAAGGCAGCACTTCGCGACGCTATTTTGGAAAGATGGTTATTAAAGTATTCGGATCAACTTGAGAAAATTAGTGGGAAAGACGGAGAAACAGCAGTGATTTTACAAGAGTGGTTCTTATGTTTGTTCCAACTTAAAAAGAAAGAGTTACTGGAAAATGAAGAGCTATTTACATTGAATAGTTCGTTAGTGCAGCAAAAGAATGCTGTTATCCAAAAACACGAAGAAAGATTAGTTAGGCAACTGGAAAAGGTTATAAATCAAGGGATAGAGCGTAACGAGATTGAAAAACAAGACAGTTTATTTTTAGCGCATACGATTTTTGGACTCCTATCATCGTTTTATCATCCTGCTTTTTCTGAGCGATGGAAAGAAGAGAAGATAAACGAAGAATTTCAAAAGTCATGGGAAATTGTTGCGCGTGGTATTTTTCAAAAGTAAAGAACTTCGTATCATATAAGGCTTTCAATCAGGAAACGTAATGAGAAGGGGAGATTATATGAGTCATTATAAAGAAGAACAACAACGTGTAAATGTAGTCATTGAAAAAGTAGACGAGGAACTGAAAGAGCTGGACAGCCGAATTGGTTCGGTGAAGTCTGAAATTGTAAATATAAGAAAAAACTTTTGGGAAGATGTAAAAGTAAATATAGATAATATTAAAGAGGCGGTTGAAACGGCGGCTAGTATTAGGCAAGAGGCCGAGATTCTTTCAGAAAGGGAGCATACCCATCACCATGCGAAAAATGAATATAATCTTTTAACGAAAATAAAAGATACACCGTACTTTGGAAGAATTGATTTTAAAGAAGAACAAGAGGCGGATACTGATGAGATCTATATTGGTATCGGCTCTTTTTATGATAAAGAGACAGATGGATTTTTAGTATATGATTGGCGCGCACCTATTTCTAGTCTTTATTACGATTATTCTTTAGGAAGTGCAAAGTATATAGCACCAATGGGGACAATATCAGGTGATTTACTTTTGAAACGTCAATATATTATCCGGAATGGTAACATTCAAAGTATGTTCGATACAGGTGTAACGATAGGGGATGAACTCCTTCAAGAAGCGCTAGGAAGAAATGCAAGTGAACAAATGAAAAGTATTGTAGCGACAATTCAAAAGGAACAAAACAAAATTATTCGAAACGATAAAAGTGATGTATTACTTGTGCAAGGGACGGCTGGAAGTGGAAAAACTTCAGCAGCTCTGCAACGGGTTGCGTATTTATTATATCGTTACCGCGGGACAGTAAACGCGGATCAAATTTTGCTGTTTTCTCCGAATGAGTTGTTCAATAGCTATATCGCTAACGTCTTACCAGAGCTTGGTGAGGAAAATATGCAGCAAACGACTTTTCAGGCGTATGTGGAGCATATGATCAGCAAAAGTTTTATTGTAGAAGATTCTTTTTCACAGCTAGAATACATGTTAACGAAAGAACAGGAAAACATGTATGAAACGAGGCTAAAAGGAATTCAATATAAATCATCGATTGAATTTATGGGACTGATTGAGAAATATGCGAGAAGTCTAAGTGAAAAAGGACTAGGTTTTCATGATGTCACATTTAAAGGTGAAGTGCTGATTGAGGAAAGAACGATATATGATTATTTTTATGCGCTAGAAACGTCTATTTCCATACCGAATCGAATGCAGCTTACAGCGGAATGGATTCGTAAGAAGATAAATGAATTTGAAAAGAAAGAAGCGAAAAAAGACTGGGTAGAACAAGAAATTCAGTATTTAAATAAAGAAGATTACAATCGTTTTTATGAAAAATTAGAGAAGGATAATCAATTTGATTATTATGAGCAGGAACATGAATTATTAACGAAATATGTAGTGAGAAAACATTTTCGTTCATTGCGAAGAAAGGTGAAATCTTTAGCTTTTGTAAATCATTCTGCAATATTTCAGCAGTTCTTTGAAACCATCCAGAAAGATGTTTTTGTGCCAGATGGTTGGGAAGAGATATGTAAACAAACAGTAAATCGGTTGGTGAGAAAACAATTAGCGTATGAAGATGCAGCGCCGTATTTGTTTTTAAAAGAATTAATTGAAGGATTTAAAACGAATCACCTTGTGAAATTTGTATTTATTGATGAAGTACAAGATTATACACCATTTCAGTTAGCGTTTATGAAGCGGCTGTTTCCTAAGGCGAAATGGACAATGCTTGGGGATGTAAATCAAAACATTTTATCACACGCTAGCGATAGAGGGATGGATATGATTTCAACGTTGTTTGCAAATAGAAAAGTAGAAAAAATTCAACTTAACCGTAGTTATCGCTCGGCAAAACCGATAATTGAATTTACAAAACATATCATTCCAAATGGAAAAGAAATTGAAGCTTTTAACCGTAACGGGAAGAAACCGTTATGTATAAAAGTGAATGATGAACGAGAGCGCGCAGAAAGTATCATAGATAAAGTAAGAGATTTACAAAAGCAAAGTCATAAATCGATTGCAATCATTTGTAAAACAGATGAAGAATGTATAAGGGCTATGGAGTTAATAGGGGACAAATTAGATTTTCAACTTGTAAAAAAAGAAAATACGACTTATGAAAAAGGCGTTGTTATTATTCCTACTTATTTGGCAAAAGGGATAGAGTTTGACGCTGTTATTATATTTGATGCTTCAAATGACATGTATAGCAAAGAATCTGAACGGAATTTATTTTATGTAGCATGTACACGAGCGATGCATGAATTATATGTATATTATGCAGGAGAGATTACGACAATGCTTTCGAAAGTACCGAAAGCATTATTTCAAAACGAAACGAGTAAAGGGAGAGATGTTTAATGGCTAATCTATTAAATGCTTTTCAAAACTGTAGTAAGGAAGTTTCAATGTTATTATCCATTCCGAAGTATGTAAAATTAGTGCATGAGCATGAAGAATTGCGTGATGGTGTAAATGTTGAAATACATCGTTATCAAGCAGAAGAACGACTAAATTATGGTGGCTCTCATATAACAACTATTACTTCTCAAAAAGATAAGCATCTTTTAAGTTATACGAATATGATGCCAGTATACTCTAATAAACTACCTCATAAGGATGAGGCAGAGGAAATAGCAATGGATGTAATGAAAAAGGTTGATCGACAATATGCAAATGACCTAACTTTGCTTCGCATAGAAAAACAAACGAGACATTATGTTGATGGGGGACAAACTGTGGAATTTCCTGTTTTATGGGTAAAGATGATGCATAATAACGGAAGTTTTAACTGGGTGACAATTGGTGGCGATGGACAAATCATCGAATTTGAGCGTGAAGTACGCTGGGATTATATGATGAGCCGCCGTCAAACAGAAATGTGGTATTATGATGACTGGGTATTGGCACGAATGGGGAAAGGACCACAATTATTGTCGCCAGCTGCTTTAGCTTAATATGTAATAGGTAGGTCTCTATGATAATATACCGTTAGTAATATTTTATCTATATAATAAACTGCACATAAAGGACTGAGAAATATGAGAAGAAAAGGTTATTTTATAGACAATGAGAGTAAGCGGTTATACAACAATGACATCGTAGTCTCAAATAAAATATATTCTAATAATCCTACGTTGGCAGAACTGAAACAAATGATTTATAACGGTGGAATAGAAGAAGTGTTTATATCCGATTATTTTGACGATCGAAAAAGTAATTTAGAGCGTGAATCAATAGATGATGTGAGAGCCGAATGGGATACAAAATATCACAATAATATTTGTCTTACTGATGAACCAGTATCTTTAGAAGATTTTCCAGATGAATATCTCTTCTTTGTTGAAATGTGGGAAAATGAAAGAGGAAAAGTAATTTTAGTGTTATTTATGCATCATTAGAATATTCGGGAAGCCTTTATATTGGCTTCCCGATATTTTTTATGCTGAAAAAATATTATGCAAGATGTTGGTAATATACTACGTATTTTTCTAATCCTTCAATCTCTTTCTCAGGAGGTTCAATTCCACCTTTTCGGCCGTAGCAAACATTTCTCAAGTATTCGCCGAAAATTATAGAGCGACTTTTCTCATTTTCCATCCAATTATATCTATTAATTATAAAATCACCATCAAAACTTGTATCAAATGTATATGGAATACAAGTTATATGTTTTGGTAAATGTTTTTTTAATACTCTATATTGCCGACCTGCTCCTAAACTTTTACATACAAACAGTAAACTATTAATTGTTGTAAAATCAAAAATCTTCTTAGCTTCAATTACATTTGCGATAGAATGGAGAGAGTTTTTCTCGAAAATGATAGCGTCTTCTGGTACACCGTGTTCAATTAACTTGTTAACAATTACTTCTGATTCTGATAACTCTCCATAATTCCAGTTTGGATGTTTCATTCCATGTAAACTAGTACCACCTGTGACGATAATTTGTGCACCTAAACCTTGTTGATAAGCATGTAAAGGAGTTTGCCAATTACCAGGATGGGAACCACCGAAAACGAAAATTGCATCACACTGTTGTGGTGTTGATTCTTTTAGGAAAGCGATTTCGGTTATTTCTTCAATTTGTTTTTTCATAAGATGTGGGACTTCAGGATATTTAGGGATTACCATATGAAAACCTCCTATATAGTGAAATGTTAAATTCATTATATAGCGATGTTGTTTAGTGGAAAAAGGGAAGTTTTTCATTTGACAGTTCCCCTTTTATGATAACTCTCCTATAAACAAAATTTCTCCTTCATCATAAAATCCATCGTCATCCTTGATTATCTCTTGGAAATGCAATGTTTGGACACTGTTAGAAATTGATATTTTCCATTCATGCCCGAAGTCGGAATCATTGGAGAGGGGAATCCATTTTTGAAATTCATTATCTCTATTGAAAAATTTTTGAAAGTAGTCGTCGTTTTTAAATATGATGATTTGTGAGTTCCATAAGCTTGCTATTTTGATCATAACAACGACTCGATATGTATTTGTATCGTTCGGTTTCATTGCTATTAATTGATTCGCTTGATTTAACAGGGTTTGAATGCACAATCGCTTTACTTTCCTAGGTGTTGTACTAGAATCGATAAAAGCTTGAGAGCCTGGTAAAGGCATATGCCAGTATTCATCGTTATAGAAAGTAGATGGAAATGCTTTAGTGGCGTCTTCGATTCTTTTCATAAGAGTTTTTGTTTTTCGTTTCATTCCGCGTATTTTCTTTTCACGCATTGTTGATCATCTCCATAAATTTTTGCAAGGCAGCTGAGTGGAAAATATCTTTTCGAGTAATAAAGGTAGTAGGAACCTTTTTAAAGTGATTTGGTAATGTATTTAAAGATAAACCATGTTCGTAATCTGGAATAATAGATTTCAGCATAATAGCCGTACCCATACCTGATTTTACACATGCAAGTATTGCTTCAATTGTTCCGAATTCTAGTATTCTTTTAGGTGAAATCCCTTCTTCTTGAAGCCAGTTTTCTAATAGTTTTCTGTAATAACAACCTTGACTAAAAGCGAGTAAATTCAGTTCTCCTATTGTTTTAAAGGAAGATAGAGGATTCTTGCTAATGAGAACGAGTTCTTCTTCTCGAAATGAAAGTGTATGAAGTTCAGTATGCTGAATATTTCCAGCGATAAGAGCCCCGTCAAGTTTTCGCTCTAAAACGAGCTGAGTTAATTGGTCTGTCGTATTTGTTTCTAGAATCAATTCAACTTCTGGATACTTTTCATAATAGATCGTTAATATGGGCGGGAGACGAACGGCTGTTGTCGATTCTGTACACCCGATTTTTAACGTGCCTTTTGGCTCGGTTCCGTTACTTTGGACAGCTTGAATGGATTGATCGATTAAGTGGATGATTTGTTTTGCATATGTTAATAAAATTTTTCCGTTAGAAGTTAAAGTAACGCCTTTTCCATTTCGATAAAATAAAGGCACACCTAACTCGATTTCTAGTTGTTTTATACGCATCGTTACACCTGATTGTACATAGTTTAAATTTTTTGCGGCATGAGATATATTTCCTACTGTCGCAACTTCGTAAAAAACCGTTAAATCTTTTATGTCCATTTATTATCACCCCGAAAAAGGTATCAATTTTTTTGATGGATTCTATTATTAACACTTATTTTACATGATATCAGAACCTTCATACAATGAAAGGGATATGGGGGAGATAACGTTGATAAGTGAAGAAAAAATTGAAAAGTACAGTAGTTCTAATAAATGGATCATGTTAACTTTGGCAACGGTAGCACAGGCAAGTGCAACACTTATAACATATGGAGTAGGGGTACTCGCTTTATTTTGGAAACAGAAATATGCACTTTCGAATATGCAGGTTGGGTTGTTAATAAGTGCTGTAAATATTGGTCCGCTGTTTTGTATGCTTTTTGCCGGAAGGTTACTTGATCGATATAACGAAAGAATATTAATTGGAGCGAGCACTGTATTACTTGGCGGGGGGCTTTTACTTGCTCATATGGCAAGGGGATTTATTGGGCTATTATATGTCCTTCTTTTAATAGGAACTTTTTATAGCGTATCCCAGCCAGGGGGAAGTAAAGTAATCTTGAAATGGTTTCCGAAAGAAATGCGCGGATTAGCTATGGGAATACGGCAAGCCGGTATACCTATTGGCGGGGCGTTAGCAGGAGTAACGATCCCTTTGCTTACACTTAAATTTAGTTTATCTTATACGATAAATGTTATTGTAACTATATGTATAGTAGGTGGGTTATTGTTTTTCATATTTTATAAGGAATCGTACGTACGAGAACACACGAGCCAAGAAAATGTAAGTATTTCTTTTTGGATGCAGTTAAAAAAGGTAATATGTAAAAAAGAGCTGTATCCAATTTTTATTACAGGTATTTGTATGATTTCTTTACAGATGGTATTAGTCGGACATTTTATGAAGTTTTTAGCTGTTGAAAAATCGATAACACCTATTTTAGCAGGGAAAGTATTTTCGGTTATGCTATTTGCGGGAATGATAGGCCGAATTATATTAGCTACAATAAGTGATACATATTACAAAGGGAATCGTCGGACACCGTTGTTTATTTGTGTAAGTATTTCTTCTTGCTTAATTCTAGTTGTTGTGATGAGTATACATACAAT
Organism: Bacillus nitratireducens; assembly: GCF_036320425.1. Lineage (NCBI taxonomy): Bacteria > Bacillati > Bacillota > Bacilli > Caryophanales > Bacillaceae > Bacillus > Bacillus nitratireducens. The sequence goes on from NZ_JAUMJO010000002.1 coordinate 696,138, forward strand.
GAGACTTGGGGCATTATTTGTGGTAAGCGGACTATTAGGATTTTTTGCAATTGGTTGGTTTAGTCTTTTTATGGTCGAAGTTGCTGAGTCTGCAAGTGAGGAATCGGTAGGTTTAACAATGAGTTTTGCACTTACGCTTAATCAAATTGCTATTATCTTTGCACCTGCTTTGTTTGGTTATATAGTAGATCGAGAAGGCTACACATATGCATGGATGGGGATAGCTGCATTACTAAGCGTTTCAGCAGTAAGTTTATGTAAAAGTAAATGAATATTAAAAATGTAAATCTTTTATGAAGAAAATCTAAAGAAATGTCATGGGAGGGACATTTCTTTTTTAATATGCTGTATAATCAATTTGTAAATGAGATTCGTTTTCATTAACGCTCATTTCCTCTTTTGAAATTACCTGTAATTTCAGCCATAATAAGTTGTTTTTCTTTTTCGTTATTTGCCCGATTTATTTTGTTTAAAAATTTTTCAGCATCATTTCCTTTTAAAATTATAATCTATTTTCCGTAATATTCAATTGAAACTATATTGTTTTTTGTTACTCGATAATGAAACATCATATCATCTAAACGATTGCGTTTATCGGTCTTTTTCAAATTAACGCCCCCATTCTTGTTAATGTGTAACGAATGTTACATAAAAAATTTAAATTAAAGTTGGATGTATCCGATTGTAAGGTGGAAATTTTGTAAAAAAGAACTACAATAGAGAGTAGTTAAAATTTGAACGTTAGAAAAAGGAATCTAGTTTAATATGAGGAATAATAGAGTAGATAGATTATAAGATATTTAAAAACTAAAAGATATAGAATAGAATGGAAAAGTATAAAGTGAAACTAGATAAAAGAGGGTTCCCATATGTTTAAGAAATGGTTAATCGCTTTCTTTGTTTTTGCTATTTTTTGTGGAAGTGTCGCTGCACTCATACATGCAAATAAAGAAAAGAAATACAGTTTGAAGGCATTTTCAAATTTTGAGGATAAAGTTGATGCGAATCAGCAAAAACGTTATGATATTGCAGCAACGAAACTCGATCAATATTTAAAAGATAAAGGATTTAACGGAACGGTTCTCGTAACGGATAAAAATAATGTGGTTTTACGAAAAGGCTACGGGTATGCGAATATAAAAGATAAAGTTTTAACAACGCCAAGAACAAAATATCGCATCGGTTCCATTACGAAAACGGTAGTTGCAATATCTATATTACAGCTAAGAGAAAAAGGGAAATTAAATATAGAGGATAATGTGAATAAATATATTCCGTCGTTTCCGGCAGATAAAAATATTACGTTAAGAAATTTGTTAACACACACTTCTGGATTGCCAGAGCAGGGACAAGGTGGTGTTGATGCAGCATCACGCTTAAAGTTAGTAACATGGATTGGATCACAAAAGCTTGAATTTCCTGCAGGAACGGGATGGAGATATACAGATTATAATTATATGGTGCTTGCATATATTGTAGAAAAGTTATCGAATAAACCGCTTTCTGAATATGTGAAAGAAAATATTTTTACTCCTGTTGGGATGTATGAATCTGGGATGGGGGCAACTTTTCCTGGAGATATGTTTTTAGCAACAGGGTATACGAAAAAAGATAATGAGTTAGTAACTACGTCTCGTTTAAGAATGAATTGGCTATATGGTTGTGGTGAAATGTACACCACTGTTGATGATATGAAAAGGTTAGATGAGGCAATTATGGATGGTAAGCTACTTTCTAAACAAAATTTATCAGATATGTTTACTGTATCACCCGCTAGGAAGTATGGATTTAGTTTCTACATTAATGCAGATTATAATCATAATCATGGAGTATTAGCTGGATGGAACACATTTAATAATTTTAATGGAGATAAACGGATTTATGTGATTCTTTTCTCTAACGTACAGAATGGGATGAACGATACATTTAATCAAGAGTTTAGAAAGATGGCGAAAGATTTAATAGAAGGAAAATAATTATTTAAAAATCGGTATTGATATAAAATTATCAATACCGATTTTTTTATTTAGTAAAGTTTTATTTAGTGAACAAGCGTGTATGAGAGGGAATTAATATTAGAATAAATTTATGAAGGAAGTTAAATGATATTAATGTTAAATATAGGGAATTTTTTTGTGAATGTCATCTATTTGTATTGAAATTATGTGATTATCATGCGGGAGAATAATTGGTAATTTTTACATTGATGAAAAAGCTTGAGCTTCACACTATGTTAAGCCTTACATTATTGTAGACATGAACAGGAGGTTGAAAAATGAAAAAAGTAGTAAAGTTTTGTTTAATCGCTACATTATCTATAACGATTATTAGTGGATGTTCTTTTGAAGGGAATAATGAAAATGTCAAAGGGAAAGAGGATAAAAAAGTAGAGGTACAGAAAAACGCTGGAAAATATACGATGCCGGATGAAAAAGATAAACATGAAGGTACATGGCTACAATGGCCTCATGAATACACATATGGTCAAGAGTATAAACAAGAAGTCGAACCTATTTGGATTAAGATGGCAAGTGCTTTAACTGAGGGTGAAAAAGTCCACATTGTTGCATATGATGAGGAGGAGAAAGAGCGAATCAATAAGCTTTTAATAGATAAAGGGCTGAATATGGCTAAAGTTGATTTCTTTATCGCTCCTACAGATGATGTGTGGGCAAGAGATAGTGGACCGATTTTTGTTTATGATAATAATAAAAACCTAAAAATATTAGATCCAGCATTTAATGGTTGGGGAAAGAAAACTCCTTATAAAAATGATGCCCGTATACGTGAGAATGTTAGTAAACAATTAGGGATTGAAAGAATTGATTGGGGGAAATTTGTCCTTGAAGGTGGCGCAATTGAATTAGACAGCAATGGGACTGCTTTATTAACTCGAAGCGCAGTAACGAATAAAAATAGAAATCCTGATTTATCAGAAGAGGAAATTGAAAAATATATAAGTGACCTTGGGGTGACAAACTTTATTTGGTTAGATGGGGTGCCTAATTTAGATATTACTGATTTTCATATTGATGGATTTGCTAAATTTCATGATAAATCTACAATCGTAACGATGGCAGAAGATGACTTGGCTGAATGGGGCTTGTCAAACAAAGATATGGATAAATTGTTAGATGCAAAAAATGCTTCAGGACAGAAATATAAGTATGAATACTTACCACTTAGTAAAGATAAAGTTACTTTAGAAGATGGAAAAACTCTTGATTATAAAGGGTCGTATATCAATTATTATATTGGAAATAAAGTTGTATTGGTGCCTAACTATAACGATCCAAATGACAAAATCGCAAACGATACGATTCAGAAGTTATATCCGGATCGTAAAGTAGTGGGAATTGATGTGAGAGAACTTTATAAAAATGGTGGAATGATCCATTGTGTGACACAGCAACAACCGATTCAATTGAAGTAATCGATTATAGTTTCGTTATGTTGCTTTATAGACAAAATAGGTGAAATGCTATCTTTACCTATTTTGTCTTGTTTTAACAACTGTAATAAGAATGAAATGTATAATTTTAATGTAATGATAATTAAATAAAAATATATTGTCATTATTGTTTTATATGGAAAAGGAGAAAAATTTTTGTGTTAAAGAATTTAAAGAGAGTATTTTCGTTGTTCCCTATCGTTCTACAGTACATTATAAATGTAGCTTTGATCTGTTTGGGAATTGTTTTAAGTGTGTTTCTTATGAAAGAAGTCATTCAATTTATACAAGAACTGAAATTGAGTGGTGAGGAATCTGGTTATCATTTAATTGATAGCATTGTCGTATTCTTTTTATATTTTGAATTCATTGTAATGATTATAAAGTATTTTCAAATGAACTTTCATTTTCCATTACGTTATTTTATATATATAGGTATTACGGCCATTGTTCGTCTAATTATTATAGACCATGATAGTCCAATGGATTCATTGTTATATGCTTGCGCGATTCTTGTGTTAATTAGTGCTTTATTTATTGCAAATTCTAAAATAATGCGTCGTGATTTAGAAGAGTGAACATTTGTTGTTTAAATCAAAAAAGATGTTTTATCTTTTGATAAAAAGGAGTAATGGTATTGAAAGAAATAATCTTAACTAGTTTCATAATAATAGGATTTATGATTCTACTATTTAATTGTATACTTTCATAATTTAAAAGAATAGAAGGTTAATAAGGAAAGAGGTTTTTGTAAATATGGTTCATTACAATAATCAAAATAGTTTACATCAAATATTTACATTAAAGGGAACAGTTATAAGAGATATTTTCCCGCAAATTTTATTATATATATGTGTTTCAGCGATAGTAACTGTGATTCATTATTATTATGTAGAAATAAAAATGAATCAAACTCCTTGGGTAATTGTTGGAGGAGCTTTAGGTCTACTGTTAGTTTTTCGTACTAACACTGCCTATGATAGGTATTGGGAAGGTAGAAAGTTATTTGGCACGGTTGGTGCTTGTACTAGAAATTTGGCAGTTAGTTTTTTATGTTACTGGGAGTCTGAAGGGAAAAAGACGGATCAGGAAAAATTAAAATTTTTACATTTGTTAATTGCTTTTCCAAAGATAGCGAAAGGACATTTGAGAGACGAAAAAGATTTATCCGAAATAAAAGCATTGTTTGATATTTGTTCTGAGAAGGAAAAAGAGATGTTGGCTGAGTCTATTCATTTACCGATTAGTATAGTTTTTATGTTAAAAACTATACTATCAAAAGGTTTAAAAACGGGTCAAATTCATCCAAATGCGATAATTAATATGGAAGCTGATTTGAATACTCTGCTCACGGCTGTGGGTGGATGTGATCGGATCAAAACAACGCCTATTCCTTTTGCATATTTTGCTCATATTAAAATTTTACTGCTCATATTTTGTGGGACTTTACCGATTGGCCTTGTTGATAGTCTTGGATGGTTTACAGTACTTGCAACTACGTTTATAAGTTTTGCATTTATAGGTATTGAAGCAATAGGAGTTGAAATTGAGGATCCATTTGGTCAGGATCCAAACGATCTTCCGTTAGAAGGAATTTGCATTGGGGTAGAAACGCATTTAGTGAATTTATATAACCAAAACGCCCTATTAGAAGTAATGGATTTGAATCTTGATAAAAAAATCATCTAATCCCTCATTGTGTACGACGATTAAAATTAAAAAACCTTGTCAAGAGTCAGTTTACGGCTTAACGACAGCTTTATATTTTTTATATAAATATATAATATTTCTCCGTGCTATAATCCATTCATGAAATGTGCACGTTTCGAACATTGTTATGAAAAGAGAAATAGTTGGCATAGTGAAATTAGTTATTCAACCATTATTAAAAAGCGAGGTAAATAATATGGAACAAAAACATAATGGAATTATTTTTACTGCAATACCAGATAAATCAAATGCATATTATCGTCCATTTTATGAAGACCTGATTTATTTTAATGAATACTTAAATGAAAATAAATCATTTACTGATCAACTTGTTTCTTTATCCGTTGAAGAGCAAGACTTTCATACAAGCTTTTTTGAGTATGATGATATTTGGCTAAGAGATGTTGCACCAGTTGTCACAAATCATTTAGTTAAATTTAAATATCAACCAAATTACTTACCGAAAGATCAATGGAGATATTTAGATCAACAATTTAATAAATGGTTGAAAAAGAACGATTTTGAATATGTGAAGTCTCCATTGATATTAGACGGTGGAAATCTTATTTGGAATAAAAAAGATACTGTTATATTAACGGAACGCATATTTGATGATAATTATGATTGGACGGAAGAAGAAATTATAGAGCAACTGGAATGGGATTTGGATGTGAGTCGGGTTATTATTATTCCTGCTGAAGAGGGAGATGTACTTGCACACGCAGACGGGATGGTTAAATTTATTGATGAACATACAATGTTTATTAGTGATTTTTTAGGGGATCATGAATTTAGATATAAGGTTCAAGAGATTATTCAAGAGCAAATGCCAGAGGCTGAATTTATAGTTGTTCCTTCGTCATATACAGAGAAGGGTCAATACGATGAAGAGATAGCGTCAGCAAAAGGTTTATATATAAATATGTTAGAAACATGTGATACGCTTTACGTTCCTAAGTTTGGATTAGCTAAAGATGAGGAAGTTTTACGATATATTCAACAGCATACTGAGAAACAAGTTATTCAAAGTCATGTAGGAGAAATATCGACAATGGGAGGCGCCATGAATTGTTTAACGTGGTATTGTCCTAGTCATTTGTTACCTTCAAAAATGAAAAGGCTGAACGATCAGAATGAAGGTTCTTCAATCAGAAAAATATTTGATTGGTTTTAATAAATAAGCTTATATATAAGAAAATGTATTCAAGGGGTATTTATATGTATACAATTACTGAATTTTCACGGATTTGTAAAATGAGTACACGAATGTTAAGGCATTATGATAAAGAGGAAATATTGAAACCAGCATATGTGAATCCAGTAAATGGATATAGATATTATGAGCAAGGGCAGCTTGAAATAGCGTTGAAAATTAAAAAGCTAAGGGAGTACAAGTTCCCTTTACCGAAAATTAAAATCATTCTTCAGTCATCAGATCAAGATTCATTTATTAAACATATGCAATCGCAAATTATAGAGTTGTCTCATGAGGTAAAACAAAATTTACAGGTTATTTCAGAAATGAATGAAATGGTAAATATGAATCATGCTTTAAATACTGCTTGTCATAGAAATTACGATATATTTATTGGAATGAGAAATGAAATAACAGTAATTGCTCAAAGACTGCAAATAAATATAGATGATATGGATGATTATTTTTATGACTTATATGAAAAAGTACAAAAGCATAACTTACAAATGGTCGGTTCGCCCTCTACGGTCTTTTATGATGAAGAGTATATTCCAAATGAAAGTGAAGTTGAATTAAGGATTCCGGTCATGCATGGGAACAATAAAGATGTAGTACAAGAATATGAAATAAAAAAATTAAATCCACATCAAATCGTTACTACTATGCATTATGGAAGTTATGACTATATAGGCTACGCTTATATTGCGTTAGAAAAATGGATTGAAAGAAATGGTTATGTAATAGATGGTTCACCATATGAGGTCTACATAAAGGGATCTGAATGTGATTGTTTAGTAGAAGAGTATGTCACACAAATTTGTTTTTTAGTTATGAAAATAGAATGAGAATAAGGATTGACATTAACATTATGTCAATCCTTATTCTATTTATGTAAGTAATTCATCATAATAAAAAGGAGAAAGAATATGAAAAGAACAATCATGATTATTTGTCTGATTCTAAGTATGACATGGGTTTCAGCGTGTACTCCTGGAGTAGGAGAAGGTGAGAATGGTAGCTTCGTTCTACCAAATCAGTTGCCCAAAAATGTAGTGTTTAAAAATGGTACAATCTATACTTCAAATGGCAAGCAAGACATTGTAGAGGCTGTAGCCGTTAAAGAAGGGAAAATTACATTTGTTGGTTCAAACAAAGATGTAGAAGAATTTATAAATGAAGATACGAAAGTGGTGGATTTACAAGGACGTTTTATTCTCCCTGGTTTTGTGGACAATCATAATCATATATTTGAGGCGAAATCACCAGCAGCAGGGAATTGTAGTGTCTCATCAGATGCTTCGCTGCAAGAACAACGCTCGTATTTAAAGGCTTGTAAAAAAAATGTGAAAGATGGCGAATGGATAAGTGGAACAGGGTTTAGTTTGGAAGAGCTGTTAAAAGATATGGACGAAAAATCAGAACAACAAACGCCATTACAAGTTCTTGATGAGTTATTTCCTAATAACCCCGTATTAATTATGGAAAGAACCTCTCATTCTGTATGGGTTAACTCAAAAGCACTGGAGTTAGCTGGAATAAATAAAGATCCGCAAGGCGGAAGAATTATTCGGGATCCAGAGACAGGAGAAGCTTTTGGGATTCTTTATGATACAGCAGGAGATATCGTGATGGAAAAAGCATGGAATTCTCAGCCCAATCTGTTTGAAAAAAATTATGAAGGTTTGCTGGACGGATTAGATGAGGTTGCGAAGAATGGTATTACAACAGTCGGTGATGGACGTCTTTATTGGAAGCGAGGCTGGTTAGACGTTTGGAATAAAGTACATGATGAAAAAAAATTAACAACGCGAGTAGTACTTCGCCCATGGGTATATCCAAATGTAAATGAAGCAGAACAAATGGAGTATTTCAAAAAAATTAAACGTGATGATTTGTCATCCCGCATGCTTATTAATCAAGTGAAAATGTATAGTGATGGAATTAGTATTAATAGTACAGCTAAAACGCTTGAAAAATATAAATTTGAGTGGTTTAAAGGAACCCCGTATGGTTTGAACTATATTCCAGAAGAAAAAATGAAATGGTGGTTAACTGAACTTAATAAACTTGGTTACGGTGCACTCATTCACACAATTGGAGATGGCGGGGTAAGAGAGAGTTTAAATGCAATTGAAGCAGCGAAAAAAGAAGGTGCGAATCAACCTTATACGCTTACGCACGTGGAAATGGTAGAAGATAGTGATATAAATCGTTTTGTTAAATTAGGTATTAGCGCTGATTTTCAAGTAGGTCATGATTTTGCGGAAGATCCTAAACAAAGCTGGGCGAGTACGTATTTTACAAATCAACAGATGAAACGAATTATGCCGTTAGAACGAATTTGGAAAACAGGAGCAAACGTATCACTTAGTAGTGATTGGGATGTAAATGAACTAAATCCACTTGTGACGATTTCAAATGCACTAAGCATTGATGAAAAGGGCTTGTCTGATGTATACGCAGCTATCGATGCTTATACAATTAAGCCAGCTAAAGCATTAGGTCTTGATAGTGTTACTGGTTCAATTGAAGTAGGTAAATCAGCCGATATGATATTACTAAATGAAGATATTACTAAAATGAGTACCGATAAGATTCCGAATGCGAAAGTTTTAGTGACGGTTTTACAAGGAGAAGTAGTGTATCACAAGGGAGAATAAAGAATCAGTTTATGAAGTAGTTAATATATTTCTGTTGACCTTAACACGATGTCAAAGTTTAGACTGAACTTACATTCGTAGAAGGGGTGAAAACGTATGAGAAATAGTTTATTTTATATGCCTGCTGAGTGGAAAAAACATGAGGGAACATGGCTCCAATGGCCTCATGATAAGGCTCATAGAGGTGAAGGTTATAGAGCTAAGTTAGATGATATTTGGGTAACGATGGCAAAGGAGCTTCATTACGGAGAGAATGTGCATATTGTTGTATTTGATGAGGAAGAAAAAGTGCATGTCCAATCGAAGTTAATGGAAGCAAACGTAAATATGGACAAAATTAGTTTTTTAGTTGAAGAAACGGATGATGTTTGGATAAGAGATAATGGACCGATCTTTGTAAAAGATAAGGAAGGCAATCTCTGCTTAACACACTGGATTTTTAATGGCTGGGGGGAGAAATATCCATATGAAAATGATGCTGTTATTCCGGAAAAAATAAGTGGAATGTATAGCATTCCAAAAGTTAAATCTAGTGTTTGTATAGAAGGTGGAGGAATAGAGATAAATGGAAATGGCACCTTAATGGCGGCAAAAACTTCTATTATAAATGAAAATCGAAATCCTACACTAAGTCAGGAAGAGATTGAAATAGAGTTAACGAAGTATTTGGGAGTAACGAATTTTATATGGATAACTGGTATTCGCGGAGAGGATAATTATGATGAAGATACAGATTACCATATTGATGGGGCAGCGCGTTTTGTAAATGAAAATACAATTCTTTATGAATATGATCCTTTCGGGGAAAGCGAATCATCCCTTTTGGAGGCGTACGAAAAGCATTATCAAGAATTGAGACAAGCAAGAAATATAGATGGAAAGCCATTTCAGCTCATACCAGTACCGGTGACAAGAAAAGTGGTAAAAGAAGCAGACTGTAAGGGCTCATATTTGAACTTTTATATTGGAAATGAAGTTGTATTAGTTCCTATATATGGCGATGAACATGACAAGTTAGGGCTTCAAATCATTGAAGGGCAGTTTCCAGGAAGAAGAATTGTCGGTATTTATGTAAATGAACTGTTTGCGTATGGTGGCATGATTCACTGTGTGACGCAGCAACATTTAGCATAAAGTATCCGAAATGAAAAAAGCGTGCAGAGTATATACTCTGCATGCTTTTTATAATGCTGAAAACTCTTCAACAAGTGAGCTAAAACGATTTAATGCACTTTCAATCGGTTCTGGTGTAGTTAAATCAACACCAGCTTTTTTCAGTAGGTTTAATGGATAATCAGAGCTTCCACCTTTAAGGAATTCGATATAATTTTTCTGAGCATTTGGGTCGCCGCTTAATAATTTATCAGCGATTTGGATTGCAGAGGCAAATCCAGTTGCGTATTTGTATACGTAAAATGGACGATAGAAGTGTGGAATTCTAGACCAGCCGTATTTTACTTCTTCGTCAAATACGAGAGAGTCGCCATTATATTCTCTAAATAAGTTTTCGTAAACTTCGCTGAAGACTTGGGCATTTAATGGTTTACCTTGCTCGGCCATTTCATGTGTGATTTTTTCAAACTCAGCAAACATGATTTGTGTAAAGAAAGTACCTTTAAAGCTCTCAATAAAGTGGTTAATTAAATGATTACGCACGTTCGTTTCTTTTGCTTCTTTTAATAAATAGTGAATTAATAACACTTCATTTACTGTAGAAGCAACTTCTGCAACAAAGATAGTATAGTGTGCAGAAATCCTTGGTTGGTATCCGTGTGAGTAATGCGTATGCATACCGTGACCGCATTCATGAGTAAGAGTGAAAAGGCTATTTAAATCATCATGATGATTTAAAAGAATGAAAGGATGAACACCGTATACACCAAAGTTATAAGCGCCAGAACGTTTTCCAGGTGTTTCTCTCACGTCTATATAGCGTTTATCTTTAAAGCTTTTTAATGTTTCAATATATTCTTCACCTAAAGGAGCGAGTGACGCGATCATTATGTCAAACGCTTCGTCGTATGGAATGTCTTGTTTTACACCTTTTACTAAATCAACACTCAAGTCGTATTGTCTTAGTTCATCTACATTTAATTTTTCTTTTCTAAGTTCATTATATGTATGTAATGATTGAATGTTTTTTTTCGTCGTATCGATTAAATTTTCATATACTTCTTTCGGAACCATATCGCCAAATAATGATTTTTCTAAAGCTGATGGATATTTTCTTAGCTTTGAAACAGTAACATTATTTTTAATAGCAGCAGATAAAGTAGAAGCGATAGAGTTTTTTAACTGAACGTATGGTTTGTAATAAGCTTTATAGGCTTCTTTACGTTTCTCACGATTCTCATCTTCTATTAACTTTGCATACATGCCGCGCGTTAAATTTACTTTTTTTCCATCATCAGTAGTCACGTCACCAAATAGTATATCTGCATTATTTAACATGCCAAATGTATGCTGGGGGGAGGAGAGTGCTTCGCCCATTTGGGATAAAATCTCTTCTTGGTCCTTATTCAATACGTGTTTTTTATAACGGTATAATTCAAATAAGTCTTCTTTATAATATTGTAAGCCTTCTGCTTCTTCTATGTAAGAATGTAATGTGTTTTCATCTACGCTAAGTAAGAATGGGGAAAAGAAAGATTTAGCCGCACTTACTTTCACATGTAATTGTGAAACTTTATCGACAAGAGATTGAGCATCAGTATCTCGCGTATCAAGATCAGATTGTAATCGTGCATAAGCGAACATTAAAGATATTATGCTAGATATTTCTTCACTCTTTGTTAAATAAGCTAATAAGCTATTACCATCGTAAATATTTCCATTAAACTCGTGTAATTCTTTCGTTAATACTTCAATTTTATAAAAATCGCTTTCCCAATCTTCAATTGTATGATAAATATCCGTTAAATCCCATTTCTCTTTATCATCTACTTGTAGTCGATCTTTAAGTTCTGTCATAATCATTTCCTTTCTAAATATGTAGTTATATTCCTATATAACTATGAAATACAACAAATTGCAAAAAATCCCTGCTGGAAAATGAAAAGCCTTGCTAAAATGGCAAGGCTTAAAAAATTATAATGTAATTCCGAATTTTGAATGTAAAAGATTTTTATATTGCACATCTGTAACGTTTTCTTTCGTTTTTTTACCGTTTTTCGCTATTGTTAGACTATCCTTTGTTAAAGATGCATGCCCATCTTCAGTTAGTTTTACAATAAGAGGTACTTTATTAAATGGTGAGCCCTCATGTTCAACGATAATTTTTTGTGCTGCATTTGCTTTTTCTTCATTCACTTCCTCTATATAAAATGCATAGCCTAACGTCCAATCATCAGTAGAAGATTGATCCAAAAACTCATTGTTTTTACGCATCTCTAAAATATAGTTTCCCTTTTCGGTCATTTCTTTACGAATACGATAATCTCCTGTGATGGAGTGAATGACTTCACCTGAGAAAGGGACAGGTGCAAGAGGTAAGTATGATCCGAATCCTACTTCAATTAAATAAAGTTCATTATGGTGTGTTAAAACAGTTGCGATATGACCAGAATCAACAGCCCATATAGAATTTGCAGTATTGTACACTGTTCCTGAAACGAGATGAACATCAAATCCAGCGTCTTTAAGGAAGTAGTACATAGTAGGATTAAGTTCATAACAAAGACCACCACGGTTGTTTACTAAAATTTTTTCTTTTAGATTTTCTTTTGATATTTTTATAAAGTTGTTTTCGAGAATATTTAAGTTTTCAAAAGGGACAGTTTGTGCCATTGCGTACATAATGTCAGATAAATTTTCAAATGAAACTTTGTCTTTTTTTTCTATATGTAATCGCGTGAAAAATTGTTTTTGAAAGTCGGTCATAGAAATCCCTCCGTTATGCTTTTATAGATAAATTGTAAACAATCTTGAATAAGATGTGAAATGAAAACTACGTTGAAGTATTTGATGAATATTTGAAGTTAGACTAAAAAATAATATGAGAGAGTGAGAGATTGCTACTTTACTAATTGTAGAACGAATATTATAATAATTCCGATAAACTATGCAAACGTTTTCTTGGAAGGGGATGGTGTAAATATGTTGAAAAGAATAACAGTAGTCGGATTGTTGGTTGTTTTGTTTTTACCTAGTATATATGGAGGGAGTAAAGCATATGCAGATAAGGTTAACAATGGAACGTTAATGCAGTATTTTGAGTGGTATGCTCCGAATGATGGGAATCATTGGAACCGCTTGCATTCAGATGCCGGTAATTTAGCTCAGAAAGGAATTACATCTGTCTGGATACCGCCTGCATATAAAGGAACTACGCAAAATGACGTAGGATATGGAGCATATGATTTATATGACTTAGGGGAATTCAATCAAAAAGGAACGGTGCGGACAAAATATGGGACAAAAGCACAGTTGAAATCTGCAATTGAAGCTTTACATAAGCAAAACATCGATGTATATGGTGATGTAGTTATGAATCATAAAGGTGGAGCGGATTATACTGAAAATGTAACAGCTGTTGAGGTGGACCGTAATAATCGAAATATTGAGGTATCAGGTGATTATGAAATTAATGCATGGACGGGGTTTAACTTTCCCGGGCGCGGAGATACTTATTCTAATTTTAAATGGAAATGGTATCATTTTGACGGAACGGATTGGGATGAAGGGAGGAAATTAAATCGAATTTATAAATTTAGGGGGATAGGTAAAGCGTGGGACTGGGAAGTGTCTAGCGAGAATGGAAATTATGATTATTTGATGTATGCAGATCTTGATTTTGATCATCCAGATGTTGCGAATGAGATGAAAAATTGGGGGACATGGTATGCGAATGAATTAAATTTAGATGGCTTTCGTTTAGATGCTGTTAAACATATTGATCATGAATATTTACGCGATTGGGTAAATCATGTCAGACAGCAAACGGGGAAAGAAATGTTTACGGTGGCTGAATATTGGCAAAATGATATCCGAACTTTAAATAATTATTTAGCGAAGGTCAATTATAATCAATCTGTATTTGATGCACCACTACATTACAACTTTCATTATGCTTCAAAAGGAAATGGGAATTATGATATGAGAAATATTTTAAATGGAACAGTAATGCAAAATCACCCTGCACTTGCAGTTACTCTCGTTGAGAATCATGATTCTCAGCCTGGGCAGTCATTGGAATCTGTAGTAAGTCCGTGGTTTAAACCGTTGGCATATGCATTTATTTTAACTCGTGCAGAGGGCTATCCTTCAGTTTTCTATGGTGATTACTATGGGACAAACGGAAATAGTAGTTATGAAATACCAGCGTTAAAAGATAAAATTGATCCAATTTTGACGGCACGAAAAAACTTTGCATATGGTACGCAGCATGATTATTTAGACCATCCAGATGTAATTGGATGGACACGAGAAGGTGATGGTGTACATGCGGATTCCGGTCTAGCGACATTAATCTCAGATGGACCAGGAGGATCAAAGTGGATGGAGGTTGGAAAGAATAACGCAGGGGAAGTATGGTACGATATGACGGGTAATCAAACAAATACTGTAACAATTAATAAGGACGGATGGGGGCAGTTCCATGTAAGTGGAGGTTCAGTTTCGATATATGTTCAGAAGTGAGTTGGTGATAGAAAAGAAGAGGAAGACTGAAATATAAGTCTTCCTCTTCTTTTTATATTGTTATCATACCTAAATCTTTATTTTAATAAATGCACTAGTCGACTTTTGAAATAACAAGAGATGCGTTGGAATAAATAATGTCACCCGTGGCTTCTCTTATTCGTACTCGAAGAACATCTCCTTGGTTTAAAGGTAATAGATCAGTTCTGGCGGATGTAGCTCTTACCCCAGACCCACCACCAACTCGTGATTCAATTGCGAATTGAATCGAATCGTTTATTGTAAGGTTTAATATACTAGACGAAATAGCTTGTATCGCAAATACGATTGAAAAGGATACAGAGTATACACCAGTGGTATTAATTGTAATGGAGTTGTCTACTAGGTTTAGAGTAGTTCCACTAACAGGTCCTGGAACGGTAAAATTAATATTTGTATTAACTACTACTGAAAAACCGATACCTATTTCAGAAGTTATTGCTCCAAATACGGGGAGGATCCCTAAACCGGTTGTACCAGTAGGTCCTGTAACTCCAGTGGGCCCAGTTATTCCAATTCCAGTAGGTCCTGTAATCCCAATGGGCCCAGTTATTCCAATTCCGGTAGGCCCTGTAAACCCAGTGGGTCCAGTTATTCCAATTCCAGTAAAACCTGTCGCACCGGTAGGTCCTGTGATTCCAGTAGGTCCGGTTGGGAATGTAAATGGTGGAATTGGTGGTAGTGTGGGGCCAATTAAATTTGGTTCAAGAGCAGGCCCATGTAAAATAATATATTGTTCGTTCATATAGTAACCCCCTATGATTGCTTGTCATAATTATTAAATGTATTAGGGAAAGTAAATGACATTCGCAATAGCGGAGGCGCTTATTTAATTTTTTCGCAGCGAAATTAAAGTTATTACTTTAAAGTTGGAGACGATAAAAGCCATACTGTGATTGTTATAGAACTAAATATTAGTATGTTTTTAACGTGATTTTAATAGATGTTATATTTGCTTTACGATAAAATGTTTATAGTGTAAAATTACACTTTAAGTGTAAAGTGAAAACAAATGGGTGTTTTTACACTTGTGGTTATTAGGGCCTTCTAAAGCAAAATGATGAGTTTTTATTATTAATGTCAGAGAAGGCAAAGTGGTGTAGCAATTATTAGAAGAAGTTTTTTATATACATTGTAATTTCAAATCTATAAGGACATTTCTGTATAGGCAGTAGTAGCGAAAGGAGAGGCATTATGAAAAGAACAATAATGAAATATAGTATAATGTTTAGTTTATTACTATTAACATCATGTGATATAACGGATGAAGAACTTGAACAAAAAGCACAAAGTTATACAAAATCGGAGTATGGTATTTCTGTTAAACTAAACCAAGTTGAAACACTGGATAACGGAAAGGATTTCCTTGGTCCAAAGTGGCGGATAGTTTCTGTACAGCAAGTCGATGAACCGTATTTGCAATTTCAATTTTCTTTCGAGGGACAAATCTCTCCAAAAGTAAATAATGATAACTATAAAATAAAAAAAGAAGCGAATGATTTACAAGAAAGATTCAATACATATTATGAAAAAAAAGAGAATAATACTATCCTTATTTTCGCTCAAATACAGGCGGGGGATACTGTTTTCGATAAAAATGCCGAGAAAGAAATAGCGAAGAAAAATTTGAAGCAGTATTATACGGCAGTTTTTAGAAGTAATACTGTTTTAGATGTAAACAATCCTGTACATATGGAAACATTAGCGGAGGCCGCAAGAAGTATGAAGGAATTTAATAAAATGATTGAAAATAGTAAGAGTAGTGTGGAAGATATAACGATTCAGCTGCCAGACGTTAATAAGGATGTATTAAAAAATATTGCAGTAGATTATATATTAACGGCTGAAGATGCGAAAAAGACCCTTGAGAAAAAGGCTGACTATATGAAAGTTTTACAGTCTACGAAGTGAAAAAAGGGACCTTCCTCAGGTGTGAAAGGCAATAGTCTGACACCTTTACTTCTTGCAAAACATATAGTATGATGATTTCAGTAAATTAGATTTCAATGACTATAATATAAATTAATGAGAGGTGCTTTTTGTGAGTGCGGTAGGTACTAAATAGGAAAAATTTAATGAAATAAATCGGATAAGACCAGGGGATTTTTATGTACATCATACCCCTAATTTTGTCATGGATTTATTTCGAAACCTATGAAGATACCTACAATACTTTATAAAGCGTGTAATAAGGGGATTGCCATCTGTTTTTTATGGCTTATTTCCTCATATGTTATTACACATGCCTTGTAAATGTAAAAGCTGCGGTATCCCCGCAGCTTTTTTGTATATTTTTTAAATGTATAAAAATGGTAAATGAATAATGTAGAACTCATTGGAATCTAATGAGTAGGTATCTTCATTTATGATAAAAATCAATCATAGTGAGGAGAAACAAAATGAATACGATGACTTTTGAAAAGTTACAATATAACGAATTAAAGGAAATAGTGAAATCATATTGTGTAAGTGGATTAGGTAAGGAATTATTAAATAAATTAGAGCCGAGTACGAGTATAAAAGTAGTGAGGAATCGCTTGAATGAAACGACAGAAGCACGAGCTATAGTAGATGCAGAAGGGCATGTTCCTTTCTTCGGCATTTCAAATATTGCTAGTACAATTCAAAAATTAGAAAAAGGGATGATTTTAGATCCTGAAGAGTTAGTAAGTGTTTCAGACTTTTTACGTGGCTGTAGAAAGATTAAAAAGTTTATGTTAGATAAAGAATTTTTTGCGCCAGTATTAGCTTCTTATGCGAATTCAATGACTGAATATAAAAGTATTGAAGAGGAAATCAACTTTTCTATTAAAGGTAATAGTATTGATGCAGCTGCGAGTAAAGAATTAAAACGAATTCGCAATAACATTGATTCGGTAGACGGAAAAATAAAAGAGCGCTTAACGAAGTTTTTAAATAGTAGTACAAATAAGAAATATATTCAGGAATTCTTTATTAGTAAAAAGGATGATCGCTATACGATTCCAATTAAATCTTCTTATAAAAATCAAGTTGCGGGAAGTATAGTTGAAGCATCCGCTAAAGGTTCTACTGTATTTATAGAACCGCATACGGTTACAAAGTTAAATGCGGAACTCGCAAGTTTGAAAGCAGAAGAAGCGATGGAAGAGTATCAAATTTTAGCAACTTTATCAGGAATGGTAGTAGAAAACATTTATCATATAAAAATTAATATGGAATTGATTAGTCAATATGATATGGTATTTGCGAAAGCGAAGTTTAGTAAATCAATCGATGGAATAGAGCCGAAATTAAATGATCATGGCTATATTCATTTAGTGAATTGTAAGCATCCGCTTTTAAATGGGAAAGTAGTACCATTAAACTTTGAAATCGGTCAAAACTACCGAAGTTTAATTATTACAGGACCAAATGCGGGCGGGAAAACAATTGTGCTAAAAACAATCGGATTGTTAACATTAGCGACAATGTCAGGCCTTCATATCGCTGGAGATAAAGAAACGGAAATTGCTATTTTCGAAAATGTATTTGTAGACATTGGTGATAATCAAAGTATCGAAAATGCACTAAGTACATTTTCATCTCATATGAAAAATCTTTCTGAAATCATGAGGATGTCAAATAATAATACGTTACTGTTATTTGACGAAATAGGAAGCGGTACAGAACCGAATGAAGGTGCGGCGCTTGCGATATCTATTTTAGAAGAATTTTACCTTGCGGGATGTATTACAATTGCGAGTACGCATTACGGTGAAATCAAACGCTTTTCAGAAATGCACGATGATTTTATGAACGCAGCAATGCAATTTAATAGTGAAACACTAGAGCCACTTTATAAATTAGTGATCGGTAAATCAGGTGAAAGTAATGCACTTTGGATTGCGAATAAAATGAATGTGAGAGAACATGTACTGCAAAGAGCGAAAGAGTATATGGGAAATAAAGAATACGCTATAGAAAAAGTGAATGAAAGTAAGATTAGAAAACCGAAAATGGTGCAAGAAAAAAGAGAAAACCATTATGAGTACAAAATCGGCGATCGTGTAAATTTATTAGATTATGATGATTTTGGTATCATCTATAAGGAAATAGATAATTTCTATAACGTCGTTGTATATTATAACGGTGAATTTGTTGAAGTGAATGTAAAACGTATTACGTTAGAGGTAGCAGCAAAAGAATTATACCCAGAAGGATATGATTTAAATACACTATTTGTCGATTATAAAGAAAGAAAAATGCAACACGATATTGAGCGCGGATCGAAAAAAGCGCTTCGTAAAATTGAAAAAGAAATAAGAAAGAATAGAGGATAAGTTAAGATGGTAACGATTAGACAAGAGCAAAAAAACGATTATAGAAAAACAGAAGAAGTTGTACAACAAGCATTTTTAAATGAAGAATTTAGTGATAAAAAGGAACATGAACTTGTAAAACGTATTAGAGAATGTGACGCGTTTATTCCTGAATTATCATTAGTTGCGGTTGATGAGGGAATAGTGGGGCACATTTTGTTGTCAAACATTACAATAGAACAGGATGGAACTTCTGTAGAATCGTTAGCACTTGCACCGATTTCAGTTGATAGGGGCCACCAGAAAAAAGGAATTGGTGGGAAGCTTATTGTAGCTGCTTTAGAAAAAGCGAAAGAACTTGGATATGGATCAGTTGTAGTGTTAGGACATCCAGAGTATTATCCGAAATTTGGTTTTAAGAAAGCAAGTGAGTGGAATATAAAAGCGCCATTTGAAGTGCCTGATGAGGTGTTTATGGTGATGGAGCTAAGAGAGAATGCTCTTGAAGGTGTAGAAGGAGTTGTTCAGTATTCGAGTGCTTTTGCTGAGTAGGAGTATCGATTAAGAAATGTAATCATAAAAGAAGCTATCTTTTTGTAGGGATATACAGAAAGATAGCTTTTTTTATTAAGGAAATTCACTTACGTATATTTTGCTCAATGAATAATTGAGATGGTAAAATTGATATAGAAATGTAAAGGGAGAGAATAGAATGAAGAAGCGAGAAACAGATAGCAATGAGAATGTAGTTACGTTATATGTTACAAGACACGGTAAAACAATATTAAATACGAATCATCGTGCGCAAGGTTGGGCAGATTCTCCATTAGTAGAAAAAGGTGTGGAAGTTGCCTCTAATTTAGGAACGGGATTAAAAGATGTTCATTTTATGCAAGCGTATAGTAGTGATAGCGGTCGAGCGATTGAAACTGCTAATTTAGTATTAAAGTATAGTGAACAATCAAAATTGAAACTTGAGCAAAGGAAAAATTTACGAGAATTAAATTTTGGTATTTTTGAAGGTGAAAAACTTGAAAATATGTGGGATGTGGTTGGAAAAGCTGCGGGCGTTGCATCACCAGAAGAACTCATGAAGTTTTCTATTCAAGAAGTGATTAACCTGATTAGAGCAGCAGACCCTACGAAACAGGCGGAAGATTGGGAATTATTTTCTACTCGTATAAAAGCAGAGATTGATAAAATTAGTGAAGAAGCTGTTGGAAATGGTGGCGGTAACGTATTAGTTGTCGTTCATGGGCTTTTAATTACTACCTTAATAGAACTGTTAGATAGTAGCAAAACAAAGCTTGGAGTGGAAAATGCTAGTGTGACGAAGATTGTATATCAAGATGGGAAGTACACAGTCGAGTCGGTTGGAGATATGAGCTATGTTGCAAAAGGGAAAGAAAGTGTGGAAATATAATTATATCTCAAATAGAAATAAGAAAAAGAAGCTAGAAAGATCTTAACGAGATCTTTTTAGGGTGAGTTTTACTCAAAATAACAAATAAGATCGTATGCCTTTTCGCATAAGCGGAAGGGTCTTTTTTTATTGATTTAAATCATTTTTCGTTGAGTTTGTACCAAAAACAGTACCACTTTCAACATAAAGTAAGAGTGTACAATGATTTATGTTACAGTTGATTAGAATAGGTGTATAAAATCTTGGTTGAGCAGTTATGTAAAGAGACTCGCAACTGTTTCAGATAGATTTTCAAAATGGGGGGAAATAATGGATTTTCAAGATTTGATGGAATTTAAAGGGTATATATATTTAAACAAATTGTTTGAACCCGAAGAAAATTCACTGAGGGTACTTATTGATAGGTGTAAAGTTAACAAAACTAAGGGACTCGCGAAAATTACAGATGAGGTTAAAATAGAAGCATCATCCATTGATGTTGATGACAATCTGCCAATTGTGCAATTGGATTTTGAATCGTATGTTGCTTACTCCGTTATTAATGAATCGTTTACTGTAATGGATGACTACGAAATTTCAGAAGGTAGAATTTTTAGAGTTTACTCAAAATCAAGATATTTGGATTTTGTTAAAGCAGGAACAATTGCTGAATTTATATTTCCTGAAGAGCAGTTCGTTCATTATCAAATTCCTTGTTTGAACCATATCATCGACATTATTTCATATGATGAGCCGAAAATTACTGGAATGAAAAGAAACTAATAAAATTCCATACTAAAAGAGCATCGGAATCGATGCTCTTTTAGTATGCTTATCTTTCCTTTTTAAAGTGGAAAGATTACGGAATTAATAAAATTTTCCCAGTACTTTTACGGCTCTCTAATAATTCATGTGCAAAAGCACCATCTTGTAAGGTGAATGTAGTAGGAGTCGCAATGTTTAATTTACCAGTAGCGATCCAATCAAATAATTGAGTAGATCGCTTTTTACGTTCTTCATACGTAGTAAGTACGTTCCAAAGGTCTCCGCCAGTTAAAGTTTTTGAAGTATCCATAAGCATACGTGGATCTACAGGCGTTGGATTACCGCCAGCCATTCCGTAAAATACGACAGTACCACCAACTTTAGTCGCTTTAAAACTTTCTTCTAATGTAGAACCTACGGATTCATACACAACATTTACGCCAGCGCCATTAGTCATTTCAAGTACATTCGTATGCCATGCTTCAGTATATAAAAATACGTGATCAACACCAGCTAACGTGGCTATCTGTGCTTTTTCTTTTGATGACGTAAGACCGATTACTTTTCCGCTTTGTAGTTTAATCATTTGGATGAGAAGTTGACCAACGCCACCAGCTGCGGCATGTACTAAAGCTATATCACCTTGTTTTATTTGATAGCTATCGTTCGTTAAATAATGTGCTGTTAGACCTTGCAATAAGACAGAAGCGGCTGTTTCAAAAGAGATAGCATCCGGAAGCTTAATTGCCTTCTCAGATGGAACAGCAACTAGCTCTGCATTTGCAAATGGAACGTCAGCAAATGCAATGCGGTCTCCGGGATTGATAGTAGTAACGTTAGCTCCTACTTTTTCAACAATACCAGCGCCTTCATAACCTAATATATAAGGCGGGTTACCAGCGAGATGATAATCGCCGCGGCGTCTATAAATATCAGCGAAATTTAAACCGATTGCTTGCATGCGAACAAGGATTTCATTTGGATTTATGATTGGATCAGGTATTTCTTTATATTGTAGTACATTAGCGTCTCCGAATGTTTCGAAGCAAAGTGCTTTCATATGGAATACCTCCATTTATATTGTTTGTCGATGTTCTTTATCATACAATACAAATATCAATAGGCAAAGAGGATTATTTCGATAAAATCAATCGGAAATACCGATTGAAAAAGAGGGATGATAAATGGAGATAAAACAATTAATTACATTTAAAGTAGCAGCAGAAAGTTTGAATTTTACACAAACTGCGAAGAAATTAAACTTCGCTCAGTCGAGCGTGACAGCGCAAATTAAAACGTTAGAGGCTGAGCTCGGTACACCATTATTTGAGAGATTAGGAAAACGTCTTTTCTTAACTGAGGCAGGAAAGAAGTTTCAACTATATGCCGATAAGATGATTGCGCTTAGTAACGAAGCGAAAATGGCTGTGAAAGATGATGAGGAAATGGCAGGTACGTTAATAATTGGTGCACAAGAAAGTCAATGTACATATAGGCTTCCTTCCATATTAAAAAGGTTTAAAGCACAATTTCCCCAAATAAAGCTTATATTTAAACCTGCACATTCAAATAAAGATGCGAAGGAACAATTGATGGAAGGGAAAGTAGATCTTGCATTTATTTTGGACGAATGTAAAACAGAGGATGTTTTACATGTGGAGCCACTTATGAAAGAAGAATTAAAAGTAGTCGCTGCTCCAGCGCATCATTTACTCGGGCAAACTTCCGTTTCTACAAAAGATTTGGAGAGCGAGACACTTTTACTAACAGAACTCGGTTGCTCGTATCGGACTTTATTTGAAGAGCTATTTCGTACAGAAGATGTGTATCCAGCAAATAAGATTGAGTTTGTTAGTGTCGAGGCAATTAAACAATGTGTTATTGCAGATTTAGGTATAGCAGTTTTGCCAGCAATAGTAGTAGAAAAAGATATACGAGAGGGGACGATAAAAGAGTTACATTTAGAAAATGCAATCTCACCGATTTATACACAAATCGCTTGGCATAAAGATAAATGGATGACAGCTCCGCTACAGCAATTTATTGAGGTAACGAGGGAGTCTTTTACAACGGATTAAGTGGAGAAATATTTATTTTATATAAAAGAAAAAATGGCACTTTTGTATAAAGAACCGATGCTTGAATGAAACAAGTATCGGTTCTTTTATGTTTTAAATAAAGAATGCTATAAAATGTGTATTTCTCAACTTTTTTTCTTACAAGGATAAGTAAATTTCTTCGTATATTCCAATAACCATAAGGGAATTTACAACGTTTATTCGTTTCTGTAAGATGCCTCTAGGAAGTAAGAAAGGAGGGCGTACATAGGAGATAGATTGTCTTTATTATACGTTCTTATTTTGAGGGAGGAGATTTAAATGTTTAAAAAGCTAATGAAAGTATGTGTGTTAAGTGTAGCGAGTGTAGGTGTATTATTTAGTTTCCAAGGAAGTACATTTGCAGCTACTGATTTAAGTAGTTACTATGACGGGAAAAATCCAGCAACAACGAAAGTATACGGAGGCAGTACAACCTGTGATGCAGATGGATTTAATGCAAAGTCTACAGCGGTGTATGAAGGTAGTAAAAAAGTAGGGACAGTGTATTTACGTTACAGTAATAAATGTCATGCAGCTTGGGCTAAGTTTGTTTTAGATCAACCAGCACCAGCTGTTTCGGGAGGAGTGTATGCGTACGCTGTTGTGAATAAATACAAAAACGGTGTATTCCAAAAATCAGTCACTTCTAATCAGGGGAACGGCACAATAAAAACAGGTCAAACGAGTACTTATACAGGAATGGTATTTGATTTAACTGCTGATTTCGGATACACAGCAGATGCTGAAGCAGTTACGTTTAATAACGGTTACGGAAAAACAGGGCGCTATTAAAAAGGAGTGGAATACTTTGAAACTTTTAAAAAAGCTGAGCGCATGTTTCTGTCTATCGTTGCTCGTTTTAACTAGTATGTTTAGTACGACCAATAATGATAAAGCATATGCAGAAGACCATTCGTATGATGGGAAAAGTCCGTATTACAATAGTTGTGATCAATCAGCAGTAACGAAAGAAAAGAAATGGATTGATTCAAATTCTTATGTGGAATTAAAGTTTAGTACGACGTGTAAGACTGCATGGGCAAAAGTTACTGTAACTCGTCCAGCAGTTTATAATAATGAAGCTGATGCAAGGATTGTTAGAAAAACAGATGGAAAGGCATACACTTGCGGAAGTGCTGGAGGAAATGGTGTTGTGAATAAAGGGCAAACATCATGTTATACGCCAATGGTATATGATTTAGATCCAAGAAAGGCACAAGCGCAGGGGAAACATGCCATTCCGAATAGTGACGCGTATAATTATGCTGAGACAATTTGGTATTGATGGAATTATAGAAATTTTAAGATAGCATATTTCAAGAGCATGTTTTCATTGGTTTTCAAAACATGCTCGATCTGTATTCATTTTAATCTTTTCGGTAATCAGGGCCTTTGAATCAACTAATAAGGTCTGTATCAGGAGGAGTATATCCAAGGTGACGAGCCATAGATACGATTTGTCCTTTATGATGAAATTCATGTGTTTCCGTATGAGTTAAAAGCCATAGCGGAGTTGTGCTCCAAGGTTCTTTTTGCCATTTCACTTCATTTGCTATATTTTCGAGCCAACGGTCATTGTATTCATCTAAAAAACGCATTACAACCTCATCGACTAACTTAAATCTAGCACGAACTTTCTCGACATCTGCATGCTCAATTTCATAATCACTAGCAAATGAAAAATCTGCTCGTTTTTGCTTAAATGCGAATGATCCAAGCCAGTATCGGTAGCAATCGGCTACATGAATATGTGTCTTTATAATGCTACCGCTCCCGAAATTCGGAACAGTGCTATGTAATTTTTCTAGTGGGATTTCTTCCAAAAATGAAAATAGAGTTTCTCTTGTAGCGCTAATAAGATTATATTGCTGTTTTAAAACATGTAACATGAAATTAACACTCCTCTTTTATTTACTAAACTATTTGTGTAGTAAGTAATTCTATATGTACGAGAGGTGAACCTTTTTATTATTTTTGCTAAGCATATTAGATGTATTTCTTCATTGTTTCTGATAGATTAAACAAGGTGAAACTTTAATAAGTTGAACATTCTTAGTTCATAATAAATTGTACATGAAGAAGGGGAACGATAAAATGAATAGAATAATTGGTTTAAAACAATTTGAAATAACGCGCGGGGCATTACTTAAATTTATGGAGACGCTAGATGATAAAACTGTGGATACGCAGCCAGAGGGTTTTAACAATACAATTCGCTGGCATATCGGTCATGTGTTAACGGCAGCAGAAGTTTTCATGTTTGGAAAAGAATTCAAACAATTACCAACTGAATATCCAGGTATGTTTGGGTATGGATCAAAACCGTCTAAATGGAAAACAGAAGGACCATCATTAGAAGTGTTAACGGCTCAATTAAAAGAACAAGCAAAACGTATTAACGAAATTCCAGCAGAAGCATTTGAAAATAAACTGCCAGAGCCATTCCTAGGATTGGAAACAGTAGGAGAGCTATACGGTATGATGCTTTATCATGAAGCTGATCATATTGGGCAAATGAAGGCGATGGAACGTATTATTAAGGCTCTTTAGTTTTAATTGCATATGAAAAACGAAATCACAGATGTTTTGTGAAAATTGAGGTGTAAGTAGTTACAATCTTATTTTTCACAATACAGGTGTAATGTTAAATAATATAAAGACAAAAAAGATAGATAATTTATTATCTATCTTTTTTGTTGTTGAACTTCTTGAAGGATTATGAACGCTTACCATCGTGATACTGATGAAGTAGGAATAGTTATTAGTTTTTATTTACATAATAGTAAAATATTGAAGATAATACAGAAATAAGGTTGCAAAATCTGTATGAAATAGGGTATTCCTAAATATGGAATATACGTATAATAAAAGAGAGGAACTAGAAAATGGGGGAATACTATGATTACATCGGAAAAAAAGTTGGGGCAATACACACATACATATGCACAGTTAAAGGGAGAACTAAAATGGAAAACGAGTGATTCTCGAACCGGTATGATGATTGCTGCTATGTATGCAGGTAGTGATAAATTGTTTGATATCGGCCGTTTTTTAGAAATTAGTAGTTATATAAAGAATCAGGTAGGGATGTTTTCATACTTAAAGTCTTATCATCGCTTTGTGGTGGCCGCAACATTAGATATTCACTTTACAGATTATAAGAAAGCTTTTCGGGAGTTTTTAGATTTATATGAACAATTGGTCGCTGGTGGTTTTAGTCGAAGTATATTTACTTATCTCGCAGCAGCTGTGCTTTTAACAGAAGAAAATGAACAGCATGGCACGCACATTCAGCGTTCGATGCAAGTATATAAACGTATGAAAGAGGATCACCTTTTTCTTACAGGTACAAATGATTATCCGCTCGCGGTTTTACTAGCAGGACAATCAGAGAATGTGGAAACACTTATGGATCGAGTAGAACGTCTTTATCAAAAACTAGCGAAAGCTGGTTTGCGTAAAGGGAATGATCTTCAATTTTTAAGTCATATACTTTCATTAAAGAAGGATGTCCGTGAAGAAATGTTAGTTGCAACATGCACAAACATATGGAATTTGTTAAAGCAGGAAAAGATAAAAGTGAAACAGATGCATTACCCAGCTATCGGGCTATTAGCGTTACTTGAGGATGGAGAAAAAGAGATTCATTCTATTAAAGCGTTGATTGAAAAATTGCAGGGGGAGAAATTCTTCCGTTGGCATACAGATACGAATATTCTTATTGCTATTCAACTGTTCGTAAGTCAGAAAGGTGAGGAAAGTAAAGCTACCAACACAGGTTTACAAACTATGATAGAAGTCCTCATACAAGCACAACAGGCAGCTATGATGGCAACGATTGCCGCTTCATCTGCAGCGACATCTTCTGCTAGTAGTAGTTCATAATTTATGCTCTTGTAAATTATGATGAATTTATAACGAACAGTTTGAAAAATATTAATAAAAAAGGCCCATCACTCTCTAATGAGTGGTGGGCTAACTGCTTTTAGATAAGCAGCATTATCTTTTCGACTCCTTCAAATGTTTGAGTTGTGTAACAATCATAATGCTAATAACAACGAGTAAAAACCATGAGCTAATTTTGCTTAAGTGAACGAGATTCCACGTTTCCCGTTGATTTGGATATTGCCACGCTCCAAAAAATGTTGCGATGTTCTCTGCAATCCAAATAAAGAAACCGATAAGGAAAAAGGAGAGAACGAGTGGCATTTTATATGTAATGCCTCGTAATGAAAATTCCACAAATGTGCGAAAGAAAACAATGAATAAAATTAAAGTTAATACCCATCTAAAGTCGTATAGAAAATGATGTGTAAAAAAATTAAAGTAAATCATTGCTCCTAGAGGTATTGCAAAAATAGCTTTCGGCCAATGATGCATTTGTAAATGCAATCTTCTCCACGCTTGGCATATGTAACTTGCAACACTTGCATACATAAAACCACTGTAAAGCGGAACCCCCAAAATCTTCGAATACGCCTCTTCGGGGTAACTCCATGAACCGAAATGTACTTTATATATTTCTAGCAAAAGGCCGATGAGGTGGAAGACAGTAATTACTTTTAGTTCGTCTTTCGTTTCAAGACCAGTCTTATACATCACCCACTGCATAAGAACACATACGATAAGTATGAAATCATAGCGATATAATCCCGGAATAGAAATGATTTTTGAAAGGGCTAGTGTTAAGAAAATAACAACAGGGAACAAGCAGGATAATGCTTGTTCGTAAGTAAAGTGTAGTAGTTGTTTTACATAAAACATTGTTTCACCTTCAATGAATATATTTAGAAAATTAAAATAATAACTTAGTATACTACAAATATGGAAATAAAACAGTACGTCATTTTGCATGTATTTGTAAGTTTTAGAAGGGAATTGTAATAAGTATTTTAATATTTTAGCAAAGTAAAAAAATAGTTTGCTATTTAAAAAAAGTGGGGATATAATATCTAAATGAAAATGATAATTATTATCAATAATGATTATAAATAAAAAGTAATTATAAAAACAACTGAATATAAAGGATGAAATGAAACATGTTACATAAGTCTACTGTACATGCTGGCAATAATCGCTGGATACATATTAAGTTCGTATGTTTCATGAGCTTAACAATTTTATGTTTAATCGGATCTATATTTTTAGCTATTGCATTCGGGGCAAAGGATATTCATTTGCAAACGGTGTGGGCAGCGGTTTTTGATTATAATCCGAAATTAACGCAGCATCAAATTATTTATGAATTAAGGCTTCCGAGGGTAATTGGTGCGGCAGTTGTAGGAGCAGCTTTTGCAGTCGCTGGGGCTGTTATGCAAGGGGTAACACGAAATCCGTTAGCGGATGCAGGAGTGCTTGGGATAAATGCAGGCGCAATGTTTGTAGTAGCACTTAGTTTTGCTTTTTTCCCGCATATGCCGTATTCCTACTTAATGATTGTTTCCTTTATTGGAGCAGTTTTAAGTACAGTACTCATTTTTATTATCGGATCAGCAACATCAGGCGGATTAACACCGATGAGGTTAACGATTGCAGGGGCAGTTATGGCCGCGCTTTTACATTCGTTAAGTTCAGGCGTCGCGATTTATTATGACTTAAGTCAAGATTTAGCGTTTTGGTACGCTGGTGGTGTTGCAGGCGTTAAGTGGGAACACTTGAAATTTTTAGTGCCTATTATTCTCATAACAATTGTTTTTGCGACAGTGATAGGGCGATCTATTTCACTCATATCAATGGGGGATGATGTTGCTACGAATTTAGGCGTGAAAACGAACCGTACAAGAATATTTGGGATGATTATAGTAGTCATTCTTGCAGGTGTTTCTGTTTCAGCTGTTGGTTCTATTGGATTTGTAGGACTGGTCATTCCGCATATTGCTAGAAAATTAGTTGGTGTTAATTATCGGCTTATTATTCCTATGTCAGCATTATTAGGAGCTATGTTATTGGTATTAGCTGATTTAGGGGCAAGAACAGTAAATCCTCCTAAAGAACTTGCGATAGGAATTATGGTAGCTCTTGTTGGAGTTCCGTTCTTCCTTTATATAGCACGTAAAGTTGGGAGGGAGTTATAAGTGAAGGATCTTTTTAACACGGATAAAAAGAGGGCTATTACTGTAACTACAATTTTCGGATGTATAAGTATCGCTGTAATTTTGATTAGCTTAAATACGGGGACGCTGAGCATCGCACCGCTCAAAGTAATTCAAACGCTTTTTGGCTATGGTGATTTTGAGAGTGCAACCGTGCTATACGATTATCGTATGCCAAGAATTATAATCACAATGTTAGCAGGTATTGGCCTTGGGGTTTCCGGTGCGATTTTGCAAGGGCTATCTCGTAATGCACTCGCAGATCCTGGTATTCTCGGGTTACATTCGGGTGCATCTTTCGGGCTTATTGTATTTGTTACTTTCTTTCATTCTATTAACGAGAGTGCATCGATTTTAATACCGTTATTTACATTTGGCGGAGGAGTGTTAGCTGCATTTCTTATTGTTTTGCTTGCGAGTGATCGGTCAAAAGGTTTACTTCCCATTAGACTTATTCTTGTTGGGATTGCAGTTTCAGCTGGTTTTAGTGCACTTTCGTTATTTTTCTCGCTCAAGTTAAATGATGAGACGTATACGTTCGCTTCTAGGTGGTTAGTTGGTAACGTGTGGGGAAGAGATTGGATTCATGTCCTAGCATTATTACCTTGGATTTTGATACTAACTCCATACGCATGGCTAAAATCTAAAACGTTAAATGCACTGTCACTAGGTGATAGTGTAGCAGCAGGACTTGGTGTATCTGTTCAAAAAGAACGGTTACTGCTTTTAGCTACAGCGGTAGGATTGTCTTGTGCAAGCGTATCAATGGCAGGGGGAATTGGCTTTATCGGCTTAGTTTCTCCGCATATTGCAAGGAAGTTAGTAGGTAGTACATATCAGCACTTCCTCCCGTTAGCTGGCATTATTGGAATGATTATTTTAGTACTCGCAGATACGATAGGTCGTTCTATATTCGAGCCAAACTCTATTCCAGCTGGTGTAGTAGTAGCGGCTTTAGGAGCGCCGTATTTTCTTTATTTACTTACAAAAACAAAATAAATACTTCAAAGAGGAGAACATATGAAAAAGAAACTTTCCATTTTATTTAGCATTATGTGTATTTTAGTATTAGCAGCATGTGGTCAATCGAAATCTAATGAAGAGGCAACGAAAAAAACTGAAAAAAGTAATGATCCGAAAATCGCCTCTATGTCTATTCACTTAACGAATAATTTACTGGCATTAGGAATTACACCTGTAGGCTCTGTTATTGGTGGAGATTTAAAAGATTTCTTACCGCATGCAAAAGAGCAGTTGAAAGATACGAAGAAACTTGGTGTTGTAACGGATCCGAATATGGAAGCATTACTTCAATTGAAGCCAACTGACATTTATGTGGATGAAAAATACGCGGGCAAAGATTTAGCGAAATACGAAAAAATTGCAAAAACACATTCTTTCAATTTAGATGAAGGTACGTGGAGAGATCAGTTAAAACAAGTTGGTAAACTTGTAAACCGTGAGAAAGAAGCGGATAAATATATTCAAGATTACGAAGAGCAATCAAAACGAGTGAAAAGTTTAATAGATAAAGAATTAGGTAATAACGAAAAAGTAATGGCAATTCGTGTTACTGCAAAAGAATTACGTGTATTTAGCACGAAAAGACCGATGGGACCAATTTTATTCCAAGACTTAGGGTTACAACCTGCAAATGGTGTAGAAAAAATTGACGGAAACCGTCCTTTCGAAGTCATTTCACAAGAAGTATTACCTGACTTTGACGCAGATGCTATTTTCGTTGTTGTAAATAGAGATGATAAAGCGAAAGCAGCATTTAAACAACTTCAAGAAACACCAATTTGGAAAGACTTAAAAGCTGTTAAAGGCAAGCACGTATACATTATCAATGACCAACCATGGCTTGACTATTCTGCTTTAGGAAACAAAATGGCAATGGATGAAGCAGAGAAAATGTTTACAAAATAATACAGTTTTTCTATTAGGAAAGACCCTCTAAATTTGGAGGGTCTTTTTGTAATTATTATTGTTCGAATAAATAAAAAATTATACAATGAAGTTAATTCAATGTAGAGGAGTTGTGCCAATGTCAGCGCTTATTGTAAGTATCCCGTTTATAAGGCAGTGTATGGAACTAGGGGATAAATAGGCTACTTGTCCCCGCTATTTAATAAAAGGGGAGTTTGAAATGACAATGAATCTTTTTCAAAATAAAACTATTAAATTATCAGCTATTAGAGAAACAGATGCTAAAGTAATGGCTATGTGGCAAGAGGATAGTGAGTATTTAAGAAATGTCGATACAGACTTAGCATTCCCGCAATCTTTACATGAAATAGAAAATGATGGGCTATTAAAGGGACGGAGATCGAATAGTGTTTCTTTCATGGTAAGGACAGTTCAAGATGATCGCTTAATTGGTTTTGTGGCGATTCATGGCATAGAGTGGAATAACAGAACAGGTTTATTAGCAATTGGTATAGGAGATGCGAATGATAGAGGGAAGGGATATGGAAGGGAAACAATACACCGTATTCTACAGTATGCTTTCTATGAATTGAATTTACACCGCATCGGTCTCGATGTTATTTCGTATAATAAACCTGCCATTACACTGTATAAAAAGATGGGTTTTCAGATGGAAGGTTGTATGAGAGAAGCGGTGCAAAGAGATGGGAAGTGTTTTGATCGTATGATTATGGGGATATTGAGGGATGAATGGATAAAGTTGCAAGATTAAAAGTACATTCCATATTATATATGTAGTATGCAGGAGATATACCGGTAATTGGCGAAATTTTACAGTGAACTGATTGAATGTATCCCGCATGAACGGGCAGTAAAATTCCCACCTCAAAATTCAGGTGGAGCAAAGAAGTTAGGTGGGAGTCGGGCCGCCCGTAAACGCCCGATTGGTTCAACTAATAATCAGTGGGGGATGAACAAAACCCCCACTGATTAAAGTTTCACTTTATAAGGAGTTATGCAAAATGAATTTAGAAAAAAGTAAACCAGTAAATGAAGAGGTCGCTGAATTAAAAGAACTAATTAAAGAATTACATGGAAGTGTACACCAACTTCAAAGTGAAGTGCAGCAATTAAGGCACGAAAGACCAGTTGTTGAAGTGAGAAAAGGTGTTCAATTATCACCAACAATCGTCGGGCAAATTGGTGGTATGATTTTAGGTGGATTAGCAATTATAGGTATATTTTGGTGATGGAAAAAGGTATGCGGCGTAGTGCTGCATACCTTTTTTGTTTGAAGATATAATTTCATATAATACAACTTTTACATTAAATAACGTAAATATATATAAGCATGTGATAACAATAGCGCAATGATCGTTAAGGGGAAACCGATTTTTAAGAAGTCCATATAAGAGAACCCATGTCCTTCACGTTTTGCAATACCAGCAACGACTACGTTTGCTGATGCGCCGATTAAGGTTCCGTTTCCTCCTAAGCAAGCTCCAAGTGATAAAGCCCACCATAGTACTTCGATTTGCGGGGAATCGACAGATAGCCCGAGTCCAGTAGCTAAATCTTGAATAAGAGGGATCATCGTTGCGACAAATGGGATATTGTCAATTGTCGCAGATGCGATACCAGATACCCATAAGATAAGTATAGCAGCGAAACCGATATCACCATTTGTTACGTCGATTACTTCTTTTGCGAGTGAAGAAATAAGTCCGATATCAATTAACCCGCCAACTAGAACGAATAGTCCAGCGAAGAAGAAAATAGTTACCCATTCAACGTGGGCAAATACATCTTCAATATCATGCTCTTTCACGCCGATTAGCATAAGAAGTGTAGCACCTGTCATCGCAATTACGGCAGCGTCTACATGAATAATAGAATGAAGTACAAAGCCTAAAATAGTTAGTCCTAAAATCGAAATGGATTTTAATAGGAGGCTTTGATCTTTAATATAATCTTTTTCATTTAATGCCATTAATTTTTCGATTTGCTCAGGTGTTGTTTTTAGTTTGTTACGATACATGAAGTAAATAATGCCAAGTGTAACGATAGAAATAATAATTACGATGGGAGCTAAGTTTAGTAAGAAGGCATTAAAGTCTAAATGCTTATTAGCTGATCCGATCATAATGTTCGGCGGGTCACCAATTAATGTTGCTGTTCCGCCTATGTTTGAAAATAGCACTTCTGAAATTAAATAAGGAACAGGATTTACTTTTAAAATACGTGTAATAGACAGTGTAACAGGTACGATTAATAATACGGTTGTTACGTTGTCCAAAAATGCAGAACCGACAGCGGTTAATAGGGATAGCAATAATAAAATGCGGATTGGTTTTCCGCCAGCTGCTTTAGCCGCTTTAATGGCCACGAATTCAAACACGCCTGATTGACTCGTAATATGTACGAGAATCATCATCCCAATTAAAAGGGTGATTGTTTCCCATTGAATATGTGATGTGAAAGCAGTATGTAAATCTACAATTCCAAAAATAATCATAATAGCAGCACCGAATAGTGCGATTACAGCACGATTCAATTTCTCAGAAATAATAAATCCGTACGTGACTAAAAATACGGCAATTGCAAAATAATATTGCCAATTTGCTACTTCATGTGCTGAATGTTCCAAACATGTCACCTTCTTTAAAGTATGTATTCAATTGTAAAAATGCATCCCTCTGCGTAATTTATATTGTAGCAAATTCAAAAAAGAAAGAAAACTATTTAACAAAGTGAAGGAAAAAATATGATTTTTACATATCATATAAAAAATATAAAAAACACAGTGCAAATTATTAGGAAAAGTGGGCGTTGTCCTCTAATATAGAGATAGCAATTTACATTATTTTTGCGTAAAATGGTTTAAAGAGGTGAATTCCGATGGAAATAGTAAAAGATAGTTCTCTTATTCAAAATGAAATTGAACGTTTTGTAAATAAAGATGTATATATTCATTTAGAAACGACGAACGGAGCGTATGCGTCACACTTTAATGAAAAGATGATGACAGTTGGAGCATTCATTCGAAATGCGATTATTCGCTTTGAGCGCGGGAAAATAACTGGAACAAATCCATACCGAGTTGGTTTAAAAATGGATCATGGCTGGGTATATGCAGAAGGCATTACGCACTGGGAAGTAGACGATAAAGAGCGTTTATTACTAGCAGGGCATGATAACCAAGGCCGCTTAGCGGTAGCGCTTGAGCTAAGCTTAACGCCATTTAAGTAAGAAGGAGGGAAACTTATGGAGAGACATGTACTTGTTGTATTTCCGCATCCAGATGATGAAGCATTTGCTGCGGGAGGAACAATTCGCTTATTAACAGATCAAGGAGTACCTGTAACGTACGCATGTGGTACTCTTGGACAAATGGGACGTAACATGGGGAAAAACGTATTCGCTAACCGTGAAACGATTCCAAATATCCGTGAAAAAGAATTAAAAGATGCATGTGAAGCGATGGGGATTCAAGATTTAAGAATGCTCGGTTTCCATGATAAAACGTTAGAATTTGAAGATGTTGATTTTGTTGCAGATAAAATCGAAGCGATTATTCAAGAAGTAAATCCATCTCGAATTATTACATTTTATCCAGAACACGGGGTACATCCAGATCATGATGCATTTGGCCGCGCTGTAGTTCGCGCTGTATCACGTATGCCAAAAGAAGAACGTCCAGCCATTCATGCGGTTGCGATTACGAGAAATCGAGAAGCAGTACTCGGTGAACCGGATGTTGTAAATAATATTAGTGAAGTATTTGAACATAAATTAGCTGCACTAGGCGCGCATCGTTCACAAACAGAAGCGATGCTAGAAGAAACACATGCAAAAATAAAAAACAAAGACGCAGCAACATTAAAATGGCTGCAACTTGAACAGTTTTGGACTTATAAATGGGAGTAGGCTAGAAGGGTACCTTCTAGTAGCTCTTACATAGAAAAAGCGCCGTCACTTGTGATGGCGCTTTTTTGTGCTATTGTTTCGTACTAGCCAAATACATGAGCATGTGGAATTTTTCGTCTCTTACATGATAATCGAAATAAGGTCCTGGATCTGTACAGTAACCAATATTTTCATTTTGCATGATTTGAAATCCGTTAACTGATAAATTTTCTTCTAAGTATTTTGGATGTAAAATATGCTCATGGGAATTTGGATATAAGGCTGAAATATTTTTCAAGGATTTGGCCGAGTTATCATAATACGAGTATCCACCGACAATTGTTGAACTGTTATGTAAATAGTTTTTTAGAACGTGACTTGGGAACTCTGGGTTGAGCAGTGAAAAATCAGTTATTGTAAAACTATCCACAAAAACATCGATGCTAAGCGGTTTCAATGGCAGATTTAAATCGGAATTCAAAATATAAAGGACGCGTGGCTTCGGATTCATACGCTCAATTCTATTTCTCACCTTCTTAAGCATTGCAAGCGAATAGCCACTGAATACATAGGATGCGCTCGGTTCAAGAATATCGATATATTTCGGTAGTGACACAAAAGCGTCAACGTTCGTTTCCACGACTAATTTATTTTTTAAATCTATATTTTGTAGAACTTTTTGAAATTGAAAATTACTTTTTTCAAATAAGTTAATCATTTTGGGATTAATCTCTTTAATCGTTTCTTTATCGTAAAAATAAGATGGATAAGGTGACGTCTCGTACAAGTTCGCGGTAATGATAATACCCTCCTCGATAGCTGCTTCATATCCACAGCTACAAGTTAAACTCCCCGTGTTAATGTAGACTTTTTTAATTGTTACATCTTTCATTTCAAGTGGAATGCGGCACTTCGGACAATAGAGTAGATTTACAAAGTCAAGCGGGATTCCTGTAATATTCTCTTCTTTTTGTGAAGGTGAGCTAGTTTGAACCGCTTTTTCAATCAATTGAATCGCTTTTGATATGTCTTCTTTTTTAATGTTCAGCTCGTTCTTTTTATCAATGAGTAAGTTGTTGTAGTAGTCGATATCCTCATGGTCCGAGAAGTTTGTGACACGACGATACGATAAAATTCGTTGGATTTCTATCAATGAAAAATGAAATTTTTTCAGCTCAGTAATAAAAGCCATGTCGTCTAAACACGATTGGTTCATATGATACTGGGTGTTTTTTTTGTCTGGTATTAATAATCCTAGTTCAATGTAATAACGTACGGTATCAGTTGTAACATGAAAAAGCTTCGCAAATGTACCAATTTTCATAGATGTCCCCCCAATGAAAAAAATGGAGTTACTCCATTTTTTTCGCAAAATGAATTCAAAAAACCCTTAAATGGCTATTGACTTGGAGGAAACTCCAAGTCATATTATTAATTCAATAAATGTGAATATTTTGAATATTTTTTGAGTGTATTGTAACATACATGTCACGAAAGGAGAAGGATTAGCTATGGGTAAAATGGATCGAATGGATACTCTCTCACTTTGGAAAGCGACTGCAAACAGCTATGAAAAAGGAAAACCTCTTGAAGGAAATGAAGAAGCGGATGTTGTCATTATTGGCGCAGGTTTCACAGGTCTTTCTTCTGCATATCATTTGCAAAAGTTAGGGAAGAGTGTCATTGTCCTTGAGCAGGAAACAATCGGATATGGCGCAAGCGGTCGCAACGGCGGGATGGTATTGCCAGGCTATAAGTCAACGATGCAGGAGCTTGCCAAGAAGTATGGTGCCGAAGAGGCGAGGCAGCTTAACGATCTTTCTCTGCTTAGTGTTGAACTAGTTAAAAACATTATCGACGAGCATCAAATCAACTGTAACTTCAGAAAGACAGGTCACATTGTGGCGGCTTACAAAGCCAAGCATTTTGAAGGGTTGAAACTTGAAAGTGAATACTTAAACAAAAATTTTGGATATGAATGTAGCGTGCTTAATCGAAGTCAGTTGCATCAAGAAATTGATTCCCCGCAATATTATGGTTGCTTAGTCGACGACTCGAGTTACTCGTTCCAACCACTGAACTATGCAATTGGTTTGGGAGAAGCAGCTAAATCGATCGGTGCAAAAATCTTTGAGCATTCGAAAGCACTATCTATTGAGTATGGCCGAAATAGTGTGAAAGTTATTACAGAAAAAGGTACTGTTACAGCGAAAGACATTATTGTCGCTACAGATGGTTACTCCGGAAAAATTATGGCTGAATTGAATAAAGGTGTACTGCCAATTTCGGCACGTATTATTGGTACTGAACAGCTTCCAGAATCACTAGTGAATGCCGTCATTCCTAAAGATCGCATGGTTTTTGATACAAGCAGTTTCCTTTACTATTTCAGGCGTACACCAGATAATCGGATCATATTTGGCGGTGGCGATATTCGTCCAAACTTAGGTGATGCTGTTTATCAAAATGTTTACGATGCCATGGTTAAAATAATGCCGAAACTAGAAGGAAGCAAGATTGATTACCGTTGGGGTGGATTTATTGGGGTAACAATTGATACGTTCCCGGTTATCGGTAGATCCAAAGAAGGCGCATATTTTGCAACGGGTTATACGGGGCATGGCGCGTCTCTCTCGACATTGTTTGGTAAGTTATTGGCACAATGGATCGTTACGGGGAGTGCAGGTGGATATCGATTTGAAAAAGAACGCCTTAAATCATTCCCATTCTATAATCAGAAAACGATGCTGGTCAATATAGCACATATTGGTTTCAAACTCGTAGATATTATCGCGTAAAGGAGAGGTGTTTATGAAAATTAACATGTTTATTGACGGGAAATGGGTAGAAGCATTATCAGGTGCTAGACGAAACATAATTAACCCTGCAACCGGAGAGGTTATCGCAACGTCTGCTCATGGATCGGCGGATGATGCGAAGATAGCAATCAAGGCAGCGCGTAAAGCGTTTGACAGCGGAATCTGGTCGAACTTATCGGCTGATGAAAGAGCTAACTATCTATATAAGATTGCAGACCGTCTTGAAGAGAAGACAGCTGAAATTGCCCGTTTGGAAACTGAAAATAACGGTAAGGTTATTCGTGCAACAACCTATGTGGATATTCCTGTATCAATTCAATGCTTCCGCTATTATGCAGACTTGATTAAAGGCATGAAAAAAGAATCTTACACTCGCGAGGATGATTCGGAAACGATTATTATTAATGAACCGATTGGTGTTTGTGGACTTATTGTACCTTGGAATTTCCCGCTTATGTTAGCTGTTTGGCAAATTGCTCCTGCACTTGCCGCAGGAAATACAATTGTAATTAAGCCTGCTGACGTCACTCCTGTAAGCGTATACAAATTATTTGAAATTATTGAAGAGATTGGACTGCCAGACGGAGTGGCAAACTTAGTATTGGGACCTGGCTCAAAGGTTGGGAATGAGCTGGCAGAGAGCCATGATGTTGACAAAGTTGCCTTTACCGGTGGAACAAAAACAGGTCAAAGTATTATGCGCGCAGCTGCGAGCAATATGAAAAAAATCACACTTGAACTAGGTGGGAAATCTCCACTTATTGTGTTCGACGATGTGGATTTTGAAACCGCAGTCGATAATGCGATGTTTGGCATTTTCCATAATGCTGGGCAAGTTTGTTCAGCTGCATCTCGTTTGCTTGTACAAGAGACTATTTATGATAAGTTTGTTGAAAGATTGGCCGAGCGTGCGAACAAAATTGTAGTTGGCAACGGGGAAAGTGAGAACATTGAAATGGGAGCTCTCACAACTGAGTCTCATATGAATGAAGTTTTACATTATATCCAGAGAGGAATCGAAGAAGGTGCAAAATTAGTTTGCGGTGGTAAGCGCCTAACAGAAAATGGGCTTGATCGAGGGTTTTTCATTGCACCAACCATCTTCGCTGATGTAAATGAGAATATGTGTATTGTTAAGGAAGAGATTTTTGGTCCAGTTCTTGTTGTACAGAAATTTAAAGATGAGGAAGATGCCATCCAAAAAGCGAATGATTCCATTTATGGATTAGCCGGTGCTGTATTTACTGAAGATATGGACCGAGCAAAACGTGTCATTAGTAAATTACGTGCGGGAATTACTTGGATTAATAGTTATCATCTCGCTTATGTTGAAGGCCCTTGGGGAGGGTATAAGCAAAGTGGTATCGGCAGAGCGTTAGGTGTTGTCGGACTGGAGCACTTTATGGAAACGAAGCAAATCAATATCCACCAGCATGCAAATCCGGTAGGGTGGTATGCGAATTAATTGAGCTTAACTTGCTATATAAATTATTTGTAAGGGGATATGCTCATGAAAATAGTGGACAACCGTCCGTCATCGAAAATAGAGAAACGAGAAGTAATGAATAAACCGATAGATGATTCAGTGCTGGGAACCAAAAGTATTCCGTTACTATATTTACGGTTTGCTTTGGCAGGAATTATGGCTAACGTAATTCTAGGGGTTGTATCGGTTATCGATGGCTATTTCGTCAGTGGCTTTCAGGAGCTGGAAATCGAAGGGATCGGAATTGGATTTACGGTCATGGTTATTACCCGAATGATTGGTGTTCTTTTGGGGGTGGGGGCCGGAGCGGTCATTTCACTTCGACTGGGGAAAGGGAAAATCGAAGAAGCTAGAAGTAATATGGGACAAACTTTATGGTTTACTCTTTTCCTGTCTTCTTTGTTAGCTATACTTGGGTTGGCCTTTGAAAATGATATTATGATTTTATTTGGAGCAAGTGATGAAGCACTTCCGTATGCGGTGCAATATAGCCGACTGCTATGGATTTCGTTACCATTAACGATATTGGCCGTTGTATTAAGTATTTTAACTAATATCGATGAAAAACCTATATTATCAATGAACAGTTGGTTAGTTGCAGCGGTTGTTGCTGGGATTATGGAATGGATTATGGTAGTGAAGTATGACATGGGGATGATGGGTTCTTCATGGGCTAATACGATTTCGCAATCGATTCCTGTTCTCTTAATCTTTTATTTCTGGTTTGGTAAAACAAAACTTAAACCAAAAATGAAAGACATGATGATTAATTTTAAGAAAATTGGTGAAGTAGTTTGGACGGGGTTTGCATCTTTCTCGAGTCAGTTCATGATGTTTATTGCGATTATTTTCACCAATAACTTACTGCAAAGCTACGGTGGTGGTCTGCACGTTGCAGCTTTCACGATTCAAAATGGTTATATTACAAATCTCCTCGCCTTAGCAGCGCTCGGTGGGATGACAGGACTTCAACCGATTATTAGTTATAATTACGGTGCAGGCAACCTTGATCGTGTGAAACAAGCAATTAAGATGGGACTCATTTTTACAGTTTCCTTCTTTGTGATTGTGACAACTATACTAATCATTTTTGCAGATCCAATTGTGTCATTTTTTTCCAGTGGTAATCCTGAATTGCAAAAACTGGGCATTTGGACGACAGTTGTATTCAATTGTTTGTTTACGCTTAGTGCAGTCAGCTTGCTTATCTCCGGTTATTTCGAATCACAAGAGAGAAACTGGTCCGCAACGTTTATTAGTGTAAGTAAAATATTGTTGTTCATGTTACCGTTTCTATTTATATTCCCGAAATTCTGGGGCGTAGAAGGTGTATGGTACGCCGCTCCTGCTGCAGAAATTCCAGGTGTTCTTATTGCCATATACTTTATGACGAAAGAGTTTAAACGTTTAAAAGATCCAAAGGTTAAGACGGTAGATTTATAGACTTATTTCTTCAAAATTACCAATACGAAAGAGAGAGGATTTTCATGTTTTTTGCGAAAAAACTTACAGCAGAAGAAGCAGAGCAACTAGGTGCCTACACATGGGAACCATGGATAGGCGAACCGAATAAAGGTACTTGGCATGTAGAGGAACAGGAAGTTTTCTATGTGACAGACGGTGAAGTGTTTATTACTGTTGATGGGAAAAAGTATCATATCACAAAAGACTGGGTCGTTTCTTTGGCTAAGGATCTTGTTTGTGAATGGGATTGCCCAGTGTTCTTGAAAAAGAATTATAAAATGAACCACGAGATTATTCTGAAATAATGTGAACTGGGGAGTTGACAAATGCTAAGCAGATGACTACTCCTGCGTGTGAAATGGATAAGAAATTTAGAGTAGTAATGTTGAAGAAATGTATGTAAATAAGTTTATATACCACCTAATGAATGCGCTTTCTTTTTAGGTGCAATAACATAGGATGGTTATCTTAAAATAGGAGGCTTCACCATGGTAGTAACGAAAAATGTACAAACGTTGAAAAATTATATTGGCGGACAATGGATAGAATCCACAAGTAAGCAAGTTGAAGATGTACCAAATCCAGCAACAGGAGAGATTATTGCTCGTGTGCCTCTTTCGACTAAAGAAGATTTAGATAGAGCTGTAGCAACTGCGAAAGAAGCATTCAAAACATGGAGAAAGATCGCTGTACCTCGGCGTGCACGGATTCTATTTCGCTATCAACAGCTATTGATTGAAAACTGGGAAGAGTTAGCTAAGCTCGTAACCTTGGAAAATGGAAAAAGTTATCAGGAAGCATACGGTGAAGTACAGCGGGGGATTGAATGTGTTGAATTTGCCGCAGGTGCCCCAACTTTAATGATGGGAGAGCAACTTCCCGATATTGCAACTGGTGTTGAATCAGGGATGTATCGTTACCCGATCGGAGTAATCGCAGGAATAACGCCATTTAATTTTCCGATGATGGTACCATGCTGGATGTTTCCACTCGCGATTGCATGCGGAAATACGTTTGTATTAAAACCATCTGAAAGAACACCGCTATTGGCTAATCGTATAGCTGAACTGTTTAAAGAAGCAGGACTTCCAGATGGAGTACTAAATATTGTACATGGTGCACATGACGTCGTTAACGGCATTCTTGACAATGACGATGTAAAAGCTGTATCTTTCGTTGGTTCTCAACCTGTGGCTGAGTATATATATAAAACAGCAGCAGCTAACGGTAAACGTGTACAAGCTCTTGCGGGGGCAAAAAATCATTCAATCGTATTAAAAGATGCGGACCTTAGTTCTACAGTGAAAGAAATTACAAATGCTGCTTTCGGTTCAGCTGGTGAACGATGCATGGCAGCGGCAGTTGTTGTCGTGGAAGAAGACGTTGCAGATGAGCTTGTTAATAGACTGCTTCAAGAGGCAAATGCTATTACGATTGGTAATGGTTTGGAAGAAGGTGTGTTCCTTGGTCCTGTTATTCGTGACGGACATAAAGAGCGGACACTTGGATACATTCAATCCGGAGTAGAGCAGGGAGCGACACTTATTCGTGACGGACGTGAAGACGATGCAGCAAACAGCCAAGGTTATTTTGTTGGTCCAACGATTTTTGACAATGTGACACAGGAAATGAAAATCTGGAAAGATGAAATTTTCGCACCGGTTCTTTCTGTAGTACGCGTAAAAGACTTGATGGAAGCAATTCATGTTGCTAATGCATCACCATTCGCAAATGGTGCATGTCTGTACACAAATAGTGCGAAAGCTATTCGTCAATTCCGTGAAGAAATTGATGCAGGTATGCTTGGGGTTAATCTTGGAGTTCCCGCTCCAATGGCATTCTTCCCATTCTCAGGTTATAAGAAATCTTTCTACGGTGATCTCCATGCAAATGGAAAAGATGGCGTAGAATTCTATACTCGCAAGAAAATGCTTACGGCTCGTTATTAAAAGATTCATGTGAAATCATAAAAGAATAGAATGGAGCTGATGATTGTGCAAGTGACAGAGCAAACACAAAGTTTGAAAAAAACAGATGAAAAGTACCTTTGGCATGCGATGAGAGGAGCGGCCCCTAGTCCAACGAATTTAATTATCACAAAAGCAGAAGGGGCATGGGTGACGGATATTGATGGAAACCGTTATTTAGACGGTATGTCTGGTCTTTGGTGTGTGAATGTTGGATACGGCCGAAAAGAGCTTGCAAGAGCGGCATTTGAGCAACTTGAAGAAATGCCATATTTCCCTCTGACACAAAGTCATGTTCCTGCCATTAAATTAGCAGAGAAATTGAATGAATGGCTGGATGATGAATACGTCATTTTCTTTTCTAACAGTGGATCAGAAGCAAATGAAACAGCATTTAAAATTGCTCGTCAATATCATCAGCAAAAAGGTGATCATGGACGCTATAAGTTTATTTCCCGCTACCGCGCTTATCACGGTAACTCAATGGGTGCTCTTGCAGCAACAGGGCAAGCACAAAGAAAGTATAAATATGAGCCATTAGGACAAGGTTTTTTGCATGTAGCACCGCCTGATACGTATCGCAATCCAGAGGATGTTCATACACTGGCAAGTGCTGAGGAAATCGATCGTGTCATGACATGGGAGTTAAGCCAAACAGTAGCCGGTGTGATTATGGAGCCAATCATTACTGGGGGCGGAATTTTAATGCCTCCTGATGGATATATGGAAAAAGTAAAAGAAATTTGCGAGAAGCATGGTGCGTTGCTCATTTGTGATGAAGTTATATGTGGATTTGGACGAACAGGGAAGCCGTTTGGATTTATGAATTATGGCGTCAAACCAGATATCATTACAATGGCAAAAGGTATTACAAGTGCGTATCTTCCTTTGTCAGCAACAGCAGTTAGACGAGAGGTTTATGAGGCATTCGTAGGCAGTGATGATTATGATCGCTTCCG
This sequence comes from Bacillus nitratireducens, assembly GCF_036320425.1. NCBI lineage: Bacteria > Bacillati > Bacillota > Bacilli > Caryophanales > Bacillaceae > Bacillus > Bacillus nitratireducens. The sequence continues at coordinate 739,998 of NZ_JAUMJO010000002.1, forward strand.
CCATGTAAATACGTTCGGAGGAAATCCTGCTGCTTGCGCCTTAGCTTTGAAGAATTTAGAAATTATGGAGAATGAGAAACTCATTGAACGTTCCAAAGAATTGGGTGAACGACTGTTATATGAACTAGAAGATGTAAAAGAGCATCCAAACGTAGGAGATGTTCGCGGAAAAGGCCTTCTTTTAGGTATTGAACTAGTGGAAGATAAGCAAACAAAAGAACCGGCTTCCATTGAAAAGATGAACAAAGTCATCAATGCTTGTAAAGAAAAAGGTCTAATTATTGGTAAAAATGGTGACACTGTTGCAGGTTACAATAATATTTTGCAGCTTGCACCTCCATTAAGCATCACAGAGGAAGACTTTACTTTTATCGTTAAAACAATGAAAGAATGTTTAGCTCAACTTTAATTAATTATTGATAAATCTTGTTAAAAAGCGGATGAGCCTATTAGGAGATATAACTTTAAATACTGAATGAATTACTCAAAAAGAGTAATTCCGAAAGGGTTGAGTTTATGAAAGCTGATGTTGTATTGATAAATGGAGAAGTTATTACAGTAGATCAAAAGAATGCAGTAGTCGAAGCTGTAGCAATAAAAGATAATCATATCGTAGTTGTTGGCTCAAATCAGGAGGTTAAGAGTTTTATAGGAGAAAACACGGATGTAATTGACCTGCAAGGAAAAACACTTCTTCCTGGATTCATTGATTCCCATCTTCACCTCATTTCTTATGGACTAAATCAGTTAGCTGTCAGTTGTAAAGCTGAACATATTGATTCTATCGACGCTTTGTTAGATGATCTGAAAAAGAAGGCATCAGAGACGCCAAAAGGTGAATGGATACGTGCTTGGGGATTTAATGAAACCGCTGTGAAGGAAAAGCGTTATCCAACAATTACTGAGTTGGATGAAATTTCAGTTGAACACCCTATTATTATAACCCGTACTTGTCACCACATAAGCGTGGTGAACAGCAAAGCATTAGAAATTGCGCAAATTAACGAGAACACACCGAACACGAGTGGGGGAGTTATTGAAAAAAATCAGGAAGGGAGGCTTACAGGAAAGTTAATTGAAGCAGCAAATATGAGTATGAGCGAAGTTGCAAGTTATACAGAAAGTGAAATGATGAAGGCTGTGAAAATTGCATCAGATCATTTCGTTGCAGCTGGCATTACAAGTATACATGACGCAGGTGGAGATGGCCCTGAAAGTTTTCGTTTACTACAAAAAGCTGTGAAGAGTAAGGATATTCGTGTTCGAATATATGCAATGATATGTCAAATAAATAACTCTCATGAATTTGTTAATAAAATGGTCGAAGCTGGTGTGGTAACTGGTACCGGAGATGAGAGATTCAAAGTTGGACCAGCTAAATTATTTACAGATGGAAGTAGCACTGGCCCTACAATTGCAACCCGTAAGTCATATTCAAGTGACCCTAACAATTACGGCATTCTTTATTATAGTGAGGAAGAAATCTATAAGGTTTTAGGTGAAGCGCATAAAAAAGGTTATCAAATCACTGTACATGCACAAGGTGATAAAGCTATTGAAATGTATTTGAATTGTGTAGAAAGGGCGCTAGAGGAATCACCAAGAAAAAATCATCGCCATCGAATCGAGCACGCGGGAATTTCTTCACCGGATTTACAAGAGAGAATGAAAAAACTAGAGATGGTTCCAATTCCAAACCCTCCATTTCCATATGAATTTGGAGAGATATATGTCCAGCATTATGGCGATCGTGTGAATCACATGTACGCTGCTCGTGATTTTATTGATCTTGGCATCATTGCAGCAGGTAGTTCGGATGCACCAGTTACTGACTATAATCCTTTATTAGGAATTCATGTTGCTGTCAATAGAAAAACCAAGTTTGGAATAGAGGTTGGTGCTAATCAAGCTATAAGCGTAATGGAAGCTATTAAACTATACACATGGAATGGTGCTTATGCGAGTTTTGAAGAAGAGATAAAAGGAAGCATAGAGGTCGGAAAGCTGGCGGATTTAGTTATATTAAATGACAGCATTTTAAGTGTCAATCCAAACGAAATTAAAGATTTAAAAGTAGAAACGACAATTATTGATGGTGAAATTATCTATCAAAAAGAACAATCAGTGAAAATTTAGCAATAAAAAAACGCCCCTTCAATTGTGAGACTGATTTTAACAATTGAAGGGGCGTTTTAGTTGTTTAGTTGCGCTTTTTAAATCGTATTAATTTTCCGAGAGAATTGAAAGGACATTCGTGTACTAACAAATATTCAGATCATGAACACTAGAAAACGAACACAACCTATCATATAATTGAAAGACTATATTTTAAAATCAATGTTAATATTACCCTCCTATAAGTATTAACATGCGTAATTGAGGTGTTTTCTTTGTTGTTTTATGATCGAATTTCTATAATGGCCCCTCCTGTTCCGTAGCTAAGAAAGTCTATTCATTTCTGAGATTTTCAAAGTTATAGGAGGGTATTAAAAGTGAAAAAAGTCTCAGTACCATCACTTTGGTTAATGATCATTCTGGTGGCATTTCCGCAAATTAGTGAAACGATTTACACACCGTCTTTACCGGACATTTCAAAGGCGTTGCAAGTAAGTAATAATGAGGTACAGCTAACACTTAGTGTTTATTTTGCTGGATTTGCTTTAGGTGTATTTTTTATTGGATGGTTATCAGATATAATTGGTCGTCGCCCAGCAATGTTATTTGGAATTGTAGTATATGGCGCTGGAAGTTTCTTATGCTATATTGCAAATTCAATTGAATTTTTATTGGTTAGTCGTTTTATTCAAGCATTTGGAGCAAGTGCTGGTTCAGTTGTGACACAAACGATTCTTCGTGAAAGTGTAGAGGGGCATAAACGTCATGTTATGTTTGCTCAAATTTCAGCAGTTATTGCCTTTACACCAGCGATAGGACCGTTAATTGGTGGCTTTCTTGATCAAATATTTGGATTTAAAATAGTATTTTTAAGTTTAGTTGTTATGAGTGTTGGGATTTTGCTGTATACGTTTGTTTCTCTTCCGGAAACAAAAACGGGCGCAGTAACTGATAAAATAAATGTGTTTTCAGTATTGAAAAGGTTAATTACAAATCCGAAAGTAGTAACATATGGGTTATTAATTGGAGGAGCGAATGGTGTTTTATTTAGCTATTATGCGGAAGCGCCGTTTATCTTTATCGAATACTTTCAGTTATCACCTAGTATGTACGGGTTTCTAGGAATTGTTGTTGCTTCAGCTTCTATTATTGGAGCGAAAGTTTCAAAAAGGTTACTTGCTACTTATAAACCAGAGAAAATTATATATATCGGTTGTCTTGTAATGACAGGGGGAGCTATCCTCTTAACTGTTATTACTTCATTTGGATCAAATCCAAACATAATATATATGATTGGATTTTTAGTAGCGATGTTTATATTACTATTCGGAATTGGGATAGCGTTACCTAACTGTCTCAGTCTAGCATTAGTAGATTTTCAAGATGTCATTGGTACTGCAGGTGCCTTATTTAGCCTAGGCTATTATATAATAGTGACGATAACGATTTGGGGAATGAGCCAGCTTCATACAGGTTCCTTAATAGTCATGCCCCTATATTTTTTAGTTATTGTAGTAATTATGGTAGTTTTCACTCGAGTATTTATTTGGAATGATAGAGCTGGAAATTCTATTTAAATATATATAAAGTAAAGAGAGTCTCATTGAAAAATGAGACTCTCTTTTTTATAAAAATTATCATTCATGTTGATAAATTTTAGTACTACAGTTTTACAAAATTTATTTATTAAACAAGAGATTTCTTTAGCAACTGTTTTTTCATCATCTACAATAAATTGTGAATCTAGTCTTCATGCGGGAAATTTGATTGAAGATCCAGTATAGCGAGATTTAAACATTACATATATAGGTCATGTAGATTGGAAATAAAATACTAAATTCATAATCTTAAACAGATTGATAGATGGAGGCGAGGGGGGAAGTAGGTATTATCCAAAAATCTGCCATTAGTGTATGTGTGATTTGGTTTATATGTGGTTTATGTGTGGTTTATGTGTGGTTTATATTTGGTTTCATTAATTACAAAATCAGTTACAAAAGTTACAAAAACTATTTTTGTTACCTAAATAGTCTTATATTACGGAGGAGAGCATGAAAAATGTCTTTAGGAGGGGACAAAAAATTTTGGTAAATAAAAATTGTGAATCATTAAAAATGTGGTATCAAATTTGGACATACTCATGTTATGGATCTAAACATGAAGGGAAATAGTATGAAAAAACCAATAGCATTTAAATGAAAACATTATTAATCAGAAATTTATGCTCATTTTAAGATGGCAGATATGATGCAACATAAGATTTCGAGATTTGATAGGGATGATGAAACGATGTAATAATTATGATTACAACGTTATCAGTAATTGCTTAGTTTGTAAATGTTAAAATTAGTAAAGAGAATATTGCATTAGAAAAATGAAGGCGTATAGCAATCAATTTTCAAGTTTTTAAGTTTATAACAGTTGAAAGAGCAGAAATGCCATCAACCTATTAAGTCATTGTCATTACATAGTCATATTAGAAGCCATCTATTAATAATTGATGGGAGAATGACATGATAAAAAGAATAACTTCGGTTTTTTCAATTTTAATGCTTTTTATGTTGACTATAGGTCAGAGTTTGGTACCTATAATTGCGAATGCAAAAGAGGTAAATACAATAGGACTTGTGGATAGTTTTAAGTTGGATAAATCAGATCTACAGAGCGGAGAACTGACTAAAATAACTGTAAACTTCAGTGAAAAAAACGGAATTAAGTTGCAGCCTGGAGACACACTAACATTAGCACTACCCCCAGAATTAAATGGTTTGAATACAACGTTTGATTTAGGTGATTATGGTACTTGTAAAGTAACTTCAGGTACGGTGGTATGTACATTTAATGATAAAGTAGATACACATCAAAATATTAGAGGGTATTTAAACTTTAGAGTACAAGCTACTAGTGCAGGAACGGGTGAAAAGAAAGAGTTTGAAACAAATTTAGGTACAAATTTAGAAAAGCAAACTGTAACGATTACCGGACCAAGTGGTGGCGGTGGTACAGATCCTGGAAAGCAGCCGTTTTTTTATAAAACTGGTGATATGCTCTCAGGTAAGGACAATGAAGTACGTTGGTTCTTGAACATAAACTTAAATAAAGAAGAGTTAAGCCGTGATATTGTTGTGTCTGATAGTTTGCAAGAAGGTCAAATACTTAATAAAGATAGTTTCAGAATAAGTGTTGATAACTATCTAGGCCGACAAAGTTTATCACTACAAGACTTTGAATCTAAAGGTTATGGAAAGATTACATTTACTAGTGACACTGCATTTAAAGTTTTGCTTTATAGGGATAAAGCACGTCTTGCCGCTTTTTCGATTTCTTATACATCTACTATAACGGAAGCTGGAAAGAAGCAAGAATTCTTTAAGAATGATTATACGATTGATTACCAAGTTCTGTATAAAGATCCAGTTTCTGAATCAGGTAGCTATCAAGTCGAAAACATGGCAGCTGGCGGTGGTGCTGAAGGTGAGTTACCTTCAAAAGGGACGCTAAGAATTGTTAAGCATCTTGCAGGAAATGAAGAAAAAGTAATCCCGAATGTTTCGTTTAAGTTGTATAAAGAGTCGGGTGAGCAAGTTGGAAATGAATATAAAACAAATGAAAAAGGAATAATTGAAATCCTTAATTTACAACCAGGTAAATATTATGTGCAAGAAGTTTCGGCACCAGACTATGTTGATTTCGATCCTCAAGAAAAAATAAGTTTTGAAGTTAAATCCGGTTCTGTAAATGGAGTTAAGTTACCAATTTCGAATAAGGTGAAAACTACATTCATTGCAGGAACGAAAACTTGGAATGACAACAACACATCAGATCGACCAACAACAATCAAAGTAGACTTACTACAAAATGATCAGGTCATCAAAACAGAAGAAGTAAGTGAAGCAACAGGTTGGAAATATACATTCAAAGATTTAGCAGCATATGATGCGAATGGAGTAGCATACAAGTATGAAGTGAAAGAACAACCGGTAGAAGGATATAAATCTGAAGTAAAAGGTTATGACATCACGAATACAAAGGTAGCGCAAACAAAAGTAGAAGGAACAAAGACGTGGAAAGATGGCAATGCGACAGATCGTCCGAAAACGATCAAAGTAGACTTATTACAAGATGGTCAGGTCATCACAACGCAAGAAGTAAGTGAAGCAACAGGTTGGAAATATACCTTTAAAGATTTAGCGACATATGATGCGAATGGAGTAGCGTACAAGTATGAAGTGAAAGAACAACCGGTAGAAGGATATAAATCTGAAGTAAAAGGTTATGACATCACGAATACAAAGGTAGCGCAAACAAAAGTAGAAGGAACAAAGACGTGGAAAGATGGCAATGCGACAGATAGACCGTCAACGATCAAAGTAGACTTATTACGAGATGGTCAGGTCATCACGACGCAAGAAGTAAGTGAAGCAACAGGTTGGAAATATACATTCAAAGATTTAGCGGCATATGATGCGAATGGAAAAGCGTACAAGTATGAAGTGAAAGAACAGCCAGTAGACGGATATAAATCAGAAGTAAAAGGTTATGACATCACGAATACGAAAGTAGCGCAAACAACAGTAGAAGGAACGAAAACTTGGAATGACAACAATGCATCAGATAGACCGTCAACAATCAAAGTAGACTTATTACAAAATGATAACGTCATTCAAACACAAGATGTAACAGCATTAAATGGTTGGAAGTTTACATTTGCAGACTTGGCACGATATGATGCGAATGGTGTTCCTTATACTTACAAAGTAAAAGAGCATCCAGTAGCGGGCTATAAAACGGAAGTGAACGGCTACAACATTACAAACACAAAAGTGGCAAAATTGACTGTAGAAGGAACGAAGACGTGGAAAGACGGAAATGTAACAGACCGTCCGTTAATAATCAAAGTAGACTTACTACAAAACGGTAACGTATTCAAAACACAAGACGTACTTGCAATCATGGGTTGGAAATATATATTTGCAGATTTAGAAGCATACGATGCGAATGGAGTAGCGTACAAGTATGAAGTGAAAGAACAACCAATTGCGGGATATAAATCTAGCGTAAGCGGTTATGACATCACGAATATAAAAGTAGGCGAAACGAAAGTAGAAGGAACAAAGACGTGGAAAGATAACAACGCAACAAATCGCCCAAGCGTAGTAAAAGTAGAGTTACTACAAAATGGTAAAGTAGTAGAAACAAAAGAAGTAACAGCGGAAACAAATTGGAAGTATGCATTTGAAAAACTCCAAGCATACGATACAAACGGAGTAGCGTACAAGTATGAAGTGAAAGAACAACCAATTGCAGGATATAAATCTAGCGTAAGTGGTTATGACATCACAAATACAAAAGTAGGCGAAACGAAAGTAGAAGGAACAAAAACGTGGAAGGATGATAACGCAACAAATCGTCCGAAAACAATCAAAGTAGACTTACTACAAAATGGTCAAGTGATTGCGACACAAGAAGTAAGTGAAGCAACAGGTTGGAAATATACATTCAAAGATTTAGCGGCATACGATGTAGAAGGTAAGGCATACAAGTATGAAGTGAAAGAACAACCAGTAGATGGATACAAATCAGAAGTAAAAGGTAATGACATCACAAATACAAAAGTAGGTCAAACAAAAGTAGAAGGAACAAAAACGTGGAAAGATGATAACACAACAGATCGTCCGAAAACAATCAAAGTAGACTTACTACAAAATGGCCAAGTGATTGCGACACAAGAAGTAAGTGAAGCAAGCGACTGGAAGTATGCATTTAAAGACTTAGCGGCATATGATGCCGAAGGAAAAGCGTACAAGTATGAAGTGAAAGAACAACCGGTAGATGGATACAAATCAGAAGTAAAAGGTAATGACATTACAAATACAAAAGTAGGCGAAATGAAAGTAGAAGGAACGAAGACGTGGAAAGATAACAACGCAACAGATCGTCCGAAAACAATCAAAGTAGACTTACTACAAAATGGCCAAGTGATTGCGACACAAGAAGTAAGTGAAGCAAGCGATTGGAAATATGCGTTTAAAGATTTAGCGGCATATGATGTAGAAGGAAAAGCATACAAGTATGAAGTGAAAGAACAACCGATTGCGGGATATAAATCTAGCGTAAGCGGTTATGACATTACAAATACAAAAGTAGGCGAAACGAAAGTAGAAGGAACAAAAACGTGGAAGGATGATAACGCAACAAATCGTCCGAAAACAATCAAAGTAGACTTACTACAAAATGGTCAAGTGATTGCGACACAAGAAGTAAGTGAAGCAACAGGTTGGAAATATACATTCAAAGATTTAGCGGCATACGATGTAGAAGGTAAGGCATACAAGTATGAAGTGAAAGAACAACCAGTAGATGGATACAAATCAGAAGTAAAAGGTAATGACATCACAAATACAAAAGTAGGTCAAACAAAAGTAGAAGGAACAAAAACGTGGAAAGATGATAACACAACAGATCGTCCGAAAACAATCAAAGTAGACTTACTACAAAATGGCCAAGTGATTGCGACACAAGAAGTAAGTGAAGCAAGCGACTGGAAGTATGCATTTAAAGACTTAGCGGCATATGATGTAGAAGGTAAGGCATACAAGTATGAAGTGAAAGAACAACCGGTAGCTGGATACAAATCAGAAGTAAAAGGTAATGACATCACAAATACAAAAGTAGGCGAAACGAAAGTAGAAGGAACGAAGACGTGGAAAGATGATAACGCAACGGATCGTCCGAAAACAATCAAAGTAGACTTACTACAAAATGGCCAAGTGATTGCGACGCAAGAAGTAAGTGAAGCAAATAACTGGAAGTATGCGTTTAAAGACTTAGCGGCATATGATGCTGAAGGAAAAGCGTACAAGTATGAAGTGAAAGAACAACCAGTAGATGGATATAAATCAGAAGTAAAAGGTTATGACATTACGAATACAAAAATAAAAGATGGAACAGTTGTTGATCCTATAGAAAATGCACCGCCAAAGGTTGATACAAAAGTTCCACCAACAAAAGAAAATACACCTTCAAAGGATGATTCGAAAGTTCAACCAACAAAAGAAAATACATCTTCAAAGACTAATACAGAGGTTTCGCCTACTAAAGAAAATAATAAGACGTCAGCATGGCTTCCTAAAACAGGTGGAACATCAATGGAGATGATTTCTATCATTGCAGGTATGTTGATGTTGATTTTAGGTGGAGTCCTATTTGCCCGTCAAAGGATGAGATAGCTGATATAAGGAATTTATAAACTTTGAAAATGCTCATACTATCAGCTAAGCAATATGTTGTTAACGATAAGCGGCTTAGTAAAGATAGCAGGGAAATATAGATTGTTTTTTGTTTGTACAAAGATTATAAACTAAGTTTATAAGTATGATTTAGAATTAAATAGTTTATATAAAAGTAAGAGGATAATAGATTTACTTATAGCGTGCCGTTGATTCAGAAAGAAATACATTTGATTTTTATTTAGGTGAAACAAGAAAGTAAAAGGCCGCAGAGCGTTTTTTAAGAAAGCTTTGCGGCCTTTTATGTTTTAACCATTGTTTTATTATTCTATACAAGTACGCAGTTAATCCTATGGTAATTCAGAATAAGATTATCATTGTAATAGGTAATGGTTTCTAGTTTGAAAATTTATATCGGGAGTCTTAAAGATACGGTAAATATAAAGGAGATGGGTTAAATAATGAAATACACACTTAAAGATCTTATAAATATAGACAAGTTTAAGAATATAACAGAGCAATTTTATAATTTAACTAAAGTTCCATTCTGTCTCCTTGATAATAATCAAAATGTTATATTTTCCAAAGGTGACCCTTTTTTTCATAACCAAAAAATCCAAATGTCCCAAGAAAGGCATATTCCCATCATTATTGAGCAGGAACATATAGCAAGCTTTGTTATAGGAGCAAGTATCAATAAAGAGGTTATTGCGGATTCTCATATAACTCATTTTAAATGCATTGCAAATTTAATTGAAGAGATGGCAACACAACAATTACACCTTAAAAAAATTCATGAACAAGATTCACAAATGAATGTGATAACAAATCATGAGGAAATTTGTTTAGGTACTATATTACAAAATATGCCGATTATGATTAATGCTATTGATGAAAAAGGAAATATTATTATGTGGAATCGGGAATGTGAATTAGTAACGGGATATAATGCAGATGAAATAATTAACAATCCAAAAGCGATGAAATTGCTATATCCTCATAGACCTAATTGTAACGATTTGTTGCAAAATGGTCACGATTTTAGAGATTGGGAGATGGATATCACATGTAAAAATGGTGAGATAAAAACTATTATGTGGTCCAATATATTACATAGTATTCCAACTTTAGGATGGAGTATCGGAGCAATTGGAATTGATATAACTAAGCGTAAGAGGATGGAAGAAAAGCTTAAACAAACATCGACTGAACTAGAATTAATTTTTAAGGCAATTCCTGATTTGTATTTTTTGTCAGAAATTGATGGGACCATTAAGGATTGTAAAGTTAATTCCGTATCCAAATTTTATGTTCCAATTGAAGAATTTATAGGGAAGAAATTCCAAGAGATAGTACCAGTTCCTATCATAAAGCAATTTGAGAAGGCTATTAATCAAATAAAAACTTCGTCCGCTCCTGTATTAATAGATTATTCTCTACAACTAGATGATGAAATTTATTATTTTGAAGCAAGACTTTTACCGCTTTTTGAGGATAAAATTATGATTATTGTACGTGATATAACAGAGCGTACAATAACAACGGAATTATTACAGAAATCAGACACCCTTAATGCAGTAGGGCAATTGGCAGCTGGGGTCGCTCATGAAGTTCGTAACCCATTAACAGTAATTAAAGGGTTCATACAATTATTGCAGCAGGAAGTAGGGAAGGATAAAGAATATTTAAGCCTAATGCTTTCTGAAATCAGTAGTATTGAAAAAGTTATTCAAGAATTTTTATCTATTGCAAAACCGAATGCTGCAGTATTTGAACCGAAAAGCCTTTGTACTATATTAGGGAATGTAGTCGACTTAATAAGTACACAAGCAATTATGAAGAATATTCGTATTGCATTGAATATGGATGTTGAAAACTTATTGATTGAGTGTTGCGAAATTCAATTAAAACAAGTTTTCTATAGTATTTTACAAAATTCTATTGAGGCTATACAAAATGGTCAAGAAATCATCATTAATGTGAAAAAACATAATAGTACCGAGGTTAAGATTTGTATTTTAGATAAAGGGATAGGTATTCCTTCAGAAAGAATTAAAAGACTAGGTGAACCTTTCTATAGTACAAAAGAAAAGGGGACGGGTGTTGGGCTCATGATGAGTTACCGAATTATTGAAAGTCATGGTGGGAAAATAAGTATAAAAAGCCAAGTTGGGAAAGGAACTACTGTTACTCTGTTTTTCCCAATTTATAATGGTGACTCAGTTGGTGATATTAGTCCAAATAGCATGTAATTATAACTAGCAAATAAATCTCTGAAAATGAAAAAAATAAACTATTATCTTGTAGAAACATAGGTGGTATGAAGTAATTTGATCGGGCGAAGAAACTGGATTTAATAGGGATAATGTAACTTGAATTTGAAGTACAACCCCTAGTTTCAGTAGACGTTATATTTTATGCATAGAAGTAAGAGGCTCCTTTCAAAATTCACTTAAAAAAGTTAGATTCATAATGTAACGGGAGATAAAAAATAGGAAAAAGAAGGGTGCTCTAAATACGATTTAGGCTAAGTCGTATGTATATCTTTAAAGTGAAAAGTTTCTTTTTCTCAGCTGTAGAAAAAGAAACTTTTTTACTTCAGTGATAATTTTTTATGATATTTGTGAAAGGGTTTTGTTATATTTTTGAAAGAAAAATGTAATGTATATAAATTAATATGAACTTACGAATATTGATTTTATATCATTCGCCATTGATGGAGCAACAGAGGAGATTTAATGTATGAAAACAAGAATTGCAATTATAGAAGATGAAGATAGTATACGAGAGATATGTAAACGGTACTTAGAAAGGGAAGGATATGAGGTATACACTGCTGTGAACGGAGCAGAAGGATGGAATGTATTTCAACAATTTCAACCGGATCTAATTATTTTAGATTTGATGATGCCAGAAAAAGATGGTTGGGAACTATGTGAGGAGATTCGCCAACATTCCAATGTACCGATCATCATGTTAACCGCGAGGGGAGAAGAAAGAGAGCGGATTTTAGGACTAACAATGGGGGCGGATGATTATGTAACAAAACCCTTTTCGCCTCGTGAATTAGTATTGAGGGTACAAATTATACTAAGAAGAGGAAATCAAGTAACACCTCAAGGAATAGAGCCTGAATCAGGAATGATAGAGTTTCTAGATTTGAAAATTGACCCAACGAAAAGACGTGTATTTGTTTGTCAATATGAAATAGAGCTAACGGTTAAAGAGTTTGAGGTGCTTTATCTCATGGCAAAACATCCTAAACAGGTGTTTTCACGCTCTCAACTTCTTGAACAAATTTGGGGATTTGAGTATGAAGGCTGCACAAATGCAGTAACTGTATTAATGAGCCGTTTACGTGAGAAATTGGAGAAACATACAACAAAGAATCGTTGGGTTCAAACTGTTTGGGGCATCGGTTATTGTTTTGAACCAGATGGAGGAAGCGATAAATGAAGTTACGAAATCAACTTTTATTGATGAATCTATTAAGCACGGGAATCATGGTAATTTCTATATGGTACAGTGAAAGGCAAATGTTACTTAGACCAGAACAGACACGATTATTAATAGTGATAGTAATTGTAGCTATGATTATTTCTACGATCATTTATTGGTTAATGACACGTCCTATAATGAGATCTATTCAAAATTTAATTGCCTTAACCAAACAATTTAGTGATAGACAATTTGGAACGATGTACATAATAGGAAAAGAACCAGAAGAGTTTAAAGAATTAGCGGAAGCTTTTCAAGAAATGGCCAAAAAACTAAACGAAAGCTTTGCTAAGTTAGAAAAAGGAGAAAAAGCACGTACAGAGCTGATTGCGAATATTTCCCACGACTTACGAACACCCATGGCTAGCATACAATTGATGATAGAAGCGTTACAAGATGGATTAATTGAAGACCCTGATATGAAACAACAATATTTAAAGACAATCCTAAATGATATACAACGATTAAGTGGATTAATTAATGATTTATTTGATCTCTCTAAGTTAGAACTTGGACAAGAAGTCTTTCATCCAAGTTTAATACATGTGGATAGCATTCTATTAAAAGTAATAGATTCACATGATATCTTATTGCAAGATAAAGAGATTGATTTGCAATTGCATGTATCTGAAACATTACCACGAATTTGGATTATGCCATGTAAAATAGCGCGAGTTATCAATAATTTGTTGCATAATGCGATTCGGCATTCTCCTACATGCGGAACAATCGAATTAATTGTAGAGGAAAATAAACAGAAGCAGCAAGTTCAATTCACTTTGTGTGATGAAGGGGAAGGGATTTCTCTAGATGATCAATTGCGTATATTTGACCGTTTTTTTAGAACGGATCCATCAAGAAGTTCACAATCTGGAGGTTCTGGGCTTGGTTTAGCTATTGCAAAATCGCTAGTTGAACTGCATAAAGGACAAATTGGTGTTCGGGACCGCCAAGATGGGAAACAGGGATGTGAATTTTGGTTTACTCTTCCTGTTACATCAGAAAAGAAATGAGGCGGTTGAAAGACTTTTGTAACATTTACGAAAGTAAATTGAAAGATATATATAATAAGATTACTGTGTCGAAGGTGATTATATTTTAATCTGAAGTGAATAGTATAAGTATAATTTCATCTTTTGTAATTTTGTAGAAATGATGAAAGAGAGGAAGAAATAACATAGGTCAAATGAAAAAAATATCTCCTGGAGCTTTAATGTGTGCTTGCTCTAGTAAGTTCGGTATCTTAATCTACTAGTTCAATCACTTCTGTTGAAAAAGAAAACCTATCATTTAGATATTGAAATGGACAGGTGCCAGAAAAAAGTTTCAATTTCAACAGGTGTAATTAAAACAGGTGATAAAAAATAGTTCGTTCAGATGTACTAGAAAAATAAAGAGTTATGGAAAAGGAACCTTATTTTTTTAACTGTCTGTATAGAATAAAAAAATGGAATCACATACATAAAAAATATATTGAATAGAGGTAACTACACGATGATTTTAAAATTATTATTTATACTTTTTGGCGTAGTCTTAGTATTATGGGGTATATATAGAATGAAAACAGATGAAGCATTTATAGGGAAAACACAAACAAGAAAAAATATTTTTAATTTCTTTATTTTAGGAGAAACAGCGGGGGTGGGACAATTCTTAAGCGGAATCGCATGTATAATTATAGGGATTTTATCTTTTATAATTAAATAGTTTATAAATAAAAGGAACACTACTTTATTAAAGTTGTGTTCCTTTTATTTTTGTCATCTATCAGATTTACAATTTATTAAATAGCAAAATAAAACAGGGAGCAAGTATAGGAAATTTCTTCCTCCTTTTTGTTTGGTTAGGAAATGATTTGTAAAATTTGTTTCTGCAATTTCCTCATCTTTCTATGTGTTAAGACGTTCTGCAATGGGACTCGTTATATCAATAAAGTAAAAAAGATTTGTGAAAGACTTTTGTAACATTTGCGAAAGAAAAATGAAAGACTTGTGAGATATTATGAAATCAATCTTACTAGTAGATGTTTAAACACGTATAGGAAATATGGAGGAAAACTAAGATGAAAAAATTAAAGCCAATAATTGGTGCAGTAAGTAGTTTAACTATGGCATTGACGATAACATCCCCTGCTTTAGCTGAAACAAAGCCTGAACAAGAGGGGAAAGTGGAAACCTTTAAAGAGGATACGAATTTAAAAGAAGGACAGAATATAATCTATGGTGATTCTGGGAAAAAGGGAATCATGATTATGGAAAAGCCTCAGGAAAATAATGATTGGGATGAGGATGGTATTCCTAATGATGTGGAAGAAAAAGGATTTAAAATTGTATTTAATGAAAAGACAGGGAAACATGAAGCTCAGTTATATGACCTAGTGCAAGACTTTGGGAAAAAGAGATTTATAACAAATCCTAAGAGTGCAAACTCAGATGGAGACCCTTTTACAGATAGCTATGAAGTGGAGCATTATGATAGTGATTCTGATATAGATTTTAACCCGATGATTGCGAATGTACCCAATCTACAAATTGCTGTAAAACGTATCGATATTACTCCTGTTGCTAGTATTACAGATTCAAATGGTGAGTCACGTACTAATACTTGGGAAAAAAGTTTATCTGTACAACATTCTTTTAATGTTGGCTTAGCTGGTGAAGGTGGTGCTGAAGGTTCAGCAGCTGGTCCTGTACCATCGGGTAAGGGATCGATAAACGTAGGGTATGGTTATTCCAATACAAAAACAGAAACTGAAAGCATCTCTAATAGTTTTGACTGGTCGACAGCAACCACTGTTGATTCATCTAAAGCCGCAAATGTGAGACTTCATCTAGAATATAAAAATACGGGTACTGCGTCTGCTGGGGATGTTTCACCCCACTTTAACATTCGATTAGGAAATAAAATTATTAATACTGTAAAGGCAACACAAGATCGTTATAAAGCAAACTTGTTAACTACAGCAAAAGGTGGAAACAATAAAACTGAAATTCTAATGGATAGTATAGAAGGGCAAGCGGATGTGAAAATTTCCCTAACACTGGATGAATTAAAAGCAGTAGAACAGGGGGCACCACTGTCTATTGAAGTCTTGCCTACTAGTACGATGAATGTGTATACAATGAAAGATGGTCAATTTGTAAATTTAGGAGATTGGTCGCATTTTGCATCAAATGTAAATGCTTCTACTACATTAGTAGAAACAAACTACGGTCCTATGCCAAAATATAGAGTCTATACACCAAGAACTGGCAAGGAAAAACCTGCTAACATTAATCATAATCTATCACTAGACGAATTCTTTGCACATACTGGGATAGCTGATAAAGGTTGGGTAGCGAATTATGTAGTAAATGGTCGTCTAAACGAGGAGCGAGAGCGTTATGGTCCAAATCGGACTCTTTTAGAACGAGGTAAGAACCTTGGTTTCTTTGATAATCGTGCACTACGGCCAACTCTATCATATAGTAGTTATGATTATAGTAAGAAAAAGATTTATGCATCGGTTATACCAGGGATATTTAATTTGAGTGATGAAATATTTGTTACGGTTCGTAATAAAAAAGGTGAGAGCCAAAAGGTAACTTTAGTTCGAAATCAGAATTCAAATGTGTATGAATCTAAAGAAAATGAACCTGTAGACATAGCAGTAAACCGTGCATCTCTTGGAGGATATCAGGCAAAGTTTGAGCTTCTTGATGCAAAAGAAAATAAAATAGAAGTCTTCACGCCTCTTGTTTCAAATAAAAGCTATCTAGAAGCTCTTGATAAATTAGTAGTAGATAATTCCGGAGAACCTATAGTTGAAGGTAAAAAATACTATTTGAAGTCAACTGTTGGTTTTTATGATGGTGTAAAGGAATCTTGGTCTGCCGGTACTATAAATCAATCAATTAACGGAAGATATGTACACTTTTCACTTAAGGGGAATAATTGGGATGGATTGAGACTAGGTCCTATCCAACAAGCAATACATGGACCAGACATTCAAGCAACACCAGTATTGATTGAAAGAAAAGGAAAATCTAAACCTGAAGAACCATTCAAAAAAGATGAAGAAGTATTTCTTAAGTTTACGAATAGTAGCCATAATAATTACCAGTATTTAAACTTTGGAAACGGTTATGATTATAGCTGGTTAGATACTGAACATAATAGATCTGCTATTAAATTAGACAAAATCCTTAATCAGAAGAGCTTCTATATAAAATCTGATTCTAATTATATAACATCTAGAGAAAATCAGTGGACTAGTTCTGTTGCAGATAATGGTATTGCCCCGCTTGTAGGTGCTGGTGAGCGTGTTTTAAAATCTGAGCATACAACTTCACCAGGTAATTATCACCAATGGGAATTAGAAAGTAGTAAGTAAAGAATGATGCGGTATATTTTCTTTTTATATAGAAGTATATAAGGTTGTAAAGATATCCGATCTTTCTGTTGGAGATATCAATCTTCTCGTTTCGGGTTATTTGCCTGATGGATATGTAGCGAAACCTAGGACGATAATACCTAAAATAATATAAGTAGTATTATAATTTAAGATGAATGCATAAAAAGAGACACTATCAAGAGTGTCTCTTTTTAGCAGCCGAATCTGCTGCAACTAGCTCCAACTATGATTAATAAGATAAAGAGCACAACTAGTAAGGTGAATCCGCCACCAAAATCACAGCCTCTACCGCAACTACCACCATATCCCATAATACTTCCTCCTTTACGTAAGAGGGGAAAACATTGTGTCACTCTTTTGTTTTAATGGATTTACGTTACTTTATATTTTTTAATGACGAATGAGCAGGTCCTTTGAGAAATGATTAAAGAAACAAATGTGTAGGAACAAAGTTAGCGAAACGAAAAGGAGTTTACAGAGGAGAGATAGTTTAGGTTTTGTTGAATGAAAGTGCGATAAAATAGTTTATTATTTAATAGAGGGATTTGGAAAAAAGTCCTTTAAATTTCAATTATATTGAATTTATGTTTTTAGTTACTAATATAACAATGGATTGTATTCGATTCGCATATAACGATCTGCCAGAAAAAGTAATTGTATTTTTCAGATAAATGAATTATTATAAAATAAGCAATTTTACAATTTTGCGAAGGTTTGAAAATGAAGAAGCTTTTACGACTTAATAAGAAGGAAAGAACAACTTTTAAGTGCGCTAAAAATGATACTCGCTTCATCATTTTCAGACCAAAGAAGAATTAGGGTACACCATCTTACTTTAAATGCGGCTATGAATCATCTAAGAGGGGGAAATGAAGTGGCAAACAAAGAATTGAAAAGGGGCTTAGAAGCACGTCATATTCAAATGATCGCTTTAGGCGGAACGATTGGTGTTGGTTTGTTTATGGGGTCAGCCAGCACGATTAAATGGACAGGTCCGTCAGTAATGCTTGCCTATGCGATTGCAGGTATTTTTATCTTCTTCATTATGCGTGCCATGGGAGAAATGTTGTATATGGAGCCAAGTACAGGTTCATTTGCGACATTTGGTCACAAGTACATTCATCCGCTAGCTGGTTATATGACAGCGTGGAGTAACTGGTTCCAGTGGGTTATCGTTGGGATGTCAGAGATTATCGCAGTTGGAGCGTATATGAACTATTGGTTCCCAGATTTACCAGCTTGGATACCTGGTATTATCGCAATGGTCATTCTTGGTGCTGCCAACTTAATTTCGGTTAAGTCGTTTGGTGAATTTGAATTTTGGTTTGCGATGATTAAAATCGTTACGATTTTATTAATGATTATTGCCGGATTCGGTCTCATTTTCTTCGGAATTGGGAACGGAGGAGAAGCAATTGGTATATCTAATCTATGGAAAAATGGTGGTTTCTTCACAGGTGGTTTTTCAGGATTCTTCTTTGCCTTATCACTTGTAGTTGGAGCATATCAAGGTGTGGAATTAATCGGGATTACTGCTGGTGAAGCGAAAAATCCGAAGAAGACACTTACAAGAGCAATTCAAAGTACAATTTGGCGTATTCTAATTTTCTATATTGGTGCTATTTTCGTTATTGTAACTGTTTATCCTTGGGATCAATTAAGTTCAATTGGTAGTCCGTTCGTAGCAACTTTTGCGAAAGTTGGTATTACAGCAGCTGCGGGACTTATTAACTTCGTTGTTATTACAGCAGCAATGTCTGGTTGTAACAGTGGTATTTATAGTGCTGGGCGTATGCTTTATACATTAGGTGTAAATGGACAAGCACCGAAATACTTTACGAAGATTTCTAGTAATGGTGTACCTTTATTCGGTACAGTTGGTGTAATTATCGGTTTAGCGGTTGGTGTTGTTTTAAGTTATATCGCTCCCAAAAACTTATTCGTATATGTATATAGTGCGAGTGTACTTCCTGGTATGGTACCATGGTTTGTCATTTTAATTAGTCAAATTAATTTTAGAAAAGAAAAAGGAGCAGCGATGAAAGATCATCCATTCAAAATGCCATTTGCTCCTGTTACAAACTATTTAACAATTGCCTTTTTAATTATGGTATTAATCGGTATGTGGTTTAACGATGATACTCGTATTTCACTAATTGTAGGTATTGTTTTCTTAGCTATCGTAACAATTAGTTTCTATGCTTTCGGAATAGGGAAGAGAGCGCCGTTAGACGCTCAAGATGATCAAGGGATTTCAAGTAAATAAAGGTAAAAAAGGCCGATTTCATATTTAGAAATCGGCCTTTTTTATTAAAACTTTTCTAATACAATTTTCCCAATTGTACGTCCACTCTCAAGCAATGCATGTGCTTTTTTAAGGTTTTCTGCATGTATTGGTGTTAACGTGTCGTTTAAAGTTGTATGAAGGATACCTTCATCTAATAGCTCACTCACTTTATTTAATAGTTCGTGCTGCGTAATCATATCACCAGTTTCATACATCGCTTTTGTGAACATAAACTCCCAAACGAATGTAGCACTTTTACTTTTTAAAATCCCCATTTCAAGAGGGTGTTCATTTTCTACGATAGAGCAAATTTTTCCTTGTGGTTTAATGAGGTCACATATTGCTTGCCAATGTTGATCTGTATTGTTTAAGCAGAAGATATAATCTACATCTTTTAGCCCAAACTCTAATAGTTGATCTTGTAAAGGTTGGTGATGGTTAACTATATAATCGGCACCGAATTTTTCAACCCAGTGTATCGTTTCATTGCGGGATGCAGTTGTGATTACATTCAGTCCAGCCCATTTTGCTAATTGAATAGCAATCGAGCCAACACCACCAGCTCCGCCAATAATTAAAATGTTTTTGAATGTATTTGTATCTTTCTTATTATAATCAATTCCTAAACGTTCAAATAAACCTTCCCATGCTGTAATAGCTGTTAAAGGAATTGCTGCAGATTCAGCATCACTTAACGTTTTTGGTTTTTTACCAACAATTCTTTCATCAACTAAATGGTATTCACTATATGTACCTTGTCTCGTAATGCTTCCAGCGTAAAACACTTCGTCGCCTTCTTTAAATAACGTACAACCTTCGCCCGTTTGTACAACAACACCACTAGCGTCCCAGCCAAGTATTTTCGCTACATCTTCTTTTTTATCTTTCGGAGAGCGAACTTTTGTATCAACCGGATTAACGGAAATAGCGTTAATTTTAACGAGTATATCTCTTCCTGTAGCAACAGGTCTTTCGATTTCAATATCAATTAAACTGTTTTCTTCTTCAATAGGTAAGTATTCATGTAAACCAATTGCTTTCATTTCTATTCCCTCCATTAAAGTAAGAGTCATTTACTCTTTTATTATAGATGGTGAAATGCCATTATGTAAAAAAGTACACTCTTTTTTATTTATGCTGGTATGAAAGTGTGGAAGGAGTTTGTTTCTAAAAAGCAGAATTTTTTACTGTGTTACTTTATCCAAAACTAAATGTAAAGGTGGATACATAATGACAGTAAAGAAACTTTATTTCGTCCCTGCAGGTCGTTGTATGTTAGATCATTCTTCTGTTAATAGTACATTAACATCAGGAAAATTATTAGACTTACCGGTATGGTGTTATCTTTTGGAGACAGAAGAGGGGCCTATTTTAGTAGATACAGGTATGCCAGAAAGTGCAGTTAATAATGAAAACTTTTTTGAAGGGACATTTGTAGAAGGACAGATTTTACCGAAAATGACTGAAGAAGATAGAATCGTCAATATTTTAAAACGTGTAGGGTATGAGCCGGAAGACCTTCTATATATTATTAGTTCTCACTTACATTTTGATCATGCAGGAGGAAACGGTGCTTTTACAAATACACCGATTATTGTGCAGCGAGCGGAATATGAGGCAGCACTTCATAGAGAAGAATATATGAAAGAATGTATATTACCGAATTTAAACTACAAAATCATTGAAGGGGATTATGAAGTTGTGCCAGGTGTTCAACTATTGCATACACCAGGCCATACTCCAGGGCATCAATCGTTATTAATTGAGACAGAAAAATCCGGTCCTGTATTATTAACGATTGATGCATCTTATACGAAAGAGAATTTTGAAGATGAAGTGCCGTTTGCTGGATTTGATTCAGAATTAGCCTTATCTTCAATTAAACGTTTAAAAGAAGTTGTGAGGAAAGAGAAACCGATAGTTTTCTTTGGACATGATATAGAACAGGAAAAGGGATGTAAAGTGTTCCCGGAATATATATAGTGCAAAAAGTCATGAGCTTACATGCTCATGACTTTTTCGTTTAAATGACTTTTTTAAACAGGTTATAAACTTTCTTGGAACTGTCTTCATTTAATTGATAGTACGTAAGGTTTACATCATCAGGAGTATCTTGCTGAGCAATCATCACTTCACTACTGTGATGATCAACTACCCAGATAAAATATTTTTTATAAGTCCCATCCTCGAAAGTAATCCACATATCACAATCTATTAAATCTGAACCTTCTTCATCTAATGTTAATTTGCCTTTTTTGGCGGTATTCATACTGTTAATAAACGTTTTTAATTCATCTGTTTTTGTGAGAAAGATATCTTTTTTTGTTTTAATTGACTCGACATGTATATCTTTTATTTCCTGTTTTCCTAAAAAAACAGGGGGCTCATTTGGATCTCTTTGAGTTGAAATGATAGTAGCTTTCTTCTTTGGTTTATTTGCTGTATAGAAATCTTGAATAGATTTCCCTGAGTTTAAAAACCAGACGATACCAAAAATAATCAATGCGCTACCTAGCAGTAAAATGATTTTCTTAATAGAATATTCTCCTCTCTATCACTTCGTATGAAGAGCTTTTCTATTAATATATGATAGGGAAGCGTAAAGTATTATAGTTGAACTTGGTTATTCTGCACAGTTTTAACAGGGCGATCTACGAGTAAATTGTAAGTGAGACCAATTAGTACGAAAATGCCACCGATAACTTTGCCCATTGAGAGTTCTTGTGACAAGATGAAATCAATGATAGTCCCCGCAAATAATTGCCCGATAAAGATGAGTAACGTTAAATAAAATGCTGATATTTTAGGAGTAATATAGTTCGATAATGAGATGACGATAACGCCTACTAATCCGCCTAAGTACACAGCGATAGGTATAGATTGTAACGTCTGCATCGGAATATACAATGAATCTGAACTGAAAATTAAAAATAACATAGAGAAAAATAATCCAGTAATATAATTAAAAAACGTGCCTTCCCAATTTCCAATTTTCGCTGCTAAATTCGCGTTAATAATTCTAGCAACAACGATAGAAACACCGGCTAAAATAGAGATAGTAATATATAACATTTTCTTGCCTCCATTAATAAATTGTCATGATTATAATTCCGGAAGAGATGAAACATAATCCAATTAGTTTTTTCTTTTCAAACTTTGCAACTTTCATTCCTAATAAGCCGAAATGATCAATAACGATGGAAGCAATGGATTGACCAAGTAAACTTAATGCGATCGTAATAGAGGCACCAAGGACGGAGAAACTTATATTATTAAAAAGAACAGTGAATACCCCAATTGCCCCAGCACTATATAAAAAAAGTGGAATACTTTTATCGAAGCGGATTTTATTTTTGTTTATAATTAAAACGAAAATAACTGCAATTAAACCGACAAGGTGAATGACAACGCTCGCTGTATACTTGCCAATTAACTCAGATAAAATCCCATTCAATGGAAGCATAACGGCGATGAGCACACCAATAAAGACAGAAAGAAAGTTATACAATGTAATATCCCCTTTAAATTTCATATTTGTAATGACTGTATCATGCTGAAATTGTGTATTACTATGACATATGTCATAGTGGAAGAAGAAAATTTTATTTACAATGGGGATGAGTTGTAAAGGTGGGGGAATATGAAGAAAGTATGTAATTTTAATAAATTAGCAGAGTATATGAAACAAAATAATATTGACTCCTTTTTTAGTAATGATATGAAACCGTATATGGAACTCATATTTTTTAAAAAGAACGAGTTTATTTGTAGAGAAAATGAAGAGATAGATTATTTATTTTTCTTCGTTGAAGGAAAAGCGAAAGCGTTTAATACATTAAGTAACGGGAAGTCTGTATTATTATGTTTTTATGATAGCTTGCAGCTGTTAGGAGATGTGGAGTTAATTCATTCTCAAAAGACTGCTTCAAACGTACAAGTGATGGCAGATTCATATTGTGTTGGTTTACCTTTAGGGAAAGTGAGAAATCAATTATTTCATGATGCGAAATTTTTACGATGTATTTGCGGATCATTAGCACATAAGTTAAATCGACTTTCAAAAAATAGTACAATTAATTTACTATATCCACTTGAAAATAGACTGGCGAGTTATATGTTAGCAGCGGGGGAACGAGCGGTGCAGCACGGAAATAGAATTGTATTTAGTGGGAATTTAACGGAAACAGCTGAATTGTTAGGAACGAGTTATCGGCACCTATTACGTACATTAAATATTTTTTGTGATAAAGAGATAATAAAAAAGAACAATGGTTGCTTTGAAGTAGTGAATGTGGATGTTTTGAGGGAATTGGCGGCAGATGTTTATAAATAGGAGGAGAGTATGAATGATTACACCTATATTTAGAATTTTTGATATTGAAAAAGCAAAGCTATTTTACTTAGATTTTTTAGGATTTAAACTGGATTGGGAACATCGGTATGAGGAACATATGCCATTATATATGCAAATTTCGTTACATGATGCTGTAATACATTTATCAGAACATCATGGGGATGCTTCGCCAGGTGGTGCGATTCGTATGGAAATAGAAGATTTAAAAAGTTACTATACTATTTTATCAAGTAAAGATTATGCTTATGCAAAACCTGATATAGAGAGAACACCGTGGGATACAATGGAATTAACTGTGATTGATCCATTTTTAAATAGAATTATATTTTATGAGGAGAAGGTTTAGGATTAGAATTACTAAGCGTTTATTAGATTGGACTCGTGAGTTAATGGCTTGGCGAATAAAATAATGAACTACTATTGGAGATAGGGGGCAAAAAAATAGATCAGTAGCAACAACTACTGATCATCCATATGTACATGAATTAGGAGAGGTCAAACATTTATTAACTTTATTATAATAGATTTTTACAAGAATAAAAACTGAAAATTCCAATTTTGTGTTGAGAAAGTTTTTTGTATCGAAATATATGAAAGAATAGGAATTTTTATTAAAAGAAAAAATGATATTTATATTTTAGTAAATTATGATATAGTCTAAAAAAGAGTATTATCCATAAATGTAATTATTTTCATTTTAATTTCATTTATGTGAGGGAAGGAGAAGTAATTATGAAGTTTGATGATCAACGCTTACTAGGAGTGCGATTAGGATCGATACTCGTAACAGAAGAAAATCAATATTTAGTAATTAAGAAAAAAGATCATTATGCACTATTAAACATACATAATTTAGAATGCACACATGTCGAAGTGCAGTTAGAACATATTGAAGAACTGTTGCATGAAGATTTCCAAGAAAGTATAACGGAGATTATCGCACCAGAACACATAAAAATTGTTGCGAAAAATGTTATATAAAGAAAGAAGCTGGAAAGAACAGCTTCTTTCTTTTCATTATAAGTATAACGTTTTTAAAACCTCGCCAATAATCCCTTCCATTTGATGAACACCTAAGTCAGCGTTCGTCATAATAACAGCACCATTACCTCGGTAGGGATAGCATACCATCATACATTGAAATCCAACGCCCCATCCCAGTGAATAAATTTGTAAGTCTTTATTAGAATCATCTAGAAAAACACCTAGTCCAGTCCATTTTGAGCAACCTTGAGGAGAAATCATGTCTTGTACTATTTTTTGAGAAAGTTTTAGTTTGCTATTTCCTTGTAAGGAATGAATGAGTCCGAGTACTAAAGTTGATAAGTCAGTTGGTGTTGTCCAAACGCCTGAAGCTGCTGCGAATGGATAAAATGGATACTTTTCATTTGTAACGGTGCCATCTTTATTATGTCCACAAGCAAATGTATCTAATTTATTTATATCTTTAGTAGAGAATACCTTACTATTTTTCAGCTGGAGTGGTTGAAAGATATATTCTTCAAGTAAAAGGTTGAATGGTGTTCCAGTTATATCTTCAAGTAGTAGTTCGATAATGCAAAAGTTTGCGTCAGAGTAGTGAAATTCGCTTTCTGGTTTATAAGTTACCTCTATAGGCACGGGGCAATATAGTGTTTTACCGGCAAGGACCTCATCCATTTTAGGTAGTCCTTGTACAAGTGTATAATGTTCAAAACTATTAGGAGGATCAATCATCCCAGATTGGTGACTTAATAAGTTTCGTAACGTGACTTTTTTCTGTGAAGTAAATAGATTGGTAGGGATGTTCCAAGATGTGAGTCTATCATTTACGTCTTCATCTAAATGTACGATTCCTTGATCTGATAACGTTAGTACGAGCATTGAAGTGATGAATTTACTAATAGAACAAGAATTGAATATAGAATCCGTAGTGACAGTTCTAGTTGTTCCAAATTCAAGTGTTCCGAAAGCAGCGACTTCGTCTAGTGTGCCATCACGTATAATGGCAAGGCTTAATCCTGCAACGGAATATTGGTTCATTTTCTCATATATATTGTTGTTTTTTAAGTTCATGGTGACTCCTTTCTTCTAAAAGACAGAATATTAGTTTTATTATACAGTAATAAATAGAGAGAAGGAGAGCAAAAGAAAAAACTTCATCTTTTATCGATGAAGTTTTTTTAGTTAATTCGAAGTGAATCCTTTAAAAAATTTATCTCGGTACATGTACATAAGCCATGAGGTTGTTAGTAAGGAAATAATGATTTGTTTGTTTTTAATTGGTGCATTGAAAACAAGCCAGCCAACGATATCAAATAATAAATGTAGTGCAATTGAAAGAACTACAAATTGTAGTAACGTCTTAAAAAATCTTTTCATAAAGTGTCCCCCTAAAATAAAAGGTTTTATCCCGCATTAACGGGCAGTAAAACGCCCACCTCAAAATTCGACTGGGGCAAAGAAGTTAGGTGGGAGTCGGGCTGCCCGTAAATGCCCGATTGGTTCAACTAATAATCAGTGGGGGATGAACAAAACACCCACTGATTAAAGTTTCACTATATCAACAGTGTTGTATATCGCTATTATACATTAAATGTGTTTGATGGTAAAATTTACATAAGTTAGTGAATTAAAACAAATGAAAGCTAATGAGGAGGAATAGTCATGGAATTTTGGATGATCATACCGATAGCGATCTTTGGGTTTATTTATATCGTTGAAAAATTAAATAAAATCGAAAAGAAAACGGATGCGCGTTTAAAGCGGATGGAAGATAGATTACAGCTAATTACGAAAGAAATGGGAATTATAGATAGAGAACCTGAGATTAATAAAGCTGAGATTAACAAAGAATTACGTCAGCTTATGGAGGAGGGAAGAAAAGTTAAGGCAATTAAGAGAGTAAGAGAAGCTTTTGGGTTTTCCTTACTAGAAGCGAAGCAATATGTTGATAAATTATAAAAAAGATCATCCATTTGGGTGATCTTTTTTCACTGCACCATACGTGTATTTACATAAGCTGCTATTATAACGTGGCCAATAATAATGATAGGAAATACGATTTTTGCATTAGGGGTAGTGAAGACACTACCAATTGTGGCGATAACACCGGCGGTTAAATTATAAAGACCAACTATCTTCGATAACTTAACTTTATCTGACACACGGCGTTCATTGAAACCTGATAAGAGCCAAGTGTATTGTTTTACTCCGATGAAATAAGCTAATGCAAATGAAATGATTGCTAGTATGAATAATGATGGGGAAGCGAAGAGAGTCATTGAAAACACCTCCGTTAATGGACTATAAATAAATTATAGTATGAATGTTATAATTTAACAAAATACAATTTTGATTTTAAGTTTATTAAAAATGAGATATTTACGATGAAGGGAGATTACATATGAATATTTCGGAATTTCAGCAATATGTATCGAGTTTCAGTAAAGAAAAAGGGTTTCAAGATACAACCATTGAAGAGCGTACGATGTATACGATGGCGGAATTGGGTGAATTAGCGGAAGTTATATTAAAGCGTGGTAAAATACAAGATTCGAAAAGAGAGATTGGTTTAGAAATGTTTGATGTAATTTGGAATGTATGTGATTTAGCAAACAAGTTAGAAATTGATTTAGAGAAGGCATTCGAAGAAAAAATGATAATTAATAAAAAACGTGAATGGTAAAAGGAAATTTAAAAAGCGTACAAAATTTTGTACGCTTTTTATTAATTGTATGAAAAATATGTAAGAAAAATGGAACAAACTGTTAAGGTCAATTGTCTAATATAGGTAATAACTATTTAGTTTGAAAGAAAGGGTGGAGAAAATGAAAAATACATTATTAAAATTAGGGGTATGTGTTAGTTTACTAGGAACAACTCAATTTGTTAGTGCAATTTCTTCTGTGAAAGCGGAACAAAAGCTAGAGCAAAAAGTAATAAAGAATGAGACAGGAACTATTTCAATTTCTCAGTTAAACAAAAATGTATGGATTCATACTGAGTTAGGTTATTTTAACGGAGAAGCAGTTCCTTCGAACGGTCTAGTTCTTACTACTTCTAAAGGGTTAGTACTTGTCGATTCTTCTTGGGATGATAAGTTAACGAAGGAATTAATAGAGATGGTAGAAAAGAAATTTAAGAAGCGCGTAACGGATGTTATTATTACACATGCGCATGCTGATCGAATTGGCGGAATAAAAACGTTGAAAGAAAGAGGCATTAAAGCGCATAGTACAGCACTAACTGCAGAACTAGCAAAGAAAAATGGATATGAAGAGCCACTTGGAGACTTACAAACAATTACGAATTTGAAGTTTGGAAATATGAAAGTAGAAGCATTCTATCCAGGGAAAGGACATACAGAAGATAATATCGTTGTATGGTTACCGCAATACAACATTTTAGCTGGAGGCTGTTTAGTGAAATCTACGGAAGCTAAAGATTTAGGAAACGTTGCTGATGCCTATGTAAATGAATGGTCCACATCGATTGAAAATGTGCTGAAGCGATATGGAAATATAAATGCAGTAGTGCCTGGTCATGGAGAAGTAGGGGACAGAGGATTACTTTTACATACATTGGATTTGTTGAAATAAGAAACTGCGGGAATATAAAAACGAGGAGAAACAATTTTCTCCTCGCTTTCTTCTAGCTATATTTAAATGCGAAGCCCGCATACGTTACTGAGATTTTAATTCCAAGTATACAAATACCAGTACCGTCATAATTGCTATAACAACGTAAGTAGCATCAAGCATTATAAGTGTTTTTAAAGTTTCAGTCATCCTCATTCACCCCTGGTATAAAAATATAACATAATCTCTTATCAATTAAATCAGAGATTATAAAGATAACAATGTACATGAAATTTCTTAAGTAGTTCTATATAAATATATCATATAAATAATGTAAGTAATGTTAAGATAGTGTAAATGCATTGTAAAGAAAGAGGGGGCTCATCATGTTTATAAATCTTTTTGTTTGTAAATACTATGTATCTCTCAAGTGCCAGGTAGAAAACAGTTATAACATGTGAAAAAAACTTACTTTGACACATCAATCACGATGCTAGTTGTTACTACATTTTCCTCTATTACTTCTACCTGTACTTGTTCATCGTTTCTCCAATTGATATTGAAGTTGTCTGTCGTATACATTTCCTTAAGAGTGACCTCTTTATATTTTTCTAAAATGCTACCTCTTTTCCCATAATAGATTCTTACAGTTGAAGTGGGGCTTGGTCCTTTTGATTTTATTGTTTCTCTAAACTCGATAATATTTATTAAATTTGGAGATTCACTTTTTTGAAAGGTAAAGGAACTGACCACTTTTTGTACCTTCTTAAAAACAGGACCATTGGATTTATTTGATATGTTAAATTCCACAACTTCAGGTACGGATTCTTTTTCTCGTAGCGTTATCGTTGCCTCATAATCATTTTTCCAATATATAGAAACGTCTGAGGAATCGAGACGTTCCCCGTCATTTGCAATACTTGTGTCAAAATGTTCCCATAAGCCGCATTTAATTCTGACGGGAGTGGGACCAAGAGAAGAGTCTGAATCTAGTTTCACTACTTTAATCGTATTTTTATTATTTGGAGAATGACTTTTTTTAAGTGTAATGTCCTGTAAATACAAAATGTAAGACAAACAGCCTACTACTAAAATAATTGGAATTACGATACGTAAGGCAGTAATGGGACGTCTCCGTGTCGCTTTTTTCTTAGTGCTTTTACTATTTTGTTCAAGTTCTTTTTCAATACTCGTTTGAACCGTTACTTTTGGCGGGCGAATAAGCCACCAAATGAAAGCTATAAGTAGTAAGCAAAGAGGTATTCCTTGAATAAAGAAAAAACCTTTCCAAAAATCTAGTCTCGTACTATACGGTGAATCTGTTGCCATCACCCCTATAAAAAGTGCCATCGGACTTGCAAGTATATTTATCCCTAAACCGATCAATACGAATGAAAGATTTTTATTCCTAATTTTTCGTGATCCAGCCATAATAAACAGAAATACTGCAATACCGAGTATAAGAAACAGTATTCCGTAATAAAACATCATATATACCATATTATCCGATACGATAAATTTAACTAAATCTATACAATTCAATCAAATTTACACAAGTTAGTGCTTCATCGTGTTCTCGCAACCCCGAAGGGACGAGGGGTATAACACTCCACACGAGGCAGTATCGTTACCTCACATTATCAAGCTTTTATTTTACCCATCTTGATAAATTTATCGACGCATTTATATCCCTATCGTGATGGCTATTGCATGGAACACAACACCACTCACGTATTTTTAAACTCCACTGTCCTTCTGGTTGAACTGAATGGTCGTATTTCACTCCGCAACATGAACAAATCTTACTTGAGGCGAACCATTTATCAGCTTTTACATACTCAATGCCGTACTTCTCACACTTGTATGATAAACATTGAAAGAAGAAGTTTAATTTTTGAAATGAAAATGCTTTCGATAGTTTTTTGTTTTTTAACAGGTTTGAGATAGGTAAGTCTTCCACAACAATCCTCATTGGTTTGGTTTTCACCAATTTAGCTGTTGCTTGATGGATATGGTTATTTCGGATATTCGTAATTTTCCTAGATAACCGAAGGTGCTCAGTTTTAGCTTTTTCATATCCGGCAGATTGAAATTCCACACCTTTTTTTAATCTCCTAGACATATCTCTTTGCGCTAACTTTTTCCTTTTCAAAAGTTTTTTAACCTTAGCATCTTTGTTTATATTTCGTTCTTTCATACCATTAGAAGCTACAAACAGCTCTTTTAAACCAACATCCACACCAATCGACTCATTGGTTAGTGCTTGTAATTCAAAGTCTTCTTGGAATCCTACACTAATCCACCAGTGACGACCGTCAAATGTAACTCTTGGATTGGATGGTTTTTTGTTTCTTGGTAGTTGTTGGCTTGTTTTCACTTCTCCAATGGACTGAATATGAACTACTTTCTTTCCTATAATCAGTCTTTCATAATTGGCATAAAATCCTTGAATTAAATCTTTTTTTGATTTATAAGAAGTGTGAGAACCATTTTTGTACTTTTTGAACGAATTTTTCCTCGCCTTATCAAAATCTTTTGAAGCCTGTTTAGGAACTTGTGCGTTGATGTTATTTAACCACTCATATCTCTTTCGCTTCTTAATTTTTGTAAATCGTTTCTGTAAAGCTAACTGTGAAACAGATTTTCCAAATAGCTTATAGTATCTATCACTCATTCTTTTACAATAGTTATAAGCGAATCTTGCAGCACCAGCATGGTTTCTAAGCACTTGTTCTTGTTCAGGCGTTGGAATCAGTCTGACTTTCTTCGCCAATATCATCAGAATTTAACTCCTTTAATGAAAGATTTGTTCTTCTGAATAGTAGCGTGTTCCACCAGCATTCTCCTTAGACTACTCGGATGCAAACCTGTTAATTCTGATACTTGACTAACTCGTGAAAATTTCATTATTATTCTCACCTCATTGAACCAAACATAGCGCATATGTTCGATATTTTCAATGAAGTTTGATAGATTCAATAAAATTTATCTTGTTCAACTAAGGGCGCAATTCCTTAGCCAGTTCTCTTATGAACTTCTCATGTTTTCACATGAGCGCAGACTATATGTTTATCTCTTTAGAGATAGAGGATTTTTCCATCACCATAGGCTTGTGATGTACTCTCGTCAGTTACACGAGATAGTCGTTGAACGTTCATCTTATCCATTTTGACTTAGATGATTCGAGGCGGAAGACCCATTGTTCTAGTGTTTAGGATTTAACCTTGCACCATCTGATTGATTTTTTCTGCTTTCGCGACATTCACGCTCGCTATTTTTAGCCACGTTGTAGTTCAATCAGCTTTAGGGATTGCCCGCAGTTAACCCTCACTACTAGCCAATCACTTGACTAGCAGGGCTTACTGATATATTTAATTAACTTTCGTTTTAATTGGTTAAATAAATCGTAACAGTTAGTTACCCTCCATAAATTTAATTGTACCATCAGTAAGGGAAATTTTGTGAAATGTTAGATGAATATGATATTTGTATTCCTTAACAGTACGCCGATATATGATGCAAATAAATAATGATTTGCAAATATGAACATTAGAAGACAGTAACAATATTATGTCAACAATGTGAACTGTCACAAATTTTTATATATTATTGTGATTGATATCACATCCCTTTTCCTCAATGGGTATTATGCTTAGGTTGTAAGGAATGATTGGGAGAGGGTGGGATGATCATGTTTTGTTATCAATGTGAACAAACGCCAACAGGCGGATGTAAAGTAATAGGTGTTTGCGGTAAAAATGAAACAATTGCAAGTTTACAAGATACGATTGTATTTGGATTAAAAGGAATTGCAGCTTATCGTACGCATGCTGCTCAGCTAGGGTATACCGATGCATTTGTAGATGCTACAACGCAAGAAGCACTGTACATGACATTAACAAATTCTAATTTTAATGAACAAGAACATATTGATATGGCTATGAAAGTAGGGAAATCAGCTTTACGAGTAATGGAGTTATTAGATGAGGCGCATACGAATCACTTTGGTGTTCCAGAGCCTGTTCAAATTACGCAAAACCATGTAGAAGGTAAAGCAATTGTAGTTACTGGTCATAATTTATTTGCGTTAGAAGAGTTATTAAAGCAAACAGAAGGAAAAGAAATTAATATTTATACGCATTCTGAAATGTTACCAGCACACGGTTATCCGCAGCTGAAAAAATATAAACATTTAAAAGGAAATATTGGTAAGGCATGGTATGATCAACGACGTCTTTTCGAAAAATTTACAGGTGCCATATTAGCGACAACGAACTGTGTTATGCCAATTAAAGGATCATACTCTGATCGATTCTTTTCATATGATATTGCAGGTCTAGAGGGTGTACAAAAAATTGAAAATGATGATTTTGCACCATTGATTGAAAAAGCGCTAGAACTTCCAGAAGTACATATGGAATCGGATGAGCAGTTAGTAACAGGTTTCCATCACGATACAGTATTATCATTAGCTCCGGAAATTATTGATGCAGTAAAGGAAGGCAAAATAAAACGTTTCTTTGTCATCGCAGGTTGTGATGCACCAGGAAAAGGCGGGGAATATTATCGTGAATTGGCAACGTCACTTCCGCCAGAAACAGTTATTTTAACGACTTCTTGCGGGAAATTCCGTTTTAATGATGTGAGTTATGGTGTTGTACCTGGTACAGAGATTCCGCGTTACATTGACTTAGGGCAATGCAATAATTCAATTTCAACAGTGAAAATAGCGGCCGCTTTAGCAGATGCATTTGAATGCGAAGTGAACGAATTGCCAGTTAGTATTGTCCTATCCTGGTTTGAACAAAAAGCGGTTGCGATTTTACTTGGACTATTTAGTCTTGGGATTCAAGATATTCGCATCGGTCCAAAGGCGCCTGAATTTATTTCACCTGGCGTGCTTGATGTATTACAAGAAACATTCGGTTTGAAACTGATTACAAATGCAGCGGAAGATATGGAAATGATGTTATCGTAACAAAAGGATGATCTGTCTTATTAATAAGAAGATCTAGCCGTATTCATTAACTTCGGTATAGTATAGCGCCCCAAAACAAAAATGTAGAATTTTTGTTTTGGGGTATTTTCTTTTCTTAGCGGGATAGGTATGTGACGTAATTTCTTTAAAAAGAAAATCGGCAGTATCTAATAGGGAATAGTTGATTTTAGAAAAATATAAAAATCGAGTTGACATTTACAACTACTCAGTCATACAATGTAGTTGTAATAGGTGATACTGAGTAGTGTTGTTTCTCAAAATGTTTTCAGTAAACAATAGGTAATAGCGGATTTTAGAAAAAAATTGAAAATCAGTTGACATCCATCGCTACTTAGTCATACAATGTAGTTGTAATAAGTAATACTGAATAGTGTGGTTTTACTCAAAAGCTATTCAGTAAAAATTCGCCTTAGTACTCTGTGATACTGAATATAAGTCAGACAGAATAGGGGGTAAAGGAGGATCAGGACATGGAAAATTTAACTGAAATGCTAAAAGGTTCACTGGAAGGGTGTGTGCTGGAAATCATTAGTCGCCGTGAAACGTATGGCTATGAGATTACCCGCCACCTGAATGATCTTGGGTTTACCGAAGTTGTGGAAGGGACGGTTTATACTATCCTCGTACGATTAGAAAAGAAAAAGCTTGTGAATATTGAAAAGAAGCCATCAGATATGGGACCGCCTCGTAAGTTTTATTCATTAAATGAGGATGGCCGTCAGGAGCTTGAATTGTTTTGGAAAAAATGGGATTTTGTTTCTTCAAAAATTAACGTCTTGAAGTCAAACTAGCCTCATAATATAAAATGTTCCGGATCATATTTGGAGAGTTTCTTGTTCTGCTTTATAAAAAAGGAGGAAAATAAGATGTTGGAAATGTTCAAAAAATTAATTGGTGATAAAAAAGAGTACAAAATGATGATGGCACGTGTTGGAGCACTGCCAGAGGACTATCAGTTTGTGTTTAAGAAAATTCAAAACTACATGTGGAATTTCTCAGCGGGTAATGGGATGGATATGCTGCACATACAGTATGAATTAATCGATTTGTTTGAAGCCGGTGCAGCGGAAGGCAGACAAGTGCTTGACATTACTGGGGAGGACGTAGCATCCTTTGCTGACGAACTAGTGGCAAACGCTAAAACGTATGTCTCTAAGTATCGTGAAGATTTGAATGAAAGCATCATGAAGAAATTGAGAAAAAAATAAATGCAATTAGTAATACCGACTGATTAGCTGGTTACAAATGTGAATTGCCGCCATCGCTATTCAGTTCTATTTTTACACCACTACTAAGTAATACAGATTATCAGTGATACTAAATAGAGGTCGTAAGTATTTTATCTTTGCAAATTATTTTAATAAGGGGGAAAAAGTATGAGCAATGCAGCGATTTCGGTAAAAGGGTTAAAAAAATCCTTTAAAGACAAGGAAGTATTAAAAGGGGTGGATTTTGAGGTGCAGCGTGGCGAAATTTTCGCACTGCTGGGCTCAAATGGAGCGGGCAAGACGACGACGGTGAACATACTCTCGACGCTGATGAAGCAAGATGGCGGTGAAGTAGGTATTTGCGGTTTTGACGTCCAGCGTCAACCGGATCATGTTCGTCAAAGCATCAGCCTGACAGGACAGTTCGCAGCTTTAGACGGCATGCTCACTGGGAGAGAAAACTTAATAATGATCGCCAAGTTGCGTGGAGTTTCTAGTCCTGCTCAAGTCGCTGATAATTTACTTGCAAGATTTAGCCTGACCGATGCAGCCAACCAGAGGGCAGATCAGTATTCAGGTGGGATGAAGCGCCGTCTTGATATCGCTATGAGCTTGATCGGGATGCCAGCAGTCATTTTTCTCGACGAACCAACGACAGGGCTTGACCCTGAAGCGCGGATTGAAGTGTGGGATACAGTCAAGGAACTTGCCGGCGGCGGCACAACGATCTTGCTCACGACTCAGTACTTGGAGGAAGCAGAACAACTAGCGGACCGTATTGCGATCTTGCATGGCGGAAAAATCATTACGACTGGTACTCTTACTGAACTGAAAGAGATGTTCCCACCAGCAAAAGTGGAGTATATCGAGAAGCAGCCGACATTGGAAGAAATTTTCCTTGCGATCATCGGCAAAAAGGAGGAGATGTAAATGAAAAGCAAAACAGGGGTATTACTAGGGCGCTTAATGCGCAACATCATGCGCAGTCCGGATACGATTATTACGGTAGCGATTACACCGATTATGATGATGCTGTTGTTTGTTGACGTATTTGGTGGGGCTATAAAGACAGGAACTGATAACTACGTCAATTATTTATTGCCGGGAATCTTGCTAATGGCTATCGCATCCGGTGTGGCTTACACTTCTGTGCGGTTGTTTACGGATGTAAAGAGTGGACTGATGGCACGTTTCATTACGATGCCCATCAAGCGCTCGTCGGTATTATGGGCTCACGTATTAACATCACTTGTTGCTAATGTGCTTACTATCGTGGTGGTTATCCTTGTTGCACTCTTAATGGGATTCCGTTCCAGTGCTAATATTCTCGATTGGCTCGCAGTAGCTGGAATACTCGGGATGTTTACGCTGGCGCTGACGTGGTTGGCTGTCATTCCCGGGTTGACGGCGAAGTCTATGGAAGGGGCGACAGCCTATTCGTACCCACTAATTTTTCTGCCCTTTATTAGTTCAGCCTTTGTTCCTACTGAAACTATGCCAAAAATTGTTCGTGCATTCGCTGAGAACCAGCCTGTGACATCAATCGTGAATGCGATTCGTGCCCTCTTATATGAAGGGTCTGTTGGCAACGATATTTGGATTGCACTTGCTTGGTGTGTGGGCATTATGGTTATCGCTTACTTCTTCGCAGGTAAAGCATTTAAACGTCAGTTAGGGTAAGTGCACCATCGGTTCTCTATGGAAACTAAACTTTCCGGAAAAATATATGTGGGAAAATGGATTTAAATCATATGATTCTTAGTTATTGCTATAATTATTGGTATTCTTACTGGTTACGCAGTTGGTACGTAAGTAGGTTCAGACGTTGAGAAAAATCAGCCTGAGAGAGTTAAATGGGAAGAGATAATGTTTTGACTGCAATTCTAATCGTCATAAAATCAATGTACAAAATGCCTCTATAAAAGAGAAGAAAGGGTCCTGACTAATCAGGATCCTTTTTTATAGTACTAGTATCAGTATATCTAAGTTTATATGGTTACTTACAAACGTTGAGGAGTGTTTGTACCAGAATCAGCTACCGCACTACATCTTGCGGAACATATACAAATTGAACAATTAGATGTACACTCATTACATGCATTTCAATTGTTCCTATTACAATCGCAAAAAAACTACGCTTCGTTATCCGATTGGAAAAGGGGTAAAGTTTGCTATTGTGATGAAAAAATTACTTCTTTGGAGATGGTGGGAGTGTATTGTTTTGAGGGAATTCGCGAAGAAAAAATAGTGCTACTATGCTAAGGTCATTCACGCGTTATAGTGCGTTAATTAAATATATGTATATACATAGTTTCTCAGAGTGATGCGATGTCAGGTGTGAGCTGTGTAACAACTAGAGGTGAGTAAAGGATGTTAACGTTTTCGTTTGAAATAGACAAGGATATTCCACAGAAGGATGAGCCGCGGTATGTTGCTTATGCAAATGGCTTTATCGAAGGGGATTTAACGATTTGTGTGGGTGACAGGGTATTTTTTCAAAAGTCATGCATGAAGGTCGCAGAGCTGGGCATTTATTTAGGACAGTGGATGGAACAAATTCAACACGGACAGAACGTACATATGAATTATGAAACGAGTGACCGTGCTGACGTAATTCTTGGTTTCTTCTATGAAGAGGACAATCAGTGGAGGGTTTCTTCCAGTTGGCAACAATTTGAACTTCAGGAGTGTATATCTACTACAACATTAGTAGAGAGCGTTCAACGCTATTTGTATGGGTTAAATAAGGAACTGCGCGCGATAGAATATCCTGTGACGTTTGATCAGTACTTAAGAGGAGAGCGAATGATGCAGCTTTCTTACAAACGACTGTGTGATAGTAAAGCGGACACGACGTCGATAGAGGTTTACAATGGAAGCGAGCAAGTAGGCTTAGTACGGGGCTAT
Organism: Bacillus nitratireducens; assembly: GCF_036320425.1. Classification (NCBI taxonomy): domain Bacteria; kingdom Bacillati; phylum Bacillota; class Bacilli; order Caryophanales; family Bacillaceae; genus Bacillus; species Bacillus nitratireducens. The sequence goes on from NZ_JAUMJO010000002.1 coordinate 777,547, forward strand.
TATAAAAATGCGCTGATGAAAGTGCTAGACTTCATTCCGAAAGTTGGTAGTAATATCATTTATGAAATCAAGGATAGTAAGGACAATATTCGCGTTATTGCAAAGGATATAAGTAGGCAGCGTCAAAGAAAGATTTTAGTAACGTACATCGATAATAATGATGCAGAGCATGAAGTAATTGTATGTGACGGAAAGTTATTGGATGCAAATTTCTTATTTACCTTTACATATAAGACAGAAGAATATGTTGTTCACAAAACTTCACTTGGGCTTGGAAAGCTATTACGAAAGGGCTATGTAATCGCAGATTGGAATATTCGTCTTGAGGAAGATATGTATTACATCGAGATGAATGTATATGATGAGGGTTATATACAAGATCAATACTTACTGTTAGGCGTATTTCATGCGATTTTGTATGGGTGATAAAGTGAAACTTTAATCAGTGGGAGTTTTACTGCCCACAAATAGCGGGATAAATGAGAAGTACCGGTATTCTTCATGGGAAGGATGCCGGTTCTTTTTATCTTTCTGATATTTCAGGAGGTGTATCATCTGTTAGCGTCAAACTTCCTCCAACTACTGTGGGTTTAAAATAAGGTTCGATAATTTATAAATCAGTCTGATCATTAAGAATAAAGATTGATAATTTGTAAAAACTTTAATCAGAAGATCTATTTTGTAGTGTATTTCTTTGTTCAACAATCGGGTCTGTTGCAAAGTTCTGAACAGCATAAACCCGTTTACAAAATACGAAAGTATACTATCTTTTTCTAAATATGAAATTATGCATATTTAGAAAAAACTACACTTAATAAATATTACATATGGTAAATGGAAACTTATGGTGTTATTCTCTTAAAAGGCGTAACATGTCAATCATTATAGAAGATGTGGTGGCTCCTCTGTAAAGAAGTTCTTTTTTTCTGAAAAATGTATATTGATTCGAAATTAGTGATAAATATTCAGTTTTGTGATTTTATGTTTTCTTAATTTATTCCTTTATATCTACAAGGATTATTTATTATAACAGTTTTTACGTCCAAAATAAGATATTTCAGCAAAGGGGAATATAACTATCTTTATAATGAGTTCCAAATATAATCAACGTGTTAACAAAAATGATATCTGTATTATTTTCCCCTTTTTACTAACTAATACAGCTTCAAACAATGGACACAATCGCTACATACCAATTGTGATTTATTATCTATTCATTATTCTGTTTATTCAGTCTTTCTAAAAATAAAAAAATATTAGACTCGCAAATATAAACGTTATAATGAGGGCGTCGAGAGGTAACCGATTACCTACGGAGAAAATATCAAACATTTTAAAGTTGGACAGACTGAAACGATTAATTACAGAAGGGTGTGTGACCAGAAGGAGAATTTCTTCAAGAGAGTTTAGTAGCAGCGGACATCGTATTAGCTGGTGTACACAATATCATCAATGTTGACGAAGTACAGGGTTGGAGGATAAATGCCTTGCAACAGGTTTAGGTGGAATCGTTTACAATGTGACGCACCTAGTAAGTGATTCATTTTTTAAGAATGGTCTATATTCTTAAGCCTAAAAAGAGACGTAAGAATAGGATACAAGGGGGATTTATTATATGAATGGGAATACTGCAAAAAAAATAGAATTTCAAGCTGAAAATACTGCAGTGAAAAATGAGAACTATCTAGATCCTAAAAAATGGCATAAACAAGATACTACCTGGGCATTGAGCCTTTTTGGAACAGCAATTGGAGCAGGAGTACTCTTTTTACCTATTAATGCAGGTTCAGGTGGTTTATTATCATTACTGTTAATCACTATACTTGCATTTCCTGTTATGTATTATTCACATAGGGCACTTGCTAAAATGATATACGCTTCTAATTCTGCTGATGAGGGGATTACAGGTACAATAAGAGAGTATTTCGGAAATAAGGCAAGTATAATTTTTAACATAGTATATTTCGTTTCAATTTATACGATCGTGCTAATGTATTCGGTTGCACTTACAAATACTGCAAGTAGTTTTATCGTGCATCAATTGCACATGCAGGAGCCTCCAAGGGCCATTTTATCGCTTGTATTAGTACTCGGTCTTATCGCTATACTAAATTTTGGTCAAGATATCATTGTAAAGATAATGAGCATGCTAGTATATCCGTTTATTGCTTCTTTACTTTTTATTTCAATATCTTTAATCCCACAGTGGAATACGTCAATGCTTAGTTTTTCAAGTGCTACTACTGCTTCAACAGGAACAGGGTATTTTGGAGTGATCTTGATGATACTACCAATCATAGTATTTTCATTTAATCATTCTCCTCTTATTTCGTCATTTGTTATAAAGCAGAGAGCTACCTATGGAATAGAAGCTACTGATGCCAAATGTGCTCAAATACAAAAAGTTTGTTATATCATGACTTTCGTAGTAGTTATGTTCTTTGTTTGGAGTAGTGCACTGAGTTTAACTCCAAAAGATCTTATGATGGCTAAAGAACAAAACTTATCAATTCTATCGTATCTAGCTAATGAGCTGAATTCACCAGTAATCACTATTGCAGCTCCTATCATTGCTTTTGTGGCTATAACTAAGTCCTTCCTTGGCCATTATATAGGAGCATATGAGGTAATGCGTGACGTGATTATGAAGTTTGGTAAAACACGCGGAAAAAATATAGAAGAAAAAACAATTAAAACAGTGATCCTTACTTTTGTCGTATTAACATGCTGGTATGTTGCTTATGCAAATCCAAGTATTCTTGGAATCATTGATGCCCTTAGCGGACCGTTAGTTGCTGCTATCTTGTGTCTATTACCGATGTATGCGATCCGTAAAGTACCAGTACTAGCTAAATACAGAGGGAAAATGAGCAATGTATTTGTCATTGTTGTAGGTATACTTACTGTCTTAGCAAGTATTAAGTCATTATTCTAATTCACTATTGTTGGTTTTAGTTCAAAATAGTGAAATATGAAAAAAGAATGAAAAATCTTATGGATAAGACAAATCCACACTCGAATTTTAACGGAAATTAAACTCTAATATAAAAAGACATGAACGAAGATTAGTTCATGTCTTTTTTTGTGTTGGCTTTATTCCTAGAAGAGCAGCGATAGTAAATAAAATATTTTCTCTATATGCTTGAAAATCGAGGTAACTGTCATCTATTACACCTCAATATTATTGGGGGTGTAACTGGTCACCGCTTATGGGCAGTATAAACATAATCTCTCTTTTAAGCCTTGTAACACTTCTTCAGGCATTGCCTTCATTTTGATATCCTTACCTAGGAAAAGTAGCCAATTTGTTATCTCTGTTAATTCATCGAGATTGTTAACATTGATAAAAGTTTTTAGAATGGCTGTGGATTGGTAAGGGTTTGTATAGGAAATTGAAACTTTTAAAGGATGATATTTTTTGAACTGGGCAATTGCTTTTGGACCGAGTTCAAGTACAAGGTTGATTGCTTCGTCTTTCTTACTGAGTTTTTCTAAAACCTTTTTCTTACTTAATTTCTTTTTTGTCGTATAGGGTTCGACATTGATGAGATGATCGACAGGAAACATCTTCTTCTTTTCTTCTTTTACGTCAAAGCCTTCAATTATCCAATGGCTTTTTTCTTGATAAAGGTGCAGTAGATAAATTGGATAAGACTTGATTTCCGCCTCTTCTTTTAGGGTAATCAATAAATGGCTATCCAAAAGAAGGATTTGGATGAGTTTTTCTAACATAGGATGTGGGAGGTCAGAAAGCTCGAGTAAGTCGGGGTTGTGGGGATTAGTCCCTTCAAAAAGTAAGAGTTGATTTAAAAGAACAAGGTCATCCTGCTGGATTTCTGAGATGAGTCCTAGTAGTTTTTCAGCTAAAGACTGACGACTCTTTAGATAGGGAAGTTGTTGATTTCTTGTGGCCATAAAGGCAATAAAAAGAGCTTTGACCTCGTTATCAGTAAAGCGAACAACGGGCAGAATAGAGTTATGCATAACAGAATATCCCCCATCTCTTCCAACTTCAGCGACAAGTGGCATCCCCATGGCTTCAATCTCTCTAATGTCTCTAATAGCTGTCGATCGTGAGATGTTAAATTCTCGTATGATTTCAGAAATTGTAAAGTGAGAGCGGTTATTGATATACCGCATGATGGTATTAATCCGTTCAACTTTTTTCATGTTGGTCTCCTAAACAGTATCATTTTTTGACATGATTTAAGGTTATTATAAACTCATCAAGAGAAAAGATAAATTACTTGATTAATTTAAAAGTGAGGAAGGTTTTGAATATGAAAAATTATACGCTAGAAGAAAAAGATAGCTTTATCGTGTTAGGTATTGGAACTGAAATTAAGAGTGAATACACAGACTTTGCTGGAATAAATAAAGAAAAGGAAGACTTTTGGTCAGCTGTTAAAGAAGATGGAAGGCTGGACACTTTAAAAGCTTTAGCCACAAATGATTACATTTTTTCTGTGAGTGAAGCGGTGAATAACAAGATGATGTATTATGCTGGTGTCATGACAGAGGAAACGATACAAGAAGAATCTAGAGTTATCCAGTTTCCTAGGGGGAAATATTTAGTAGTTAAAGGGGAAGGTAAGACGGCTGAGGAGCTAAGTAATAAGCTTACTGGCATTGCTTTTGGTCAAGTCTTACCAGAAGTAAATGATTTTGCCTATGTTGGTGGACCAAATACAACGGTTGAGATGGGGCAGCAAAACGGTTTAGTATTTGGTGAAATGTGGATTCCAGTTGTTAGGAAGTAAAGAGATTAAAGGAGGGGTGGAATTGTCCGGTATCGTTGATTTTAAAAATGTAACTATAGCTGGCTTAGAGTCTTCACCTGTAGCAGAAGCACTTGCTGGTTTACGTGCCCATGAAGCACGTTACTTTATGAACAAATACAAACATGAATTTACAGTTGTACCAGCTAATGAAAGCGGGGAGACTCTTGATTATGTGAATCGTATTTTGAAAGAAGAACGTGATATTGAGTTTGCGGCCAAACCTTTAGAAACATCGTGTTTTCAAGTGGGAAATATTAAATTTGCCTATGTCTTTTATGAGGATGGTCTTGCAGTCAACGTCATGTATACGTTGGATAACCCGAAAAAGCGGGCCGTTGGATTTAAGCTTTCTGAAGGAATGGAGATACCAAAGGAGTTAGAAGATAAGTTTAAATTTGCTAGGCAAAAGTCTAAACTTGCTGGAACAATTCGAGGTTCGTTTTTTGTAATAAAAGGAGAATATAGTGTAAGTTGAAGAACTTAGTCTTTTAATGTATTTTAAAAGGCACGAATATGGAAAGTAGGGCTAACGATCTTGAATTGTTAGCCTTTTTTTACATGAGTATAACAAGCGTAGTCTACTACACACTACGTTCTGATAAAATCAAACGAAAGGAAATTACTGTAGGGTGGTGGTGGCGTGAGCAAAAAAAGGCTATTTGAGTTATTCTTAGTAACTTTTGCTTTACTATTCCTTCATGTAAGCACATTTACTAATGAAAAATTGAATGATAAATTTGGTGACTTTGCCTTCTTTGTTGTATTTCTCATGTTTTATATCAACGTTGCATTTATAGAACGGTATTTTGATGATATACAAAAGTGGATTCGAAATATCATATTTCTTCTTGTCCTGTATTTAGAAGACTATGAAAAGTCCTCCATTTTTTAAAACTAGGGGCCTTTCGTGATCACAAGGCTTTAAAAGTAACCTATCCATAGTGATATTAAAGTTACTACTTACAGTGAATCCCGATAATAATACGCTATGTTAACCTTATATGAATAGGCATACATTAATCTTTTTTCTCCTCAATCATGATAAAATGGACGATAAGAAATTTATGTAAGATAAAGGGGGAAGATTCATGGTCAGCTTTAGTACTGTGCTAGCTTTTGCAATTGTTTCACTTAGCATGGTTTGTTCACCTGGGCCTAACATGATTTATCTCATTTCTCGCTCGATTACGCAGGGGCGTATGGCAGGATTCATTTCTCTTTTGGGTATCATGCTTGGCTTCATAATCTATATAATCGCAACGATGTTCGGGCTTACAGCTCTTTTCCTTGCTGTTCCGTCTCTCTATGAAGCAGTTAAGTGGGCAGGTGCCGCTTACTTGCTCTGGCTCGCATGGAGTTCGATTAAGCCTGGTGCTACATCTATTATGGAACCTCGTACTATTGCTATTGAGCCGCCGCGGAAATTATTTCTAATGGGACTTATGACGAATCTTCTGAATCCTAAGATTGCTATTTTGTATGTGTCACTTCTACCTCAATTTGAAGATCCTGAGAAAGGATCGTTGCTTCTACAAGGTGCAGTTCTGGGCTTTACGCAAATAACGGTTAGCTTTATAGTTAACCTCCTAATTGTATTTACAGCAAGTAGAGTTGCCAAATGGTTTGGCACACGTCCAACGTGGCTGCGAGTGCAGCGTTGGCTTATGGCAAGCGTTTTGACAGGTCTTGCTGTACGTCTTGCTTTTGAACGTCGACAGTAAGAGCCTTCTTGAAAAAATTTACTATCTTTTTGAAACGATTGTAAGGGGAATAAGAAGGATATTAAAAATAAAGCCAGCTACTGTATGTTCTTACTTTTACCTAACGTTTTGTCAAAAATGCTAGTATATGCTGTTTCTTTTTTTAGAGGATACGGTAGGAATACCGTATTTTTTTATTTTAGGGGAATTTTGTTTTGTTGGCTTGATAGCAATGTGAAACCTAAAATAATATGGTCATATTATTTTAGGTACTTTTTTTATAATATGATCATATTATAAAAAAGGAGGAGGATATGAGTGCCTAAAATAGTTGATCAAATACAAAGGAAGAATCAGATAGCCACTGCTACTTGGCGTGTAATATTAGAAAAAGGTATTGATAAAGCTTCTATACAGCAAATCGCTGACGAAGCAAACATTTCGGTTGGACTTGTTCAGCATCATTTTTCGTCTAAAAATGAATTAATTCATTATGCAATGAATTTAGTATTGAATCGAATGGAAGAACGGGCAAACACTCGTACAAGTGAATTTAAGGGAACGAAAGAAGAAGCACTTAGAAGATTAATGAAATTTATTATTCCTTTTAATAAAGAAGAAATGTTGGAAGGAAAGGTTTGGATTACATTTCTGGGTATATCCTTTAGTTCTCCAGAACTTATTGAACTTCGAAAGAAAATGGATGACCATACGAGGTATCTTATGGGAATAATTCTAGATTTAATGAGGGATCTCGGATACGTCACACCAGGTCACAATAGAGAATTTGAATTAGAGATACTGTACGGATTTATTGATGGGCTAGTAATTCATGTCCTTCAAACACCAGAATCATATCCAGAAGAAAAAGTAAATCAACTTATTGAGTATTATTTAAAAGAAAAAAAGAGGGATTAATCGCATGAATAAAGTTTTCATTATTATTCTTTTAGTCGTTATTGTATTGATTATTAGGCAGCTTATCCCGAAGAAAGTAGATAGCTTCGATCTTCTTGGTATACCAATCATGGCTATAATTAGAACTTATATGGGTCTCCCAAATAGATTGGATTATATTATTACAATTGAATTAATTAGCTTGCTTATATTAGGAGCGATAGTTGGTTATTGGCAAGCTAAGAGGGTGAAAGTTTTTCATCATAATAATCAATTATGTAGTGTTGGAGGCTATACGTATATTATCGGATGGATTATTATGCTTTTGGGCAGGATTGTTATTTTATTGTTGTTCAATCTTAACTCGCTCATATCGACATTTCATGCGGGACAGGAACAGTTTACGAGTGAAATAATTCAAGTTCTTTCTCATGCTGGAGATTGGTTAATATGGTCTACTATTCTTGCATCTTCCATCATGTATACCGTTACCTTATATAAGGATCACCCGGATATCAAGAAATTAATACATGATCGTTTTAAAGAAATAAAACAACGAATAAAATATTAATGTAACTAATTGTTGTTATATGGGCAATTGCCAGCAAGTCAAGAAAAACTAATAATCCAAAATAAGCTGTTTTGTTACAAGTTAGTACAACATTTCGTTCTGGGGGTACTATGGAATTTTAGTCTAATAGCGATAATAAATTAAAGAAATGATTAACCTTGGTTATAAAAAAATAATATATAACAATAAAACCATCAATTTGAACAATCTTTTTTCAAATTGATGGTTTTATTTTTGAAAAAATATTTTTTTAACCCCCATAAAATCATTTATTCCTTCGAATATATATAAGTAGAAGAAAACAAATGAAAGAAAAAGCTAAAATTACCAAAAATATAGCGAAGAGTTATTCAAAGATTGCAGCTAAAATAGAAAAGAGCAAGTGGTATTGCAAAAGAAGCAGTACAACATACAGACTTCACTTTGGTACAAGTGGAAAAAATAGTCATATAAAAAAGTCGGTCTCGAAAAATATGAGTAACAGCAAGAAGACAAGCCCAAAGAAAAGTACTAAGAAAATGTGGTTAAATGGTCACTTGTTTAGTGACCATTTTGCAATTTGAAGCAGAAGGAGGCAGGGAGATTACTAGTGTTGAGTTTAGTAATGAAAATCTTAAAAAAAACGAAAATAGAAGATATCGTATTTAACATACAAAACAACGGTGGAGATAAGGAAGCTTTTATCGTACAGTATCAGCCGTTTATTAGAAAATCAATATCGTCTGTCTGCCGCCGATATATTACAGAGCAGGATGATGAATATAGCATTGGATTATTTGCATTTAACGAAGCAATTGAACAGTATTCATATAAAAAAGGAAAATCTTTTCTAGCGTTTGCTGATCTTCTTATAAAAAGAGATGTAATTGACTATATACGCAAGGAGTCTAAACATAACCTTGTCTTTTTAAAAGAAGATAAGCAAGAGGAAATGTTAGAAATGCAAGTGTCGCTTACGGAGTATATGAAAGAGATAGAAAATAGTAACCGTAAGGAGGAAATTCTTCATTTTCAAAGTGTACTAGCTGAGTTTAAAATCACATTTTCAGAGCTTGCTAAGGAATCTCCTAAACATCGTGATACGCGTGAGCACTTAATAGAAATTGTAAAGATTATTATAAAAGACGAGAAAATGATGGAAGAGCTGTTCCGAAAGAAAAAGTTACCCCTTAAACATATTGAACCACGTGTTAGGGTAAGTCGTAAAACGTTGGAGCGACATAGAAAATACATTATTGCGATGTGTATTATCTTTGCAAACAACTATACATATATTCTGGATTATATTAGAGGGGAGAAGCATGATGAATAAAGGAATTGTGATGGATATAAAAAAACATAACGTAGTTGTTTTAACTCCAAATGGAGAGTTTATTACGTTTAAAAGAAAAGTACACTCTTACATGATTGGAGAGGAAATCTCGTTTAACGAACAAGAACAAAGAGCACCGCGTTTTTCAATGCCACCTTTCTTAAAGCCTACAACAGTAATTGTTGCTGGTTTTCTATGCGTATTGCTGTTTTTCTACAATCAACCAGAAGAAAAAGTGTTTGCTTATGTCTCAGTTGATATAAATCCAAGTTTAGAGGCGAGCGTAACGGAAGATCTTCGTGTTATAGATTTGAGGGCTTGTAATGATGACGGAAGGCGTATTTTAAAAGAAATGAAAGGGTGGGAAAATAAGCATCTGCAAGATGTGATACGCACTATTATAAAGCAGAGTCAAGAGGATAAGTACTTAACGAATGATAAGCAAGTTATGCTAACAGCTGTTACAAAGGACAAGTCGCTAGAACCACAGTTGGAAAAGGCTATGCAGGAATTGAGGAAAGAGTATGAGATAAAACATATTACAGTCGAATATCAAAGCAGTACGATGCAAATACGGGAGAATGCTAAGAAAGCAGGAGTTGGCACAGGTGTTTATATAAAACAAGAGAATGAGAAGCAGAAATCGCTTACTCCTCCTGTACCGCCGTCTAATCAAGAGCAACCAAAGTCATCTCCTGATGTATCATCGGATTCGTCTCCTGCAAAAGAAGAAAGATACGAGAAGCAGGGGCATATAGAACAAAAGCAATCCAAGGAACAGCAACCGAAGCAAATAAAAGAAAATAATGGACACCAACAAGAAAACAACGGTAGAGGACCTCAAAAAGAAAATAATGGACATCAGCAAGGAAATAACGGTAGAGGACCTCAAAAAGAAAATAATGGACATCAACAAGAGAATAATGGTAGAGGATCTCAGCAAGAAAATAATGGACATCAACAAGAGAACAACGGTAGAGGATCTCAGCAAGGAAATAATGGACATCAACAAGAGAATAATGGTAGAGGATCTCAGCAAGAAAATAATGGACATCAACAAGAGAACAACGGTAGAGGACCTCAAAAAGAAAATAATGGACATCAGCAGGAGAATAACGGTAGAGAGTCTCAAGGAAATAATGGACATCAGCAGGAGAATAATGGTAGAGGATCTCAAGGGAATAATGGACATCAGCAAGAGAATAACGGTAGAGAGTCTCAAGGAAATAATGGACATCAGCAAGAAAACAACGGTAGAGGGTCTGAGCAAGGAAATATAAGCGGAAATAACGGGCCTGAAAAGGAGAAGAAAAACATTTCTGCCACACAACATTAAGGGAATGGAAAGAAGAATCTATAGAATATTGAAGATGGGAATTCATTTCGTGGTAATAACCCCCTCTAGTTTCAAGCTAAAAGGGTTTTTAATATTTAAATTTTTAAAATGACGGACACAAAATCATATATCCGTCCGAATTATATATATGGATATCATTAATGTTTATATAAAAGGGGAGAAAGAAATATGAAAGAAAAAAAAGAAATGTTGGAAGAGATTACTGAAGTATTGAAGGTATTGGCGCATCCTGTCCGTTTATCCTTAGTAGAAATAATGCTTACAAAAGGCCCTACTAATGTAACAACAATGTATGAAACATTACAAATGCCTCAAAGTACAATTAGTCAACATTTATCCAAACTAAGAGCTGCTAAAATCGTTACAGGTACTCGAAAAGGATTAGAAATTTTTTATGAAGTAACGGACAATCGTACAAAAGCGATATTATTAAGTTTGTTCTAAATGCTGACTAGACTACAAAATTAAGAAGAGGATACGAAAGTAATTCCGTTCCCATAACTTTTTAGAATTTTACATAAGAGCTATATGTATAAGAATATGTAATTTTCTTTTACTACAGTTCATTCCTTTGAGAAATAAGCTTTTTTTCATTCTAGGGGTATTTTTTGCTAGATTAATAGTGATGTGACATACCCCTATTATAAAATTTCAGAAGAACTCTTGACATAGAAGATGTAACAAAGTTAATAGGGTTCTTTTAGTCATTTAATCTTTTGATCTGATGGTCTTTTCCCCATTCAAATAGTTCATCCATAATTTGCATTAAAGATTTTCCATGTTCGCTTATTGTGTACTCAACCTTTGGTGGTACTTCTTGATATACAGTACGATGGATAATCCCATCAGCCTCAAGTTGCCGAAGTTGTTGTGTGAGAACTTTTTGTGTAATATTTGGGATTTCTCGTCGGATTTCATTTGTTCGCATTTTTCCATCCGCCAAAACACATAAAATATGAACTTTCCATTTTCCGCCGATTACATCGAGTGTCGTTGCAATTGGGCAGTCATCATTTTGATTCATATAACACCTCCAAAGGTACTTTAAGGTTCCTATAGCACTTTAAAGTACGTACTTTTCAATTATATGTGACTCACTCATACTAATGCGTAAAGGATTGAATAATTTAAAAAGGGGCTGGGGAATGATGAGAACACTTGTAATTGTAGCACATCCTGATATTGAAAAATCTCGAATTAATAAAAGATGGGTAGAAGAACTTGAGAAATATTCGGATGAAATAACGGTGCATGAATTATATAAAGTGGCACCGAATTGGGAGTTTAATATTGAAGAAGAGCAAAAGCTGTTAGTAGAACACGACCGATATATATTTCAATTCCCGCTCTACTGGTACAGCTCACCACCATTATTGAAAAAATGGTTTGACGATGTATTAACATATGGATTTGCGTACGGATCAAAAGGGGATAAAGTGAAGGGGAAAGAATTTGGTCTAGCTATTTCTATAGGTGGATTAGAAAAAGACTATGAAAATAGCGGAATTATGATGGATGAGTTGACGAAACCATTTCAAGCTACGTGCTTATATACAGACATGAAATTTATACCTTCATTTTATTTATATGGTGCAGAATATAAACTAAGTGATGAAGAGATTAATAAAAGTGCACCTGAGTATGTACGATATGTGATGAATAAGCAGTATACTAATATATAAGAGGAAATAGCCATTTACTTGTTAAGTAGATGGCTATTTTTATTGATTTTATATTCACTAAGTGTAATCTTTAGTAAATTAATAGTTAATCTGGTAAAATAAAAAACCTAACATATATAAAGGGGAGTTTTACTTGAGAACGATGCGACAATTATTACAAAAAAGAGCAATGCAGTCACCAAATTTGGAAGCGCTTTTCGGTGGAGAGAAAAGGTATTCGTTTCAGCAGTATAATGAACGAGTAAATCAGCTTGCACATTATTTGTTATATACCGGTGTGAAAAGAGGAGATCGTATAGGAATTCTATGCAAAAATAACCATCCGTTTCCAAGCGTTATGATGGCAAGCTTAAAAATTGGAGCGGTATTTATTCCGCTTAATCATCAGCTTACTGCTTATGAATTAGAATCGATTGTAAAAGAAGCGAGATTAAAAGTATTAGTTATTGATGATGAATTTAGTGAAGTTGTATTAAAGATTGATGCAGTTAAAGAAATTCCTTATGTAATTGAGACGACAAAAGAAGGATTTGGCTCATTTGAATTAAAATTAAAGGAACAGCCAACAACAGAGCCGAATGTGGAAGTTCATGAAGATGATGATGCCATTTACTTATTTACTTCAGGAACGACTGGACAGGCAAAAGCATGTGTAATTGGTCATAAAAACTTACATCATTATTTTACTGAAATTGCGGGGCAAAGAGAAATTCCAGCAGGTGAACGCTTTTTATCAGTGCACCCATTGTTTCATATGAGTGGCGTGCTTTCTATTTTAAATTGTATTTATCATGGCGTTACGATGGTCTTTTTAGCTGATTCGAATCCTACTCTTATTTGGGATAAGATTGAAGAAGAGAAAATTACTACGATGCTTGCGTTCCCAGCTGTTTATAGTTACATGCTTGATGAATTAGATAAAAAAGAGCGCAACATTTCGGCCTTTAAAGTAGCGCAAAGTGGTGGTACAAAAGTGCCAGAAACACTCATTCAAAAATATATGGAAAAAGGCATTTATATGGTGCAAGGTTATGGGAGTACAGAAGGTTGGGTAGTAACTTCTTGGCATCCAAATATGGGAAAAGAAAAAATGTCTTCTGTAGGGAAAACTTTGAAACATGTAGAGCTGAAAATTGTTCATCCAGAAACAGGTGATGAGCTAACAACAAATGAAGTTGGAGAGATTCATGTGAAAAGCCCGTACATGTTTAAAGGATATTGGAATAATGAAGAGGCAACAAAGAAGGTAGTAAAAGATAATTGGTTTAACATGGGTGATGCCGGTATGATAGATGATGATGGATTTCTACATATTATGGGAAGATATAAAGACGTTATCGTACGCGGTGGTGACAACGTATATCCAGATCAAGTAGAAGATGTAATTCATGAAATAAATGGCGTTTTAGAAGTTGCAGTAGTTGGGATTCCAAATGACTTTTGGGGGGAGGTTCCAACAGCTTACCTTGTAAAGGACATTCAAACGTCTTTAACAGAAGAAGAGATTATTCAGCATTGTAAAGAAAAACTAGCAAGCTATAAAATACCAGAAGTTGTATTTATGGACGAATTACCGAAAAACGCTTTAGGGAAAGTGTTGAAGAGGGAATTAAGGGATGTTTTTCTTGTAAAATAAAAGGTTATTAAATAATAAAGAATCCAGTTATGTATAAAGCATAACTGGATTTTTGTTTATAAAAAACATAATAATTTACTAGAATTTGTATTTTGTGTAAGATAATAAAGAATATTCAATTAACAATTAAAGGAAGAGATATAAATGAAGCTGCCGCTATTACAAGTAGAGACAGAGAGGCTTATTATCCGTCCATTTCAAAAAGAGGATTATGAAAGTTGGTTAGATGGATTCAATAAGAGGTTACCATCTCAATATAAATACGATGATGGCTATCATGACATGTCGTCTTCAACAAAAGAATGGTTCACGGAATGGATAAGAGGATTTGATGAGGCGGCAAGACGGGATGAAATGTACGTTTTAGGTATTTTTCAGAAAGAAGATGGCGCCAATATTGGAAAGCTAGAACTTATAAAAATTTTACGTATGGACTATCAATGGGCAATGATGGGCTACTCTATTCATAATCAATATTGGAAAAATGGATACGGAGTAGAAAGTGTAATAGCTGCGCTGCCGTTATTTTTTAATAGCCTTCAATTTCATAGAATTGAATTACATATACATATCGATAATGATCCATCTATTCGTCTTGCAGAAAGAGCTGGTTTTTCATTTGAATGTATGAGAGAGGCATTTTCTATGGGGAATGGTAAGTGGGCAGATTTTCTTATTTATTATAAAAATAAGGAGATGGATATATGAGAGTACTTATTACAGGTGGAAATCGTGGATTAGGGCTAGAGTTAGTAAAAGTATTTCATGAAAATGGACATGTTGTTTATCCGTTAGTTAGAACTGAGGTTTCGGTAATGAAATTGAAGAAAATGTTTAGTTCTAGATGTTTTCCTATATTAGCAGATTTATCGACTGATGAGAGCACTGAGCAAATTAAGAACCAGCTGGAGGAATATACAGAGTATATTGATTTAGTTATAAATAACGCTGGAATTACTGGGAAGGAAACCGAGATTTTACGTACAAATTCAGAAGAGTTAATGGAACTATTTAATGTTCATTGCTTAGGAATTATTCGAGCTGTAAAAGGTACATACGTGGCTTTAACTAAGTCGAATCAACCAAGAATAATAAATGTATCCTCTCGTTTAGGTTCATTACATAAAATGGCCGGAAAAGAATTTCCACAAGGGCAGTTCTCATATTCATATCGGATCGCAAAAGCTGCACAGAATATGTTAACGCTCTGCTTACAACAGGAGTTTGAGAATGAAGGAATTGGTGTAACCGCAATTCACCCTGGGAAGTTAAAGACTGACATTGGTGCTTTTGATGCGAATATGACTCCTGCTGAAGGAGCACAAAATATATATGATTGGGTAATAGATTCAAATGAGGATGTGTCAGGGAAGTTTATTGAGCCGGGTGTAGGGGAATTGAAGTGGTAAAGTACGGTACGATCTTACTGGATTTTAGTGAAGAGTATGAAATGGTTTGCTGTATGTATTAACAATTGGAAAATTAGAAGAAGATTAGGGGATAAAGAAATGAAGACTATAAACGTATTTCATTACGACGCATTTACGAATAAACCAAATATGGGCAATCCAGCAGGTATTGTATTAGAGGCGGATGGATTAACGGAAGAGGACATGCAGCGTGTTGCTGAAAAAGTTGGATTTAACGAAACATCTTTTGTTCTTTCTTCAGAAGTAGCAGATATAAGAATGCGCTATTTTACACCAGGGTTTGAAATGGATTTATGTGGTCATGGGACAGTTGGCACTATATATGCCTTGCGTGAAAGAGGTTTATTAGAAGAAAAAACAAACCTTACGATTGAAACGAAGGCAGGTATTTTACCAATACAAATAGGTGCACATGAAAATGGAGAAACCTTTATTAAAATGAGGCAGGCAGTACCTCAGTTTAAAGGTTTTACAGGTTCAAAAGAAGAATTAGCTCATAGTATCGGTTTAGAAGTAACGGATTTAGATGCAAGTGTACCGATTGTATATGGAAGTACCGGGAACTGGACTGTAATTGTACCGATTAAAAATCTAGATGCATGTGAAAGAATGAAACCTAAAAATGAGGCGTTTCCATCGGTATTAAAAGAAATACCTAACGCTTCTATCCATCCAGTTTGTTTAGAAACTTATGATGAACAGGTGCAAATGCATGGGAGTCATTTCTCATCAGCTTATGCTGGAACGATTGAAGATTCTGTGACAGGAACAGCATCAGGTGTAATGGGAGCGTATTATGCGACGTATTTGGAGAAAGATTTTGACCATGAACTGGAGTTAATCGTTGAGCAAGGACAGGAAATAAATAAAGATGGTCGTGTAACGGTTTATGTAACGAAAGATGTAGAAAATGAGAAGTTGCAAATAGATATTGCGGGAACAGCGGTATATGTGAAAGAGTTGGAAATTTCAATATAAAAGAATAAAGCCCAGCACATAGCTGGGACTTCTCTTTATCTGTTCAACACTTCAATATACGAAGCATCCCCAGTTGTTCGAATTGTAGAGCGGAAATTGTTGTGTTCTAACGTTTCAGCAACTTGTTTTAATTGCTGTGCATCATCATGATGAATGAGTAAACTATCTGCACCACTTTCTTCTATATGAATATGCTCAACATTTCCAATCGCTTCATGTATAGCTTTTAAAAATTCAGGTTTCATATTGTCCTCCTATATGTATGTAACGTCGTTAAATAGTATTTCCTTATTTTTGAAATATAAAAGTAAATGAAAGGAGAAATGAAAATGAATATAACGCAGTTTAAAGAACATATTACATCACTTTTTGAAGAGCACCTTAATAAATACGGTGATGATGAGTATGGCTTCACTCACATTAGTAAAGAGGAATTTCACAAAATAGGTTACACGACAAATTTGACGCTAGAGACAATTGAAGAAGCATATAGAAATGGTGTCGATATGATAGTTACACATCATGCGCCGTGGAGTTTTTTATTCGGTATGGAAGAGGCTTGTATTGAGAAATTAAAAGAATATGAAATGAATCATTTTTGGATTCATTTGCCATTAGATTTCGTAAAGTTTGGCACGTGTACGTCGTTGTTTAATGAAATTGAGATACATACAATACTGGAGTACTCCACGTATGAGGAAGAAGAGCTACCGGGAATAGGAGAATATAAAGAAGCGATTCCCTTTTCAAACTTAGTTGGAAAACTTGAAGAGAGAATGGAAGAGAAAGTGAAGAGTTGGAAAAATCATGATAAACCAGTAAAGCGGATTGCGATTTTAACAGGTGCAGGGAACAATACAAATCTTATTGAGCGTGCACTAGAAAAAGGTTGTGATACGTACATAACAGGAGAAAAAACATTATATACGGTGCAACATGCGAAATTTAAAGGCATTAACTTAATTGTAGGTAGTCACACATTTACAGAAGTGTTTGGTGTAGAAAGTTTGGCTCGTAAGATAAAAGAAAGAGATAATTCAATAGAAATTACTAGATTAAATGAAGATCATTTGGAGTGAGGGAAATGGTAACTATATATGCAAATTATGGGGAATCAAAAGTGAAGTTAACGTGGAAAAAAGATTGTATATTGCCAGAATACGAAAGAATTACGAGTGTTCACGGTTTTTGTTTTCATAATAATAATAAGATTTTACTAATAGACCATGAGCAGCGTGGTTGGGACTTTCCTGGTGGGCATATAGAAGAAGGGGAACTACCAGAAGAATGTTTTAAAAGAGAAGCGTGGGAAGAAGGTTATGTAAAAGGAAAATGTACTTTATTTGGATATATTATCGTTGACCATAGTGATAATCCAAATTGGAATAAAAATAGTCCGTATCCAAAAGTAGGGTATCAGCCGTTCTACCGGATGGAGATTAATGAAGTGCATAAGTTTGACGGTGAGTATGAATCCGATAAAAGGATGTTTGTTAGAGTAGAAGAGAGTGCAGCACATCATTATAAATGGAATGAATTATATGATGAAATCTTGAAGGAAGCCGTTTTAATAAAATAAAAATTAATTTCTGCAATATTAAGATGTTAGAAGGGATTCTCTTGCGATTGTCAAATAATAGTGAAGCTGTCTTTTGAATTGAGGGAATCTTCAGATACGAGGGTGAGTGAATGAACATTTCAGTAATCGCTGAACAACTAGTTAATGAGAAGGTTATTTCACATTATCCAAATAGCATGAAAGTTTTGAGCGGAGGAACGACAAGTACTGTATATTTGTTGGATGGAAAATATGTTGTGAAGTCAAATGGATCGGAAGTAATACGTGAAGAAGCTAATTTTCTTTCTTTTTATGAGGGGAATGCGTTATTTTCAAAGCTTTTGTATAAAGAACCTTTACATACATATTTCGTGTATTCTTTCCTTGAAGGTAGTACTTCGTGCGAACAAGGATATAAACGAAGTACGCTTATTACACTTGTAAAAGAAGTTATCAATAAGTATAAATTTGTTCCAGGTGCAGATGGCTGGGGGTGGAAAGAAAGTCTGGTTCAATCTTGGAATGAATTTTTAACGGCAAATGTGATGGAAGCTTATGAAAATGTAAGACGTTACATAAGTGAGGAAGAGCATAGAATTGTTCTTAAACTAGCGAATAGTCCAAATAGAGGGACTGGAATAAATCAGCCATTTTTATTACATGGTGATTTCGGGTTTCATAATTTTATATTCCAAGAGAATGAGCTGTATGGAGTAATTGATCCATTACCAGTGCTAGGAGATCCTATATATGATTTAATTTACGCGTTCTGTTCAACTCCAGAAGATGTAACAAAAGAAACGATTGATTATGTGATGAAACAATGTGTATTTCATAAAAACGAACGAGATTTATATGAGGAAATAGTCATAGGTTTATATTTACGTATAGATACGTGTATAAGACACCACCCAAAAGATTTAGAAGATTACTTAGTAGCTTGGCGTTATTGGATAGGTGAAATTGAGCTAGCTTTTTAGCACAAATAATTTTGGGGAGATAGTGAAATGAACATTTCAGAAGCAAAAAGAGATTTAGCACAAAAAACGAAGAAGGGATTTCCTGTTATAATAGCTGGTCTTTTATTTTGGATTGTAGCGAGCGTAACTGGTGTTCTTCTTTCAGAAAAGCAAGTTGTGTGGGTATATTTAATTGGTATGGGCTGTGTGTTTCCTCTCGGCTTAATGATAGCTGCTTTATTAAAAATTGATATGTTTGCGAAAGGAAATCCGCTAGGGACTTTAGCTGGAGTAATTGGTGGGATAAATGTATTGAATATTCCGTTTGTATTACTTGCATATTTTCAATTTCCGGAGTGGTTACCTTTTGTAGTAGCGATGTTAATAGGTGTTCATTTTTTACCATATGTATGGATTTATGAAAGTAAAAGTTATGGTTTTTTAGCAGTAGGAACTGTATTAGTAACGTCAGTATGTGGGATTCTTTTTGCGGAAAAAGGATTTATTGTAATTCCGATGGCGGTTACAGTTGTCTACTTTATTACTCTTATAAGCGTATCACTTGAAAATAAAAAAGCAGAAAATGATCAACAAATATCAGCTTAATAAAAAATTAAAGGGATAGGGGAATAACTATGAATAATTTCGTTTGTACAACGTGTGGCGTGCAGTATGCAGCGGGTGTGGAAGAACCGGTAAGTTGTGTTATTTGTGATGAGGAGAGACAATATGTTAATCCGAAAGGGCAGTCATGGACAACTTTAGAAAACTTGAGAACGAGTGATACGTATAAAAATGAAATTATAGAAGAAGAAAATGGACTGTATAGTATTACGACAAAACCAGGATTTGCGATCGGTCAAACGGCATTTGTAGTAAAAACAGAGTCATATCGTTTGTTATGGGATTGTATTACTTATTTAGATGACACGACAATTGAGAAGATAAAAGAGTGGGGCGGATTAGATGCGATTGCACTGTCGCATCCGCATTATTATTCAACCCAAGTAGAATGGGCAGAAACATTCGATGTACCAATTTATATACATGAAGACGATAAAGAGTGGGTGATGCGTCCAAGTAGTCGTATTATTTATTGGTCTGGTGAGTCTTTACAATTAGCGGATGGGATTACTATACATCGTCTCGGAGGGCATTTTAGTGGCGGTTCTGTATTACATTGGGAAGAAGGTAATGATGGGAAAGGTATTTTATTAACAGGTGATATTATTCAAGTTGTAGCGGATGAGCGGTGGGTGAGTTTCATGTACAGCTATCCGAACTTAATTCCACTACCAGCAAGGAAAGTGGAAGAAATGGCGAATCGAGTGAAACCGTTACAATTTAATCGTCTATATAACGCCTTTCACCGAGTAGTAAAAGAAAATGCAAATGAGGCAGTTGAACGTTCTGCGGAAAGATATGTGAAAGCGGTAGAAGGAAAGTTGTTTCATACGTAAAAGGAGTGCTAAATTAATGAAAACGTTAGTATGCTTTGGTGATAGTATTACAGCTGAAGAAACGTTTTTTTGTGGAACGCCGAGGTTAACGCCACGTTTGCAAGAGCTGTTTCCAAATTGGAAAGTGGTTAATGCGGGTGTTCCAGGTGATAATACGTTCGATGCGTTACATAGGATTGAAGGTGATGTATTAACACATAAACCAGAATTTGTAACAGTTTTTTTTGGTACGAATGATTCGGTGTTATTTGATCCAGTGCCATTACAATCTTACAAAGAAAATTTAGAGAAAATTGTAAGTGCGATTTCATCAGAAAAAGTATTACTTATTAGTCCTGCACCAGTTGATGAAGCAAGGCAACATAATAGAACGAATGAAGTACTCGGTCAATATGCAAATATGGTTGAGGAAGTGGCGAAAGAAACAGGAAGTCATTTTCTAAATTTGTACGCTGAAATGATTCAAGAAAAGGATTATAAGAGATTTGTAGAAGATGATGAAAAAGACGGTTTACACTTCGGACCACAAGGTTATGAATATTTAGCGAAGTTAATTTGTGAAAAGTTAAAAGGGATTTTGTAGGAAGCAAAGCGTGGGCGCTTTGCTTTTTTTGTATTCACATAAGTAAAATATAGTATCTTTTCGCAAGGGCATTGTAGCACTGCAAAAATGCAAACACCTTAATATATTTTAATTAATCAAGGAAGTAGACAATTCCTGTACTAAATGTTTAATACCTATAGCACTTTAAAGTACATACATTTTTAACGTGTTAAATATAATTCATAATAGCACCATTAAGAAGCAAACAAGCGTTACGGTACTATAGAGTCTGGTAATTCTAAAAAGTGCCAATGTGGTATAAGACAATTAGGGAGGTTAAAGATATGAGTAATTCAAATTTGAGTGAAATAAGTAAACAAATATTAATAGAGGAGGAAACACTTCAATTTTCCTCTTTTACAAATGAAGATGCCTTGCAATTAGGTTTATTTATCGTTGAAACAGCAAAGCGAGAGGGGAAATTGATTGCTGTTGATATAGCAAAAAATGGTGTGCAATTATTTCATTTCAAGATGACAGGGACAACTGAGGAAAATACGAAATGGATTGAGCGTAAAAAACGGGTCGTTTCCCTGCATAATCATAGCTCGTATTATATGCAGATAGAAAGTGAAATAAGCGGAGTTCCATATCATGAAAAATACCGTTTAGATGGCTCGGAATATGCTGCGTTTGGTGGATGCTTTCCTATTCAAATAAAAAACGTAGGGGTTATTGGGATGATAACAGTCTCAGGATTACCACCAGAAGTAGATCATGAATTGGTTATAAGAGCAGTTAAAAATCATTTAAATCAATAATAGAAGTAATTTAAAAGGTTAAATAAAAAGGCAAAAACGAACATATTCCTGTTCGTTTTTGCCTTTTTATTATTTATTTAAGGAAATGGACATGGAGATGATATCCCTAAAAGTACAAAGAGAATGTAGCGTGGATTCTAAGGGGCAACGTTTTCCTAGTAAACAACCATTTAAAAATATTACGGAATAAAAAATCTTCAATTCAAGACACTTTTCTTGACGATAATAATCTATGTAGTTAATATGATAGACATAAAATAACTTAATTACTTTTAATAATTAAGTTATTTTATGTAAGTTTAACTAAGTAAGTAGGATGTGGGGAAAATGCTTTGAATTGCCACTATTAATATTGGGGACAATTAGAAAGCGACAACTATAAAACATTAGAAGTTAAGAAGTAAGATTGGATCAACAATAATAGTAGCTTCTGTACAATGCATTTTTACTAAGGTGGCAATGACTATACATCACGAGGAGGACTGAAATTGGAATCGATGACCTTTGTTTTATTTGGAGCGACAGGGGATTTAGCGAAAAGAAAAATTTACCCCGCGCTATATAACTTATATAGAGATCAAAAGCTTCCAAAGCCAATATCCGTTATCGGGCTTGGAAGACGTGAAGTATCTCATTTAGATTTTCAAAAAAGAGTAAAAGAATCCATAGAAACTTTTTCTCGTCGCAGAGAAGAAGGCACTCCGAAAATAGAAGATTTTTTAGAGTATTTTCGTTATTGTCCGTTAGATGTGAATAAGCCAGAAGACTATAAAAGGTTATTACAAGTAGTTCGTGAAAGGGAAGAAGAACAAAATATACAAGGGAATAGAATGTTCTACCTTTCAGTTACTCCTGACTTCTTTGAGACCATTGCTTTAAATATTAAAGAAAGTGGACTGGATAAAACGGATGGATGGAAGCGCCTAATGATTGAGAAACCGTTTGGTCATGATCTCACATCTGCTCGAGAGCTGAATGATAGGCTTAGTCGAACGTTTGAAGAAGACGAAATATACCGTATTGATCATTATTTAGGTAAACCGATGATTCAAAACATTGAAGCACTTGAATTTGCAAATCCTGTTCTTCAATCGATTTGGAATAAAGAACATATTGCGAATGTACAAATAACAGCTAGTGAAACGGTTGGGGTAGAAGAAAGGGCAGCATATTATGATCATGCAGGAGCCATTCGCGATATGGTTCAAAATCATATGTTGCAAATATTAATGATGACTGCTATGAATTTGCCGGAAAAGATAAATGCATGTGAAATTCGTGAGGAAAAGCGAAAAGTAATGGAGACTCTTCGTAAAGTGACAAAAGAAGATGTTCAGAACCATATCATTCGCGGGCAATATGCTTCAGGGGAGATAAAAGGACAACAAGTTGTAGCGTATAAAGAGGAGCCGGGAGTAAATCCTTCTTCTCAAACAGACACATTTGTTGCGGCTCGCCTATGGATTGATAACCCATTTTGGACTGATGTTCCTTTTTATATACGAACAGGAAAAAGAATGAAAGAAAAGTCTACTCGTATTGTAATTGAGTTTAAAAATACATTAAAACAGCAATATCAAGATAGTAACCCAAATGCAGAACCTAATTTGTTAATCATTGAAATTAGCCCAAATGAAAATGTTTCACTCCAATTAAATAGTAAAAATCCATTGAACAATGGAGAGCTTGAACCGATTCGTATTCATTTTACTTGTGAACAAACAGGAGTGGGAATACCGGAAGCTTACGAAAGGCTTATCTATGATGCTGTATGTGGAGATTCTACATTCTTTGCACACTGGAGAGAGGTTGAATTGTCATGGGAATGGGTGCAGCCAATCCTTGAAGCGTTCGAAGAAAACTTGTTACCTCTTCATGATTATGAGTCTGGCTCGTATGGTCCGGATGCTGCTCATGCTCTATTACAAGAAAGTGAATTTAAATGGTGGTTAGATGAGGGATTGAAAAAATAAGTACATTCTTATAAGTAAAGCAATATGACAAAAGATATTCATCATTTTATTAACATGTATTTATGATGAAAGGTAATTCAAGGAGGAATTATATTATGAGAGTAGGATTAATTGGTTTAGGTAAAATGGGATTAAATTTAGGGAAGAATTTAATTGATCATAAACATGAAGTAGCTGCATTCGATTTAAATACGAGTGCAGTGGAAGAAATGAAAGCGTATGGGGCTACAGGTACGTCTAGTTTAAACGAACTTGTTCAATCATTAGAATCACCAAGAATTCTATGGGTTATGGTTCCGCACGCTGTTGTTGATTCTGTTATTAATGAGATTACACCTCTATTATCAAAAGGAGATATTTTAATTGAAGCCGGTAATTCACATTATAAAGAGTCTATTCGCCGATATGAGCAATTAAAGAAAGATGGCATTCACTTTATGGATGCAGGAACTTCTGGCGGAATGGAAGGTGCTCGTAATGGTGCTTGTTACATGATCGGAGGAGACCAAGAAGCTTGGGACATCGTTGAACCTATTTTCCGAGATACAGCTGTAGAAAATGGATACTTATATGCTGGAAAAGCTGGTAGTGGTCACTTTTTAAAAATGATTCACAACGGAATTGAATACGGAATGATGGCTGCTATTGGTGAAGGATTTGAGGTTTTAGAGAAGAGTGAATTTGACTACGATTATGAAAAAGTATCAAGAGTATGGAACAACGGTTCAGTCATTCGTTCATGGTTAATGGAATTAACTGAAAATGCATTTTCTAAAGATGCAAAACTGGATGAAATTAAGGGCGTTATGCATTCTTCTGGTGAAGGAAAATGGACAGTAGAAACAGCATTAGACCTTCAAACAGCAACTCCTGTTATCGCAATGTCTCTATTAATGCGCTACCGCTCATTAGACAATGATACATTTACAGGAAAAGTTGTAGCAGCACTGCGCAATGAATTTGGCGGACATGCAGTAGAAAAGAAATAAACATTTTAAAATTATAACTCGTTAGCGTTTAAAAAATGGAGGGAATGAATCATGAAGTTTTTTATTGATACTGCAAATCTTGAGGACATAAAAAAGGCATATAAACTAGGGGTTTTAGCTGGCGTTACAACGAATCCTTCTTTAGTAGCGAAAGAGGGCATTAAGTTTGAAGACCGTATTGCAGAAATTTGTCAGGCAGTGCCTAACGTTGAATCTGTTTCGGCAGAAGTAACGCCAGATGCTGTTACAGCCGAAGAGATGATCGCTCAAGCAGAAGAACTGATTAAAATTAACGGTGGCGATGAAAAAGTTACAATAAAACTGCCGATGACACTAGCAGGATTAGAAGCTTGTCGTTACCTTACTGAAAAAGGTGTGAAAACGAACGTTACACTTATTTTCACTGTGAACCAAGCTCTTTTAGCTGCTCGAGCAGGTGCAACGTACGTTTCTCCATTTTTAGGCCGTTTGGATGATATTTCTGAAGATGGCGTACTATTAGTTGCTAAAATTGCTGAATTATTCGATATTCATCTATTAGATACACAAATTATTGCGGCTTCTGTTAGACACCCAGACCATGTAACTCGTGTAGCGATGGCGGGTGCACATATTGCTACAATTCCTTATAAAGTCATTGAACAACTTGCTATGCATCCACTAACCGATCAAGGTATTGAAAAGTTTGCTGCGGATTGGGCGAAAGCGCCTAAGTTATAATGAAATGAAGATTTCACTTTTCAAAATAGCACTATAGTTATGAAAAGGACCTCCTTATGAGAGAGAAGTTTATTAAAACGTAGCTCTCATAAGGGAGCGTCTTTTTTGTATACATCATGGTGCTCTTTTGTTATAGGAATAATATGAAAGGGGTTACATAGTGAGCTCGAAATATATGATTGGTGTAGATATTGGGACAACTAGTACAAAATCAGTTTTGTTTTCGGTGGATGGATCAGTTATTACAAGTCATGGGATTGAATACCCTTTATATTCTCCCGCACCAGAAACAGCAGAACAAGATCCAGAAGAGATTTTTCAAGCGGTCATACATACGATTAAAGAAACTATACAATCAAGTAATGTGCAGCCAGTTGATATTCTTTGTGTTTCTTTTAGTTCGGCAATGCATAGTGTCATTGCTGTAGACGAAGCAGGGAAGCCGTTAACGAGATGTATCACTTGGGCAGATAATAGAAGTGCAAGCTGGGCAGAAAAAATAAAAAATGATATGAATGGTCATGAAATTTACCTTCGTACTGGAACACCAATCCATCCTATGTCACCACTTTCAAAATTAGTTTGGCTTAAAAATGAACATGCTGAGTTATTTGCAAAAAGCTATAAATTCATCTCTATTAAAGAGTATGTTTTCTATAAGTTATTTAAGGAATATGTAATTGATTATTCTATTGCATCAGCAACAGGAATGTTCAATTTGAAATCTTTAAAATGGGATGAGGCAGCTCTTCGTGTTGCAGGAATTACCGATGAAAAGCTATCTACAGTTGTTCCAACGACGCACAGTTTAATAGGGATAAATGAAGAACTTGCAAGAGAGATGAATGTACTCGTTACTACTCCTTTTATAATCGGTGCGAGTGATGGGGTACTATCGAATTTAGGTGTAAATGCAATAGAACCTGGAGTAGTTGCTATTACAATTGGTACGAGCGGTGCAGTGCGAGTTGTCACAAATCATCCTGTAACGGATCCGAAAGGTAGGACTTTTTGTTATGCGTTAACTGAGGACCTTTGGGTAATTGGTGGACCGGTTAATAATGGTGGTATGATTTTTAGGTGGGTTCGCGACCAATTATGTACGTTAGAAGTTGAGCATGGGAAGCGTTTAGGAAAAGATCCATATGAAGTGCTTACGGAAATAGCGGCAAAAGTGAATCCTGGATCTGACGGTTTATTATTTCATCCATATTTAGCAGGCGAAAGAGCTCCTTTATGGAATGCGAATGCGCGGGGATCTTTCTTTGGGCTTGGACTACATCATAAGAAAGAGCATCTTATACGTGCTGTTTTAGAGGGAATCATTTATAACTTGTATACAGTTCTTCTTGCGTTAAAAGAACTAATTGGCGAACCGAAAAAAATTCAAGCGACAGGTGGTTTTGCAAGGTCAGAAATTTGGAGACAGATGATGGCGGATATTTTTCATCAAGACGTATACGTTCCTGAAAGTTTCGAAAGTTCTTGCCTAGGAGCGGCAATCCTCGGTTTATATAGCTTAGGTGAAGTAGATACATTACATGTAGTTTCTAATATGGTAGGTGCCAATTTTTATCATGAGCCAAACATGGGAAGTGTGGAGAAATATAAAGATTTAACACCGATCTATATTCGTTTGGCCCGTCACTTGGAAGAAGAATATGAAAGTATAGCAGCTTTTCAGAAAAAGTGGGTTTAGAGGATATTTGGCAGAAAAATATGGTAACGTATAAAGAGGTACTCCGATTTTTTAGGATATTCTTTCAATGAAAAATAGTTTTAGGTTGCTTAAAAAGAAGTATGATGAACAAAAACTATAGGGAGAGGGTTATGAAAATGACGGAAAACAAAGAGCTTATTGGATATGTTGGAACTTACACGAAAGAAAATAGTAAGGGGATATATACTTTTACTTTACATACGGAAGCACAAAAAGTTAGTAATGTAACACTTGCGGCTAAGCTGGATAACCCTACATATGTAACGATTAGCAAAAATAATCAATATCTCTATTCTGTTGTTAAGGAAGGCGAATCTGGTGGTGTAGCTGCTTATTCGATTAATAGTCATACTGGAGAGTTACAGGCGAAAAACAGACAAGTAGTAGAAGGGGCTTCGCCTTGTCATATTAGTGTGGATAGTGGAAACCATACGGTAGTTACAGCAAATTACCATAAAGGAACGATTGAGTCTTTTGTAGTAAATGAAGAAACTGGAACTGTAAATGCTGCCAAATCTATTGTTACACATGAAGGTTCAGGTCCAAATAAAGAAAGACAAGAAAAACCACATGCACATTACGCGGGATATACTCCTGATGAAAAATATGTGATAGGTGTTGATTTAGGAATTGATAAAATAATTACGTATGGAATAAAAGATAGTACATTAAAAGAAGTGAATAGCTTGTCTGTGAACCCAGGAAGCGGTCCAAGGCATATTACTTTTCACCCGGACGGAAAGTACGCTTATGTGATGACTGAACTTAGTTCGGAAGTCATTGTGTTAACATATCATCCGGAAGAAGGGTCCTTTACAGAGTTGCAGTATAGTTCTACTGTTCCAAAAGAATTTGCTGGAAATAGTCAAGGAAGTGCTATTCATATTTCTTCTGATGGCCGTTTTGTATATGTAGCGAATCGTGGTCATAATAGTATTGCTGTTTTCAGTGTGGATCAAAATTCAGGTCAGCTTGCATTTGTGGAACATACATCTACAGAAGGAAATTGGCCGAGGGACTTTGTGTTAGATCCTACTGGGAAATTTCTTATTGCTACAAATGAAAAGTCACATAATCTTGTACTATTTTCAAGAAATGAAACGACAGGGAAGTTAACACTGTTACAATCTGATGTTGTTGTACCAGAGCCTGTTTGTGTGAAGTTTTTAAACGTTTAATTTGTGATTAGTAGAATTTCTATATACCCCAAAAACAGAAAAAAGCAAAGCGATATCGCTTTGCTTTTTTCTATTTCTTCTTCGGCCTACGCACTAGTTCGCCGCCACAATTCGGACAAACGTTTTGTCTTTCCTCTGTACATGGTGCACAAAATGTACATTCATACACGCATATGTATGCTTCAGAATCAGGCTGAAGGGAATAGTCGCAAATTTGACAGTTTGTTTTCATTTCTAATGCCATTGTAATCCTCCTCGTTATTTGAAAGTTCTTAATTTAATTATAATTAATATTGTAGTGGGTGTCCTTTTTAAATGAAAAGAAATAGATGGATTATGTTGTTGTTTGAAATGAAATAGGTCCATTTGTTTTAAAATTGATTATTTAGTGCAGTTGGAATATTATGAAATAGTCAAAAGACAACAGGGGGTATATATTTTGACTAATCATAACGACTATTTTCGTGTAGAAGAGGATGTAAATTACAATAGTTTAAAAGCGGATTGTGAAAAATGTTTTGGATTATGTTGTGTGGCATTACCGTTTGCAGCATCAGTAGATTTCGCGGTGAATAAAGATGGTGGTAAACCTTGCACAAATTTACAATCAGATTATAAATGTAGTATACATAGAGATCTTAGAGGAAAAGGCTATAAAGGTTGTACAGTATTTGAATGTTTCGGTGCTGGGCAAAAGATTTCTCAAGTTATGTTTAAAGGAATTGATTGGAGGACAGATGCCGAGCATGCGAGAGAAATGTATGATGCTTTTCCGGTTATGCATCAGCTTCATGAAATGCTGTGGTATTTGAATGAGGCTATTCTATTAAAGGCGACACAGACAATTCATAAAGAGCTGAAGGAAGCAATTGAAGAGACTGAGCGTCTTTCTAATTTAAGTCCAGATGAGTTAATGGAAGTAAATGTGCCATTACACCGAGCGGAAGTGAATGTTCTCCTTTTAGAGACGAGTGAATTAGTATGGAAGGAAATGAATGCTGCACGTAAAAAACGAATCAGTCACCGAGGGGCAGATCTTATGGGAGCTAACCTTAAAAAGAGGGATTTACAAGGAGCAAATTTAAGAGGAGCTTATCTTATTGCGGCTAATTTACGAGATGCAAATTTAAGGGGAGCGGATCTCATCGGAGCAGATTTGCGAGATGCAGATATTCGCGGGACGGATTTTACAAATAGTATTTTTCTTACGCAAGTTCAAATTAACGCGGCGAAAGGGGACAAACATACGAAATTGCCGAAATTATTGTCCCGTCCATCGCATTGGAGTGCGTAAAGAGTATGGAGTGAAATAGTTTGGATATGTTTCAGTATTTAGAGGAAATGCAGGAAGATGTATTTTCGTTATCAGTATCTCAAATAGAATCGAAGTATTATGATATTTGTCGCACACTAGCGTCAAGTGAGGATGCGGAGCGCATTAAATTGATTTCATTAGATTCATACAGGGAAAGTATGAGGATAGGTTTGAAAGAAGCTTTAGAAATTACTGCAAGTGAAGAGGTAAAAGCAATTTATTTTGAGTATGATTTGGATAATGAATGGAATAGTCAGTTCTATGTTTGTGACGATTACATTCCACTTGAGGAAGAGGATGATGATTGGGCTTGTGAATGGACGTATGATATTGAGGGACCGAGGTCAGTAGAATTAGCAGATTTGTATGCTGAAAATGGCTTTGATACAAATGAAAAGGCAATTGGTATTACTTTATATTTAATTGCAAGAACAGTGTGTAGTTTTATAAGTGCATGTAGTGGATTACAAAGTAATATACCAATTTGCATCGGTTTTCACGACCAAGAGCCAATTATGCGAACAGGCAGAGACTAAGTCTCTGCCTGTTTTTTATACTATTTTTGCTTTTCAAAAGTAGTAATTATAACACTACATATAATAAGGATACCACCAATGAAAAAGTTACTGCTTAACGTCTCATTTAATAGGAGCCAGCCAAGTATTGAACCGACGATAGGTTGAAAGAAGAAAAATAATGAGCCGATGCTAGCATCCATTAATTCTAATCCTTTATTCCAAAGGAAAAATGCACCTGCAGTTGAGACGATTCCTAAATAGAGTACGCCCAATACTACATACATGTTCATATGTTCAATAGGATTTGTTTGAACTTCCCATACCATAAAAGGTGTAATGAAAAAGAGTGAAAAAAATATTGCGTACGTTGTAATAATTAAAGATGAAAATCGAGCTGAAGCGATTTTTACATAAATGGACAGTAAAGCCCACGTAATAGCAGCTCCAACTAAAATGATTGAACCGATAAAATAGGAGCCGATTTCAATATCCCATCCGATAACGATAATGACACCGAGTGTCGCTATTATAGTTGATAAAAGTCTACGAGTAGTTAGTTTCTCTTTTAAAATGAGCGCTGCAAATATAACCATAAATGCAGGTGTAGCTGATGTCACTAAGGAGCCTGTATGAGCATCGGATAATTTCGTTCCGATAAATTGACATGTGATTGAAATGAAATACCCGATGAATCCAATCCAAGCAAATAATAGCCAATCTTTTTTGTGGATGGTTACTTTTTTCTTTTGCTTTTTTTCAGTTATTTTCAAAATTACATATAAAACAACAAAAGCGATAATAAAGCGTAGCCAAACGAGTGTAAGTGGCGAGATAAAGTCGAGTACGTATTTACTAACAACGTACATACCGCCCCATATACTTGCTGCTAGAGATAAACATATAGCACCTAAAATTGTTTGTTTCATTTGAATTACCTCCGTCTATTTTTAGGGTTATGATTTATTCCCTAAGACGAGGCATAGTGCACTTGTTATATGAATGCCCGTCTTAGATTATAGACGGACTACAGGTTGATCGTTTTCGAATGAAGTGTTGTAGTACATGAGCGTAGTCTCCTTTCTTTTTTTATAATGACATTATAACTTAATTTTCTGATTATTGTAGAGTGTTATGAAAAATATTGCTATTAAGTTGCATGCCAGTGATTATCCGGATCCAATTCGTTTAGAGAAGGGAGATCTTGTTTCTGTTAGTGAAAAGCATAAGGGACCAAAAAAGTTGGATAACTGGGTGCGTTGTTCGGAGGAGAATTATAATAGGAAAGGCTGGGTACCAGAGCAAATAATAAGTAAGTGTACAGATGAAAGTGGAGTTATTATAAAGCGACATACTGCAAAAGAATTACAATTGAGTAGTGGAGAAATACTAATTGGGTTAGCAGAACTGAATGGATGGATTGGTTTGAAACGGTAAATGGTGAAGCTGGATGGGTACCGAAAGAAAATTTGCAGCAATAATAGGACACATATTTTTGAATAGTATAAGATGAGACGTGAAATTGTGTATAAATTGTGAATAACAAACCGTCACGTTTGACTGTACAGTTTATGTATTGTATGATTGTAGTAATATAAACAAGGGGGGAAGATCGTTGGGAAGGTGTATCGAATCGGACAGTTGGCTCTCATGGCTCACGTGTCGAAACGAACGATTGATTATTATACGAATCTAGGTATCTTAAAAGCGGAGCGATCTCAATCTAATTATCGCTATTACGACGAAACAGCATTTGAGACATTACAATTTATTGAGAAGTGCAAAGAAATGCATATGCCGCTTTGTGAGATTAAAGAGAAAATCGAGGAGAAGAAAAAGCTGCTCGGTATCAATGAACACGTTTCGAAACATGTGAATGAAGTGACAGACCATATTCATAGATTAGAAGCAGAACTAACGGAGTTAAAGCCTCTTTTAGATGAATTGACTGATTCACAACGTGAAAAAATATCGAAATCTTTATCAGGTCAAACGACAGCTTTATTACAGACACTTGCTCTATTATTATAGAATAAGTGAAATCCGACCTCTTTAATTTTTGTATCGGGCTATGTTTTCTAACGAACAAATAAGAAAACATTATAGTATACAGGAGGTGGACACCTTAGTTTTTTTAACTAAGGGGATTCATTGGAAATATTTAATTTAGTCATGGTTGCGATTTTAATCGCATTTACTGGATTTTTCGTAGCAGCAGAGTTTGCGATTGTAAAAATACGTTCAAGTCGCATTGATCAGCTTGTTGCGGAAGGGAAACGCGGCGCATTAGCAGCGAAAAAAGTAACAACAAATTTAGACGAATATTTATCTGCTTGTCAATTAGGTATTACAGTTACAGCGATGGGACTTGGTTGGTTAGGTGAACCGACGATAGAAAAATTATTACACCCGTTATTTGAGAAATGGAATTTAAATCCGTCTATCTCATCAGTGTTAACATTTGGTCTTGCATTTATGACGATGACGTACTTGCACGTTGTAGTCGGAGAATTAGCTCCGAAAACGATGGCAATTCAAAAAGCTGAAAAAGTGACATTGTTATTAGCAGGTCCGTTAATGATATTCTATAAAGCTATGTATCCATTTATTTGGGTATTGAATGGTTCTGCTCGTGTTGTAACTGGTTTATTCGGTTTGAAGCCAGCTTCTGAACATGAAGTAGCTCATACAGAAGAAGAGTTACGTCTTATTCTTTCAGAGAGCTACGAAAGTGGAGAAATTAATCAAGCTGAATACAAGTATGTAAATAATATCTTTGAATTTGATAATCGCATTGCGAAAGAAATCATGGTACCGCGTACGGAAATCGTTGGTTTCTATCTTGAAGATTCAGTAGAAGAACACATGAAAGTAATCCAAAATGAACGATACACACGTTATCCGATTTTTGGAGAAGATAAAGATGATATTATCGGTATGGTCAATGTGAAAGATTTCTTTATTCGATATATGAACAACGATAAAGAAGATTTATCATCGATTCGCACGTATATGCGTCCGATTATTGAAGTTATGGAAACTACTCCAATTCATGATTTATTACTGCAAATGCAGAAGAAGCGAATTCCAATGGCTGTTTTATATGATGAGTACGGAGGAACAGCTGGAATTGTAACGCTTGAAGATATATTGGAGGAAATCGTCGGCGAAATTCGTGATGAATATGATGAAGATGAAGCACCACCAATTCAACATGTGAACGAATACCATAAAATTGTTGATGGAAAAGTGCTTATATCAGAAGTAAAAGATTTGTTTGGATTACACATTGAAGAAGACGATGTGGATACAATCGGTGGATGGATTATGATGCAAAATCATGAAATCGAAGAAGGACAATACGTTGAAGCAGAAGGTTATGAATTTAAAGTGTTAGAAAAAGATGCTTATCAAATTAAACGTGTTGAAATTCAAAAAATGGATCATGAACAAGAACAAGAGAAAGCAGCAACTGTGTAAGTTGCTGCTTTTCTTCTGACACATAATAAAATGTGAAATTAGGAGCGGATATTTTGATTCAAGTAGCCTTACGTGTATATCGATTACAATTGTATACAATCTTTAGTGGTTTACTACTAATGTGGGCGATTACTCCATTTGGAAAACAAGTGACAGGGTTCGGTATTGGTTTAGCAGTTAGCGCATATTGTCTTTGGTTATTAGCTCGTAGAGTGGAGAAGCTAGGAAGAAGTATTGTAATGAAAGAAAAGGCTCCTGGATTAGGAGTTTTAAACCGATTTGCAGCCGCAATATTAGGGGCTATCATTATGTATGAAATTGAGCATGAAATGGAAATGTGGGCATTTGGTACGGGTATTTTAGGTGGACACTTTTTAATGATTGCGAATTTAGCCTATGCAAACATGCAGCTAGTAAAAGAAGAAGAGAAGCAAAGAGAACAAGCTTCGAAAAACATAGAGCTATGATGAAAGGGACCTAATGGGGTTCCTTTTTTGTGTTTGAGAATAAATTGCGCAATAGTTAATGTACTATGAGCGATTTAATAATGACAATTGAATTTACGACCCAATATAATACGCCTCTTTTTTAGGTTTTTCAATAGTGTGGAAAAAATTTTGAAAAAATTTAAAAACCCATCGATTTCGAAAGCTTATGTATGTTATCATGACAAAAGAATTTGCGAAAGAGGTGGATACCAATGTTACAAGCTTTACTTATTTTTGTGCTTCAAATTATTTACGTTCCAACTTTAACAATCCGTACGATTTTGCTTGTAAAGAATCAAACAAGATCCGCTGCAGGTGTAGGATTGTTAGAAGGTGCAATTTATATTGTCAGTTTAGGTATTGTGTTTCAAGATTTATCAAATTGGATGAACATTGTTGCCTATGTCATTGGCTTTAGTGCGGGACTATTATTAGGCGGTTATATAGAGAATAAATTGGCAATTGGTTATATTACGTATCAAGTTAGTTTACTAGACCGTTGTAATGAATTAGTGGATGAATTACGTCACTCTGGATTTGGTGTTACAGTATTTGAAGGTGAAGGTATTAATTCAATCCGTTATCGTTTAGATATCGTTGCAAAGCGTTCTAGAGAAAAAGAGCTTTTAGAAATCATTAATGAAATTGCACCAAAAGCATTTATGTCTTCTTATGAAATCCGTTCGTTTAAAGGCGGATACTTAACGAAAGCGATGAAGAAGAGAGCGTTAATGAAGAAGAAAGATGAACATGCATCGTAAA
This sequence comes from Bacillus nitratireducens, assembly GCF_036320425.1. Taxonomy (NCBI): domain Bacteria; kingdom Bacillati; phylum Bacillota; class Bacilli; order Caryophanales; family Bacillaceae; genus Bacillus; species Bacillus nitratireducens. The sequence continues at coordinate 812,373 of NZ_JAUMJO010000002.1, forward strand.
GAAAAGGGAGTAGTGCAGCTTTAAAAGCACGGCATAATCCCCATATAAAAAAGAGAGGAATCTATTTTAAAAAAGATTCCTCTCTTTTTTATATGTTATTTTTTTCTGCTCTTTCTCAGATTAACAATTAACCATACAACTTGAATAATTATTGGTAATATAAATGCAATTAATAAAACGATAAATGCCACTGATTTAAGCTCAGGTGTTTGAGTAACACCAGCACCATCAACCTCTCTTAGCCAAATGATAGCTGCCAATATCCCGAAAGTGATAATCCAAAATATGTTACCAATCCACCAATAAATCCATCGTCTGTTCATATTAGCACCTCTCAGATGTATTCTCTTTTAAAATATATTTTATTCGTTATATTAAAATGCGATAACTATAAAACTACTCTTTTTCAACTGTATATCTAATTTGTTTAAAGGTTACCATGTCTCCATCTTGAGTATCATCTTTCGTTTGTAAAAGTTGGACCCTTGGTTTGTAATCTGTTCTATGAGCATCCTTGATACTCGTAATATCAAGTTTGTAGGATTCATCATTTTTTATTTTTTGTTCAAAGACTTTTTTATTGGCAACGTAAATAAAAGTTACTTTATTTTCATCAATGCCCTCGGTCTTAATTTCTAATTCATTATCTGTTGGTGTAATCATTGGTGTTAATAATTCAATACTGCCGTTTCCAGTTTCTAAAGAATTTTCTACTATAGTTGAACATCCGGATAATATGATTCCGGTGAATAGAAGAACACTTAATTTCTTTTTCATAACATCCCCCAATTTCAAGTGATTTTTGATTTTGGTATTGCTAGACTGCTAGTGTGGAACGTAAATGTTTAACTAGCGCTCTTTTTTAATTGTACCATAATATGTAAATTTAATAGGCTGTATATCTACTTTAAGTGGGATTGAAAAGTTTATTTATTGTTGTAAATCAGTATTTTTACAGTAGGTATTTATTTTCTTTAGAAAGCGGTGTTACTAAAATCATTACGAATTGGATATCCAAATATATGATGAAATGTAGAAAGGAGAAAGAACTTAATATGAAGCGCTCTTATTTTTATGGGAATTACAATTTTTACATTTTAAAATAATATAGAATAGATGAATTCATTCACTTCGGAGGTAGTTACTTGAACATTAATGAGAAGGCAATTGAAATGTTTGAACAAAATGAATATGAGGAAGCAATGGAACTGTTTCAACAAGCAGTACGTGAATCTAGAGATGTACAATCTCTCAATAATCTTGCTTGGATGTACTTATATGAGGAAGAGAATGATGATAAAGCTCTTGAATTAATAAGAGAAGTTGTTAAGTTGAATCCTTCCTCATACTTTCCTTATAACATCTTAGGAGAAATTTACATGAAACAAAAAAAGTGGGAAGAAGCGAAAGAAGCATTACAAAAATCTATTTCTATTCAACCATCCAATGAAGCATATCACAATGTAGCTGTAGCTCATTATAATCTTGGAGAGCTGGAAAAAGCTTTGGAATTTTTCTTGCGTGTTGCAGGGGATTCGGACTATATAATGTATAACTATGTAAAATGTTTAATTGATTTAGGGCGAACGACAGAAGCGAAAGAGAAGTTAGATGCTTTTAACAGGAAATCTGATAATTTTGTAGGAGAAATTAATGTAGCAGATTTATATGTTGAGTTGAATTGCTATAAAGAAGCAATTGAATGGTTCGAAAAGGGATACAAAGAAGTTTGGAAAAGCCCCAATTGGATTGGTAGATTTGTTTATGCTCTATATAAAGCTAATAATTTCTCCCGTATAAATGAAGTTATACGGGAATCTATCGAAGCGAAAACAGCAGATATAGAAGATGTTCAGAATGAAGAAGTAGAAGAAAACTGGACAGAAAAAGATAAGAAAGAGTTAATTGAGGAATATACAGAAGAGAATAATTGTTATAAAAAAATGATAGAACGTATCAAATCTGGATATGTTCCAGGTTTAGAATTTGAAACTGATCATATAGGGGCTTGCTATTTGTTTGGTTGTAAAAGACATAATCATCTTTTTATTATAGGCTGCTTGTCTAAAGGTACCATCTCAATTGTAATGTGTTACAGATGTTTCGTCTCATTACATAGGTATATATCCTCTTTAGAGCTCCCTTTTTTAATATTTAAAATATGTAGTGAAATAAAACCAATAAGTCCTATTCCCCCGAAAATAAGCCATGGTGTATACATTCCGTTTAAGTTGGATGTAAAAGATGTACCGGTATAATTGCCGATGATAAAACCAAATGCGAGTGATAGTTGATAAAATCCGAAGTAAGTAGCTGTATATGATTCGTTACTGTAATTTGCAATAGCGATATCAGCGTTAGGTAATACGAGTGTTTCACCGATTGTAAATAAAATTACACAAATAAATAGCCAATATGGGTGTTGAAATAAAGGAATGAGTAAAAAGGAAATACTCATTAATAAAACACCGTACTTAATAATCAAAAGTGTGTTGTATTTATGAAATAGTTTTCGGAATAACACCATAAATATGACGCCTGTTATTGCATTTATCGTAATAACTAGTGTAGCAAGCTGGTTGCTATTACTAATGTTTTTCATATGAAGTGGAAGTGCGACAGTAAGCTGAGTAAACATAATATAGAAGAAAATCATAATAAATGAAAACAAAAGGAAAGATTTGTTTTGTAAGATAGCCTGTAGCCCTAATGTAATAGACGTGTTTTCAGTAGTGACTTGGAAGTGATTTTTAAGTAAGTAAAAGATAAAAGCGAATAACAGCATAAGAGATCCTGTTAGAGAAAAAGCATAGATTGGATCGAGTAAGAGTAAGAACCCTCCTGCAATTGGTCCGATTATTGCACCGCAATTAAAACTAAGGTTTAAATATGTAAATAGATTTTTTCTCATATGAGCTGGTTGTGAGCCGAATATGGCGCGCGCAGCAGGTTCGTAAAATGCAGTTCCGAAGCCAATAAGTGCAGAAGAAATAGAAATTGTATAGAAATCAGAGCATATTCCTAAAGCGATAAACCCGATTCCTCTTAAAAATAATCCGGCTAGCATCATAATGATATAGCCTATTTTGTCAGCAATTAATCCTGAGAATAATGGGATAACTCGTGATGTGATTGTCATAACCGTCAACACTGTTCCTACTTGAACAGCAGAAAAATGAAGAAAGCTTAATAGATAAATAGCTAAAAATGCGTATACTGCAAAATACCCAAAAGACATAAAGAATGAAGAAATAAGCATGAAACGTATCGGTATTGAGAAACTTTTCATAGAACTCCTCCTAATATCGTAACCAGTAAAATCATTTAATGGTTAACTAATTTATATTATAATTATACATAAAGTCAGAAAAAAGTAAATTTTAAGAAGAAGGTGGATGGAATTGAATCAAAATGCACCAAATGAATTAGAATATATTCGGGAATTTTTAAATACATGGAAAATACCAAACGATACGAGAGAGCCAATTGACATGCTGCAAACAGAAGAGGATATAAACCTCTTTATGAAAAAATATTTTCATAAAGAGGTTCCATTTCATACGATAGAGGAATTAAAAAGTTTTCGAGAAGATATTCGGTTAACGGTTGAAGGCGAAGGATCATTGCAAAAGTGGTTAGAGAAATACCCATTTCATGTACATGTAAAGGAAGATATGAAAGGTATTACATATGAGCCTGTGCACGAAGAGAATGTATATACAAAAGTATTAAGCATTGTGTTAATGTCAATTCAAGAAAATTTGTGGGGGAGGTTAAAAGCATGCCCAGATTGTCGCTGGGTATTTTATGATCATTCGCGAAATGGAAGTAAAAGATGGTGCGGTATGTATGCTGGAGAAGAAGGAGGAAGAGCGTGCGGAACGATCGCGAAAGTGAAAAATTACCGGGCGAAGAGAAAAGGGAGATCGGGGTATAATGTGTAATTTATAGTAGGGAAAGAAAATGGGATGGGGGAATGTAGGGTATGAAAGGTACACAAATGTTAGCTTTAAATAAAAAGTGTTGGGACACAGTTGCACCTTATTTCTTTCAAGTGGATTGTTTACCGAAATATGGCCCGTATACAGCGTCTGAAGATGAGATTCATTTGTTCGATTCAATCAAAAATAAAAAAGTTCTTGATATTGGATGTGGAAGTGGGCATTCGTTGCAATATATGGCTGAACATGGGGCGGCAGAATTATGGGGTCTAGATCTTTCAAGTACACAAATTAATACAGCGAAAGAAACGTTAAAGTGTTGGAATCCAAAGTTAATATGCGGAGCAATGGAAGAAGAAGGAGATATTCCGAAAGGGTATTTTGATATTGTATATTCCATCTATGCATTAGGATGGACTTCAGATTTAGGAAAAACGTTGGAACTGATTTATTCATATGTAAAGCCAGGAGGAAGTTTTATTTTTAGCTGGGAGCATCCAGTATATTCAAACTTACAGTATGGTACAGAAGAGATTGCTTTAAAGTCTTCTTATCATGAGGAAACACCTATTACGTTTGAAACATTTAAAGGAGAAAATGTACAAGCGACATTATATAAGAGAAAAATAAGTACATACATAAATATGTTAAATAGAGTGGGATTTACAATTGAGAGAATAGAAGAGCCTGAACCGTCTCGTGTATTTGATGAAGAAGTAGCTACACCTTCTACGAAATATTATTCTTTATATAAAGCTAGAATGGTGCCAACTACTTTTATTATTAAGGCGAGGAAATAACTTGCTGAAAATAAAGAAGCCTATCATTTTATATTTGAAATGATAGGCTTCTTTATGTAAAAAAAATGAGGTTGAATGTGTACTTTTCATATAAAAATGCATTTCATATAAAAAGTGTAATTATTTTTGGGAAGGGGGATTGTTGTGCGTCATCATAGAAATTGCAAAAAATTCGGAGTGGCACTGCCTCTTCCGCTTGTGGGAGCAATTGGACCAGCTGGTAACAGTGGTCCGACTGGTCCAACTGGAGGCCATGAAGGTCCAGTCGGTCCTCCAGGCATCACCGGTCCTAGAGGGGCAACGGGTCCACAAGGTCCTCAAGGGATACAAGGAATACAAGGTCCGCGAGGGACAACAGGAGCACAAGGAATACAAGGTGCCGTTGGGGATACTGGAGCGCAAGGGGTTACTGGTCCAATTGGTTTACAAGGTTCTCAAGGGTTGATTGGAAACCAAGGTCCAATTGGTGATATTGGAGTACAAGGACTAGAAGGGATACAAGGAGTGCAAGGCCCTACTGGTAGTCAAGGCTTACAAGGCCCGCAAGGAATACAAGGAGAAATAGGGGAGCGGGGACAAACGGGAGCACAAGGAATGCAAGGTGAGATGGGTGAAACTGGCATCTCGGGTGTAACGGGTCCACAAGGTTCCCAAGGAGCGAAAGGAATACAGGGAGAGGAAGGCGCTACGGGTATACAGGGAGAAGAAGGCCCGCAAGGAATACAAGGAATTACTGGAGGGCAAGGACCACAAGGTGATCAAGGGATACAAGGTGTCATTGGTCCAACCGGTGCAACCGGCCCGCAAGGAATTCAGGGAATACAAGGGATACAAGGCCCAACCGGTCCACAGGGCATTCAAGGTCTGCAAGGAATACAAGGTCCGATTGGTCCAACAGGCCCAACTGGACCTCAAGGAATACAAGGAATAACCGGATCAACAGGTCCAACTGGTCTAACCGGGGCAACAGGACCGACGGGAGCAACTGGTCCACAAGGAATACAAGGAATTCAAGGTCCACAAGGGGTAACGGGGCAGGCGGGAGCAACAGGCCCAACGGGAGCAACTGGTCCACAAGGGGTGCAAGGAATACAAGGTCCACAAGGGATAACGGGTCAGGCGGGAGCGACCGGAGCGACGGGAGTAACGGGTCCACAAGGAATACAAGGAATTCAAGGTCCACAAGGTGTGACGGGATCAACCGGAGCAACTGGAGCGACGGGAGTGACTGGTGCGACAGGCCCGACAGGGTTACAAGGGATAAGAGGAGCGACTGGTGCGACTGGTCAGGCGGGAGTAACAGGCCCAACTGGTGCCACGGGTCCAACCGGCTTGACAGGTGCAACTGGATCATCTGCAATATCAACAGGTGGCGGTTATTTCTTTTCTACATCAACGAGTGCAATTGCGGCAAATGCCAATATTCCAATTAATAGTGGATCTACCGTATATGGAGCAGGTGTATCTTTAACTAGTGCGACAACCGTTACCGTATCTACACCAGGAATATATTTAGTAAGTTATTATTTTCAAGGGGATGCAAGTGCTGGGAATGAGACAGTATCTGTCAGATTACTATTAAATGGAAGCCAATTGACAGGGAGTTTTATACAAAACGTAACGACATCAACTGTAGTAATCGAACCAGCCATTTCAAATACACTTCTTGTAAATGTAGCGAGTGCCAATTCAACGTTAATATTACAAAATGGCCCATTAGGTGTAGGGCATGTGACCACTATAGCAGGCGCGATTACGGCAAGTTTAAATGTAGTGAGAATTTTATAAAGAATATAAAAAACACAAGGAATGTCTTTGTAAGACACACCTTGTGTTTTTTAATATTAAATAAACATTTTCTTTATCTTTTCGGTTGAAAAATATGCTGAAAGAAGTATTTGTGATGTAAGTTATCTATAACTTTATTTGCTTGATATGTGCGGTGTTGTTCTAGTCGAAGTCTTTGTTCCATCATTTTTATTTCGTGATCTGATAAACGTAACATTATACATTTCTCCTTTTCTATAAATATAGGTGTCTATTGGTATCGTTCCCATATTTATAACTAAGGAGGCATACTGTGTAACATAGGCAAAAAGCACCTTCCTCTCCCATTACGCTTACGAGGTTAGCTGTCGGACTCGGGAAGTGAGAGTTTCCCTACTTAAAAAAGATTCGCCCCAAGTAGCAAAAAGCTACATAAGTGGTTCCCCCGCTCCAAAATTTGGACTCAGCAAAAGGTTTTATAAGGTAAAAAATAACATGAACAAACAGTTAAGTCAAATTATTTTATGTTTTCTGTTTTTTTAAATTGTGTAAGAATCATACCATTAGGAAGTATTGTATCTGATACTGTAATGAATCCGTGTTTTTTATATAATGTAATAGCAGGGGTATTCGCTTTACCTGTTTGTACAATGTATGTCATTGAAGAAGGGAACATGTTAAAAATAAAAAGTAGCAGTTTCGTTGCGATTCCTTTTTGAAAAAAATCAGGCGATACAACGAGTCGGTGGATATCAATTCGTTGTTCTTCTTGCATAAAGGAAATAAAACCGACAAGTTTATTTTCAGAAAAATATCCATAGAATGTTTCATCGCAACTTTGAATATCGTTTACAGTATCATATAAACGGGGTATTGCAGTACTGTTTAAATAGAATGCTTCAACTTTATAGGCTGGGATTTGAACTTGTAATATGGATGATGCTACCTCAAAAGAACTGGAATGTAATTTGTGAATCATAGATCAAGAAACCTCCTTTATATATGATATATTAATATAATTCCTTTTTGGCTAAGTTTGACAATATTTTTCTTTTTTGCATATAATATATGTATCTCCATACATATATTATTCTAAGCTATATTTCTATAGTAGAATATATTTAGTGTAAATGAGTTTATAATCTTATATAAGAGTTTGGTTACCCTTATGTTTGATCATACAAACTATAATAGAAATGGAGGACTAAAAATGGGATGGATTATCACATTAATAGTTGGTGCTATTATAGGTGCAATTGCTAGTTCTATAACGGGTAAAAATTTTCCAGGTGGTATGTTCGGAAATATTATCGCAGGTTTATTAGGTGCTTCGTTAGGTGGTAGATTATTTGGATCTTTTGGACCATCATTTGGTGGGATTCATGTCGTGCCAGCATTATTAGGTGCAATTGTATTAATTCTTATTGTATCATTTGTAGTGAAAGCTGCAAGGAAATAAAGATATAGATCATGACGAAAAGCCCTGAATAAGGGCTTTTCATCATTCGAAGAGGTGGTTTAGTTGGAAAAAGTAAATATAAGAAAAAGAGATAAGTTGAAAAAGTTTTTTAGAGAACAAAATTATTTAGCGGTGCTACTTGGGTTTGCATTATTGTTTATCAACATATTATTGCTAACGAAAATTTCTTTTGTTTTTACTCCGTTTATCGTCTTTTTAAAAACAATTTTCTTCCCGGTATTATTAGCGGGTGTGCTATTTTATATTTTACATCCATTCGTTTCGCTTTTAGAAAAGAAAGGTGTTTCACGAATCGTATCAATAGCTTCTATATATATAATAGTACTAGGATTATTTGTATTTTTAGTTGTAACAGTAATACCGATTATAAAAGATCAAATCGATGCATTAATAGATAACTTACCGTATTTCGGTCATGAAATTGAACGAGCAGCACGTAGATTCGGGGAAAGTAATTTACTAGGAAAAATTCAGGAGAATTTAAATATTGATGTAGCGAGTATGGTAAAAGACTACACAGTTGATTTTACGAAATCATTATCATCAGTAACTGGAAATGTAACTGGATTTTTAAGTACTGTTACAGAGGTCGTTTTAACGTTTGTAATGGTTCCGTTTATATTGTTCTATCTTTTAAAAGATGGTGAGCAATTACCGAATCACTTTTTAAAGTTTATTTCAGAGCAAAGACAACCAGCAGCGATGAGAATACTAGATGATATGCATTATGCGATTAGCTCGTATATTAGAGGGCAAATTATTGTTAGCTTGTTTATCGGTATTATGCTATTAATCGGTTACCTTATTATTGGTATTAAATATGCAGTACTACTCGCTATTTTGGCAATGATTGTAAATATTGTTCCGTACGTAGGACCAATCATTGCAATTACACCAGCATTAATTATCGCGTTTATTGACTCGCCATCAATGGTGTTAAAAGTAATTATCGTTATGATGGTTGTACAATTAGCAGAAGGTAAATTTATTTCTCCGCAAGTCATGGGGAAAAAGCTAGACATTCACCCGATTACTATCATTTTTATTATTTTAACTGCCGGAAATTTATTTGGAATTATGGGGATTATTTTAGCAATTCCAGGATATGCGATATTAAAAGTGTTAGTAACGCATGGGTATAGATTTGTTAAGTTGAATACGTGAAAAAAGAGCTAAAACAGATAAAACTGTTTTAGCTCTTTTTCATTTATAGTCTTGTTATAGTAAACAAATTCACCTTATGCGTAGGCTTTTAACTCAATAATAGGTAGATTGCTCTCCTTTAGTTTGTAATCAAATATTAAATCGTCCATGCGAAAATTAGCATCTACTTCAAGAGAAATGAAGGTACCCCCGATTTCTACTTGATTTCCGTTCTCATTTTCAAAAGTGAGCGCACCGTCAAATGTTTCTATGTACTCATCGCAAGTGTATAAATATATAGCGATAGGTGTGAAATGTATAATTACCCCTAAAGTATCATCTTGACTTTTATCATCGTTCTTAAATACATCAATCTTAAACGTATCATTCTTTTTAGTAAACCAACCCATGACATCACCTCGTTTTTTTATTGTAAATCGATTCTATATATATTGATTATATATTGTTCGGAATAAATTGGTAATCACTATTGCTAAAACCTAACAAAAAAAGAAAATTCAGTTTTAGATGAACGACAAATGTGATAAACTGTAAAAAATAACTAAAAGCAATGAAAGAGAAGAGTACATATTCGAAACTTTTTAGAGAGCTGATGTGTGGTGGAAATCAGTAAGGGATGAATATGGAATGGGCTCTGGAGCTTCTCGCTGAAATGAGTAGGTAAAGACGGTTACTTCACGTTATCGAAGTATGAAGTGAGCTAATGATAGCTAATTAAGGTGGTACCGCGGGAGTTTCTCGTCCTTTTTATAGGATGAGGGGCTCTTTTTATTTTTATTTTGAGGAAGGAGGAGTTAGTGTGAGTGAAAAAATAATGTTAACAGGAATTAAGCCGACAGGTTATCCGCATTTAGGAAATTATATTGGTGCAATTAAACCAGCATTACAAATGTCAAAAAATAATGAAGGAAAAGCATTATATTTTATAGCTGACTATCATGCGTTAAATGCTGTGCATGATCCGGCGAAGTTCAATAATTATACGAAAGAGGTAGCAGCAACTTGGTTATCGCTTGGACTTAGTGAAGACGTTATTTTTTATCGCCAAACAGAAATACCGGAGATTTTAGAATTAACGTGGATACTATCTTGCCTAACTCCGAAAGGTCTTATGAACCGTGCCCATGCGTACAAAGCGAAGGTAGAGCATAATAAAGAAGCAGGATTAGAGAACGATGCAGGTGTGAATATGGGGTTATACACGTATCCCATTTTAATGGCAGCTGACATATTATTATTTCAAGCTACTCATGTGCCAGTAGGGAAAGACCAAATTCAGCATATTGAAATCGCTCGTGACATTGCGATGTATTTTAATCATACATTTGGCATGACATTTACGTTTCCAGAGTTTGTGATACAAGAAGATGGTGCAATTTTACCGGGGCTTGATGGAAGAAAGATGAGTAAGAGTTATGGGAATGTTATCCCGTTATTTGCAGAGCAAGAAAAACTACGAAAATTAATTTTTAAAATCAAAACAGATTCTTCACTTCCGAATGAACCGAAAGAGCTAGAGACGTTATTTACAATTTATAAAGAATTTGCGACAGAAGATGAAATGCAGTCGATGCGTGAAAAGTATGAGACCGGCATTGGATGGGGCGATGTGAAAAAAGAGTTGTTTCGCGTTGTAGACCGTGAATTAGCTGGACCTCGTGAGAATTATGAGATGTATATGAATGAGCCGCATTTATTATATGAAGCGTTAGAGAGAGGTGCTGAGAGGGCACGAGATATTGCGAAGGTAAATTTAGCGGAAATTAAAAAACGAATTGGATTTGAGAGGGGACGTTAAGCGTTCCCTTTTTTTGCGATATGAATTTTAATAATTTTTGCGTAATATCATTAAGTGAAGTAAGGAATTCACATTTTCTTTCGAAACTTATTAGTTGCATATATTAAAAAATATGCTAATATAGGGATACTTATTAAACATGTTTAATAAGTAAAATTAAAGTCACTTATTAAAGTTGTTTAATAAGTTAAATTCATTCTATAACGAAGGAGATGATTGTATGAAAACGGAAAAAGAGAAGATGTTGGCGGGAGAAATGTATATTGCGGATGACGAAGAATTAGTGGCTGATAGGGTGGAGACAAAACGTTTAACACGCCTTTATAACGAGGCGATGGAGACAGGAAATGAGGAGCGTTTTACTTTATTAAATCAGCTTTTAGGTTCTTCAGCTGACGGGAAAGCCCAAATTAATCCTGATTTTCGTTGTGATTACGGCTACAATATCCACGTTGGAAAGAGCTTTTTCGCAAATTTTAATTGTGTTATTTTAGACGTTTGTGAAGTGCGAATCGGTGATAATTGTATGTTTGCACCTGGTGTTCACATTTATACTGCTACGCATCCGTTGCATCCGGTGGAGCGGAATTCTGGAAAAGAATATGGAAAACCGGTAAAGATAGGTAACAATGTTTGGGTTGGTGGGGGAGCTATTATTAACCCTGGCGTTTCAATTGGTGATAATGCTGTAATTGCCTCAGGGGCAGTTGTGACAAAAGATGTACCTAATAATGTAGTAGTTGGTGGTAATCCAGCTAAACTTATTAAAACGATAGACGAATAAAGGGCGTTTTCGCCAGTTCGTACATTATCGTATAGACAATTTGAAAGGTGTTTCATATGGAGAAATATAGTGCGGACAATCATACAAAGACATTACTTGCCTCTCGAAACGCTCTTTTTCTCTTATTCGCTTTGCCAGGTGTCGCGTTTGCTACATGGATTTCAAGAACAGCAGCTACTCGAGATATTTTAGCAGTGTCAAATGAAGAAATGGGCTGGATTTTGTTCGGATTATCTGTCGGTTCAATAATGGGTCTACTGAGTGCAAGTCACTTCATTGACTGTAAGGGAGCTAGAGACGTTATTATAGGTAGTATGTTTTTTATGATTGTTGGATTGATTTGTTTAGGTATAAATATTTATTTTGTTTCTAGCATTGGGGCTTTTAGTAGCTTACTAGTATTTGGAGTAGGATATGGGTTAGCAGAAGTCGCATTGAATGTAGAAGGTTCTTCCATTGAGCGGAAATTAGGAACAACACTTCTTCCGAAATTCCATGGCTTTTTTAGCGTAGGAACTTTAGTAGGCGCGCTCAGTGGTTCTATCGCAGCGTCGCTTCACATCCCAATTCTGTATCAGTTTCTTGCGATTTCGGTCGTGTTTGTATTACTTGTATGTATGGTGTATCGTTTTCTTCCGTATGGAACAGGAAAGAAGGAGAAATCGCAGAACAAAAAGAGAGCGAAGCGTACTTCCTTACGTATGGAAAAAAAGGTGCTTTTAATTGGTCTTTTTGTGCTTGGAATGGCTTTTGCAGAAGGAAGTGCAAATGATTGGTTACCTATCGTGATGGTAGACGGACATGAACAAAGTGTAGTGACAGGTTCTATTATGTACACAGTTTTTGTAATGGCAATGACGTTAGCTCGTATGTGTAGTAGTTATTTCCTTGATCGATTCGGTCGTGTCGTTGTTGTACGTGCTACTATTATGATGGCGATCATAGGAATTTCAATCGTAATATTTGGGAGTAATTCGTATTTTCTAGCATTAGGTGTAGTACTGTGGGGGATTGGTGCAGCATTAGGTTTCCCGATTGGTCTGTCAGCTGCTGGAGATGATCGTGAAAATGCGACTTCTAATGTTGCTGCAGTTTCTATCATTGGTTATACAGCCTTTTTAGTCGGACCACCATTTTTAGGGATACTTGGAGAAGCATTCGGAATACGTAATGCCTTGCTAGCGGTTTTATTATTTGTTCTTTTGTCTGGAATTGTATCATCTATTACGAGAGAGAATACATCGAGTTAAATAAGAATGGCATGCAGCGGAAATATATCATCTCTATTGCTTTAGAAAATGATGTATGATATATTGTCAACGCAACTTATTAAAAGTGTTTAATAAGTATGTTGATTAAGGTGGTGAGCTATTTGGGTGAACAATTTGTTACTCAAAAATCGATTAAAGAGACGATCCTTCGCGGCATTCGTACAGCTCTTCTAGAGCAAGGAAGTGCGACGAAAGTTGAACTTAGTAATACATTAGAAATTAGTTTTCCAACGATAAGTAAATTTATAGAAAATATGAAACAAGATGGTGAAGTCACTTTAGTTGGTTTAGATGATTCAAGTGGCGGAAGAAGAGCGAAACGATATGTATATAATCCGGAATATATGTTAGGATTAGCGATATTTTTAGAAAAAAATGAGACGAACTATACAATTTTTAACTGTTTAGGGGAAGTAAAAGAACAAGGAAGTACTTCAAGTGTATTGATGGATACGGGTTTACATTTATTGACAGAACATATAGAAAGTCTTATAGCTACATTTCCGAAAATAAGTTCTATATCAATTGGTGTGCCTGGCGCGGTCGATAATGGGCGTATTTTTTACATTCCTGGATATGAAAAGTTCCAAAATTTTAATTTGAAAAGTCATTTGGAGGATCTGTTTTCTATACCTGTAGTAATAGAAAATGATATGAATGCCGCAGTGCTTGGTTATTATAAAAACACTGGAAATCATGACAATTCCTCTCTTGTATATTTGTATTCAGGTCAAAATGGTCCAGGGGCAGGGATTATGATAAATGGAGATGTAGTACGAGGAAGCACCTTTTTCTCAGGAGAGATATCTTTCGTTCCGCAGTATGATAATAAAAATTTCCTACAAGCTTTTAGAAGTGGAGACGAAGTTAACGATGCAAATAATCCAGAGGAATATAATATAGATGCTATTACCCGATTAATTTCTACATTTATAGCTATTATTAATCCACATGCGTTTATTTTCTGTGATGATGAAGTGAATCAATTTGTAATAGATCAAATTGTAAAAAGTTGTCCGCAGTACATTCCAGCAGAACATATTCCTCAAATAACAGTGAGCGATTGGAAAGAAGATTATTTATATGGATTAAAAAGCCTGGGACTTGATCTTATGATTACAAGAACAAGCAAAGAAAATTAAATATCAAATTGTTGGTTGAATATTGTAAAAGAAAAGGTGTCGATTATGAAAATTGAACATGTAGCAATTTGGGTGAATGATTTAGAAGGTATGCGTGACTTTTATAAACAGTACTTCGGTGGTGAAGAAAATACATTATATCACAATCCGAAAAAACAGTTTGAATCTTATTTTATAACTTTTGAAGGTGGAGCGCGTCTAGAACTTATGAGGCAAGTAGGGATAGACGATAAAATACAAACACAAACAGTAGGATATGCGCATATTGCTTTTTCTGTAGGTAGTAAAGAAAAAGTGAATGAATTAACTAATACATTAAGAGAAGCTGGATATCCTGTGTTAAACGGCCCACGTACTACAGGGGATGGTTACTATGAAAGTGTAGTAAATGATCCTGAAGGAAATCAGATTGAGATAACAATCTAGCTACTAAGGGGACAATTCGGATTTACGGTGAACGATAACACCCTCATTTCACGTTATAATGACGGGAAATGAGGGTGTTTTATTTCTATATACAATATGTGATGTTTTTTAATTGGAGTGCTGAAACTCCTTAATAATACGCTCAATTACTGGATGAAGAGTAATAGGTAACTCATCATGGGGGAAGAAGCGTAATTCTTTTGACTCAGTTTGATCACATATAAGCTCACCGTGGAATTCTCGGCAAATATAAACAACGAGTACACCATGTACTTGATCGCCGTTTGGATAGATTTGAAAGTAATCAGGTCCTGAGTATGTACGGAATAGTTCTGGTTTTTTGATGATAAGTCCAGTTTCTTCATATACTTCTCGCTTTAAAGCGTCTTCTAACGTTTCGTTATATTCTAAGGCGCCCCCAATAATGCCCCAGCGATTAAAATCTGTACGGAGCTGCAATAATATTTCATTTTTCTCATTTAATATAATGGCGTGTGATCCGATTAAAATGAGTGGATGATTTCCTACTAGATTTCTCATGTCTTCAATATAGCCCATATTTCTTCTCCTTATATTTAATAATAATTAGGCAGTTCTTTTAACATTTTTTCTGTTTTACGTGCTGTAAATGCTAAGTTATGATCATCTTTTGTTCTAAAAAATAATGTGCGTAAAAAGATTTTAATGTTTGCGCATAAAATACAATACTCATTAAGGGAAAGGCGTTTTCTAATTTGAGGAAGCCTTTTTATTTTTTTATAAATAATTGAAATTAACTCATCTTGCGGGAAATCATGATATAGCATAGATAGTAACGGTGTAACAATGCGTTCATCTTCGTTATTATGAAATAGATCCGATGGAATGAACATTTTATTTAATAAACAATGAATTAATTCTTCGTACCACTCAAAGGTCGTATAGGAATTGTGAACAATTTCAGTGAAGGCATCAGATACGTGTGCAAGACAATGAGCCCATCCTTTATTTTCAATATAGCCTCGAAAATCCATTTCCAAGTTTATATATGTAATGAGTTTGGTTTTTATTTCCTCGATATCCTCCTCTGTAAAAAAATAGTGCGAGTTAGCGAATTGGAGTATTAACGCAATTAACGAAACAGTATAAGAACGTGTGAAAACCCCATCTGTATGTGGGGAGTGAATGTCACAATATAAATACTCATCACTTAAACAAGTTTGTAAAAGTAATTTCAGCTGATCGTCCATAAGGAATTCATGATGAATAAAATGCATAAAACATTTATATATAAGTTGATAACGGACATAACTATCAGTCGTTCCAATATACTGAAGCATGTTCAAAGTTAACTCATTTACATCTATATGATGCAGTTGCGTATAGTCATTTTGTTGTATAAGCTCTAACTGTTGTTGCAATGCTGTAATATCCAATGGAGAACCTCCTCCGCACTTTAAAGATGCGATGTTTTCTAGTATTCTATATATTCAAGGACAATCCTGCTCATGCAAGGAGAACGAGTAGAAATTCGAGAATGACATAGATGAGGGAAGTATATGATGACTATAGAACAGTTAGAGAAACATTTTAAAATAAGAAGAAATGCTTCTTCTATAATGATAAAAGAAAATAATGCAGAGGTTTTTACAGAAGAGCAATTAGAAGAGATAATACAATATTGCGTTGTTGAAGCTGAAAAAGATGGAATAGAAGAATTGCAATTTGAGATTTCTTCAAAAAGCCCAAATTATGATGTGTATAAGAAATGTTTCGAAACGTATTCATTTGAATATATTACTGAAAACATGATTGTATGTAAGGATATATATGAAGTTGAAGATATAGAAAGTGAAATTGATTTTAAGCTTATTGAAGAGATAGGCGAAGACGCTTTTTATTCACTGTGGAATGAAGTGACCGGAGAACAAATCGATTATGATCAATTTGTAAATACGATGCTACAAGAAATTGGTGGGCGATGGAAAGAACATTGTTTAACAGCGAGTATTGATGAAGAGCCAATAGGAATTGTAATCCCGCATATTGAAAGAGGTACGTTAGAAGAGGGAAAACTTATGTATTTCGCAGTCGCTCCAAATATGCGAAATAAAGGGTATGAAATGGCATTCTTTACAGGAGCAATGTTTGTTTTAAAAGAAATAGGTGCATCTTATTATATTGGCGAGACAAATGTACAAAATGAGTGGATGAAGGATGTTTTTGAAAAGAACGGATGTCAGCAGCTGAGCTCTACTGAGCGATATGTGAGAAGGTTTTAGAAGGATGGATGGCTTACTCTCTCGAACTCATTTAGCGGGAGGGTTATATATGTTGGGAAAACAATTTCATTCTTTTGTTTTACTGTATCCAGAGATCTTGTTAGAAGGTTGGAACATCGAAAAAGTTTCAGAGCGTTATGAGGGTGAAAAGTGGGAAACAGTTTGGTTTCAAGTTGTTACGCCAACTAGTATGTTTCGCGTAAAAGAGTTTTTCCTCGATATAATGGAGCCGGTATTTCCAGATAGTTGTATTTCTCAAGCAAAAGGAGCTTGTTTTCAATATAAAGGGCTTGTGTATTGGAAAGGTGTAAATTATAAGGGAAAAGAAAGTTACGTTACATCAAAATGGAAAACGCAAATTGAAATTTCTATTGATCATGGATATGTAAACCAAGATGAAATGGAAAAATTTCTATTCGGGTTACAACCTATAAATATGGAGTTCGCGAAAACGATATTACATACACCATTTCATTTATTAAGCTTTCAAGCGAAGAGAGGTGAAATGGGTGAGATAGGAAAATGTCGTGATTGGAATGCCCCAGATGACGTAATTTATTCGAAATTGCCAATTCATGAAAGGTTAAGTTGGAAGCTCGAATCGGTCGGATTAGGAAATGACGAAACGCAGTATGTATACTGGGATGAAAATAGTAAACTATATGCACTTTGGGTTTGTAGGCATAAAAACAAAGCGTACTATCCTGTTTCTTCATGGACAACGAATTATAGTGTTAAAAAGATGATAAATGGGTTAGAGTTTTATTCGCACCCAGATCGTGGAACAGTTGTATATGAAGATTTAGATGATGAGCAAATCGCATATGTATTTCGAGGGAATCCGTGTACAACTTATGAACAAATAAAAGAACTTTTTGCATGTTTGTAAGATAAAAAGAAAAATCGAAACGACAAAGTAAGCGTTCCTATAATACAATAAAGAAGGATTAGACTATACAAAGAAAGTGTTGGTGAGAGAATGGAGCAGCAAAGAAATTGGCTACAAGCAACTGTAGAACGAAATGAAGATAATACGTTACATATAAAGTGGGAAAATAATATAGAAGAAGTTCGTATTTATTGGAGTACTTCACCAGATCATATTGAAGAAAATGGAGAATTACTTGTAACAGTAAGTGGGGATTCAGCATGTACAATTGAAAACCCGAGTGAAAATGAGCGTCCATATTTTAGGTTAGTAGGAAGTAATGGACAAGCAGTGACAGTAGCTGAGCGTAGATTACCATTACAAGGCGCGTTTAACTTCCGTGATATGGGAGGATATGAAACGACTGAAGGCCGTAAAGTAAGATGGGGTAAATTGTATCGTTCTGAAGAATTAGCAGGACTAACAGAATGGGATATCGAGTATTTACAGAAGTCTAGCTTAAAATTAATTTGTGACTACCGTACAGATTTTGAAGTGAAGCATAAGCCAAATCCAGATATTACAGGTGCTCGTCAAGTATGCTTACCAGTTATGCAAGACTTGGCGAAAGACTTGAACATAAATGAATTTTTCCAGGTTGGTGACCTTTCTATGTTAGGGAAACCAGGCGAGTATCTTGTGAAAATGAATCAAGATTTCGTAAGTGGTAATGAAGCATTCGTGAGCTTCTTAAACTTAGCGCAAAACCCAGAAAACTTACCGTTAGTAAACCACTGTACAGCTGGAAAAGACCGTACTGGATTTGGATCAGCATTACTATTACTGTTACTAGGTGTACCAGAAAAAACAGTAATGGAAGACTACTTACTAAGTAACGGTTTCCGTGAAAAGTTAAATGAAAAAATGATGGCCTTTTTAGGTGCAAAACTACAAAACGATGAAAGTAGAGCAATATTAGGTGCGATGTTTGAGGCACGTGCTGAATATTTACAAGCTGCGATTGATGAAGTTAAAAAGCAATATGGATCAGTTGAAGCGTATGCTGAAAAAGCTCTTGGCTTTACGAAAGAATCGTTAGAGGAAATGAAAGTGTTATTGCTAGAAGATAAAGTGAAACTTTAATCAGTGGGGGGTTCATCCCCACTGATTATTAGCCTTCACCAATCGGGCGTTTACGGGCAGTCCGACTCCCACCTAACTTCTTCGCATTCGCCGAATTTGAGGTGGGAGTTTTACTGCCCGTTAATGCGGGATAAATAATGAGAAGGGAGGCTGATTGGATTAGCCTCCTTTTCTTATTGTTGCTATAATTTTGTTTATGAGGAGTGTTGTGCACCGGGGAGAAAATGGATGAGAAGAACTTACGAATCGGGGGATAAAATGATTCATACACGTTTAAAAGCAGAGGGGTTAAGAGGAAAGTTAGCAACAATACTAAGTCAAGATTATAAGGAACTAGCTGTTCAGGATTTAAAGGTGATTGGAACGGGAGTGCAAAATATTGTTTTTCGCGGAGATTCAGAAAAGGGAGCTTTAGCTTTTCGAGTGCCGTGGGAAAGAGAAGTAGAAAATATAAATGAAGATTTATTTAATAGTCGGATTTCATTGCAAAAGGAAACAGAGCTTTCTAAGTTTTGTTATTCAAAAGGTATTCCAGTGCCAAAGATACATGGATTGCATCTTTCTGCCGAACTTGATTTTTTAATATCGGATCATATATCTACTGATCACATGCCAATTTCTGCATGTAAAATAGGGAAGTTAGTTAGTGAGCTTCATAGTATACCAATCGATGGTTTACAATATGAGCAGAACATTAGAGAGCCGATTAGTAAGTATATATCGGAACGCATTGTGAAACGGATAGAAGGTTTTAATGCAATCACGAACTGTGGAGTTAAACTTCCAGAGACAAAAACAATTGAACATATTCTTAGTACAGCTGACCATGTAAAGAGTTTATTGCATATGGACATTCGACCAGCCAATTTAATTGGATATAACGGAGAAGTTAAAGCGATAGTTGATTGGGATAACGCTCTAATTGGTCATCCATTATTGGAGCTTATGAGAATAGCTGAAACGAATGAGGTTAGTTGGGATGAATTTAAAGCTGGATATAAGAATGATAATATCTTTAGCGCTACTTCTCATATTGTTAGTTTGTTTTATAGATTAGATACTGCGGTCATGCTTGCAAACTTATTTATAGCACATTTGAAAATAGAAGATAAAGGTGTATTCTATAAAGAGCGAGTCAAAGCGCTTTATAATGAAATATATAAAAGCTTATAATTAAGCTATAAGAAGTGTTTAATATAGGAATTGAGGAGAGCATAATGAAATATAAAGTTATATTATTCGACGTAGACGATACATTATTAGATTTCCCTGAAACGGAAAGAAACGCATTACATAACGCGTTTGTACAGTTCGGTATGCCTACAGGATATGATGATTATCTTGCAAGTTATAAAGAGATTAGTAATGGATTATGGAGAGATTTAGAAAATAAAATGATTACGCTAAGTGAATTAGCGGTAGACCGATTTAGACAATTATTTGCACTTCATAATATAGAAGTAGATGCGCAGCAATTTAGTGACGTTTACCTTGAAAACTTAGGGAAAGAAGTACACCTTATAGAAGGTGCAGTACAATTATGTGAGAACCTTCAAGATTACAAGCTAGGTATTATTACGAATGGATATACTAAGGTGCAACAATCAAGAATTGGAAATTCGCCTTTATGTAACTTCTTTGATCATATTATTATTTCAGAAGAGGTTGGCCATCAAAAACCAGCACGTGAGATTTTTGATTATGCATTTGAAAAGCTTGGAATTACTGATAAATCCAGTGTACTAATGGTTGGAGATTCGCTAACTTCTGATATGAAAGGCGGAGAAGATTACGGTATTGATACTTGTTGGTATAATCCGAGTCTGAAAGAAAACAAGACAAGTGTTAAACCGACCTATGAAGTGGAGAGTTTGCTGCAAATTTTAGGAATTGTAGATATTGCGGAAAAAAGTGTAGTCTGTTCCTAATCTGAATGAAATTATATCGACGTTTAGACAAGAGATATCGATTTAACGACATGTTATGACAAAAAAGCCCTTTATTATAAGGGCTTTTTTACATTAATCCTCAAAAATAAAAATCTCATCAATTGTACTATGTAGTGCCTTCGCAATATCGTGAGCAAGCTGCAAGGAAGGGTTGTATTTTCCTTTTTCGAGATGGCTAATCGTTTCACGGCGTACACCAACACTTTTCGCTAAATCTTCTTGTGTCATATTCAATTTGGCACGGTATTCTTTTATCTTCGTTACGAACGCCATGGCGCATCTTCCATTTCATCAACAGGTTTATCGTAAAAGAACATAGAGAAGCCGAACGTAAGAATAAGTGTGCCAAAAATAAGAGCGATATCAATCTCTTGTAGCGCCGGGTTTGGAAATAACATTTCAATAAACATAATGATAGCGGTAGTTAGTAATGTAACGATAAATGCATTGCGGCACGATTTATTGACGATTTGTTCAAACAGTTCATCGTGTTGAACAGTTCTATATGTTGTGAAAAAGGAGAAGAAACAGAACATAGTAAACAATCCTTTTTCATAAAAAAATCCGAGAAACCCAAAGAAACCGAGAAATCCTAAATATTTTATCCAAGTTGTTTTCACGATAGATTCTCCTTTCAATGTTAGAAATAAAGTGAAACTTTAATCAGTGGGGGTGTTCATCCCCCACTGATTATTAGCCTTCACCAATCGGGCGTTTACGGGCAGTTGATCTCCCACCTAACTTCTTTGCTCCAGACGAATTTTGAGGTGGGAGTCTTACTGCCAGTTAATGCGGGATAAATCACGTTATGTTATAAATATATCACATATGGATATGAATGGTAATAATAGTTTTCCAGTTCTTTTCATAATAATAGTAAAAAGACTAAATATACTGCGAAATAAAGAGGATAATATTGTAAAATGGTTGTAAGGAGGGGGAGGAAGGAATGTTAACTGGGATCATGATCGTTATATTACTTGTAGTGATTACTGTAATTGCAACGGTTCTAATTGGGCGAAATGGTGATGCGAATTATAGTAAAGCGACAAAAGGGAATATTAAACGGCTTACGATGATTTATATTATACTAGCTGTCGTTTTAATCGTTGGATTAGGCGTGTATATTTATTTTAAAGGTTAAAAAAACTGAAAAATACAAAAATCTAAAAATAGAGGTATGCTATAATATCAATATAGTTATTTGGTAATTAAGGAAAGGATTGGATGGAATGATTGAAATTACGAATGTGTCAAAAAGTTATAATGGGTCTACCTATGCAGTAAAAGATTTAAGTTTATCTGTGCCTAGCGGAGAAATATTTGGATTTTTAGGACCGAATGGTGCTGGTAAATCAACGACAATTAAGATGATTACTGGTATCCATGGGGTAGATAAAGGGACCATTACGATTAACGGTAAAAATATTATGAAAGAGCCGATGGAAGCGAAAAAAACGTTTGGCTATGTTCCAGATAGTCCAGATATGTTTTTACGATTAAAGGGAATTGAATATTTAAACTTTATGGCAGATATGTATGAGGTGCCGAAAGAAGTACGACAAGAACGAATCGAGTCTTTAGCGAAGAAATTTGATCTTTATAATGCTTTATCGGATCAAATTCAAAGTTATTCACACGGTATGAGACAAAAAATCGTTATTATTGGTGTGCTCGTGCATGAGCCAGATGTATGGATTTTAGATGAACCGTTAACGGGGCTTGATCCGAAATCCGCATATATTTTAAAAGAAATGATGAGAGAACATGCGGATAAAGGAAAGATTGTATTTTTCTCTACACACGTATTAGAAGTGGCGGAAAAAATATGTGACCGTGTTGCGATTATTAATAAGGGGAATTTGCAGTTTAAAGGGAATTTAGATGAAATGAGAGATCATTTTAAATCCAATGAATCACTTGAAAAAATGTTCTTGGAGATGACGGGCAATGAGTAAAATTTGGACGTTAACGAAAGTATTATTAAAATTAAATTATGCAGATTTTATAACAGATAAGAAGAAGCGATGGGCGTATGTATTTTCATTTGCAGCCATTTTATTTGTTGGCTTTTTAATATTTGGTTCGATGACGCACGGAATGTATGAAGGTATGAAACAATTAGGGCAAGACCCAGGAATGATTATCGCAATGGGGCTTGCGATTGCTAGTATATGGGTATTTTTAATGAGTATTACGAACATTTTAACTGTATTTTACTACAGTAATGATATTGAAATGTTATTGCCGTTACCATTAAAACCAGCTCAAATTATTTCGGCAAAATTTTTAACAGTATTAATAACACAATACGTAATGAGTTCATTCATTTTATTACCAATCTTTATTACGTACGGGTTAAAAAGTGGCGCATTTATTACATATTACATATACATGATTTTTATTTACTTACTCTTCCCGATTGTGCCGTTAGTATTAGCTTCATTACTGATGACAGTTATTATGAGGTATACAAATATAGCGAAAAATAAAGATCGAGGCAATATATTTATTGGAATCGTAAGTATACTATTTATTGTAGGAATTAATGTATTTTTACAGTGGAAAAATAAAAGTTCGTTTTCTGAAGATGCACTTACGAATTATCTTGCGAACAACCAATCTTCTCTTTTAGTACAAATGACAAATTATTTTCCAACTACATATTTTGGCGCAGTGGCATTAGTAGAAAATGCAAATTGGAAGGCACCTTTATACATAATAATCTTTGCACTTATTTCATTTGTATTCTTTGTGTTGTTTTATTACATTGCAGAGCGTACATATTTAAAAGGGGTAATTGGACTTTCCACGAGTACAGCAAAGAAACAAATTATTACGTCGGAAGGTTTACAGAAATCAACGGTACAAAGTTCACATTTAAAAGCATATGTGAAAAAAGAATTTAAAACGTTATTCCGTACACCGCAATTTTTCTTAAATTGCATTGTACAAACTTTCGTTATGCCGATTATGCTGTTCTTTGTTTTATTCGTACAAGATGGAAATTTAAAGTGGATTACAGGATACATTAATAATCCAGAATCAGCAGGTTTGGCGATTGGTGTAGGGCTTTGTGCATCGTTATTTTTAATGGGGAGTAACGTTATTGCAACAACATCATTTTCACGAGATGGAAGCTCTTGGTTTGTGAATCGTTATTTACCAGTAAAGGCTTCGGATATCTTTTTTGCGAAAGCAATCACTGCTTGGCTAATTAATGTGATTATTTTAGCAGTATTCGGTATTACGATGGCAATCGTAGCTGGGATTTCTCCAGTCTTCATGATACTGTGGTTTTTACTAAGTGCGAACGGATTGTTATTAATTAATTTAATTGGAACACGCTGGGATGCACAAACTGCAGATATTCATTGGGATACAGAACAGAAATTATTTAAAAGTCGATATACAACTTTGTGGAATTTTTTAGCTAATATTTTAATAGCTTTAGTTATTGTAGCGGGTGTAGGTGTATTATACTTCTTCCTTGAAGTAGGACTGTGGATTATGTTTATCGTTTTATTTGTAATGTTTACGATTGTAAACTATATCTTTATTAGAATGTTAAAATTAGGTGCTGAACGTATACTGTCAAATATTCAATAAGAAGATAGATCCTCTGTATTCATGCAGGGGATCTACGTATAGATGGAGGAGAAAAAGGTGAAGAAAATAGCAATTGTAACAGGGGCAACTCGTCTGAATGGAATTGGTGCAGCTGTATGCAAGGTGCTTGCTCAAAAGGGGATAGACATTTTTTTCACGTACTGGCCAAAGTATGATAAAGCGATGCCATGGGGAATGAGTGATCAAGAACCCTTTTTGCTGAAAAAGGAGATTGAAAGTTACGGTGTTCGATGTGAAATGGCAGAAATCAATTTATCGCAGTCTTATTCGCCAAATCGTTTGTTTTATATGGTATCAGAACGGTTAGGTGATCCATCTATTCTAATTAATAATGCAGTGTATTCTACTCATACGAAAATTGGGGAATTAGATGTAGAGCAGTTGGATAAACATTATACAGTTAATGTTCGGGCTACTATGTTATTAAGTTTATTATTTATTAAACATTTTTCACTTAAAACGAGTGGTAGTATTATAAATCTTACTTCTGGGCAATCATTGGAACCAATGCCAGATGAATTGGCATACGCAGCAACAAAGGGAGCGATAGAAGCATTTACAAAGTCTGTTGCACCAGTTGCTATGGAGAAGGGGATTACAGTCAATGCTGTTGATCCAGGACCAACGAATACAGGTTGGATTACAGAGGAATTACAGCATCATTTAGTATGGAAATTCCCGCAAGGTAGAGTTGGAGAACCGGTGGATGCTGCCCGTTTAATTTCCTTTTTAGTAAGTGAAGAAGCGAAGTGGATTACTGGGCAAGTCATTCATTCGAACGGAGGTTATTCATAATAATATTATGTAAACATGTGTTGAGAAACAAAAATATTATAAAATATTTAATTTTTTTGTATAAATAAAATGTCAAGAAAGATAAAAAATTGATAGGAGAGTATGTTGTCATTTGTAGATTGCAAATCTTCATGTGACAATATACTCTTTTTCTTTTGCTGCAGAGGAGAAAAATGAAGTAGAAGAAACTCGAATATTAAAATGAATTTATCGTTTTTTGTACGTATTATTATGAAGATTACTGTCGGAAAGATGGTGATTCGTGTGAAAAGGGATTTTTTAAGGGGAAATAGAATCGTAAAGGGGAGGATAAATAATTAAGTAAACATAGGGGGATTTATATGAAAATGAAAAAGGTCGCTATCGCATCAGTAGCAATTGGTACAATGCTTACAATGGCAGCTTGTAGTAGCTTCACAGATAAAGAGGAAGCGAAGAAGGATCAAGCTACTACACAAAATGAAGAGCAATCAAAAACGACAAGTGCAGATGAAGCGTCAAAAACAACGAAAGATAGTGAAAAAGACACAAATACTTCTTCGAATGAAAAAACAGATAAAGATACAAAAAATACAAAGGAATCATCAGGAACAGAAAGTAACGGCAAAACATCAACTCAAAACGAGAATGTGAAAACAAAAGAAAAAGAGACGACAGGAAAAACAAATGATCAAACGACTAGCGGAAAAACAACAGATCAAAGCACAAGCACAAATAATAACGGAAAGACAACGAAAGATCCGAAGAAAAGTGTAGCTGTAAAAACAAATGTAAAAGAAGTAGTTACATTAATTGAAAGCTTAGACAAGCAATTAGCTGCAAATCCTAAATTAGAAACAGTGAATAAGCTTGGAAAACAAATTAATGAGAAGTGGGATGTCATTGAAAAAGAGTTAGAAGCATCACATCCGACTGAATATAAAACAATTGGCCAAAGTATGTATCCGTTAATTGTAGGAGCGGAGAAAGAAAAGATAGATGTTAATAAAATGAAGTCATTAACGACAAAAACGAAAAAGGATTTAAATCAATTATTAACGAAGCTTTCATAGCTTCAAAAGCCTACTCGTGTGAGTAGGCCTTTTTAGTTTGCTCGGGTAGAATATGTGGCTCACTACATCCAGTCTGACTTAATTTATTGTTCATTTTTAATTACGATGCGAAATGAACCGAAGGCTTGTTGACTCATATAATTGTTTTTACTGACTTTATAAGGAAATGGAAAAGCAACTAATTGGAAATTACTTTCTTGTTCCACTATAGGTAATGTGAAATTAAAAATTTGTCTCGTTTCAGGAGCGACCGTAGTATAAGCAACTTTTTTGTTATTTAATAGTTCAACTTGCTCCCAATCTTTAAAGGCCACGATTGCATAACTCATTTCTTCTGTCGTTTCATTTCCGCTAGATATAGTTAGCTCTTTACCTTCATTCTCAGAAAGCACCACTTGTAGTTTTTCCTCATTTCTAGTAACAAATAATGGTTCATAAAGATCATCTTTTAAAACAGTTTTCGGCTGTACAGGAGTAGGTTTTATTTTCTCATTATCTTTATGATGAGTATTAATCGAATATCGCATACTTAGAACCTCTTCTAATATAGCGGCTTTATTTAGGTCATTATCTTGTAATTTATATTCAGGTTTTTTAATTATTAAAAAGGTTAATTCACTAGCGGTAGGAGAAATTTGTAAATGGATTTTAGTAGTGATCGAACTGTTTGGCTTTATATCAAAAGAATAGTGGGATACCGCATTTGGAGTGTCATCTATTTTAAAAGGCTTTTGTTCGTAATCTTCTAAAACAATTAATCCATATTTTCGGTCTTCATTAATATTATGTACAAATGATAACGATACGTTGATCTTATTATTCTCACTAGTAATTTCACTTCCATTGTCGATATGTTGACCTTGGTCATCCTTTAAGCCATAAGAAACGGTGTTAGTTTGTGGCTCTCTCTGTTTTTCTGTTTTCATCTTTTCTTTAGAAGGTGCATGAGATAGATTCGGGCTCTGTATAAATGAAGTATTGAACAAAATATAAATTATAAGTATCGAAACTAGTAAAATACCGATAATAATATATATCTTTTTCATAAATAACACCTCTTACATTCGAGAGTTTAAACCTAATTAAAACAATATATGAAAATTTTAAAACTCTCAATGATTTGTCTTGAAATTAACTTTTATTTTACATTTGATTCATCTTATTGAATAGAAAGAAATTTATGGATTGCAAGATGATAAGTTTCAGGAATTATCCACTTTAATTCAATATACATAGTATGAAACATGAAGACAAAAATATATACAGAGGTGAGGTGAATAAAGAATGTTTTTCAATTATTTTTACAATGAAACGCAAATGCGCCCTTTAGGAGGGCACGGTCCTGCGCAAAGCACTATTCAAGCTGTTCATCATGCTATACAAGCACAGCAACAAGCATTACAAGCGCAACACATGCAACACAGTTATTATCCACCACAATCGTATCATTCATTACAGTCTTATTATCCACCACAGGTGTATTACCCATCACAATCATATTACCCGATGTAGATTACACAAGGATGGAATTTATTTTCAATCGTTACCGTATGGAACTGTATATGTTTTATAGCGAACAATGCCAAAACAGAAATAGCTCTTTGATGGAGAACAAAAAACTTTTAACTTGATGGATATAGGCTACAAAGACAAAAATTTCATACCTAAACAACTCAAAAAAGATTACCTGTATCCTAAGAGGCAATCTTTTTTGAGTTGTTTGTAATGGCTCATTACAGGTTTTAAATACTATTTAGTGTTATTTCTACTTTCCAAAACCTGCTCCATATTATTAGTCGCCCATTCCATCATTAAAAGGATAATTGGACGTAGTGACTCGCCGAGTTCGGTTAGCGAATATTCTACTTTAGGAGGCACTTCACGATATACCTCTCGATGTACGATGCCATCTGCTTCAAGTTCTCGAAGTTGAAGTGTTAACATTCTCTGGGTGATATTAGGTTTTAATCTTTTTAATTCATTAAATCGTTTTTTACCATCTAACAAATGATAAAGAATAACTCCTTTCCATTTCCCACCAATAACCTCGACGATAGCTTCTACGGGACAAGAATATTTATTTAAAAATGGATAATTTATATCATCTTCTTTTGAACTAATCATAAAAAGACTCTCCCTTAACAATAGTATCTTTTTTGATACTATAGCACATAAATGTGCGTACTTGTAACGTTGATACTTAA
Source organism: Bacillus nitratireducens (assembly GCF_036320425.1). NCBI lineage: Bacteria > Bacillati > Bacillota > Bacilli > Caryophanales > Bacillaceae > Bacillus > Bacillus nitratireducens. The sequence continues at coordinate 840,848 of NZ_JAUMJO010000002.1, forward strand.
AAAATATAATTTAGTTGAATAATAAATTAATGAAAAGAGGACTTTTTATGACTAACACAAAACAAAAAATTATGGAAGCTTTTCACTTTAGACATGCATGTAAAGAGTTTGACCCTATGAAGAAGATTTCAGAAGATGATTTTAAGTTTATTTTAGAAACAGGAAGATTATCTCCTTCTTCTTTTGGATATGAGCCTTGGAAATTTATTGTGGTACAAAATAAAGAATTAAGAGAAAAACTATTACCATATTCATGGGGAGCAGGTGGGCAACTTTCAACAGCAAGTCATTTTGTCATTGTTCTTTCAAGAAACATCAAAGATATGCACTATGATGCAGAGTATATTCAGCACATGATGAAAGATATTATTGGATTGCCTGAAGAAGCTCAACAGATGAGATATGAATTCTTCAAAAAATTCCAAGAATCGGATTTTAAATTGTTAGACTCCGAACGTGCTGTATTTGATTGGTCATCAAAGCAATCTTATATTGCTTTAGCTAATATGATGACTAGCGCAGCTCAAATCGGTATTGATTCTTGTCCAATGGAAGGATTCGATAAAGAAAAAGTAGATTCTTTACTTCGTCATGAAGGAATTTTAAAAGATGATAATCTTGAGGTGTCAGTTATGGTTGCATTCGGATACCGTAAAGGAGAACCAAAATTTAATAAAACAAGACAAACTTTGGATACTATTGTTGAATGGATTTAATAAGATAAATTTGTATTCATATAACGAAAAAAACGCTATCCTTTCTATAGAAAGGATAGCGTTTTTTTATGTCTGTATTTAAATTTAGCGAGAATGCTTTGTGAATAGTTGAATTGCTTTTTCAGGTACATAGAATTTCCCGTTGCTTTCTACAACGATGCCTCCTAATTCATAATCTTTCCCACCAATATAGATAATGTTTTTATTCACAAACAATTTGGCCTCCGTATTATTGCGCTTTACTACAAGCACCGGATTAAGTGCATCTTGCTTGTCAATCGTTACATTTGCACCAATTTGTTTAAAGGATGTTTCAGCATCTAAGAATAATTTTTTAGTTATTTCTTCTAATTGAAAGCCCATTGCTTTGGCCATTATTTTCGCAATGTCTGTATTTTGGACTAAACCGTATGGCTTTTGAGGGCCGTAAGAGTATAAGAATACATCTTCACCCGTATGACCACCAGTTGTAAAACCGATGTTCGCACGGTTGGCCAATAATTTAGTAAGGATTGGACCTACATTAGTTTTCTTATTTGCAGTTTTTAACTTTTCTCTTTCATCATTAGTTAGGTTGTCTAAACCGTAAAGTGCAGCGACCTCTTTTATATTAGATAAATCATCTTTTAGTTTATTTGTAGCACCTTCAAGTGTCATTTTCGCCTTTTTTAGTGGGTCAATGTAAGCTGATACTGGTGTGGTATCATATCCTTTTGTTGTATTACTGTTACCAATGGAAATACCGCTATTACCATGATCCGCTAATGCAATGACCATAGTGTTACCATCTTTCTTCGCAAATTTTAATGCTTCTGTAACCGCATTATCAAATGCCAATACATCGCTAATCATCCCGATTGGGTCATTTGCATGTGCTGCCCAATCTGCCTTACTGCCTTCTACGAATAAGAAGAAACCATCTTTATCTTTTGATAATGTTTGAATTGCTTTGCTTGTCATCTGGGAAAGAGTAGGCTGCTTAGGATTGGTTATTTTACGATCCATATCGAACGCAAGGGCAGTATTAGAGAAAGAACCCCAGATTTTATTTGATTTGGAGTTTAATAACGCATCTTTTGTTTCGACAAAGTCGTAGCCTTTATCTTGAATTACCTTTACTAAATCTTCGTTGTCTTTACGAATTCCATTGCTTGTCATAGGAAGAAGTGCTGCTTTTCCACCACCTAATACAACTTCTATATTTTGATAAACTTGCTGTTCACCAAGTACTTCGAAATTTTTACGGTTAGCATGGTGAGCAGAGAAACTAGCCGGAGTAGCATGCTGAATTTCTGACGTAGCAATGATTCCTGTCGCGCGGCCGGAACGTTTTGCGCCTTCTAAGACGTTGGCAACTGGACGAAACTTGCATTCTTCTTTCATTGGTTCTAAGCCAGGTGAATTCACAACAGAAGGTAATACACCCACGTAACCTGAATTTGATTTGTTTCCTGTCGCTAAAGCTGTGGCTGCCGGTGCAGAGTCCGTAATAGCAGATTCTGCGGAATACGTACGAACACCTCCAGATACAATTTGATCTAGTGCAAGAGGGGAGCCTTTATACCAACGTGCCAATGTTGTAGCAGAAGAACTTGTCCCATCTATAACCATGAAAATTACATTTTTGGGTTGCTTTCCTGATTTCTTTACATCAGCTTTTACCTCGTTAACGTTCATTATGCTTCCTGCTGCTAATGAACCTAGTGCTACCATTCCCGCTAATGTTAATCCCATTATTTTTTTACGAAGATTAGTCATTGTGGTTCCTCCATAGGTTGTTTTCGATATCCCAATCTACCGTTCGTATGTAAACAAGATTTATTATTAGTAGTACCCTATTGCAACGAAACTAACAATAACTATTAAGTCAAAAAGTTAAATTTAAGCTATTTATTCAGCAATCGCTTCTTCTCATATAAAACCTTTGTGCACCTTTAAGTTACACAGTCTTTCCTATAAAAAGAATCTTCTCTTTATTTTATGGGAAACATTAGGGAAAGGATGGTGGGAACATGACAATTGATCGAGTTTGTACAATTGGGCCAGCGAGTAATAATGAAGAAACATTAGCGCAGTTAATAAACAATGGTATGAAAATTGTTCGTTTGAATTTATCACATGGCACGCATGAAAGTCATAAAACAATTGTGCGTTTAGTAAAATCGTTAGACGATTCTATTAAAATTCTAGGGGATGTACAGGGTCCTAAAATAAGATTGGGTGAAATGAAAGAGGAACAAATTACACTTGAAGCAGGGGCGTTATTTACTTTACATACCAATCCGGTTCAAGGGAATAAAGAAGAAGCAAGTGTTGATTATGTGGGGATTGCGAATGACGTAAAAGTTGGAAGTAGAATTCTTATTAATGATGGAGAAGTTGAATTAATTGTTGAAAAGGTAAGTACGGAAAAAATAGAAACAAGAGTAAAAACAGGTGGCAATATTTCCTCTCATAAAGGGGTGAACTTACCAGGTACAATTGTTAGTTTACCGGCTATTACCGAGAAAGATAAAAAAGATATTCAATTTCTTCTAGAAGAGGAAGTTGATTTTATTGCGTGTTCTTTCGTTCGAAAAGCTAGCCATATAAAGGAAATACGAAGTTTTATACATGAACATAAAGAAACATCTCCTAATTTAATTGCAAAAATAGAAACGATGGAAGCAATCGAGAATTTTCAAGACATATGCAAAGAAGCGGATGGCATTATGATTGCAAGGGGAGATTTAGGTGTGGAATTACCGTATCAATTTATTCCGCTTTTGCAAAAAATGATGATTCGTGAATGTAATCGAACGAATACATATGTCATTACAGCGACACAAATGCTTCAATCTATGGTAGATCATTCTATTCCTACAAGAGCTGAGGTGACGGATGTATTTCAAGCTGTACTGGACGGAACGAATGCTGTTATGCTTTCTGCTGAAAGTGCGTCAGGGGAGCATCCAATCGAAAGTGTGAAAACGTTACGTCTCGTTTCGGAATTCGCTGAGCATGTGAAAAAAGATGGGCCTTTTGCGATGAAAGATGTACTGGAATTGCTGCATAAGTCTCTTTAATATGAAAATTTATATTTATCGTTTATAGTATTAATGGAATACATATGCTGAACCAACAAGAATTTGTTGTTCTTTCTGTATGAATTTAACTTTTTATGGAAAGATATGTTAGTAAGTATACGATTTGAACGTTCTATTTTTTAGAGTGTAATAGGAGGAGAATGAATATGTCAGATATTGAAGTAGGCGAAGTTTTTAGCCTTAGCGACGAGAATAATGAAGAACAAGAAGTTGAAGTACTTGGAGCGATGGATGTCGAAGGAGCAGAATATATTGCGGTTGCCTTTGTTGAAGATATTCAAACAGAAACTGAGGAAGACATTGATATCTTCTTTCTAAAAGTAGAAGAAGATAGTGAATTCTCATACATTGAGAGTGACGAGATATTTGAAAAAGTATCTGCTGCGTTTGAGAAGATTTTGGACGAGCAAGAACAAGAATAATAAGAGTTAGACAAAAGAGGGAGATGCATATCTGCCCTCTTTTTTTGTATATGGTTGAAAAATATTTCTCTAATTTCTGTTTTAATCATAAAATTCTTTTGTTTTCACGGAAGCAGCATCTAATAGAAGGAAAATCGACGCTATAATATGTATAGCGATTTGTATATAGGGAAAGAAAGCAACTAGAATAGTGAGGATTCCTATATAATTAGCATAGGTTTTCATGCCTTCCTTTTTAGCTAATAAAATTGTAATGATATGTAAAGTAATTACTATAAGTAGTGGTATCCCGTATAAGTCAACTAGTCCTTGAAATAAATAACAAGGAATTAATAAAAGGTGGGAGATACCTGTAGTCCACTTCAATGTTTTTACGACTGCCCTCAAAGTTAATTCCTCCTAAATAATATGTACGTATGAATATGTTACCAAATATAGTGGTGAATGGATATGTTTTTTGTGATTCACATTTATAGAATTCTATAATAATATTATGTAAACTAAATATTTCTTTATTTGTGCACTAGAAAAACCACCCAAATGAGGGTGGTGCTTATTATATATATTTATTAAATGTTTTATTTTCCAAGGAAGAGAGGGAAATCTTCACTTCAGTACCTTCCTTCATATTACGCAATACAACTGTTTCTGTAGATAGTTCCTCTTCACCTATTATTAGTACATACGGGATATTTTCTTTATTGGCATAATTAAGGGCACGTTTCAATTTACGCCCGGCTAGTTCAAGTTCGATTTTTAAGGAAGTAGTAGAACGTAATTGCTGGGCAATTTGTAAGCATTGTAATTCTGTCCCGAGTGGGATGATAAATACATCCGCTGTAGATGATATGGTTTCTTTCTGTGATAGTGCTGTATAAATAACGTCTAATCCGAATGAAATCCCTACAGTCGGATAGTTCATATTATCACCACGGAATGCTCCGATAATATTATCGTATCGACCACCGCTACCGATGCTAGATGTAATGCTAGCGTCTGTTAGAAAGTTTTCATACACGGTACCTGTATACATCGTGAGTCCTCTTGCTAAAAACGGATTGAATATCGTATTTTCATTTATTCCGAGGGCGCTTAAATATTGCTGTAGTTGTTGCAGTTCCTCTACTCCATCGGTGACAAGTGGATTATTGAAGGTTTCTTTAAATTCGGCAATTGTAAGCTTTAGACAAGATAAAACGGTAGTACATATTGTATCGGCCATTTCTACAGTAATCCCGCGCTCCAATATATCTTTTCGTACACCATCAATTCCAATCTTTTCGATTTTATCCAATGATAAGATTACGTCACTCGTTAGTTCAGTAGGGATGTTAATTGACTCGAGAATACCGTTTAACAATTTTCGGTTATTATATTGGATCGTTACGTCTAAGTTTAACGTTCGGAACAGCTCAAACGCCATGCTCATGAGTTCAGCTTCCGCCATGACTGATTCTACACCGACTATATCAACGTCACATTGAATGAACTCACGGAATCTTCCTTGTTTAATTGGCCCATCTCGAAATACTTTCCCAATTTCATAACGTTTAAAAGGAAGGCGGATGTTCGGATTCATTGCCACGACTTTTGCGAATGGAATTGTTAAATCGTAACGTAAGGCAAGATCGCGTTTTCCTTGATCCTTAAGTGTATATATTTCTTTTAAAATTTCATCGCCACCACCATACTTGTAAGACATAAGCTCATACATATTTAACGTTGGTGTCTCTAACGGTTTACAGCCATAACGTTCAAACGTATCTTCACAAGCTCTTTTAATTTTATTTCGTAATACTTGTTCCTCTGGTAAATAGTCTTTCGTTCCTTTTACATTTTTCATTTCCATTGTAATCTCTCCTTTTTTAAATTAAAAAAAGCTATGCAGGTATAAAAATACCCACATAGCTTTATGAACGCTTCGTGGGTCAACAGGAAAAGCCCTGTACCCACGAAGAAAAATTTTTCTTCGGATACACGGCGTTACGTATGATGATGAAGTTGGAAAGAAGTATTAAAATTTCGCATTACAAATCTCTCCTTAACATAAGTTTTTCCAAATTATATCAGATGATTTTTGAATTATCAATATTTTTAGTTTTGAAATATAAGTGAAGTTATGTAGGAGGAATGGAAAAGGGTGTATAATAAAACTTAATAATATGAAATAACCTTTTAAGGAGACCGCTATGAAAAAAGATAAAACAAATGCGATGCGAATATTAGATAAAGAAAAAATTGAATATTCGATGATGTCATATGATCCGGACGATGGAAAAATTGATGGCGTATCAGTGGCAGGGAAAATTGGACGAGAAGTGAGAGAGGTATATAAAACGTTAATCGCTCAAGGGAATAGTAAAAATTATCACGTTTTTATCATTCCAGTAGATGAGGAACTAAATTTAAAAGCTGCCGCAAAAGCAGTAAGTGAAAAGAAAATTGAAATGATTCCAGTAAAAGATATTACGAAAGTGTCAGGATATATTCGCGGCGGTTGTTCACCAGTAGGAATGAAGAAGTTATTTTCTACATGTATTGATGCGAGTGCTCAATCGCTTGAAACGATCATTGTAAGTGGCGGGAAAATTGGCGTGCAAATTGAGCTGAAAGTGGATGACTTGGAAAAAGTGACGAGAGCGCAGTTTGGTGAAATAACGAAATAATGATACATAGGGAAAGAAGTTCTAGTTTTATTGAATTTAAATAATAATTTATAGGATAGTTAGTCCATTATGAGGACGGATTATCCTTTTTTATTTACATAATGAATGAAATAAAAAGAAATTAAATTTTTAGTTTAATCAGTATAATATGGATGTGTAATTTTAATCATTTGTTTGGCTTTAGGAGGAGTACAATACCTCGTTGCAAGGACTTTAAATAAACAAGCAAAGCTACTCTTAAAGATAGACAAAGGACGGGAGAGTGTTTTAATGAGGGGTCAAGAAATCCCCATAAGAAAGCACATATTGGGAGATGCCAGTATTTTGGAAAACCCCCACGCTAAGAGTATGCAAGATTTTATATAGTTTTCTGGCTAATCCAGTAACAAACAAGAACCCTGAAACCGCGCCAGAATAGGAATGTATAAAAAAATGTATAGATTCATAGAACTAAAAAAGTAGATTCCCTTGTGAGAGCAGGGTTCTCCTTTTTCCTTGCTACCGATAATGTTACGTTATATTAACTGAATGCGAATACCATATACATCCAAAAATCATAACAAATCGATTCTTCGAAATGGTACAATTAGGAAAAGGGGGAAAGGATATGTACGATTACAAATTCGTGAAAGTCGAAGTTAATAACTGGAAAGGGGAACCTAAAGAAGATTATAAGCGTATTATCGCCGAACATGCTGAAGACGGTTGGAAATTTGTTCAAATCTTTGCACCATCAATCGCAGGATACGCGCAATATTTTGAGATTATCTTCGAACGAATCAAATAACCCCTTTCGAGAACGAGAGGGATTTGCTTTGAACAACATACAAAAAGAACTGAAATATTTTGGAATCTAATTGTTCTCAATTTAACTTATAAGACAAATAAGCTAATATTAATCACCTTCCAATAATGAGACGTAATGTTAATCAAGTATGTATACAATATTCAACCGAAAACAAACAACATATCAACTCTCTAAAATGGTAAAATAGGGAAAATAATATTCTGAATAATACTGTTAGAACCACTATTTATCACATAGGGGTTTCCGAAAAAAAGTAAAGTAAGGAGGGGGCATAAGTGAAATATATTAATGGATTGTACATATCACTTATATTGATGATGTTCATTAATTTACTTAATATTACAATGTTTGATAATAAATACTCAGGGATAACAATATACCTTTCTTCCGTTATATTCATAATTGGAAGTGCTTTTTTCGGAAGTGCAAAACGGTTTAAAATGAGTGAGAAAAAATAAATCACTTAGGAGGTGACAATCATAAATGAAGCAACAAGAACAAGTTATCTTTCGTGAGGTGCAGCGATCCCCAATTTGGGCATGGATACTCATATTAGGGATCGCCATGCTGATGTGGTATGGATTCATTCAACAAATTATTCTTGATACCCCGTTTGGCGATAAACCAGCATCTAATGGTGTATTAATTGTTTTGTGGTTGTTTTTCGGGATTGTCTTCCCTATATTAATGCTTGGTGTATTGAAACTGATCATTGAGGTTCGTGAAAACGGTCTTTATGTTCGTTTTGTTCCTTTTCATTTTCAATATAAACAGTACCTTTTCAAAAATATACATCATTATGAATGCATTACTTACAGTCCACTAAAACGATTTGGGGGATGGGGAATTCGTTTTAACCTTAAGAATGAAAAAGCCTATAACATGAATGGAAATAAAGGTATAGAGTTAAAGTTGAAATATAACACAGTGGTAATCGGCACTCAAAAACCAGACGAATTAAAAAAAGCGCTGGACTCAGTACAAAAAGTATAATGAAAATTAAATTTCAACAAACGGGCACAACTTAGAAATTTGTACTAGGTATACTTACTTTAAAAATAACTTAAAGTTACTTCTGATAACGAAAATTATGCAAATAAACTGTTCATTGGATTCACATAGAAAACTGTGGTGAGATACAAGTTTTGATTTTGAAGCACTTCAAAATCTTAGCTAGATGGCTATGTATCGGTACCACAATAAAGAGGCAGGAACATTTCAAATATGTTCCTGCCTTTAATTTTAGAGAGAAGTTATGTCAATTAGATTTGTATAGAATATAAAAGAGGAGCTCTTTACTACTTACACGAATCTATTATAATAGAGAACGTCTTGATAATAAGGGGCATCACATGTTTAAACAATTTTGGGCATCGATAAGGGGAGAAATAATAGCTTAAAATTTATAAATTGATTGAGCATCTAAAAGGAGTATAAAGTATTTTGAAAAAAACTAAAATGAGAAACTATGTGAAATTATTTATTCTTTACTTAATTATTGTTTTAATATATTTCCTATTGTTTGATTACAGTAAAGTATATATTAAGGAAAAAATAAATAACGAATTTTTATTTCAATTATATTTATTAATAGGACGTATTAGTATGGGTTTGGGAATATATTTTATTCCAGAGAAGCTAGGTATTAAGATTAAATTTAGATTTAAATTTCTTATAGCAGTTATCGCAATAATAACTACTATAACTTTTCTTGATATAGTTGGTTTAATTGAATAGCTTTGATAATTTCCTATATCGAAAACAATGCAAATAAGCTGGTCACTGGATTCGCATAGAAAACGGTGGTGAGATGAATTTTTTGATTTTGCAGCACTTCAAAATCTTAGCTAGATGGCTATGTATCGGTACCCCACAATAAAAAGGCAGGAACATTTCAAATATGTTCCTGCCTTTAATTTTAGAGAGATGTTTCCTAACAGTTGATTTTGTTAACGAAAGTCGACTTTAAATCCATATTTTGTATAGAATATAGTACATATAATAAAAGTATGAGGTGATACAGTGAGAGAGATTCATATTCATAAAATTATTGCGGATAAGAGAAAAGAAAAGGGAATTACACAGGAAGAGTTAGCGGCGTATATCGGTATTACAAAGGCATCTGTTTCCAAATGGGAGACTGGGCAGAGTTATCCGGATATTACATTTTTACCACTGTTAGCATCGTACTTTAACATAAGTATTGATGAACTAATTAGTTATACACCACAAATGGAACAGGAAGATATTAAAAATTTATATCATAGACTAGCGGAAGCTTTTAGTGAAGAACCGTTTGATGAAGTAATGATGGAGTGCAGGGAAATAATCAAAAAATATTATTCTTGTTTTCCATTATTACTTCAAATGGGACTACTTTTTATTAACCACCATATGTTAACAGTGGATACGGATAAAAGAACTAAAATTTTAGAAGAGGCGATGTATCTCTTTAGCAGGGTGCAGGAAGAAAGTGACGATGTTTCTCTTGTGAAAGAGGCGGTATCGTTTAAAGCAACTTGCTATCTTATACTCAATAGACCAAATGAAGTGTTGCAATTGCTTGGCGAAACGATACGTCCTAAAGTTCCAGAGGAAGATCTGATCGCGCAGGCGTATCAAATGCTTGGAAATACTGAAAAGGCGAATGAAATGATGCAAATTAGTATGTACCAACATTTAATACAACTCGTTGCAACAATACCGAATTATGTAGTAGTAAATGCCTCAAGAGCTGAAAAGGTAGAGGTAATTTTAAATAGAGCTTTTATGTTAATAGACATGTATGAAATAGAAAAACTACATCCTAATATGACTTTAAAAGTATACTATGCTGCTGCACAAGTATATTGTATGCAAGAAAATTTTGAACGTGCATTAGAAATGCTACGGAAGTATGTAGCAGTTTGTGCAGCTAGTTTTACAGTAAATAGCCTGCATTTACACGGCGATTCATATTTTGACGCAATTGATGGATGGTTTGCAGAATTTCCGCTTGGCGCTAAAACGGTTAGAAATGAAGAGATTATAAAGCGGAGTATGCTACAAGGTATTGCAGAGAACCCGATTTTCGCATCGATGAAAGATGTAAGAGAGTACAAAAATATAATAGCGAGTTTGAAATTTAAATTGGATATAAAAGAATAGAGGGAGGATAAATATAATGACCTTTGACGAATATGAAGTAGCGATAAATAGTGAATTTACTTTGCGCGGTACGATTACTAAACCGAAAGCTGACGGGAAGTATGTAGCTGTTGTCATTATCGCTGGATCTGGAGAAATTGATCGTGATGGAATGATAGTGCCGCTAAAGCTTGAATCGAATATATATAAAGATTTAGCACATGTAATGGCGAGACTTGGAGTAGTGACGCTCCGCTTTGATAAGCGCGGAGTAGGAAAGAGTGAAGGGGAATTTCAGAAGACTGGAATGTGGGATTTAGTTAGTGACATAGAGGCTACGATTACGTATTTAAAGGAACAATCATTTGTTGATCCGGAAAATATCATTTTAGCTGGTCATAGTGAAGGGTGTATGTTAGCGACAGTAGTAAACGCAAGAACACCAGTTAATGGGCTCATACTTCTTACAGGGGCTGCGGAATCATTAGAAGAAGCTACTAAAAGACAAAGAGAGATTATTTATAAAGAGTTAAAAGAGCAAAAAGGAATAAAAGGAAAGTTAATGCGTCTTCTCAATATTGAGAAACGGGGAGAAAAGCAGGCGCAAAAAGCAACAGAGAAAATGATAAACTCCAAAAAAGATATTGTTAAAATTGGTTTTAAGCCAATGAATGCAAAATGGTTTAGAGAGCACTTTCAGCATGACATTTATAAAGATTTAATGAAAGTAAAATGTTCAGTATTAGCAATTGCTGGTGATAAAGACTTTCAGGCGAATCCAGAAAAAGCGAAGAGAATTGGTGATTATGTGCAAGGTGATTCTGAAGTATATGTAATAAAAAATATGGATCATACCTTAAAATGTTTTGAAGGTGATTTTAAAGCGTTGGAATTTAAAAAGATTTATGCGGAAGGTGCAGATAAGCCGCTTCATCCAAAGCTAGAAGAAATTATTGTGAATTGGATGGATACGCATTTTATTTGGCAATATGCGGGCAGTAAGACTCTCAGCTCAATATTAGGCGAAGGTGAGGAAGTTGGAAAGGAGAGTAATTGTCTGTAAAAGATCGGTTGTTGTAGGTTGATCTAGTTTAGTATATGGGTTATAAGTTTTTTATCGTCGTTTTCCATTTCGAAATGGAAAATACTAATGATTTAAGTTTTAAAAACGAACATTTTTATTATTTTTATTAAAAATGTTCATTTTTAGATTGCGTGTACACTAATATTTTGTTATATTACCAATATAATAATTTTAAATAACATCACTCGTATATACTCGGTAATATGGTCCGAGCGTTTCTACCTAGTTCCCAATGAAAGAACTGGACTACGGGTTAAAGTATTCGGTCGTTAGTTGTATTGAGCCGCTACCGATCTATAATTTAGCAATGGCCTCATCTTTTGCTTAATTAACTTTGACTACCGTAGTTCTAGAAAGTAGAGATTCTTCTACAATTTCTAGAGCTTTTTTCTTTGGACCAAAACATCGAGTATAGAAAACAACAAGAGAAAGAGGAGAGATTATTTATGAAGAAAAATCTGTTGAAAAAATATGGTGCCCTAGCAACTACTATCGCATTATCATTCTCAATACTTGCAGGATGTAATGCTAGTCCAAAACAAGTAGCTGAGGCGAAAAGCAATCAAAACCCTATCTTAATTCAAGGCCCAATGCCAATAGAAGCTGAAAAATTTGCAAAAAGGTTAAAAAATGTGAAAGAAGAAAAATCTGGGAGTTTTGTATTTTATAAAGGAACTGTAGACAATTATCCTGTAATCGTTGCGAAAACAGGTAAAGGAATGGAAAATACAGCAGCCGCTACAGCAGTGGCTATTGAAAAATATAAGCCTAAGGCGATTATTAACCAAGGAACATCAGGTGGACACGATCCTAATTTAAATGTATTTGATATTGTGTTAGGAAAACAAGTCGCGAATATAGGTTCACTAAAAACAACAAATATGAATGAGAACCAAGGAATTGAACCGGAAAAATGGATATCTATGGACCTGATGGCTTCTGAAGGGAGTGCAGGAGAAGATCCAAATGCTGAGAAAATCCGATACTACGAGGGAGATAAGGGCTTACTTGCAGCAGCGAATGCGGTAAAAGACACATATACAAAAGGTAAAGTAGTGGAAGGTACGATTGGTTCAGCAGATGTTTGGAATAATGAAGTTGATAGAATTAAATGGTTCCATACAAAATACGGTACATCTGTTGAAGAAATGGAAGGCGCTGCCGCAGCGCAAATCGCCAAAGCGTATGACGTACCATTTTTAGGGATTCGCGTGTTATCTAACAATAAAACAAACGGGGGGAAATACAACCCAAACACAGCAGCAGCAAATCAAGAATATGTATATGAAGTAGTTAAAAAGTATATAGATTCGATGCCAAATAAATAGTAGTAGTTCTGTCCAAATATAAAAATGTTATCATTACTGCACAATGTGTTGTGAACTCAGAATTACCAAAGTTTCTTTAATTAAAATAGATTGGTGCCTTACATGGTATCCAATCTATTTTTGTATTTATTCTTCAGAGGAAGAAGGGGTTTACACAAAAAAATAAAGACAATTATAGAAAAAGGAAAAGTCGAACTATCATCTTAATTTTTATTCAAAATGTTTTTTGAACGATTTATCGAATATGCATAATTGCATGAAAAAAATTGAAATTTATAAGTTAACATTAAACTACTTTTTAATTGTAAAGAATATTTTAATAACCTTTACTAGAGAAGGATATTTCTTGTGAAAAGTGAAATTGCTTGAAAAGTAGATAAATCAAAAGTGTGGAAATGATACAGACCCAATAGAGTTTTGTATTAAATAAAAAGAAAAGGGTGGGTATGGCTTTCTAAAAGTTTTTGGGGGTTAGAAAGCATTTTTTAGTTAATAGTTTCAAATTATATTTTAAAGGGGAAATGGGTATATGAAGTTCCGAAACACAAAACTTGCTATGGTTACACTATCTTCGTTTTTTATTTTAGGTTCTGCATCTCTATCATTTACAGATATCATACATGGTGAAGTAGTTTCTGCTTCTCCACAAGTAGATACGTTTTCAGCACAAGAGATTACTGTGAAAAACTATGACGATACATATTATAATAATGCAATAGGAAAAACGGGTTTAGAATTAAAGAAGGAACTTCATAATATTATTGATGATCATACAAAGTTATCATACAGTGCGGTTTGGGAAGCACTAAGAGATACTGATGAAGATCCAAATAATAAAAACAATGTGATACTCTTATATACTGGGCGTTCGCAAGGAAAACTTACGAATGGTTCAGGAGTTGATAATTGGAACCGAGAGCATGTTTGGGCAAAATCACACGGTGATTTTGGAACGGCTGCAGGACCAGGAACAGATTTGCATCATTTAAGAGCGACAGATGTATCTGTAAATAGTTCACGTGGAAATCTGGATTTTGATAATGGTGGTATGAACCATTCGGAAGCGACAGAATGTAAATACGATAGTGATTCTTGGGAACCTCGTGATAGTGTAAAAGGAGATATCGCTAGAATGCTGTTTTACATGGCTGTTCGTTATGAAGGAGACAACGGCGAAATAGACTTAGAATTAAATGAAAAGGTGAATAACAATAAAGATCCATACATGGGCAAACTATCCGTTTTACTAAAATGGAATGAACAAGACCCTGTAGATGATTTAGAGCGAAAGCGTAATGAAGTGATTTTTACGAAATATCAACATAATCGTAATCCTTTTATTGATCATCCGGAATGGGTAAATAAAATTTGGAATTAAAATATTTAAAGGTATTTTACTTTGAGAGAAGGGATTGATCACTATGATCAATCCCTGTTTATATCTATACTAGAATAAATGATTTTTATAGGATTGGAGAATAGAATAGATATTTTATTAAGTTAAGTATAATATGAGTCTTTTAATACGGTCCCCATTCAATATTCACACCAACAATAAGAAAAATAAGTCCAATGATAAACCAAATGAATGCAAGTGGAGCCATAAATCGAATCCATTTTCCGTAAGAAATGCCGCTCGCTGCGAGAACGCCCATTAAAACACCGGAAGTTGGATTGAGGCAGTTCACTACACCTTCTCCAAGCATAACAGCCTGTACTGTAACTTGGCGTGTAATGTGCATGAAATCGGCTAATGGAGCCAATATCGGAATGAAAATAACAGATTCACCTGTCCCGGATGAAATGAGGAAATGTAATGCGGCACTACTTACATACATACCGATAACGCCAAATACAGGGCTATGTCCTTCGAGAGACTGTGCTAGCTGATTAACAATTGTATCAAGTAATTTGCCTTGTTCTAAAATGACTGAAATACAACGAGCCATTCCGACGATCAAAGCACCGTATATGAGATTTTGGCAGCCTGCTAGAAAAGTAGAAGCGATATCGTTTGCTTTCATACCACCTATTATTCCCGCTGTAATTGCTATGAATATAAAAGTAGCGGTCATTTCTGCGTCCGTCCAATGTAGACGAAAAGCGCCTATTAAAAATGCAATTAATGATAAAGCTGAAACGAGTAAAATTAATTTATGACGTATTGTCCAAGGAACTTCTGTTTTCTCTGTTTCTTTCTCACTTGAAAGAGCATTACTTGGAAACCAGTTATCTCCGAGTATGCTTCCTTTATTCGATTTTTTTAAGCGTTTTACATACCAATTAATATACAAAATGGTAGCAATTAAAAAAGAGATATAGATTGCCGTACGTAAACCAATTCCTGAAAACATCGGGAGTTCTGCGATTTTTTGTGAAATGCCTAAAGGTGAGGGAGATAAAATAGTAGCATTAAAACCAGCATAAGTGCCTAAATAAATAATTGCTACGCCGACGATAGCGTCCCATTTTAATGTGCGTGCAACTATGATGCCGATGGGGATAAAGCCGATAACTGAGTTCACGATAATACCAGTCGTTCCGAGAATAGAAAAGAGTGCGGCGACAATACAAATGAAAAGTAATTGCTGATTCCGAAATTTGTTAATTACATGATAGATTAAACCGTCAAGAGCACCTGTTTTTTCAAGAATTGCAATGGCTCCACCTGTAAATAAAATTAAGAAGATGATAGGAGCAGCAAGTGTCATTCCTTTTTCAATAGCGGTAAAAAAAGAAACAAACCCTACCGGCGATTGTGGAACAGAATGATAACTTCCTGGTATTGTCGTTGTAACAGTACCGTTTGTGACTCTTTTAAATTCTCCAGCAGGAACGAAATATGTAGCTATTGCGCAAAGTAAAGCAATAAAAAATAGTAGTACGTACGCGTCAGGCATTTTAAACTTTCGTTTACTAGGCTGTTTTTTTGCCTCGGTCTGTAATTGCATAAAACCCCTCCTTTTTCACTTAGTTAATTTTTAATATTCTGAAATTTATCTGTGGAATAGATTATAATAAAGGTGGCTTCTTAAGGCAATAGTTTTTCTGTCCTTTTCTTACACATACAAATTATTGCAACATTAGACAGGGAAACGAAAAAAATCCAAGAATATGTAATATAAAAAGAAAAGAGGGAACGAGATGTGGAAAACTACGGATTTATGTGATGAATTTGAAAAGGAATTACAAATATGTCGCCAGTCTTTTCAGTCGTTTGGGAAGAAGGAACAATTCTATGGGAAAATCGCAACGGTAAAAGTGAAGGATGATAATGTACTAGTAAAAGAGGGGTTACAAACACTGCCGGAAGGTACAGTATTAGTTGTTGATGGCGGAGCTTCTAAAAATTGTGCGTTACTCGGTGATAATTTGGCAGCTATTGCGGAAGAAAGAAACTTAGCAGGAATTATTGTAAATGGGTATGTTCGTGATTCTAGTGAATTAAAAAATATTAATATTGGTATTGTAGCGTTAGGGACAATGCCAAATAGAAGTGTAAAAGAAGGAAAAGGAGAAAGAAATATTCCGGTGCAATTTGGTGAAGTTGAATGGAAGCCGAATGAATATGTTTATGTAGATGAAGATGGGATTATTGTTAGTGATAAAAGCTTACATAGTGAGGGATGACTTCTATTAATGAAAGCTTATTAAGCTATTATTCTTAGAAAATAAATCTGATAAAGCATGGACAAAAATCTTTGTCAATAGTAAAATAATACAGAAAATCAAAATTTGCAGAATGTATAGGTTTATCGTTTTACGATAACTGAAATGGAAGTAAGTAGTGCCTAGAAAAGTGAATGTTATCACAATGGTGCGTTCATAAACGAAATTATTTTTCCTATACAAATATAGCCGCGAATAATGCGGGTAGGAGGTGTTGTGCATTTTGTTCGACACTTACAAAAAGAGAGTGTCAATCACACGCCCTTAAAGGGTCTTTTTTTGTGTAAATGTTAGTAAGGGGAGGGAATTTTGGAATGGCAATGTTAAAGAAATGGCTGCTTACATCATTAATGGCAGTGGCACTTGTATTTGTCTCTTTTGCGAATACAGTACATATTACGTTTGCTGAAGGAAAGACAGCGAAACTTGCAATTATTGGTGAATCACAAAAAGGAATTATGTTATGTCCAAAAGAAGTTTCGATTGAAGATGGAGAAACAGCTTTTAGTTTGTTGCAAAAAGTCATGGGTGACAAAGTAATATCTGAAAGCATGTCATTTGGAACGTATATAAAGGGCATCGACGGATTAATGGCCGGAGCAACGAGCGGTTGGTTGTATGATGTAAATGACAAATCTGCAGAAGTTGGGGCAGATAGTTATAAATTAGAGTCTGGGGATGTTGTTGCATTTCGTTACGTTGCGGACTGGAGTAATATGAGTCAAGAAACGTTGCAACAAACGTTAGATAAATTTGGCACTTGTAAAACTGTAGAAGAGCCAAAGACAGAGGAACCGAAACCAGAAGAACCGAAAACAGAAAAACCAGATGGTAAAACAGAGGAACCAAAACCAGAAGAACCGAAAACAGAAAAACCAGATGGTAAAACAGAGGAACCAAAACCAGAAGAACCGAAAACAGAAAAACCAGACGGTAAAACAGAAGAACCAAAACCAGAAGATAAAACAACAGAACAACCAAAGCAAGAGAAAGTTGAAATTCCAGCAGCACAATTAAATGAAGCAATTTCTAAAACGTCAGAAAAGATGTTACAAGATGGAATTGGTAGTGATTGGGTTGCGATTGGACTTGCTCGTTCAGGTGTAAATATTCCACTTGAAACGAAAATAAACTATGTTCAGCCAGTAGCTGAAAAAGTTAAGAAGCGTTTAAATCGTTTTTCAGCAACAGATTTAGCTAGAACGATTATTATGATGAATGCAATGAATGTAGATCCTACAAAGGTAGAGGGACAAAATTTAGTGCAAAATTTATTTGAATCAGATAAAGTGAATTCTGTTACAGGATACGCATTTACATTACTTGCATTAGATACAAAGAAATATGAGGTTCCGGCCGAAGCGAAATGGAATCGAGCTACTTTAGTACAAGCACTTTTAAACACGCAGCATACAGATGGTGGCTGGACGTATGATAGTTCAAGTAGTAAAGAAAGTGCTAGTAACGTTGATGTAACAAGTATGGTATTAGCAGCATTAGCTCCTTATCAAGATCAAACGGATGTAAAGCCAGCTATCCAAAAAGCTGTTGATTATTTATACAAGCAGCAGCTAAGTAATGGTGGTTTTGCCGCTGATGGACAAGAGAATTCTAATAGTACTGCACAAGCAATTATTGGACTATCGCTAGTTAAAGATGTAGATCACGATCGTCTTAATAAAGCAGTACAAAATGTAATGTCATACCAGCTTCCAAATGGTGAGTTCAAATGGTTACCGAGTGATCAAAAAGGTAGCGGAATGGCTACAGAGCAAGTATTTTTAGCGTTACTTCAGTTTAAAGATCTTGGAAAATCGATTTATGATTGGTCAAATGTAGTAGAGAATGAAATCGATACGAAACCAATTGTAGAGCCAGAGACAACTGTAGAAGAAAAAGAAGTTGTAGAACAGCCGAAACAACAAGAAGAGTTACAAAAACAACCAAAAGATGAAAATCTAAAAGTTGTTGTAGATAACGAACGAGTTAATAAAGAAACAAACAAGAATAAGAATCAATTACCACAAACAGGAGCAACTTCTCATGGTGCAGCTACACAAGTAGGTATGGGTGTATTATGTATCGCTTCTGCATATGTATTATGGAGACGTAAAGCAGCTTAACAAAAATTAGGAGCAATCATTTGCTCCTAATTTTATTATAAAAGTGAGGCCTAATAATGAGTGGGGATGAACAAAATCTCCACTTATTAAAGTTTCACTTTAATAAGAAAGGTGAGGGACAGCATGAGTAAGATGAAATGGTTCATTTCTTTAATTCTTTCATTGGGATTATTAGCCGGATGTGAAGAAACGGCTGTAAAGCCTGAGAAGAAGGTAGAACCGAAGCAAGAAGAGCAAAAAGAAGTAGCGAAACAGGAAGAACAAAAAGATGTACCGAAACCGGAAGAGAAACAAGCTGAACCGGAACAGAAACCACAAGAAGAGCAGAAAGATAAACAAGAACAAAAAGTAGAAGAGAAACCAAAAGAAGAAAAAGCGCAGGAACAACCTGAAGTAAAGAAAGAAGAGAAACCAAAGGAACAGCCTGCTGCAAATAAACAACCGGAACAAAAAGTACAAGAAGAGAAACCACAGCCGCCGAAAGCGCCAGAAGTAAAAGAAGAAGCAAAGGTTGTTAATCAGCCAAAAGAAACACCAAAGCAGGAGCAAAAGAAAAATCCAGAAGAGAACAATAATGTACCAGCTCCGCCAACTCCGGTACCACCACCAGATCCAGTACCACCAGTACCTAAAGCGAAACAAGTTACTATCTCCGTAAAAGGAAATGAAGGATACTTATTAGGTGCGAAAAAGGTTGATGTACAAGAAGGCGACACTGTTTATAGTGTGCTAACGGGCACAGGATTAGATGTTGATGCGAGTGGATCTAAAGGTGATGTTTACGTAAAAGGTATTGAAAATTTATATGAAAAAGATGTAAATGATAATAGCGGATGGAAATATCGTGTGAACGGATCGTTTCCAAACCGTAGTGCTGGTGTAGTTACAGTTAAACCAGGAGATACAGTTGAATGGGTGTATGTATACTAAATTAAGAAAGGATCTTCGGTAAAGGACTATGAAAATAAGTTTTTCTTCTTTACATCCTTTTGTGAATTTTTTCTATTATATTGGGGTGATGATACTATGCATGATGTGTCTTCATCCTCTTTTTTTAATTGGAGCGATTATACTAATAGTAATTTTAAATATAGTACAAGGGAATGGCGGGAAAATAAGAAAGATGCTACCTAGTACTATCGTGTTCTTTTTAATGGTTATTTTATTTAACTCTTTATTAACACATAGAGGAGCGACTACGTTATTTCATTTGGGAGATAGCCGAATTAAGCTTGAGGCCTGTATGTATGGACTTGTTATGGGGTTATTATTAGTTGCGATTATGTTTACGTTTTCTTCTTATAACGATATTATTTCGAGTCATAAATTTTTATATTTATTTTCAAGAATTTCACCGAAAGTAGCATTGTTAACGATGATTACAGTGAGGTTTGTTCCTTTGTTTATTAGGCGGTTAAAGAAAATTACACTCGTCCAAAAAACGAAAGGTGTACAATTAGATTCAGGTTCACTCATTGAGCGTATAAAAAATGGGATGAAATTACTGCAAGTGTTATTAGTTTGTTCGTTAGAAGATGCACTACAAACAGCAGATTCTATGCAAGCTCGTGGGTTTGGTGTAATGAAGCGTACGACTTATATTCGGTATAGAATGGAAAGACGCGATTGGTACACGCTAAGTTATTTAAGTATTCTATTTATAGCCTCATTCATATTTAGTTATTATGGCGGAGGGAAATTGATTATCTATCCGAAAGTGGAATCAATACTGTTCCAGCAATACGATGGAGTTATGTTTTTTTTATTTATGATGTTTGTTAGTTTACCAATTATGATGGAAGGAAGGGAATGGATATGGTGGCGCATGCAGAAATAAAGAATTTATCATTTATATATGCTGATGAAAATGAAGAAGCGTTACAGCATATTTCTCTTTCTATTCAAAATGGAGAATTTATAGTACTTGCTGGTGGTTCAGGTTCTGGGAAGACAACTTTATTAAAGCATTTTAAAAAGGAGTTACTTCCAATTGGCACGCGTTCTGGGCATACATATTACGATGGTGCTTTATTAGAAGATGTACCAGATTTATTATCCGCACAAGAAATTGGTATGGTATTTCAAAACCCAGAAAATCAGCTCGTAATGGATACAGTTATTCAAGAACTAACATTTCCTTTGGAAAATATTGGGTTACCATCACATATTATTCAAAAAAGAATAGCGGAACTCATTAGCTTTTTAGGATTTCAAGATTTATTGCACCAATCTGTTCATACGTTATCTGGTGGTCAAAAACAACTAGTAAATTTAGCAGCAGTATTAGTCATGCAGCCGAAGCTACTATTACTGGATGAACCGACAGCGCAGCTAGATCCGATTGCTGCAAAAGAGTTTTTAGGATTGTTAAAACGTATTAATGAAGAACTTGGAATTACGATAGTTTTAAGTGAACATCGTTTAGATGAAGTTATACCGCTCGCAACACGCGTTATTTGTATGGATAATGGCAGAATCATTTATGATGGTACTTCTAAAAGTGTGATAGCGAACATGTGGGAAGTAGAAAAGTTCCATCCATTTATTCCGCAAATTCCAAGATTGTTTTTAGAGTGGAATGTAGAAGATATTCCGTTTACAGTACGAGAAGCGCAAATGAAAATGAATGATTTTTCAGCGATATCATATAGGAATGGGCAAGTAGAACAATGTGAAAAGCAAGAAGTAATTTTAAGTGCAGAACATATATCTTTTCAATATGAGAAAAATAGTCCACTTATTTTACGAGATTTAACAGTAAACATCGAAAAAGGAAAATGGACAGCTCTAGTTGGGAAAAACGGAACTGGGAAGTCTACACTGTTAACGATTTTAGCAGGATTGCAAAAAGCTAGAAGAGGTAAGGTAAAGTGGAATGGAAAAGTGATACATAAAATTGATTCGAAAGAACGATTTAAAAGTATCGGGTATGTATCACAGCATCCGTATTATCATTTTACATTTGATACAGTGTGGGAAGAAGTGTATGAACGTGCGCGTGAATTATATGGCGAAGAGGGAAAAGTAATAGCAGAAGAAATGTTGGAAAAGTTCTGGTTACATTCGCTTAAAGAGCGCCATCCACATGATTGTAGCGGCGGGGAGCAACAACTACTTGCATTATGTACAACGTTATTATCAAAGCCAACTTTATTATTACTCGATGAGCCGACAAAGGGGCTAGATCCATGGAAAAAGGAAAGAGTAGGAGAGCTGTTTAAACAGTTGCAAAAAGAAGGTACAACAATTGTAATGGCAACGCACGATATTGAGTTTGCAGCAAAATATGTAGATCAATGCATGATGTTATTTGATGGGAAAGTTATTATGAATGATGCACCGAAAGAGTTCTTTAGTGGTAACTTCTTTTATACAACATCTATTAATCGATTCATCCGTAAAGAGTTACCGTTTGCATTAACGTGGGAGGATGTGTACGAAGCGTGTCCAAACGATATGTTGCATTTATAATTTGTATTTTTACAGTAATAATAGGCACATTACTCTTTACTACACTTATCATGGATGGATATTACATGTTAAGTAGTTTGTTTTTATTAGCTGTTATTATGTTACCTTTCTACGTCCGTTTTGAAAGGAAGGCGTTTGTTTCACGTGAAATTGTTATCGTTGCTGTGTTAGCGGCAATTGCAGCGGTTAGCCGGGTGCCATTTTCGATATTACCGAGTGTACAACCGACTTCTTTTGTTATTATCGTTTCTGCAATTGTGTTTGGGAGCGAAACTGGTTTTATGATTGGGGCAACGGCAGCTATCGTGTCTAACATCTTTTTAGGTCAAGGTCCGTGGACGCCGTGGCAAATGTTCTCTTGGGGCATGATCGGTTTTATAGCAGGATTACTCCGAAATACATTTTTGATGAAAAAACTATGGGGAAGATTGTTGTACGGATTCGTCGTTGGATTTCTATTTGGATGGATTATGAATTTTTGGGGTCTTCTCGGTTTTATACAGGAGGCAACGTGGGAAACTGTCATTGCGTACTATGCCGCAAGTTTTTCATTCGATCTAAGTCATGCGATATCGAATGTTATTTTCCTTCTGCTATTTAGTACGTCATGGATTACGATCCTCACAAGATTTAAAAAGAAATACGGTATATTAGATGAGCATAACGTGACATAGAAAAGCATACTCATATAAGGTAGGGTCGCGACTTACATATTCGTTTGCCTCTTTCATGCTTCTTACATATTGTAAGGAGCATTTTTTTATTGTAAAAGTGTCAAAGAATAGATGTAATATATCTTCGTTTTCATATGATGTTATTTGTATAATAGTAGGTGAGAATTCTTTTCAAGAGGGAGGTGTATAGTTAATGAAGTTAGTTATTCCGAAGCAGCATGGAGCATGGGCCATGCTTGTTATACCATTTCTATTAAGTGTCATACTTGGGAAACCTACTATTTATCATATCCCGCTGTTTTTAGCCTGGTTCTTTATCTATCTCGCTACGTATCCATTTCTCATGTACATAAGGCAAAGACGAAAAAAAGAGTTTTTACACGCTGCAATTGTTTATTCTATCACTGCATTTGTATTTGGGATGATTTCTTTATTATATGAATGGCGAATTCTTTTATTCGCAGTATTAATGATTCCATTGTTTATTGTAAATATGTATTACGCTCGTCAAAAAAATGAACGAGCATTACTAAATGATATTTGTGCGATTATGGTGTTTTGTATAGGTGGTTTAATCAGTTATTATTTTTCAATGAAGCAAATCGATAAAACAGCAGTATTCATTGCGCTTATTTCATTTTTGTATTTTTTAGGAAGTACGTTTTATGTGAAAACAATGATTCGTGAGAAAAATAATCCAAAGTATCGTCTCATATCTTGGGGGTATCATATTGTATTGACGGCAATTGTATTTGCTATCAATCCATGGTGTTCTCTTATATTCGTACCAAGTGTCATTCGAGCAATTATATTGTATGGCAAAAAAATTTCTATATTAAAAGTAGGGGTTTTAGAAATTGTTAATTCTGTATATTTTTTAATCATAACGGCAATAATAATGAAGTATGCCATTTGAAA
This sequence comes from Bacillus nitratireducens, assembly GCF_036320425.1. Lineage (NCBI taxonomy): Bacteria > Bacillati > Bacillota > Bacilli > Caryophanales > Bacillaceae > Bacillus > Bacillus nitratireducens. The sequence goes on from NZ_JAUMJO010000002.1 coordinate 864,939, forward strand.
AAACTTCCCATCTATTGATGGGAAGTTTTCAATCTTGTTCTAAAATGTGAACGGTATAATCACATCTTTGCAATGCTTGCTCTACGGCGTAAAGGGATTGTTCAATACGTGCGCGATTAAAATCTTTTTCAACTGTTTGTAGTGCTTCTTCTAAACAATTTTTTGCTTCTTTTAATGATTGAAAAGAATCTTGTACATATCCGCGGGCATTTTGATACATTTCATAGTCCTCCTTTTTTACTCATATACATGTAGTATGAACGCTGAGGAGAAAAATATAATTTGTTATATTTATTTGACAATTAAAATGAAATTACGTATAGTTTATTATAAAGTGAATATTTTCTTATCCAGAGAGGTGGAGGGACTGGCCCGATGAAACCCAGCAACCGCGATGCAGGTGCTAATTCCAGCAGAACATTTTTGTTCTGGGAGATAAGACGAAGATATACGTAACTTCTTCTTATCGGAGAGGTTTTTTTGTTGCAAAAAAACCGATTACGAAAACATATAATAAGAAGAAAGGGGTTGCGAAGTACTGTGACACTCGAAAAATACGTAAAACTGCGTAGTACAGTTTATGAATATATGATAGAGCAAGATAAGCCAATATCATTGTTAGATATTCAAGAACATATCGTTTCGCATCATGAAGGAAAATTCACGAAAAAAATGTTACATCAATTTTATTTATCGAGATTATTAGATGAACTCAAACTGGATGGGAAAATTACTTTAGCTGATGATGAATATCGCTTTACTGAAAAAGGGGTATTTTATAAAGCGGGAAAAGGGAGCTAGGCTCTCTTTTTTTCTTGAAATAACGAAGTATGTAGAGTAAAAGACTGCTAAAGCAGCCTGATACAAGGGAATGGTGTTGAGTGTGTAGTGTCAAAGATTGAATGTGCCTGAAAGAGGCACTTCATTATCGGCTGCAAATGAAAAGAGACACCTTCGCCGAATAGGTGTCAGTCGTTTTGTCATGTAGACTCGCTACTTGACAGTAATTAGAATAACATGCAGGGTTTTTGAAGTCAAAAGGGAATTAAAGGAAGGAGTGTTGTTATGTACGCTTACTTATTAAAAGATATAACGAAATGGATTCCAAAGTACATTATGGATAAAGGTTATGAATATTATGAAGCTGGACATGTAGAAGATGTTGAAATACAAGACAAGAAAGTAGTTGCTTTTGTTACTGGAAATGCGGGAAACTATGAAGTGATCATTGACCTTACTGATTTTACAAAAAGTAGCTGCGAGTGTCCGTATGAAAACTATTGTAAGCATATGGCGGCAGTTGTGTATGATATTCAAGGTGCTGGTGAGAGTACAGTAAAAGACCAACTGAAAGGCTTAGAAAAAGAAGAGTTACTAACAGTACTAAATCGTTTGTTACAAAGTTCGAAAAATGTCCAAATCGTAGAGAAGATGTTAAAGAAAGGGTAGATTTAACTGTAGAGGGGAGTTGCTTTGTAGTGAACGTACTAATTATATACGCTCACCCTAGTCCTTCAAGTTTTAATGCGGCGATTTTAGAGCATGTGCAAAAAGGACTTGGGGAAACAAATCATTCTGTTACGTTACTTGATTTATATAAAGAACAATTTGATCCAGTGCTTGTATTTAATGAAGAGAAAAAAAGACGGGATTTACTATATGAAGAAGAGACGAAGCGATATAGAGATTTAGTGAAAGCGGCGGATACTCTTCTTTTCATATATCCGATATGGTGGTGGGGCATGCCTGCTATTTTAAAAGGATTTATCGATCGTATTTTTGTAGCTGGATTTGCTTATAAATATGAAGGAGCCCTGCCGAAAGGTTTATTGAAAGGAAAGAAAGCATGGGTTATTAATACGTTAGACTCACCGTTATGGTACGTGGCACTATTATATCGATCAGCGGATTGGATTATGATGAAACGAGGTGTTTTACGTTTTTGCGGCATTCGCGATATAAAACGGTCTGTTTTTCAATCTGTGAAAACGAGTAAACTAGAGAAGCGGGAAAAGTGGTTATTACAAATAGAAGAAAAGGTTCGTACATTATGAATGAACTTGATCGTATTATAAATTGTTGTCAGTATGATAATGAACTTTTTCGGACGTATATTACATGTTTACTTCAATTGAAAAAATGTAGTGAAACGTTTCGGCAAATGAAGATTCAATTAAGAAATGATTACTTAATAAGAGGGATTTGTGAAAGAGAAGTTGATGAGGTAGTACGGGGAAGTAAAGAATATGAAACGTATTGTCTTCCTAAAGCGTTACAGTGGAATTTCTTGAGGGGAAATCCACATCTGATTGAAAAAGTATGTGAAGATTTTTTTGCATTTGCGGCATTAAATCTTACGGAGATAGAGTGGAAGACGATTATAAATTGCATGGGAAATAAAGTGAAACTTTAATTAGTGGGGGGTTCCCTCCCACTGATTATTAGCCTTCACCAATCGGGCATTTACGGGCAGTTGATCTCCCGCCTAACTGCTTTGCTTCAGGTGGATATATAGGTGGGAGTTTACTGCCCAAGAATAGCGGGGTAAATGAATTATTATATAAAAAAGCTAGTATAAAACTAGCTTTTCGTTTAAATAAATAAGAAACACAGACTAATGATAAATCCTGCATAAAGTAAATTAACAACACAAAATCCCATAATATCACGAGCGCCTAAACCAGCTATCGCTAATGCCGGTAATGCCCAAAAAGGTTGAATTAAATTTGTCCAAGCATCGCCCCATGCAATTGCCATCGCTGTTTTCGCAGCAGGTACACCAAGTTCAGCGCCAGCTGGAATCATAATTGGTGCTTGCACTGCCCATTGGCCGCCTCCAGATGGAACGAAAATATTAACAATTCCAGCACTTAAAAATGTAAAGAGCGGGAATGTGGTTTCATTTGAAATGCTAATAAAGAAAGTAGAAATGGCTCCCCCAAGCGAAAGCCCTTCACTATTTGCTCCAATCATCATGCCCATAATTCCAGCATAGAACGGAAACTGAAGTAAAATACCAGAAGCGCTCTTTGTTGAGTCAGAGAAAGCGCGAATATATTGAATCGGAGTACGGTGGAAAATAAGACCCGCAATCAATAACATAAAAATAACGATATCAAGTGTAAGGTTAAAGCCTTTCGTACTAAAATAGTTAAAAATATAAATAAGACCTAATAATCCAATGCAAAGTGTAATAATCATACTATTTTCCATTTTTTCAGCAAATGTTTTTTGTCCTACTTCTTGAGCTGCAGCTTCTTCATGGAATACACTTGGATCCACTGTAATCGTATGTTTTTCATCCGGATGCATTGCTTTATTAATGAGAGGCATCGTAATTAAAAAGATAATAACTGGAACGAGAGCGTATGGTGAGAATAAAGTTTCTGTTATTGGAATCGCTTCTTTAATACTTCCAGCCGTCGTTTTGATTAAAGTTTCGCCGCCTGTTGCTAACGTAAGAGGGATAGAAGCAGAAAGGCCTGCATGCCAAATGAGAAATCCAGAGTAAGAAGAAGCGATTGCTAACCTATAATCTAATCCTTCTAACTGTCTTGCCACTTCTTTTGCATATAACACAGAGACAACAATACCAAATCCCCAGTTTATGTATGCTCCTAGTAAACTTACAATTGAAATTGCGATAATACCTTGGCCATTCGTTTTCGGTAGTTTCGCTGCTTTCGTTAACCCTTTTTTAATAAGTGGGGCATTTGCTAAAGCAGATCCTGTCACGAGTACAAGTGCCATTTGCATAGAAAAGGCGAGAAGTCCCCAAATTCCATTGCCCCAGTGCGTAATCATTTCTACCGGTGTTTGGTGCGTGGCAAACATGCCGAAGAAGATAACGAAAACAGTTAATAAACATGATAAAATAAACGGTTCTGGCAAGAAACGCTGCACAAGGGCAACACATCCATTTGTAAATGAACGAAACAAAATAGATCAACCTCCTTATGTATGTTTATCCCGCTATTTGCGGGCTAATAATCAGTGGGGGATGAACAAAGCCCCACGCTGATTAAAGTTTCACTGTATTACAATATTCGAGGTTGTTTGAGTAATACCTTTCAATATATAGAAAATTCAGATATTTAATAGTTGGTTTTCGTAATGAATAGGTAGATTGATAGTCTATGTTGAAATGTTATTTCATTGTGAACTGAAATTGAAAAGAATGCTCTATATACAAGGGAAAGAGGTGGTCATAGATGAATATGTCCATCAGATTAAAGTTGATGTAAGAGCCGGATTATTGAAGAAGGATATTAGCTATTTTTAACGAATTTTGAATTACAAACAAACTTTATCAAAAGTGGTGAGATAATATAGAGAATAAAACAAATTTCTTTTTGGATATGAAAATGGAAAAATATATAGTTAGCAAGCTTCGAAGTGCCGGTTGTGTTTTTGCAGAAGATGAGACCCGGTTACTTATGTCAGAGGCACTAACTCCAGAGGACCTTATGAAAATGGTAGAAATGCGAGTCAACGGTTTACCTCTGGAATACGTTGTTGGATACACGGAGTTTTGTGGTCTACGAATAGAAGTGGATCGAGGCGTTTTTGTACCGCGTAAACGTACCGAGTTCCTTGTTCATCAAACAGAGGCTCTGTCACGTTCTAGCGATATCATTGTTGATCTATGTTGTGGATCAGGTGCTGTGGGTGCCGCACTGGCATCAGCTTTGGGACGAGTTGAATTATATTCTGTTGACATTGACCCTATCGCAGTACAATGCGCTAGCCGTAATGTAACGAATTTTGGCGGTCATGCTTTTGAAGGTGACTTGTATAAAGCTCTACCAGACTCACTTAAGGGCCATGTAAATATCCTAGTCGCGAACGTACCTTATGTTCCTACCGAAATAATAAAGTTTCTCCCCCGGGAGGCACGCCTACATGAACCAAATGTGACGCTTGACGGAGGTGAGGATGGTCTTAACATTCTGCGAAGAGTCGCAGAAGAAGCTTTACTCTGGTTAGCTTTGGATGGACATCTTTTGATAGAGGCGAGCGAAGTTCAGGCACCTCAGGCCTGTGAAATCTTTGCTGCTGCTGGGCTTAGCACAAAAGTGGCTAGAAACAAGGAAATGGACGCTACTGTCATTATCGGTTCTAATTCTAGCTTTTGAGTAAATAAGCACTATTCAATGAATATAATCATTTTGATAATCAATCTCTACAAGGGGTAGAATCAGGGAACTACGGATTTACAACACTAAGAAGTGTTAATCCATAAAAAAGTGCATCTCCGATTGTTAGACTGTGTCTAATAAACGGAGATGCACTTTTTTATTTACCTTATTGAACTAAGGCATCTGTTAGCTTAATAGCAAAGGATTAAAATCCACTATTTCTCCCAAAGTTCAATCAATCGACCTTCAGGATCTTTAATCCAAATAAACTTTCCAAATTCACTAATCTCTTCTTTCTTTTCAAGAGGTACACCAATATGTTCAAGATGCTGAATAGTCTCGTTTAGATTATGTACTTGGAAATTCAGCATTACTTGTTGTTCTGTTGGAAAATAACTGTCATTCTCAGTAAAGAAAGAAAAGATAGTCTCTGTTCCTAATTCGGGTTTAATCACAGTCCCATTCCAATTTTCTATTTCAATCTTCAACACTTCACTGTACCATTTTTTTATAACATCAAGATTTTTAGTTCTCCAAAATATTCCTCCGAAACCTTTTATCATTGTATTTAACTCCTGTCTGTCTTTTAATTTTTAATGTGACTATGTATTCAATATATCAAAACAAAAGAGTAATAGTAAGTGGGAAATAGGGGGCCTGGAAAAATGAATAAAGCAATGATAAAAGACCGCACATGAAGTAAAAGCAATGTGAGGTCTTTTAAATATCGTACAGTATTACGAAGTTTCGCTAATTTTAGTCTCTGTATGAGTGTTAGTAGCAATTCTTTTCTTTACCTTAAAGTGATAGTAGATGTAGCAAAAGATGATAAATGGTACAGTGCAATAGATTCCTAGTCTTTGACTTGGGATAAAGATAAGACTTATTAATATAATGCCATACAATCCAAAACCAAGAATTGGTACAAGAGGATAAAGTGGAGTTTTAAATTTTAAGTCTTCTAATTTTCCACCGTCGGCTAAATAATGTTTACGGAAAAAGAATTGAGAAACACAAATTGACATCCAAACAATAATTGTAATGACTCCAGAAATTGAAATGAGCCATAAGTAAACAGTTTCAGCAGCTACAACGCTTGTCAAAAGAGAAAAAGCAGAAATAGCTATCGTTAAGATTAAAGCGTTTAGAGGTATCCCTCGTGATGATAATTTCTTTAAAAAGGCTGGAGCCATATCATTTTTTGATAATGACCAAAGCATTCGAGTTGCAGCGTACAGTCCTGAGTTTGCGACAGAAAGAACAGCAGTAAGAATAACAAAGTTCATAATATCAGCTGCATATGGAATACCGATATTATCAAATACAGCAACAAACGGACTCTTAGTTAATCCTGCCTCTTCCCAAGGAATTAAGGCCACAAGAACAAAGATTGCTAAAACGAAGAAAAACATCGTGCGCCATATTATATTTCTAATAGAACGAGGTAAAGTCTTTGCTGGATCTTCACTTTCACCTGCTGCGATTCCAACAAGTTCTGTACCTTGGAAGGAATAATTGACTGTAACCATTGTTAATAAGATAGCGGCAAGTCCATTTGGGAATAAACCACCATGATTTACGAAATTTGAAAGAAGCGGAGCGGGTTCGTTTCCTTTTAAATCAATAAAGCCGAACATAGCGGCGCCGCCAAGAATAATGAAAGCGATAATGGCAGATACTTTTATACTTGAAAACCAAAATTCTGTTTCTGCATAACTACGAGCGGATAATGCGTTAATAGTAAATATTGTAACACCAAATATTAAACACCAAACCCAGACAGGAATATCAGGAAACCAGCGCTGCATTGTAATACCAGCAGTGGTAAATTCAAGACCAGTCGTATTCGCCCAGCTTAGCCAATACAACCAGCCGATTGTAAACCCAGTTGCAGGGTTAATGAATTTGGTAGCATATTCCTGGAAAGATCCTGAAACAGGCATTGCTACAGCAAGCTCACCAAGACATAACATAACAAGATACATTAATAATCCACCGGCCATAAAGGCAAGTACGGATCCACCAGGTCCAGCTTGACTAATAATAAAGCCAGATCCGTTAAATAACCCCGTTCCAATCACACCACCGAGTGCAATCATGAATAAATGTCTACCTTTCATCGTGCGCTTTAATTCATTGTTTGTATTGTTTACTTGCGTCATTGTTTTCCTCACTTTCATAATTGGTAGTATGAAAATTGATGTTTTTCCGTATTATGGAATGTATTCCGTGATGTGAAATCTTGTTCTAATTTTCAGATAATTAAAAAGAAAAGTCAATATTTTTTTGTTTGCGTTTTCATTTTTTTGATAGTGTTATATCTCTATTTTTAGAAAATTAAATAAATTAATTGATTTCAGTTTAAATTTTTGTTAAATTGATAGGTAATTAGGCTAAACATACTACAAGTAAAGTTGAGGCGAGTTATGGTACAGTCCATTGATCGAGCGATAGGTATTATTAAGTTGTTGAATTCTACAAATGAAAAAGAGTATTGGGCTATTTCTGATATAGCTGATAGAACACATCTCCCGGTTAGTACAGTACATAGGTTACTGAACTCTCTAATGGAGCATGGATTAGTTACGCAAATTTCAGAGACAAAACAGTACAAGATTGGACCAATGTGGATGGAAATAGGATTACGTCAATTGGAGAAGGTAGACTACAGATCTGTTGCAAGAGAAGTGATGAAGCGTTTGGCCTCTGAAGTTGAAGAGAGTGTTTATTTGAACATTCCAAATGGAACACATTCTATTATCATTGAAAGAATTGATAGCCCTTTAAAAATTCGAGTTATCGATAACTTAGGGGAGCAGATTCCACTTTCGATTGGCGCCGCAAATAAAACGATGCTTGCCAATATGAACACGAATGAAATGGAACACATTGTAGAACATTTACTTTCTTCTTTACCAGAACAAAAGCAAATTCTTTTCGATCAAATAAAGCAGATAAGAAACGAAGGATATGCTGTGAGTTATGGTGAAAAAACAGAAGGGACAGCTTCAGTAGCAGCACCTATTATAGGATTTAATCATAAAGTAGTAGGAGCATTAAGTATCGGATTGATTAGTCATCGCATTAATGATGATCGACTATCTTTTCTTATTAGTAAGGTAAAACAAGCTGCTCATGAAATATCAATAAAAATCGGCAGAACATCAGAAGTATAATTTTGATAACTGTCGTCATTTTTTATTCATATATTGGAATTGATTTTCATAATGCGGAAAAATAGGGGGATTTATATGTCAAAGTGGCAATCTAAAGAACAATTGGTGCAATTATTAAGCAATCTTGTTGAAATTCCTAGTATTACAGGTTCAGAAGCTGAAGTTATATTGCCAGACTTTGTTGTAGAACAATTATCTGACTTACAGTATTTCAAACAAAATCCGCATCATTTGCAAAAAAATCCGACGGGGGATGGACGATATTTTGTTACAGCCCTAGTAAAGAAAAGCGATAGTACGAAAAATACCGTAATTCTTGTTAGCCACTTTGATGTTGTAGATGTACAAGATTATGGAGTGTGGAAAGAAGATGCATTTAACCCTAAAAAATTAACATCAATGTTTTATTCTCATAAAGATGAGCTACCAGATCATGTACGTGAAGATATAGAGCAAGGAGATTGGCTCTTTGGTAGAGGAACGATGGATATGAAATGTGGTCTAGCTTTACAAATGGCGATGGTTGAGCAAGCTTGTGAAGGAAGATTTGATGGGAATGTTCTTTTATTGGCTGTTCCAGATGAAGAAGTGAACTCTGTAGGGATGAGAGCTGCAGTTCCGAGATTATTAGATTTAGCAAAAGAACATGACTTAGAGTATAAAACGGTCTTAAATTCAGAGCCTATGTTTTCAAGACATCCTGGTGACCAAAATAAGTATATTTATACTGGTTCTATTGGTAAGGTGTTACCTGGTTTCCTTTGCTATGGAAAAGAGACACATGTAGGCGAACCTTTTGCAGGATTAAATGGGAGTTATATGGCTGCATTATTAACAGCAGAATTAGAGTTGAATACTGACCTTTGTGATATTGTAGATGGTGAAGCGAGTCCACCACCAACTAACTTGCTTCAAAGAGACTTAAAGGAGGATTATTCTGTACAAATTCCTCATCGTGCTGTTACATTATTTAATTTGTTTTTACTAGAAAAAACGATGACAGATGTAGTTTCGTTGTTACGTCAAAAGGTAACGAAAGTAGCAGAGAAAATTGAAGAATCGTATGAGGAGCGCGCGTATCATTTTTCTAAGCATAATCCGTTTATACCGCCGAATCTTAAAGTAAATGTATTAACGTATGAAGAGCTTATCGCGTATGCAATTGAACAACATGGGCAAGGGAAAATAGATGAAATTCAATCCGATATTATAAAAAATAGAGAAGATAAAGATGATCGTGCGGTAACTATTGATTTAGTAGACAAATTATCTATTTTATGTAAAGAAAAGGCTCCGATGATTGTACTTTTCTTTGCGCCGCCATACTATCCAGCTGTGAGTTCACGCAAAAATCCTTTCATTAAAGAGGTAGTTGTAGAAATGGAAAAGTATGCCCACTATAATCATAGTATTACATTTGAAAATCAAAATTATTTTGGAGGAATTTCAGATTTGAGCTATGTGGGCTTACAAAACCCATTGGATTCAATGAGTTCCCTTGTAGACAATATGCCATTATGGGATAAAGGTTATTCGATTCCACTTCAGGAATTAGAAGAGTTTGACGTTCCAGTATTAAATATGGGGCCAGTAGGAAAAGATGCACATCAATGGACGGAGCGTCTGGACGTAAATTACGCATTCGAAACGCTATTAGATATGTTACCTATATGTATTGAAAAATTACTTGTTTCTAATAAAGTTACACAGTCATAGTGTTTGTATAAGAGAGAGAAAAAAGACCGTAGTAATACGGTCTTTTTTTGCTGAATGAATAGTGTGAAGCCTTAGCTTTATGAGAATGTGACGGTACCTCATTTATTAATGTTACTTGATAAGTAGAGAAAGGGGAGAAAATTGTGATGTAAGAATTTTCTTGTCCTCTTTTTTATATTAATTATTGAACATAAAAAGCTTTAGGACTTTGCAGAACTTTTTCTACCTCTTTTTGTGTGAGAATAGGATTGGGGATTGCTGGTACTATCGGAAGCATTAGATCATTTTCTTCGTTACTATGACCTGTAGGATCATTTTCACAACAAGGTGCTGTGCTTTCTATATTGTTCCTTACTATTCTAGCAAATAGTGCATGTCCGATTTCATGAGCAAGTAACAAATGATCTGCTTCATCAGTGACAACAATATTAGCTTGGGAATCGGTTATTTCACCATTCTGAACAATCAGTACACATAAAGTGCACCCAGTGCTTTCTCCATCTGCTAATCTATTTCCTTAGGCAAAAAATAAGCCAATCCATTCGTTAACTCCTTGAGTATATGGGAGTGAATTTTTAAAAGTTTCTGGTTTAAAACAGTCAATTTTATCTGCGAAATATTCTTCATTGAACAACTTGTATAAGTTGTATATTATTAATAAATGTAGCTTGTACACTTTTTGTAACGGTATTTGCTGAGTTTTTGTATAATATAATCATGTGAAGTTAACATATTGTATCAATAGTATATATTTGCGTAGAATATCCATTTTAAGGTTTTTGAAGTACCCCCCCTAAATGAAAATTTAATTTCTCTAAAGTTAGTTACTTAGTGAAGTCTGCTCATTTTTTTTCGTATCAGGGAAGGATGTACTTTTTAACTTGATGGGTATGGGGTAGTACACCTTTTAGCAAAACCGGAGTGGAAATGATGAGTATAAATAGTTTTGTGAGATTGATAAAGGACGAATTATTAAAAGAGGTAAGCATAAGAAGCGAGGATGAATTCGAACCTGTAGTAGTTAAAGATATTCCTAGACTTTGGAAGTGTTTAGGGACAGGTAATTATGCCGCAGTATTTATGCACAAAAAATACAAAGATTGGGTAGTGAAAGTTTACGCGCGAGAAGGAGAAGGAATTGAAAAAGAGTCAGAAGTATACCGAAGAATCGGAAATCATCCTTCTTATTCAAAGCTTATATATAAAGGAGAAAATTTCATAGTATTGAAACGTTTAAAAGAAATTACCTTATATGATGCTATCCATAAGGGGATTAAAATTCCTAAGCAGGTAATCCTTGATATCAATGAGGCTATAGAGTATGCAAGGGAGCAAGGATTAACTCCTTGTGATGTTCACGGGAAAAATGTGATGATGGAAAACGGAAGGGGATATGTAGTCGATGTATCTGATTTCTTAAAAACAAAAGAAGATAGTAAGTGGGGAGACTTAGAAAAGGCGTATTTTACATTTTACTTGCCTTTTATTTATAGATTGCCTTTCCCTGTTAAAATACCATATTTCATGTTAAACATTGTTAGACGTTCATATAGAAAATATAAGAAGCTTAAAAAGAAATTCAAATTGTAAAAGGCCCACATACTTATCTTTAGGTTAGATAAGTGAACCACTAGTAAACAAAAGGACCGTACATTTTAGATATGTCTAATATGTACGGTCCTAATTTTATCATTTCATGAAGCAATTTATTTATAAAATGATTGTAACATTTGTATATAATACTGATATTATTATGAGAAGTAAATCTTCTTGTTTTAATAGAAAATACCCATTTCAGTACATTACATTTTAAACATATTGATGTACTATAGTTCTAAACAAATCACAATAACGGATTAGAAGGGGATAAACTATGTACACAGACTCAATTGAGTATTAAAATTTTAACCTAATTTACCTTTGCAAAGATGCAGGTATCAATTAGTTTTTTACCGTCAGCTGAAAGATCTTCATTACGTAATATCCCCTCAAGCTCAAAACCTAGTTTTTCAGGGATCGCACGACTTTTCGTGTTAGTAGATTCACATCTTATTTCAATCCTTCTAAATTTAAGTAACTGAAATCCAAGGTTTGTTAACTCACTTACTACCTCTGTCATATATCCATTGCCACTAAATTGCGTGTTAATCCAGTATCCGATTTCACATTTAGAAATCTTCCAATTAATTCGGTGAAGGCTAGCAGTTCCAATAAAATCATTAGTATCCTTATGATAGATAAGATAGCGAAAGCTTTCTCTTTTTAAAAAATCTATATGGGCATTTCTCAGGATAATTTCCGTTTCTTCAACAGTGGGGATTGACTGGAATAAAAGCAACCATTGCTTTAACTCACTAATTGAATCCTTAATAGCTTGGTGTACGACATTCCCGTCACCAGCTTGAAGTGGTGATCGAAGAATTAGTCTGTCTGTTTCTATTTGTAACGGAACATCTAATAAAATAGGATGCATATCATTTCTCCTCTCGAAAACTTTAAATTATGACAGAATGAAACTTATATAATAAAAAAACTTTCACCCAAAAGAAATAATTCTTGAGGACGAGAGTTGCAATTTCGTGGTACGTTACTATAATAAATAAATTAAAAAATACCCTATCTCACTAACAAGAAATCCTGTCACAGCATCACTATAAGTTATTATAGAACCGTGCGAAGCTCCTAGTCTTTCTTCATTAAGAACTTGATATACAGCAATACAGTAAAACTTATCTCCCATAAAGGGACATCCCAAAAATTAGTAAACAATAAATATATATTCAATTCATCACTTAGAAATCCCTTTTCACATATTGAAAACTAAACTGCCAGTTGGTACGAAAAAATGGCTACCGAAGCAGCCTTAGGTTATTCAACTCATGCATGCGTTAGTTGAATAAGGAATTATTATTTTTCATCTATTATCTTCCAACTTTTGTCTTTTGTATAATGGGGTAGCGTCACATCGCTATCAAGCTAACAAAATAAAATCCCCCTAAAATGAATAAATACGCTATTCTTTCTGTAGAATCATAGGAAAGGATGGCGTGTTTTCATTTTGAGCAAGATTTTGCTTTTCCAGCCTGAGAGAAATGTGGTGGGAACATATACAGAATGAATTTAAAATATAATGGGGAGGGAATTTATGAATATAATAAAAGATTGTAATTTTTATCTGGTTAAAGTTATCTCAAATGAAGAAATAGGACCCAATCATGAGTCCTATTTCTTCATTTGCAGGTATTGGTGGTTATATACTATGATTCTGTTTCTCTGTATTTATCAATAAACTTTTAGACATAACAGTTCTGCAATGTCCCCTTATCCTTAAAAACCTTCAATTAATCCTTTTTTAATCCCTTTTACGACTGCTCCAACTCTTGAATCTACACCCAGTTTTCTAATAATTGAAGAAATGTGATATTCTACAGTTCTTTTACTGATTGAAAGGTCCGTACTAATCTCATAATTTGTTTTATCTTTTGAGATTAAGAGTAATATTCTTTGTTCAGCAGAAGTTAGTGCTTCAATATTATTTCCTATAATCTGATTCTTAGAAAATAGTATATATCCCATGTGACTTTGACGAATTGCGTTAGCTAGGTCAAATGCTGATCTTTCTTTCGTAATGTATGCACTTGCTCCAGCTTCAAAGGCCGCATTATAATATTCTTCATGATCATATCCTGATAGAATTACAACCTTTACATCCGGAAATTTTGACAATAAATCTTTTGTAAGTTCAATACCATTATACTGCTTCATCCTGATGTCTGTAACAATTACATCAGGACGGGTATCTTCCACAGTTTTAATTAACATGGAAGGATCGTGAACGGTATTAATCACCTCAATATCTTCCTCAGATTCTAGTAGTCTTTGGATGCCTAGCATAACCAACAAATGGTCATCCACTAGTAGTGTATGTATACTCATTATTTTCCTCCCAATTTACTGGTATGGTAAATGTGACTAATGTTCCATGTTCTTTTTCAGAAGATATCCTCAAATTTCCGTTCAACTCGGAAATTTGACGCTGGATGGTCATTAGACCAAGGTGGTTGCTTGTACTAAATTCAGAAAAACTGTTCGGAACACAAAAGCCTATGCCGTCATCTTCTACAGTACAAACATAGCAGCCTCTTTCTTCTATGATATGTATTTGAACATTATTCCCCTTGGAATGCTTTATAGCATTATTCAGTAGCTCTTTTATAATACGATAAATCTGTATTTCGATATTTTTCGAGAGAATTTTTAATTTGCAATTAAATTGTATATGAATGAGAATGCGATAATTTAATTCGAACTCGCGTTTTAGTGTGTGTAAACTCGCTTCTAAACCTAAATCTTCTACGATAATAGGGTGAAGATTATGACACATTTTTCTAATACTATAGATAATATCTTCAAGTTGCTCATCCATTGAATTTAATATGTCTATAGAAAAGTTTCTTTTGGTCTGAAGCATTCTTATTTCGTTTAATTGCAAAATAAGAATTTGAAGAATTTCATCATGTAAGAAAATCGAAAGCCTTTTCCTTTCACTCTCTAGAGATTGAATAATCTGATAATTAAATTGTTTCCAGTTTTGAGCTTTTACCTTTGCTTTTCGAATTTCTTTTTTATTACTATTGAGAGTATTAACACTTAATAGTAAATTTGCCGAGTTTATTACAACCTCTTCAAGTTCATTAATTTCTTGAGGTTTAAATAATGTATAATCATTTTTTTCACCAATAATAATAGCTCCCTGCATGCCTTGGTAAATGAGTATTGGAAAACAAATTAAGTGGTATTTTTCAAACTGAATATGAATTGGAGTAGTACCTTCCTTTAGTAAGTAATTCTGTTCAAGTTGATTCAATTGGTTAAACAGCTCAAATTTATCCATATCCTGAAAAATACCTGTCTCATATAATGAATGATAAATACTATTTGAGTTCCATATTACGGAAACGCCGTTAATGTTAAACATCTGGTTAATAAGCTGTCCGACTAATTTCGCAAGCTCTTTAGCATGTTTTTCCTTCGAGAGTGTTTGAAAAAGCTCAATCTTATGTAAACCTGATTGTGCATCCTTTTTTATGTTTAAATACCTAAATAATGAGAGAATAAGTTTATATATATATACAGAGAGTACAACAGATAATACACTTAAGCTGCATAGTATAAATATTTCTTTTTGTGACAAATCTATGAATTGCTCAACTGAAAAATTAAAAAATAAGAAATTGAGCAAGTAAAAGAGTAAGTTTGTTAGCCATTTAGAAATTCTAATCTCAAATTCGATAACTTCTTGCTTTATTAATAAATAAGAAATAGTTAAAGGAAATATAATAATACTAGGTAAACAATATGTAAATGGAATTTTAGATTCCCCAAAAAGTAGACCGGGAATCAGATTAAGTAGAACAATAGGTAAAAAACTAAGAATAATACCAAAAATCAGAATATATAATTGACTTTTCACCTTAAGATTATTTTCTCGTAAATGTAATGAAACAAGAAAAACACAGATGCTAATACTCAGAAATAGGTTAGTAATTAGTAAAACTTTAAATAAAAAGCTAAAATTATTGTTAGACATATATCCAAAACAACAAAAAATTATATAAATAATTGTCAATCCTGTTGAAATTACAAATGATACAAGGTTGAATATTTTTACATATTTTGGTTTGGTAGATACAGGGAAATTAGAGAAAAAACTTATTAAGAGATAAGAAAGCATAAAAATACTACTCACCTCTATAGCTTTAAAAATATTTATATCATAGCTAGATAATAAGGATGTTAAAATAGCTATCCCAAAGACTGATGTTAGAGAAAAGAATTTTTTTGCTACAATAGATTGTCTTTTTTTTAAAAAGCTAATTAATCCTATAGTAAAAAAAATAAGACTAATAACGCTGATCATATAAAAATGACTAATTAATAAAGAGTTAACGCTTTCTTTAAAATTACTAGAGTGAAAATAGTAGTTATTTATTAAAAGTATTAATAAATATAAAATGCTTAAAGGTATACAGAACCAAATATTACGCATAGGAGTGACCTCTGCCCATAACCATCATTTGAAAATAAGTCATTTCGTCTTTAGAAAGAACAAAATGCATTTCTAAGAGTGCAAATGCTTTTCTATAATATAGTTGAGATAGGATACGACAATAGTGTAGTGCTCCAGATTGTTCTATGTAATCCCGGACTAATGCCCGAACTTCAGGTGAAGAAGATATTTGTTTATCCGTTAAATTTTCAAAAAAATTATCCTGTGTTTTGCAACTATATTCATAAGCTTTTAAAAAAGGAAGATAAGCCTTTAAGTCCTGAAGGTCATTTTTATTATCTGTCATGGCATCATTAGCATCATTTCTTAGCTGACCAGCTATCCCTATATAAGATGTGATTTCTTTTAAAAATCTATTTTCAGGATTAATAGTTCGAAAGATAATTTCTGTGAGTAGACCAGATTTCTTTTCAATAAGTTTCATATATTCTTCTTCACTTAAAATTATTTTTTTATCTATTGAAAAACAAAATTGGATATCTTTCCATTCTCCACAACACGAATGTATCAATTGTTGGAGAAGATCTCGTGTTGCAGTATCTTTTGTCTTATAAGTTAAGTATATCAGTCCTTGCATAAGTAAATATTGAGAAACTAACAAAAAACGAGGATATTCGTTTTTAAAATATAATGGATCTAATACGTCTCCATCACACAAATCATCTATTATATCCGCTGATAAAAAGATAAATTCAACCCCCATTGCCTTATCTAATTCTCTTTTTGTTATTGGTTGTCGTTTGGTCAAAAAAGAAAGAGCTAGATATAGCTCTCCCCATGAGAAGCCAGAAGATTCAGGATTTAAAATCTTTCCTTTATGAGAAAGACATTTCTGAATAAGTAGAAGTATTTCAGATTCATCACTTTGATTACGGTAGGAGATATGGTAATCAATATGATTGATTAAACAATCTTTAAACCCACTGATTTCCACCATCAATTTTCACCCGGAAATCCTTTGCATACTCATCTAATACAATTCGCTCTTCAACTGATAGTGTCTCCAATGAAGGACATAATTCATAAGTTTCAAAGGTAAGTTTGTTTTTTTTCATCTCCATTAAAAATTCCCATATTGCTTTATTCATAAAAAAACCCTCTTTCCAAATATTCTGTATTTTAGTTCTATATAAAAAAATACAATAAAAACGGGATATTTTCAATATAGTCCTTAAATTTTTAATACTTAATTTACATATATTTTTTTTATTATGCGTGAATTTACAATATAAACTTGCGGAATATACGGATTCTACTAGGATATTTATCTGATAAATTAGACACATAAGACATAACGTCTTAATAAAAATTTTAGGGGGAAAAGAAAATGATTAACGAAAAAAACCTTTTTGATTTAGATGTTCAAGTAACAACAGCTTCAGGTGATGTAGATCCACAAATTACAAGTATTTCAGCTTGTACGCCTGGTTGTGGAAACACAGGTTCATTCAATAGCTTCTGTTGCTAATTGCTATATAAGATATATTATCTTAAAAAAATTTAGGGGGAAAAGAAAATGATTAATGAAAAAAACCTTTTTGATTTAGATGTTCAAGTAACAACAGCTTCAGGTGATGTAGATCCACAAATTACAAGTATTTCAGCTTGTACGCCTGGTTGTGGAAACACAGGTTCATTCAATAGCTTCTGTTGCTAATTGCTATATAAGATATATTATCTTAAAAAAATTTAGGGGGAAAAGAAAATGATTAATGAAAAAAACCTTTTTGATTTAGATGTTCAAGTAACGACAGCTTCAGGTGATGTAGATCCACAAATTACAAGTATTTCAGCTTGTACGCCTGGCTGTGGAAACACAGGTTCATTCAATAGCTTCTGTTGCTAATTGCTATATAAGATATATTATCTTAAAAAAAATTAGGGGGAAAAGAAAATGATTAATGAAAAAAACCTTTTTGATTTAGATGTTCAAGTAACGACAGCTTCAGGTGATGTAGATCCACAAATTACAAGTATTTCAGCTTGTACGCCTGGCTGTGGAAACACAGGTTCATTCAATAGCTTCTGTTGCTAATTGAATGCCCAAAAAGAGGGAACACAGATGTGTCCCTCTTTTTCTCCTATTATAATATTTGATTAGAACAGAAGGGAAGATTCCAAATGATTACAGAAAAAAGGAAGACTATTCATACATCAAATAAAACCGCATGTAATAATATATTTGAACCTCTACCATTTTTTATGATTAGATCCCCGTTTTTACCATTTAACGCACTATATCAAATTAAGGATCAAGAATTATTGATTGAAAAATTAAGGGAATATGCAGAAATGGATTACATTAAGGAAGCCATTGCCATTGCAAGTCCTTCATTGCTTGAATCTCTTAAATATATACATGGTGATTTAAGTAATAGGAAAACACAACAAGTAATATCTTCTGTATTACGATATATGTTAAGAATGACAACACGCCCAACACCTTTTGGAGCTTTTTCCGGGGTAGCATCCGGAGAGTTTAAAGAAAAATCTTTACTTGAAATGAGCCATTTTGAACAATTTAAGAAAAGAACTCGGCCTGATATGGAATGGTTATTGGGAGTGGTTTCATCACTTGAAAAAAATCCTTGTATTCTCCAATTTTTAATGGTTAGTAAAAATCATGCTACTTATCGTGTCGGAAACCGCCTATATTTACCTTTTTCAACTGAATGTGGACAACTTCGTAAGAAAGATATGGAGAAAAAAGAAAATATTTCAATTACATATAGTGAAGTTGTTAAGAAAGTTTTAGATTTAGCTGAAACACATATTACAGTGAAAGAGCTTCTCCAAAAGTTGAATAATGACTATCCAGGCACAGATATAAAGGTAATGGAAAACTTTATTCTCCAGTTGGTAGAGCAAGAATACCTTATAACTGAGCTAAGACCGCCACTTACATATGACTCCCCATTTGATTATGTGATTGACAAGTTAAAAGTAAGAGTTGGTGAAAATCAAATATGGGAAGATTTATTGAAGGTAAAAGATTTAATACTTGTTTATGATCAATTACAGCTTGGAAAGGGGCTTTCTATATACAACGATCTTATCCTATTAATGAAGGGGATTTATGAAGTTTCAACGCCTCTTCAAGTAGATTTCGCTTTAAATATGCATGATTTAGCTATAGGAAAAAACGTAGCAAATGATGTTAGTAAAGCAGCTCAAGTGTTATGGAGCATAGCCGATAGCGGAGTTGGATTTCCTCATCTCCAAAAATATCATATTGAATTTTTAGAAAAATACGGAACAACTAGGGAGGTTCCATTGGTAGAACTTTTAAGTGAGGAATTAGGGCTTGGAGCACCCGCGACATATAAAAATCCAAAAGGAAGTAGGGATGGAGAAAATTTTACGCCGCCTTTAGATGAAGAACGTAATGTCCAATTATCATATATGCTTATTGAAGCTATTCATAATCAGCAAAAAGAAATTGAAATTACTGATGAAATAATTAGCAGAATTGGAATAGAAAAAGATACTCGATACGCTCCAGATTCATTTGAAGTATATGGAGAATTGTATGCTACTTCGCAAAAGGAATTAGACAATGGAAAGTATAATTTATGCCTAAGCCCAAATCCAGGGTCTCATGCAGCAGGAAGCACATTTGGTCGATTTTTAGATATCTTAGATCCAAATGTTAGACGTGAAATTCAGCAACAAGAAGTGGAGATTGACCATCAATTTAATAATGATGTCGTTATGGTAGAGGGAAGTTTTCTTCCGGCAACTGGCCGTTCAGCGAATGTGGCAATTGGAAAAACTACAAGAGAAGTAACTGTAACCCTTGGAACAAATGGAGATGAAGATACTTTGCAAATTCCAATTGATGATATTGTCGTTGGAGCATCATTAGAAAACTTTTATCTGAAATCTAAAAAATTAGGGAAAAGAATTAAGGTGGTAGCTGGTAATGTACTAAATTACCAAAGTGGCCCTAATATTTATCGCTTTATGAGAGAAGTTTCCCTAAATGATTTAGACCACTGGAGAATATTCAATTGGGGTAATATGACATCTTCACCTTATTATCCAAGGATTCGTTACAAAAATATCATTCTGTCTCCTGCAATTTGGAAGTTAAATAGAGAAACTATTGGTATGAAAAATAAACCTAAAAGTGATGATGAATTTTTAATCTTATTTGAAAAATGGAGAGTGAAATGGGCTGTTCCACGCTATGTATTTATGACGTATAGTGACAATAGAATTTTAATTGATCTTGAAAATATTCTTCATCTTCGAGAATTAAAGAATGAACTTTTTAAGCAGGGTAGATTACAGTTGAGGGAATCATTACATGACATCAATAAAAATTGCCTTAGCAGCCCGCTGGGTAGTCATGCAATGGAAGTTGTATTTCCGTTGAAAAAAATGAACGATGTCGCTAAAAGGAAGAGTTTAGGAGCTGTTGAAGACGGAAAAAAAGAGATGGTTAGTGAGAAAATGATTTATCGTTTGCCCGGAAGTGAATGGCTATATGTTAAGCTATATGTTCCACAAGCAAGAGAAAATGAATTTATTTCAAAATATATGACATCATTTGCTAATAATATTGTACAAAATGGTTTGGCTCAATCATGGTTCTTCATGCGATATCGTGATCCAGATGCTCATATTCGTTTGCGATTTTATGGAGATCCCAAGAAGTTGAATGCATCTGTTCTTACTCATTTAAGGGATTGGGCAAATAATTTAATGAACTCTGGATTTATTCACAAAATGACGATTGATACGTATGAACGAGAAGTAGAGCGATATGGTGGTCCGTATCTGATAGAATTGGCCGAGAATTTCTTCCATTACGATAGTAGGTCAGTAACAATGCTTCTTAATGTGATCGGACAACAAGCTGAACTGCCAGTACATGCACTGGCATCCTTAAACATAATTGAGATTATGGAGAATTTTGGTTTAACTTATGAACAACAATTGGAAACTATTGAAAGAAATACAGATAAATATGAATTCATGGATGAATTTAGACCAATGAGAAAATTATTAAGTAACATTGGAAATCCTGAAGGTGATTGGAATAATTTACGTAATTACAATTCATCAATTGGACTAGAGATTTATAAAAGTCTATTAGTTCGGAGAGAATCATTAAAAGAATATGTTTCCAGTATTAAACAATATAAAAATGAAGACAAGCTCTGGAATAAACAGCAAACAATTATGGGAGCAATTATTCATATGCATTGTAATCGACTATTGGGAGCTAATCGGGAACTAGAAAAAAAAGCACTTGCCTTTACGCGGCATATCTTATCAAGCCAGCGATATTGGAGGAATCAGAATGAAACAGATACTCAATCACACACCTGAAGATGAGAAACTATCATTTTCAAATATTTTAAAGTCTTTTCATTATTGGCCTGGTTTATTTAAACTTTTATGGGAAACGCACAGAGGATATTTCTTCTGTGTGCTTACCTTAAATTTTTTAAATGGATTATTACCTGCAGCATTGATTTTGACAATCCAATACCTTGTTAATACAGTACAAAACATCTACCAGAATGGGTACAAGGATGATTATTTTACTCATGTTTTACCGTTTTTTATAGCCTTTGCACTAGTTACAATTTTAACGGGTGTTACAGGATCAGTTTTGGAAACATATAAACAGCTTTACCGAAATCTTCTTTCTAATAAAATCAATGTAAAATTAATAGAAAAAGCAAAAAGATTACCTTATTCCAGTTTCGAGAACCCAGAAATTTACAATAAACTTCAAAGGGCGCGCCAAGATTCCACATATAAACCATTTGCTATTTTTGAAGAACTTATGGGGATTATAAAAAGTGGAATAACTGTGATTTCTATTTCCGGTATCTTAATGATTTGGAACTGGCAGTTTACCCTAATTTTAATTCTATTACCACTAATCTCTTCCTGGTCAATCATGAAAATTGGAAAAGAAATTTTTTTAATTAGTCATAAGCGTGCCGAAGAAACAAGAAAACAATTTTACTACTACTATTTGCTAACGACAGACATCACAGTAAAAGAAGTGAAATTATTTGGATTGGGCAATTTACTTCTAAAAAATTATTCAAATATGTTCAATCGATTTTATCTGCAAGATAGACGTCTGCTTTTAAAAAAGATGAGGATTGACCTATTTTTTCAATTAATCAGCGTGGCTTTTGTAATGTTTGTGCAGTTTATGGTGGTTATGGATGCTGTAACAGGGATTATTGCTATTGGAAGTCTTATCGCTTATTTTCAAGCTGTAAATACTACACAAAAAACATCTAATGAATTAATGTATATGATTTTTAATATGCACCAAAACAATCTTTATATGACTCAACTATTCTCATTTTTGGACGTTCCTGAAGAAAGGGATGTTTCAAATAATGGAGACAATACTTATTTAGATAGCATCTCTTTTGAGGAAAAAGGTATTCGATTTATAAATGTCTCTTTTAAGTATCCTGGTCAAAAAGAGTATACATTAAAAAAAGTGAATTTTCACATAAAACCAGGTGAAACATTGGCTCTTGTCGGATCTAATGGTTCGGGTAAATCTACGATTGTAAAGTTAATTACAAAACTTTATACGGACTTTGAAGGGATTATTCTATTAGATGGAAAACCCATTCATCAATACAGTGCAAACGAATGGCAGGATAAGATTAGTGCTATTTTCCAAGACTTTGTTAGATATGAACTAGATGTTAAAGATAATATTGGCTATGGTGACTATAAAAAAGCCGATCAAGTAATGGCTATACAAGCTGCTGCTAAAAAATCTGGAGCATTAAAGATGATTAATAGTTTGCCTAACCAAATGGATACACAACTTGGGAAAACTTTTGCGAACGGAATTCAGTTATCTGGAGGGCAATGGCAAAGAATCGCCATTTCAAGAGCATACATGAGGGATGCGAGCCTATATATTCTAGATGAACCTACTGCCGCATTAGATCCAGAAGCAGAAGAAGAGGTTTTTAGAGATTTTAAAGAAATTACAAAGAATTGTATGGGGCTCTTTATATCCCATCGGTATTCAACTGTAAGGCATGCTACAAAAATTATGGTCCTCGATAAAGGTAGAGTCGTGGAACTAGGTACTCATAATGAACTATTAAAGATAAAAGGAATATACGCAAGACTATTTGAGTTACAAGCTAAAAACTTTATAGATTATTCCAAAATTCAAGTGAATGTTTAATTAGAGAGGAGAAAACTATGCAATTAACTACAGAAAAAAAGTCATTTTGGTTACAGGGAATTAGTATTGAAAAAAGAAATAAAGCATTAAAGTTAGTTCGTGATATAGCAGAGCAATTAAAGGATCCGATGTATGTAGAAAAAATTGTTATGGAGCCTGATAATATACCAAATGGAGGAACACTTCATCCATGGGACCCCATTACTTTATCCCATGGCTATCCAGGTACTATAATGTTATTTGCAGAATTAGATCGACAGTTTCCAAAAGAGGGATGGGATCTTATTGCACATAGTCACTTGGTAGAAATACAAAAGGCAATAGAAAAACAAGGTGTGAATAGTATTTCTATGTTTGGCGGTGTTTCTGGTATTGCGTATGCGACATCATATGCTTCGCGTAACTATGAAAGATATCATATATTTTTGCAAAAGTTAAATGAATTTGTACTTTCGCAGTTACATCTTGTATTGAACTACGGGAAAGAAGAATGTGGTGTTCATCCATTTATGTACGATACTATCCAAGGTGCTACTGGAGTAGGGCGTTATTTGCTGCAAAATATTCAACTTGAATCAAATTTGGAAGCACTCAAACAAATTCTCAATTGTTTTATTAATATGTCTAATGACATTGAGGTGAATGGAGAAGTTCTACCTGGTTGGTACGTACCGTACACCAATCAGTTTTTGGAAACAGATAAGATATTATTTCCGGATGGGAATTTCAATTGCGGCCATGCTCATGGAATGCCTGGCCCACTTTCCTTGATGGCGTTGGCTATCGAACAAGGAATTGAAGTTCCTGGACAAAAGCAAGCGATTCGTAAAATGATAGATTGGCTAATAAAATGGCAAGATGAAGGTTCGTGGCCTGCGAGGCTTAGTTTTAAAGAAGTGGTCAATGACCAATCATACCACGTGTATCCGAAGCGAAAAGGCTGGTGCTATGGAAATCCAGGAGTAGCAAGAGCTCTCTATCTGGCTGGGAGATCCTTGAAGGATCAGAAGGCCATGAAAGTTGCATTAAGTTCTTATCAAGATACACTTTTACAAAGTGAGGAAGAATGGGATTTATCGTCTCCAACATTTTGTCATGGAAGAGCGGGATTATTACAAATGTCTATTAGGATGGCAAAAGATGAAGACGGGGAAATATCGATGCAATCCATTACAAAATTAATAGATTATGTAATGGATGCATATGATCCTCAAGCACCATTTGGCTTTAAAGACTTACAATCCAATGAGCAGACTTCAAACGAGCTAAACAAGGTAGGACTATTGGAAGGTGTAAGTGGTGTACTTTTAACATTATTAAGTCTAAGCGCAATAGAGGAACCATGGTGGGACGGAGTATTTCTAATTTCCTAATCAAGAATTGAGAGGATGTTACAGTATGAACCAAATGAATCAATTGCTTAATTCTAAGAAAATATTAGTAGGAGTAAGCGGCTCTATTGCAGTAGCTGGAATTTTTCAATATTTAGCTATATTGAAAGCGAATTTTAGTGAAGTAAAGGTTATCATGACAAAAAGTGCAATAAAACTTATCCCTGCAGAAACCGTGAAATTATATTGTAATGAGGTATTTATCGATGAGGAACTTACCCTAAGTGGTAAACCAGGTCATGTGGAATTGGCTAGATGGGCAGACTTACTAATGGTATTACCAGCTACAGGAAATACTATTTCCAAAGTAGCTCATGGTTTAGCTGATGATTTATTAAGTACAGTCATTCTTGCTCATGATAAACCAGTTCTCTTTTTTCCTAATATGAACAAATTAATGTGGGAGAAAAAAGTAGTTCAGAATAATGTTAAACTTTTAAAAGAATATGATCATATAGTGATTCCGCCTTTGAAAACAACAGCTTTTGAAATTGCGACTATGTCTTTGAAACCGAACTATGTTTTACCTAATAATCAAGAAGTATTGCATATACTCTTTAAGGAATTTGAGAAAAGAAAGTCAGTAACTGTACATGAAACGGTTGAAATGTACTAAAACTCACATTATTGTGAGTTTTTTTCTTTTCTTTATTCTTTTCTTTATTTTTTTTCTTTTCTTTATTCTTTTCTTTATTTTTTTTCTTTTCTTTATTTTTTTTTAATATTTGTCTTCTATATTAGTCCATAAGGAGGGATTTTATATGAATAATGAAATAGTTTTAGAAGCAAATCACTTAACAAAAACTGTAGGTGGCAAGACAATAGTAAATGATTTTTCAACTAAAATATATAAAGGAGATATTTGTGGTTTTCTGGGGCCGAATGGGGCAGGAAAAACAACTGTTATGCGTATGTTTACAGGATTAATTCGCCCGACAAAAGGAGTCATAAAAATAAGTGGTCAAGATGTAAATCAAAATAGACAACAGGCTTTGATGAATATGGGCGCAATTATCGAATCACCAATATTCTTCCCATATATGACGGGTAGAAAAATGCTACAAAATTTAGCGAGATTATACCCTGCTCTTTCTCGAAAGGAGCAATTGGAACAAGTAGAAGCAATACTATCTATTGTAAGGTTAACTGACGATGCAGATGTGAAAATTAAAAATTATTCATTAGGAATGAGACAGCGACTCGGGATTGCACAAGCTCTTCTAGGTGATCCAGATGTTATTTTATTGGATGAGCCAGCCAATGGTCTGGATCCTATGGGCATGAGAGAGCTAAGGGAATTAATTCTTGAACTTCGTGAAAAGAAAAATTTAACCTTTTTTATTTCAAGCCATTTACTAGATGAAATTCAGCAAATGTGTGACCGCCTTGTCATAATTAGAAATGGAAAGCTTATCACCCAAGGAAGGAAAGAAGAGTTAATTACAGATCCAACAAAAAGGTTGGAAGATGTGTTTGTGGAGATGATGACATCATGAGGGGGCTTTTTATCTCTGAATTTGAAAGGCTTTGGACGCAAAAAATAACTTGGATAATCTTGTTTTTCTTACCTTTAATGGTAGTTGCGTCAGTTAAATATTATCTAAACTGGAATCAACATACTTCTCCTGGAAGACCAGATTACGTTACTGCTTTAAATTTTCCTATAATAAGTATTTCTGAGCATCTTGTGGTTTCGTTTAATATTATTGCTATAATACTGATTTCTACTGTTATAGCGCATGAAGTAGAAAATGGACAATTAAGAATGATTTTGATTCGTCCATTTTCTACCTCACAACTTTTTGTAGCTAAGCTTGCTACTATATTAACTACCATGTTCCTATATTTAACTTTGTTTTGGATTTTTAATTCCATAGCAGGCTATTTATTCTTTCCAAAAGTAGATACATTAATAACATTTATAGATGAAACCAAGGTTTCTATTGCAGGGGCGATACTATATAACTTAAAGTATTTCTTTGCATGTTTCATTACTATGATTTGTATTGTTTCTGTATTTACATTAATAGGGGCGTTAAGTAGAAGTACGATGATTACTCTTGGATCAGGGGTGGCCTTTATTTTCTTTGCTATTGCAATTCCACAGATTTTAGAATTCTCTAGCCAAACGATAATTAGCGCTAATACTGTACTACATCTTATGTACATGTCAATCGTTAAAATTCAGCATACAGGTATAGCATTTCTACTTTCATCAAGTAATAGTATAAACATTTACATTGTTATAGTGGAAGCGATTTATATTTTCCTATTTGGAGTGTTCGCATACTTGTCATTTGTGAAAAGAGATTATTTTATTTGAAAACTAGGAGGGAGTTCAATTGAAAGCATTAGTTATAAGTGAATGGGAACGACTATGGAATCAGAAAAAAAGTAAATGGATGTTGGGGATTTTTACTGTTATTGTTTTTCTTCAAGCTTGGTTTTTGAAGTACTATGGGGTTGGGATTTATAATGATGGGCAACAAGTGCCACTAAATTCTTGGAATTTTTCATGGTTTTTATTAAAGGAATCTTCTTTCTTAATTACTTTGATTTTCATGCCTGTATGTTTCTTGAATAGCTTAAATGTAGAATACAACTCAGGAGCATATCGTCTATTTTTAATTAGGCCTTTTCAACGATTAACCTTTCTTATGTCAAAATGGTTTTCTCTTTCTGTAATGGTATTACTCTACTTATTTGTTGTTCTTTTTATTGGCATAGTACTTGGGTTGGTGTTTTTTAAAGCAGATGATGCTTTTACTTTCTACGGTCAACAAAAGACCTCTATAGAAGCAATATTCTATACGGTACAAGTATATGGATTGTTTTTTGTTATTCAAATGTGTGGTTTAGCTATTGCTAGTTTAATAAGTATCATAATTTCAAATGCAGTTATTAGCTTTTTCCTTCTGATTGGAATTTACATCGGCTGCTTGTACATAAGTCAGTTATCGTTCTTTTTATTATCCGTTCAAAGTATCTTCCATGCTCTCAGCACAGGAAGTAACACTTTATACGTCCTGATTCTAGGTATCATGATTATTAGTGTTAGCGTTTGTATAAGCATTTGGAATAAAAAAGAATTTACATGTTAATAAAAGGATAGAAGGGAGGTTTACCATGCTTATGTTAGAAGCTAAAGGAATTGAGAAAGTTTATAAAACTAATTTTCAAGAATATCCAGTTTTAAACAATGTCAACTTAACTGTTCATGAAGGAGATTTTGTAGGGATTATGGGACCTTCAGGGAGTGGAAAGTCTACACTTTTAAATGTGCTTTCCTCTCTTGATTTTCCTTCAAATGGAGAAATTACAATTAAGGGACAGAATTTAACTAATATGAATAGTGATCAATTAAGCAATTATCGTCGTGAAAATATTGGTTTCATTTTCCAAAATTACAATTTGTTAGATCACTTAACAATTGAAGAAAATATTCTTCTACCCGCAGCTTTAAGAATGGGGAGCAAAAAGGGTGTTAGGGATAAACTCGAAACATTAGTGAATGAACTAAATATTGAACCGCTTTTGCCAAAGTATCCCTATGAGATCTCTGGGGGACAACAGCAAAGAGCTGCTATTATTCGTTCGTTAATTAACGATCCTTATCTGTTATTTGCTGATGAACCGACGGGAAATCTAGATTCAAAATCTGCTTATGATGTATTGAATATACTAAAAACATTGAATGAAACACATAAATCAACAATCTTAATGGTAACTCACGACTCTGTAGCTGCTAGTTTTTGCAACAGGGTCATATTTTTGAAAGATGGCAAGATTGTTCATGAGATGCAACGTTCCCATGAAGAAAAGCAATTCAGTTTCAATCAACGTATACTACTCTATATATCTAAAGAAGTGGGGGAGAATGATGTCAATATTTTCACTCGCACTTAAAAATATAACTCGCAATCTTTCACTGTATATAGTGTATCTTGTAAGTTGTATTCTATCAGTTACAATTTTTTATATGTACGCAGCATTTCTTGCATATCCAAAAGTTTCTGGAATAGAGCAACTGTTAATTGCGTGTGAATTCATCATCTTGCTATTTTCATGCTTTTTCATTTCATATTCTTATGACCATTTTCTTACTGAACGGAAAAAGGAAATTGGTATTTGGAAAACATTCGGAGCTTCAAAAAAACAATTATTTATTATCATAGTTTTAGAAAATTCGATAATTGGAGCAATTTCTATCTTAATTGGGATTATGATTGGTATAGTACTATCCAAAAGCTTTTTTGATTTCATCGGGAAATCGCTCTTCTTAAGCGAGTCATTTTCCTATTTCTTCTCTCCAATTGCTACCTTTTTTACAGTTATTTTGTTTGGAGTTCTGTTCTTTTTTGTTTCATTGCGTAGTTATTATAAAATCGGACGCATTTCTGTTTTGGAATTATTTCAAGAGACAAGAAAACCAAAGGATTTACCTAGGTTTTCAAAGAAGAAATTCATTATTTCCCTGTTAATTTTGGTTATTTCTTATGTTTTTATCCTTAATGCATCTTTACCCGTACTATTATTCTCTTTTCTACCTGTAGCTACTCTTTTATTATTAGGAACGTACCTTTTTTGTTCGCACGGATTAGTAGGGACTGTATCCTATTTAATCAATAAAGAAAAAAAGCATTTAAATGGCATTCGAATGCTAATATTTATAAGTCTAAGGAAAAAACTTTATTATAATGCTAAAATTATCTTCCTTGTTTCAATACTCTTATCAATGATAATGATATTAATCAGCTCCATATATTTATATTCAGAGTTGAATGATCAAAGAATGCGAAATAGCCACCCACAGCCAGCTATATTTATTGTTGATAAAAAACAAGAGAATACACTAGAATCTGCTTTAGAGAAAAACTTCAAAGGAGAGGTTGAGGGATTTCATAAGAAAAAATGGGAAGGTATATTACTGAATTCATCAAAGGGAGAAGGTAAAACCTTTATACTACAAACAGATTCATTCTTTATAAAGGACTGGACAGAAACAAAAAAAGATAACCTGTTATTTAGTAAAAAAAATGAGAATATCGATAAGTTGCATATCCAAACAAATAACGGTAATACAAAATTGATAGTAAAAAATATGGTCGAAAAACAGGCGATTAACTCGGTATCTTGGATAGATAATGTAGCTTTTGTACCAGCAGATACTTTTAATGAATTAGAGAAGGGATCATTACCTACTCAACATGTTTCATTTTACACATTAGATTTCAAGGAAAATAATAAAGGTTATAGTGCACTAAAAAAATTATTTGAGACACTCCCTTTAGAGATAAAGGAACAGTCCAGTGTTCGTCTTCTACATTATGAAAATACAGTTCAATTAACTTCAGTTTTATGGATAATAGCATTATTTATCGGTTTTATCTTGTTAATTGCTTTATCCAGTCTTCTTTGGTTTAAGTTATATGAAGATATATCTAATGATAGAAAAATATTTCACTCTTTAAGAAAAATTGGTTTGAATTTCAATGAAATAAAAAAAACATTAAGGGTTCAAATTGCTATAATTTTCTTTGTACCAATTATTCTGGGGGGGATAAATCTGTTTATAGCAATCTATGCCTTGCAAAATATATTGGGAGGAATTAAAATTTACTCAATAATATTAATATTTTTTATTTTCTTAGTCTTCCAATTGATATTTTTCTTCATTTCAAACCACTATTACTATAAAAAAGTTGTTCATGAAAAGAATATTAATTAACAAGAAAATATATTTTACGAAATAATAAGATTTTTAATCTAAACTAGAAAGGAGTGTTTTTTTTATGAATGGAACGATTCTTGTTGTAGATGATGAGTCAGAAATAGTAGATGTACTCTCTGATATATTCTCTGATCGTGATTATAAAGTTCTCAAGGCCTACAATGGAGAACAAGCGCTAGATCATTTAAAAACACAAGTTGATTTAGTCATTTTAGATATTATGATGCCTAAAATGGACGGTTTTGAATTTTGTAAGGTCGTTCGTGAACAAATAAAATGCCCGATTCTATTTTTGAGTGCTAAACATTCAGAAATAGATAAAGTAAAAGGCTTTACTTTAGGTGGAGATGACTATATTACAAAACCATTCCAAGTTAAGGAGCTAATTGCACGTGTTGAGGCCCACTTGAGGCGTGAGAAAAGAGAACGTGTAAACTTGCAAAATCAACGTTTCTTAGGAAACTTGACCATTAACTATTCACAGCATGATGTTTTCATTGATGGAGTAAAAATAGATGTAACGAGTAAAGAGTTTAAAATATTAGAGCTTTTAACGGTAAATCTAGGACAAATCTTTTCTAAGGAACAAATTTATGAAAAAATTTGGGGGCTGGATGCAGTTGGGGATCTCAATACAATAATAGTACATATTAATAACTTAAGAGCTAAGTTAAGTTTAGGTATGTCAACTTACCATATTAAAACCGTATGGGGAGTTGGCTATAAGTTGGAGAAATGTTAATGTTAAAAAAATTATCGTTGAAAAACCAATTTATTCTAACATTTGCAGCTGTAATATTTTTAAGTATTGTCAGTACGGTTTGTACGTTAATTTTAATATACTCGTTTCTTTTTATTTATAATGAAAAATCTGTTTTACCTGCCAACCATTATGAAAAACAAGTGCCTAGCATTGAAAAATTTGTAGAAATGAATGGGGATAAAATAGTAGATTTATCCTATCAAAAAAAACTAGAGAAAGTGATTCCAATGCAAGGAATTACTTATCAAGTTATGAATACGAATGGAAATAGATTATATGGTACATTAAGCGATGAATTATTGAAAAATGATAAAGAAGTGTATCATAAAATAAATACATCTACTCAAAATGGTAAACTAATTACAAAATACATTCCAATTATAAGTCATGGTAAACTAGTTGGTGTGCTTGCTGCACGATACATATTAGCTGCATCTATTGATTATTACATAGAATATGTATTTATTATTGCTTTTCTTGTTCCTTTTATATTTTTAACGCTTTATTCTTATTTATTAGCTAAGCGTTTAGGAAAACAGTTGAATAAACCTATCAAAGAGGTAGTAATGGCCTCACAAAAAATTAAAAACAAGGATTTAGACTTTGAAATAAAATATGAAAGTGAAAATGAAATAGGTATATTAATTGATTCTTTCAATAGTATGAAGGAAGAATTAAAAAATTCATTGTATGTTCAATGGAAATTAGAACAGGAACGTCGGGATATAGTTGCTTCCATTGCACATGATTTGCGAACACCGTTAACTATTATTTTGTCTCATGTAGAAGTATTAATGGAACCCATGCCAAATAATCAAAAACGGATTCATCACTACTTGCAAACAATTAAGAATAATACAGAAAGAGTATTGCATTTAACAGAAGAAATGAGGAGAGTCTCTGAAGTGGACAACCCTGATTTCACTCTTATGATTTGCAATATAGCTCCAGCTGAAATGATTCCAGAAATGCTTGAAGAGTTTAAGGAATTGGCAGAAAATGAAGATATACAATTAACCTATACTTTACTTATTAAATCAGAAGAAAAAAATCTTAAGTTTGCACTTGATCCGAATCGTTTGCATCAAATTCTTACGAATATTATTTCTAATAGCATTCGTTTTACTCCAAAAAAAGGAAGAATTGATGTGCAAGTGGAGATAGAAAAAGACGTTATGTCTTTTTCTATCTCGGATTCTGGGGTTGGATTTAATACAAAAGATATTCCGTTTTTATTTAGCAAATTCTACCAGGGTGACCTTTCAAGGTCAAATCAACTACATCATGGACTTGGTTTGTATATCGTGGAAAAATTGGTTAAAAAACACGGTGGAGAAATTCATGCTGAAAATAATGAGATTCAAGGGGCATGCATTTCATTCACGATACATTCTCTTTTTAGTAACGAAAAAAGGAACTATGAATTGTCATAGTTCCTTTTCATTATTTAATAGCATTATATACGTCCAGCTGTCCGTTCCCCCAAGAGGCTTTATCAGGTGCTATATCTTTCTTTATTCCGTTTTTGTAAAGGTGTGAAATTGATCTTTTCGGTTGATTTTTAAAATTATAGTGATTGATAATTAGAGCTAGTGTAGCGGATACTTTCGGAACTGCCATTGATGTACCAGCGGCAAATAAGTATCTTCCAGTATTAAAAGTTGTCAGTACTTCCTCTTGTCGGAAAAGACCAGTATTCCACCATACCTCTTCGCCATATTGTTGCCATAAACGATAATCTCCTCCTGGAGCAGATATGTCAATGACCCCTTCTCCGTAATTAGAGAATACAGAACGTTGTCCGGTTGGACCAGTTGATGACACTGTTACTACACCTGGTAATTCCCCAGGTGCTTCTATTCCTACACCAGTAAATATTTTCCCCTCTTTTTCATATTTTTGTTTAAGAAAGTTATTTAGCTCTTGTTTATTAGCCACGTTTACAGAATCATTTCCTGCAGAAGCTACTACTACACTACCATGCTGATTGGCATATTCTATAGCACGTTTGTAACCTTCTACTTCTGCCCATCCATTGTCTACAAGTTTTCCATTTTCATAGACTTTTCCATTTACATAATAGGAACCAAGACTAAGGTTGATAACATCTACATCATCCTTAGCTGCTTCGATGATGGCATTAATGACCCAGGCTGCATCAGCTGATTTATTTCCAAATACACGATATGCTCTGATTCCCGTATCAGGAGCAACGCCTTTTAATTCCCCATTTGCAGCAATAGATCCTGAAACGAGAGTTCCATGGCCATTGATATCATTTATATTATTAATATCACCTGTCTCTTCAGGTTCAGTACCTCTCAATCCTCCCTTTGGAACGAAGTTTTTAGATCCAGGAATAAGGTTTTTTACTAAGTCAGGATGATCCACATCGACTCCTGAATCAATAATTCCAACAACCACATTATGAGAGCCAGTTTCTTTTTTATAACTTTCTCCATTATGAGTAATTTCCTTCATGTCCCATTGCATATCCCATAAGGGAGGTAGGTTTGTATCTAATGTTTTTGTTGAAAGAGTTGATAAATTAGGCATTTTTATGGAATGAGGAACCTCTGGTTTTTCGACTTGCAAAGAAGGATTAACTGATTCAAATAAGGGAGATTGATTTTTAGAAATTTGTGTATCTCCTTTGAATTGAATGAGTCCTATCTCCGGGACAGTATAAGTAATTTCTCCATTCTCCTTTTTTATCTCAGTGATGCCTTGCTCAAATTTTGATGGGTCTTTTAATAAAACGGTGTAATATTGCTTAGGTTTTTCCTGAGCATGTCCTACATTAGAAAGTAAAAAACATGTTAACGCGGTTGAAATGACAGTGATTGCTTGTTTTTTCATAATTATCCCCTTACTTTTATAAATTGGAGTTGGAATTTGAAGATGAACCGCAGAACAAGGCCCTATTGCCCACTTTATAATTCCACTTAGATCCTATAAATAAGGTAACAAATCATTCAGAATTTCAAATCTGTATATACCGTACATATAAGTGGTATTTAGCGCAATATTACTTTCTTTGGAGTTACTTTAAAAACAGAAGCATAATTCTTTTGGTGGAGAAGCCATCAATTTTTTTGTTCTAATGAGTGAATGAAATTAAAAAAGTATCCTAAAGTAAATAGGGAGTATCTGTATTTAGGTC
Organism: Bacillus nitratireducens; assembly: GCF_036320425.1. Taxonomy (NCBI): domain Bacteria; kingdom Bacillati; phylum Bacillota; class Bacilli; order Caryophanales; family Bacillaceae; genus Bacillus; species Bacillus nitratireducens. The sequence continues at coordinate 899,279 of NZ_JAUMJO010000002.1, forward strand.
TTTATTCAGTAGAAAACTTATTGTTTTTGTATTTGAAGGTTATAAATATGTATAGCAATAGCAATAAAAATGAGATGTGAATTTAAATATTTAGGAGAGTGTATGATGGGATATTTAAGAGTTTTCACCTTAAGGGATGGTCGTGAAAAAGCAATAATAGTAGAGCCATGGCGTTTATTTAAAGAAGAAATGAATGTTTTAGGAATCAAAGATTCGGATGCGTTCTAAATTCATCTAATCGAGTATAAAAAAGAAAAGCAATTTACTAGACAGAATATGAGACAGAAATGAATCGTGTTATGTATAAATATCATAATCACGCACATGTTATATACGAATAAAATGGCGGTGTAATTATGAATATTCAAAGACACGAAAATAATAATAATGAAATTCATATTTCCGCTGTTGCAAGTGCAATCGAGCAGATGAAATGTGAATTTGCTCGTGAACTAGGGATTACACTTGGTCCAGAAACATCTGCTAAATCTAGCTATGTATCCTTTAGTGATTTTAAGCTCGCTTTTTTACCTCGTATAAACTCAATTAATTTAATTAAATCCTGTGTGTTACGAGTGATCCGAGTTAAGTTTGTAACATAAATAATGTCACATTTCTGTAAATCCTCTAACATTTTTTGAAGTTGCTCGCGATCCTTTGTTGCTCCAGAAACTTTTTCTTCAAAAATAATATCCATTCCAATTTCGTTCAGTTGCTGAAATTGCCTTGAAGGGTTCTGGCTAGTCGAACTGACATGTATATAACCGATTTTCCGCAAAATATCACCCCCTTTTTTGAGATTAAGTCTTATGAGACGCTCTTAACTAAGATTTTATAAGTCTACTATCCTTATTATTAAATCTCTATAAATTTAAATTAGCCTATCTTTATTAATTCATTATGTATCAGCATTTGGATTTTTTATAAAGAAAAGGCACTATCCTCAAAGTGCCTCTTCCTACTTAATCTACAATGGGATAGCAATACATCGCCATCCTTTCTGTATATGTCTACAAAAAGAATAACGTTCTTTATGAAGTATGGATATAAGTTTATCTTAGGTTGATAGTGATGTATGATGCCTCCATATACATAAATGCATTTTGTCGAAATTATTAAAAAGGGGAATTTTTCTATTTGAAGAACTAATAATTGATTGTCGATATGTATTAGAAATCTCAATCTAAACTAAAGGAGAACAAAATGGGACAAAACAATAAAGGCTTTTCTGAAACAGGATTGCGCAAAATGCGCAATGTACTGGCGCAGCATGTCGATTCTGGAAAGATTCCTGGGCTCGTCGCCTTAGTCAGCCGAAACGGCGAGACGCACGTCGAAGCGCTTGGAACAATGAGGCATGATGGTGGTGCACCAATGCGTCGGGACACGATCTTTCGATTGGCGTCCACTAGCAAGCCGATCGCAGTTTCACCAGTAATGGTTCTGCTCGACGAGTGCAAACTGCATTTAGACGACCCAGTAGACAAATGGCTGCCCGAACTCGCTGACCGGCAGGTGTTGAAACAACCCGATGGTCCATTGGAAGAGACCGTCCCAGCACGGCGTCCTATCACTGTACGAGACCTGTTGACCTCCACATTCGGGCTCGGAGTGGATCTCACGTTGATGGGTTCTCCGATCATGAACGCGTTCTTCGAGAGTGGGATATTCGACACGCCAGGGCAGGATATGCCCGATCCAGATGAGTTTATGTGTCGCCTAGGTGCACTTCCGCTAAGCTACCAGCCCGGAGAGCGGTGGCAGTATCATATCAGTATTGAAGTGCTCGGCATTCTTGTTGCCAGGATCACGGGTCAGACATTCGAGTCGTTCTTGCGCGAACGCATATTCAATCCACTGGGAATGAAGGACACTGGTTTCTATGTGCCTGAGCTCAAGATTGATCGGCTTCCACCTGCCTTCAATCCCGATCCGCAGACAGGTGAGTTCATCGTGTGGGATGAGGGTGCAGGCGGACGTTACAGCAAACCTCCAGCATTTCAAGCAGGCGGTGGTGGGCTGCTCGCAACCATCGACGATTATCATGCGTATTTGCAGATGCTGTTGAACAAAGGGATGCACGGAACCAAACGGATTCTGTCTAGGCCCGCAGTCCAGTTGATGACCACCAACCGTCTTACTCTTGAACAACAAGTATACCGAGACGATTTGGCCAAAAACAACGTCCATTTGTCGTTTGGACAAGGGATACAAGGTGGCTGGGGCTTTGGGATGGCGGTGCGTACCTATCTTGGAGATTACGCGTCTATCGGTCAATTCGGCTGGGATGGCGGAACTGGCACTACAGCTTACGCTGATCCAGACAAACAGTTTATTGGAATTCTGTTCACCCAGGTTGGGATGTCCACTCCGGCCTCATCGCATCTTATCCAAGACTTCTGGACCACAGTCTACCAAGCAATCGAAGACTGAAACTGAACTTAGGTATTGTTTAAAGGAGAACTCCAAGACAATTATACGCATGATGGCCACCATCAACACCATGGTTAAAAGGTATGGCAGGACGGGAAGTGTTGGAAATGCTATGAGAACAGTTTGGCATTATTAATAAGAGCCAAATAAAAAATCCTCTTGGATGTAAGAGGATTTTTTATTTGGGAATAGTAAGGGTGAGGGGAGGTGCATTACATATGGGAAAAGGTAGAAGTAATAATGCTGGTAAAAAGCAACCGAATTTCGATGATTCATCTAATTTCGCTAAACAAAGCCAACCGACAGAAAAGAAGAAGAAATAAGAAAAGGATCTCTCTTTATCAAGAGAGATCCTTTTTTAAATATATTGACGTTTCAGCACAACATATCGATTGCTCAACCAAATAGTCATAAATGCAAGGCCTAAACTCCTGCGAATGGAAGCCAATTTAATATTATTTTCCTGCTTTTTCTAATGGGTGGAATGATTGCTCAAATTGTAGCCTTGAGGAACCTTCAGAGATTTCTAAGTATAACTTTGATTGCATCAAGTATTTTTGGCTCTGAAGACAACAAACGGAATTTGCCTCCGATCGATGAGAAGATACTCACTTACCATGCTAATGGGGCCAAACTAAATTCGTCGGATGAAGAATCTGTTGCAAATTACTTGGTTACAGGATCAGTGTTACTCTGTGGTTCAAAGCATAAGTTCGATGAGAAGAGGGCTTATAAGCAGGTAGAAAAAGAAATAAAACGAGCAAATAACCTACTCAGTATGTTTAATCACTCACTTCTTAAAGGCGATGATTCTTATGAGGGGAAGTTAAAAGAAATTAATATACCTACTTTGGTTATCCACGGTACAGAAGATACAGTGCTCCCATACGAGCATGGTTTTGGTCTTGCTCTTGTTAATGAAATTCTCCATGCTGTATTACTAACCCTAGAAGGACGGGGCACGAGATTCATTGCGACGATTGGATTCATACAATCAGCGCTATTTCGAACCATACTTCACTCCTATAATTATTATAGGAATTGCATAAAACAAAAACATTTGGAAAAAGGGCTACAATCGAATTTGTAACCTTTTTTCTATTGAAAATCAGTTTTGGAGCTGTTACCCAATTATAGAATATTAATACTCAGTAATTGATAATTCTGTCTTGTAAGGACCGGTACCGCTCGTTATTTGACTATTACTTTCCCATCCATTCCTTTCAAGTAGTGGAACCGACATATTAGTTCATATGTACCGGGAGTTTCAGGTTTTACGGTAATTGTTATTTCTTTTCCTGACGGGACTTCGGCATCAATTCCGAGTTTTTTCACCGTGAAGGTATGTTCTCTATTTCCTTTGTTTTTCAATAGCAACGTTGTCGTTTTCCCAACCGGAACAGTGATGGTACTCGGATTAAAGTAATCATCATTCAATTCAACCTCAATAGGCTGTCTCACAGCGTCGGATTCGGCAAATACACGGGGCGAACCTAAAGTAGTCATACCTACAATCATCGCAAGTGAAATGATTAATCCAGTTAATAGCTTTTTCACAGACATTCGTAATCCCTCCTTTCCTAAGCACTAGTGTTTTCAAATTACTAAAATATTATCAATATAAATGGGGGTTAGGAGTGGTTCAAATAGTAATTCTTTCGGCAAATCCTACTAACTAAGTGCTAACTGGAGTAGGAGTTAGGTAAATAAAAAAAGCCTCCACTACTGTGGAAGCTTCTCCAAATGATGTGCAATATCAATATACATATCGGAATAAACCGAATGAATTTCATTACTAGGCGCAGCGTTAGAAGAGAAGTGGACGATTACCATATTTGCTTTCGGATCGATGTAAAGAGTTTGTCCATAACTGCCTAACACTTCGAAAGCACCTTGTTCATTGTGCGGAATCCACCATTGATTATGATAAGAAATGGAAGCACCACGACCAATTGCGAGCTCACCTTCTTGTACATTTTTCACACTTTCTGTAATAGAAGAAGGGACGATTTGTTTTCCGTTATATTGACCATTATTTAATAGTAATTGTCCGAACCTCGCCATATCTCTAGCAGTTGCATTTAAGCCAGCGCTTGCTTGTTCTACTTTTGTTTCATCTGTAACGTAATACGCGTTTTCTTCCATACCAATTTGAGACCAAATTCGTTCGCTTACATTTTCAGCTAACGATTTCCCTGTAATGGTTCGGATAATCCAAGCGAGTGTTTCTGTTGATCCGTTATTGTAAGAAAAAGCGGAACCGGGTGGTGCAGTTTCTTCTGCTTCTAGTAACATATCATAAATTTTCATAGGGCCCTCGTAGTTTTTTCCTCGGGATAAAATATTACTAGCTAAATATAGTTGTGCATCTTGATTTTCTAGTCCTAGCTGCATATATCCGTGAGTAGGGTATTCAGCGGAAACTTGCATGTCCAGTAATTGCTGAAGTGTTGCCTTACCAAACGGTGTGTTTTTTAATTCTTTTATGTAAGTGTCAGCTGTTTTCTCTACATCAATAAAATTTTCTTCAGCGAGAGATTGTATGATGGCACCAGTGAACACCTTTGCTAATGATGCCATGCCATGAGGATCACTCTCGTTATATTCATTGAAGTATCGTTCATAAACAAGTTGACCATTCTGTACAACGACAAAAGCATCTGTTTTGTTTTCATCTAAAAGTATTTTTAGAGGAGTCGTATTTCCAAATCCACGTTGGACTGCAAAATCGTCTAAGTTTTGTAACGCGGTAGGGAAGTGAGCAACTTGGTCAGGATTGTTTTTTACTTCATTAATTAAAGTGAATTCTTTCATATGTGTATACGACCAACGTAAGTATGGAGCATCTAACCAGTTTTCTTTTGTGACATTATCTTTAGTGGGGGTCGTTTTATTATTTTTTAAAAAAGTAAACCCAAGCCCTGTAACTACGAATAGTAATACTAGTAACAGTAATAGCAGGGGAGATTTCTTTACATTCATGCATGTACCTCCTTTAGTTTCTATTATAAGTATACGCTCGTCTTAAAAGAAATACAAAATAAGGAAAGTAAACGGGTAAGTTTACTTTCCTTATGAACGTTAAGCAGATAGTTGTCCATCTGTACTTTGCTTTTTGAATTTTTGTTTTCGTCCGTGTAATCCATAATATAGAAGTAAAGTGAACGCAACGATAATAGCTGCGATAAAATACATATTATGATAACTTGATTTGGCAGCGACTATACCTAAAATGAAAGAACCGAAGCCAATACCACTATCAAAGAACGAGTAGTAAGTAGCTGTCGCAGAACCACGTCGATGGTTTGGAGCGGCAGAAATTGCAATCGTTTGGAAACTTGGAATTAATGTTCCGTATCCTAAACCAATTAACATACCTGCGCCAAGGAACCAAAATGAAGTTTGAGCTTGGCTTAAAATGAACATTCCAATTGTGAAAATAATGATAGCTGGATAAATAAGTACATTTTCACCGAAACGATCAAAGATTTTTCCTGTGAATGGACGAGAAATTACAACAACAAGTGCGTATAAAATAAAGAAATAACTAGCAACTTCGCTTAAACCGAGTTCTTTTGCATAAATAGGAATAAAGGATAAAATACCACTATAAGAAAAGGCTAAAATAAATCCTGTTAGAGCAATCGGAATAGAAGATGGTTCAATTAAGTCTTTCCATTTCATTTTTTCTCGTGTTTGTTTACTTACTGGTTTTTCATGAGGAATATTCACTATTAATCCTAATAAAAATGCGAGTAATGAAAATACTGAACAAACGATAAATAATACAGTAAATGAAAAATGAGAAATAATTGTTAAACCTAAAAAAGGACCAATTACCATCGGTAGACTCATAAATACACCGTAATAAGCAAGTGCTTCACCGCGTCTATGAGCTGGTGCTACATCAGTTACAATTGTTCCAGTAGCTGTTGTTGCCATTCCGAATCCAATACCATGTAAGAAGCGAAGGGCAAGTAATAAAAATAAACTTTGCGTACCGAAATACATAACAGTAGCGGCTAAAAATAGTGAAAGTGAAATAAATAATATTTTCTTTCTTCCTAAATCATCGAGCCATTTTCCTGTGAATGGTCTACATAAAACAGATGAAATAAGAAAAACAGTTGCAACTAAACCAATTTCCTCAGGTTTTCCTTTTAGGCCATCTATAACGTAGACGGGCAGAGTAGTCATAAGCATGTAAAATGTTAAAAAGAGAAACAGACTACTAAAACAAGTTCCGAGGAAATCCTTCGTCCAAAGTTTTTCACTTTGCATCGTCATCCCTCCAATTTAATCATCTAAATTTTTTATAATTTTTTGTAGTACTTCAAATGCTTGATGTAAATCTTCTTCGTTAATATTTTCTAGCGTCTTTTCTTCGAAAGCATCAACTTCTTCTTGCCATACTGGAATCATTTCTAGTGCTGTTTCCGATAATGAAATGAGCTTCTCACGGCGGTCTTTTCCTTCTGTACGAATAATCCAACCCATCGTTTCCATACGTGTTAATGTACGAGTCATCGTTGGTGATTCAACATTTAAATACTGACATAATTCTGTTTGCGTACAAGAACCGGTTTGATTAATGCGGAAAATAACGGCCCATTGCGCACTAAATAATCCTGTTGGAGATACACGTTCATTAAATTTCTTCGTAAACTTACGAGAAGTTTGACTGACAATGTGGAAAAAATGTTGTTTTTCGTCCATGTATTTTGATCCTTTCAAATTAGTTACCTAGCTAACTATATACCTTTTTATTTTAATTGTCTAGTAATAGACATGTTGTTTTATGGGGGAATTTCGTATAGATTTTGTATTGAGAACGTACATTCTACATGGTATTCTTTAAATAAGTAAAGAATTTTCTTTCTATTAAAAGAATGGGGGAACTTGTGATGATTAAGCCTGCAACAATGGAGTTTGTTTCACTATCGAACGGAGAAACGATTGCGTATCAAGAAGTTGGAAGGCAAAATGAAGAAATGCTCGTACTCATTCATGGGAATATGACATCGTCACAACACTTTGATTTAGTTATTGAGAAATTACAAAAGCAATATCATATTTACGCAATTGATTTAAGAGGATTTGGACAATCGACGTATAATAAGGCGATAGATTCTTTACAAGACTTTGCAGAAGATGTGAAACTTTTTATAGATAAATTAAATTTGAAGAAATTTTCATTAATGGGATGGTCAATGGGCGGCGGTGTTGCGATGGAGTTTACAGCGAGCCACCCAACTTTTGTAGAAAAACTAATATTAGTAGAATCGGTAGGGATGAAAGGATACCCGATATTTAAAAAAGATATTAACGGGCAACCAATCGTATCGAGTTTATTAAAAACGAAAGAAGAAATTGCGCAAGACCCAGTGCAAATTGCACCAGTACTAGATGCAATAAAAAATATGAATAAAGTATACTACCGTACAGTGTGGAATCTATTAATATATACACATAATCAACCTGAACCGGATCGTTATGAAAAGTATTTAGATGATATGTTAACACAGCGCAATTTCGTTGATGTGAATTATTCATTAGTTACATTTAATATTTCAGATGAACATAATGGTGTTGTGCGAGGAAATGGACACATTCACCGTATCCAAGCTCCAACTCTCGTTATACAAGGTGACCGCGATTATGTCGTACCACAAGTAGTTGGTGAGGAATTAGCGAAACATTTGCCAAATGCGGAGTTGAAGGTGTTAGAAGATTGCGGGCATTCACCGTTTATTGATTGTTTAGATGTATTTATACAGCATGTAGAGGATTGGTTAGACAATAAATAATTCCCGAAATATAAACCGTGCATATACTATAGCATTTGTATGTATAAGGGGAGAGAGTCAATGCATAAACCGTTTTTAATATATCATTCTCCATATAATAATCATCAATATATAAAAATTATTATTAATCCGATGTATATGCAAGTTGCATCAGCTGTAGTTCCTTTACAAGTGCAGCAGCCATCAATAGCTCATTCACATCAATACTTATATGGTCCTTCATTTTATGAAAATCCATATTTTAAACATTTTCATTACCATGTGAAAGCACAAGTTTGGGAAGGATAAGAAGCTAAAAAGTAACTTCTTTTAGCTTCTTTTTTTATGTCAATATTCGTACACGCATTTGAAAAAACAGTTTATAATGAAAAGTGGAAAGCGTGAAAAGGAGAGGGAAGGGAAAAGGATGTCGATGCGTTTTACTTTTTGGATTATGGTTGGGATTGTTGCAATCTCAGGTTTGTCACAAGGGATGCTCTTACCTGCCATTGCAATGATTTTTGAACAAGAAGGGGTTAGTTCAAGTATTAACGGTATTCATGCGACGGCATTATACATTGGGATATTATTTATTTCACCGTTTCTTGAAAAACCGATGCAAAAGTTTGGAATGAAGCCAATTATCGTAATTGGTGGGTTTCTCGTTATTATTTCATTATTCTTTTTTACACAAACATTTTCATTTTGGGTATGGTTTATTCTTAGGTTCCTAGTTGGTGTTGGAGATCATATGCTTCATGTTGGAACGCAAACATGGATTACGACAACATCGGACCCGAGTAAAATAGGTAGACAAGTGTCGATATACGGTGTATTCTTCGGAATTGGTTTCGCCGTTGGTCCGTATTTAGCAAGCACTGTTCAGTATGGTCTTGCAACACCATTTATCATATCTACTATACTCTGCTTAATAGGATGGCTTTTATTACTACCAACGAAAAATGCATTCCCGGCACAAGATGAAAAAGAAATGAAGAGTGAATCATCATTTTCTCGTTATAAACAAGTTGTTGGATTAGGTTGGATTGCATTACTAGGACCACTTGCATACGGCGTACTTGAAGCAATGTTAAATAGCAACTTACCAGTATACGCGCTTCGTAAAGGATGGTCTGTTTCAGATGTATCCTTCTTATTACCAGCGTTTGCAGTTGGGGGTATTATTACACAAATTCCACTCGGTATATTAAGTGATAAATACGGGAGAGACCGTATTTTAACGTGGACGTTCAGTGTAAGTACAGGCATTTTCCTGCTTGCAGCAGTATTTGATCAATATTATTGGATCGTCTTTGCCTGTATGCTTCTAGCTGGTATGGTAATTGGATCGTGCTTCTCATTAGGTCTTGGATTTATGACAGACTTATTACCGAGACACTTACTACCAGCAGGAAATATATTATCTGGAATCGCCTTTAGTTTAGGAAGTATTATGGGTCCTGTATTAGGAGGCGTATTTATAGAAAAAATACAGTATACAAGCTTTTTTATTGCAGTTATGATTATAATGGGTATTCTCGCAATGTTTTATATTATTTACATGAAAAATCAATTCGCATCAAGAAAAATAGAAAGTAGGTTAGGGCATGACAAAACAACCTAATAAGAAAAAATTTGAAGTACTAGAAAATGAAACAATTACAGATTGCTTAGCACGCATGGAACAAGAAGGATACGCACCATCTCGTCGCATGGAAGAGCCAATCTTTCATGAAGTGAAGAAAGACGGGAAAACAGAAGTTGAACCATGTGGTAGAAAGATTGTTTTTGAGGGGAAATTGAAGTAATACAAATAATAAATCCTCTTTATCGTATACAACCATCCAATTCGTTTGAGTTGGATGGTTTCTTTATATTGGGCGGAGAAAAGATTGCTACTTTTTTTGTATATTGGTAAAATAAGTTCTTGGGTCTTACTTGTTTTTATCGGTATAATATTTGTCGCTTAACGTAAAGAAATTAGTTACAAAGATTCCATAATATTCAAAGGGGGTACAGCAACGACCCCCTCTTTTTGGAGCCACTCACGAACGTAAAGCAAGAGAAGAGGCTATATGAACTATTCTCCTATCTTGTTTAGATTAAATCAGTTACTGCAATTGGAACAGGTATATGAAACTCAATATCTGGAGGATTGATTAGAATCTAGTCGACATCCTGATGGATCATGTTTTTCTAGCAATCTATCAATTCTGATGGAATTGATAGATTGCTAGAAAATGGAAAATGATTATCCGTATATTCCGAAGCTGATGTAACAAAGTGTCCTTCCATAATTAAGGGTAAAACCAAAATACGTTGTTTTAAAGAATGATTTGTTAGAACTGGTTATAAGTAATAAAACAGAAAAGAGGATCACATGTTAGATACTTTACAAAGAAGTAAAAAGTTTTTTTTATTATGTCTTATTTTTTTAGTGCTTTTAACCGCTTGTGGTAATACAGATGTTAAGACATCTAAAGCTTCATTACCACCGGCTCAATCCAATATAGATACATCATTAAAAGCACCAAATTGGGTAGATAAAAGTCCTATCCAACAGTCTCCTAATTTTACGGAAGATAAAAAAGTAAAATCGGTTGTGAATTTATTAGCAACGGGTGATAATTTATACCATGACGCAGTAATTAAAGATGGCAAACAAAAAGACGGTTCATATGATTATAACTATATTTATGAAAATATCAAAAAAGCTGTTAAATCAAGTGATCTTGCTATAGTGAACCAGGAGACCCCGATTGCAGGAAATAATTTAAAAGTACAGGGATATCCTACTTTCAATACACCTGAAGAAGTGGGTCAATCTTTAGTGGATACTGGATTCAATATAGTGACTCAAGCGACAAATCACGCTATGGATATGGGTATTAAAGGTGTTGCGAATACAAGAGGATACTGGAAGAAATATCCAGGTGTTATCCCGGTAGGCATTAATGAGAGTCAAAACGAGCGCAATGAAATAAAAACGATTACAAAAAATGGGATTCGTTTTGCATTACTTAATTATACATATGGTACGAATGGAATTAAAATTCCATCTGATAAGTCTTGGGCATTAAATTTAATTGATAAAAAAGCGATACAAAATGATGTGGAAAAGGCAAAGAGTAGTTCTGATATGGTGATTGTTATGGTGCATTGGGGAGTAGAATATACCTCTACACCTTCAAAACAACAAAAAGAAGTTGCTCAATATTTAACAGATTTAGGTGTAGATGTAGTAATTGGAAATCATCCACATGTAATTCAACCAATTGAGTGGAAACAAAATAAAGATGGACATCAAACGCTAATCTATTATTCTCTTGGAAATCTTATTTCTGCTCAAGAAAAATTAGAAACATTGGTTGGAGGATTATCTTATATACAATTTGTTAAGTATGAAGATAAAACTTTTGGTATACGACAAGCGGCACTCGTACCGACAGTAACCGACTATGCTGATGGTAAGAAACAGTTTAAAATTCAATTTTTAAAAGATTATTCGGATGAAAATTCTAAAAATCATGGGATTAAAAAATTTGTCGGACCCGTTTCTTTAGAGGATTTCAAGGATATTCCTAGAGATGTGTTGGGAAATTGGTATAAAGACTAATAAACAAAAAAGGAATGAGATACAATTAAAAAATTTATAATTTTAGCATTGGTATTGACATTGGGATGGAGCCTTGCTGCTTGTAGTGGAAAGCAAACATCTCAGGAAACTACTAATAATAACGATAAAAATAAAAATGAGATAAATGCGAATAAAAAAGATGTTTTACCTATCTCTGATCTTAATGATTGGAGAATTATCCTTGTAAATAGAGAGCATATGTTACCAAAGGAACTAGGGATTGAATTAACAAGTATCACCCAAAATGCTAAGCCAAATATGAAAATCGATAGCAGAATTGCAACTTCCTATCAGGATATGGTAACAGCTGCAAAAAAAGAGGGAATTAATCTTTATTTAAGATCAGGTTATCGAGCTATAAAATTACAACAAACTTATTATGATGCTTCAGTTAAAAGCTATAAATCTCAAGGTTTGTCGGATAAAGAGGCTAGTGCTAAGGCATTGGAATATCTTCAGTATCCTGGCGCAAGTGAACATCATACTGGATTAGCATTAGACATTATTTCAGTTGAATGGCAGAATACTGTAGAAGATTTAAATGCAAAATTTGAAACTACCGATGCATTCAAATGGTTAGATAAGAATGCTGCAGAGTATGGGTTTATTCTCCGCTATCCAAAAGATAAAGAGAATATTACTGGCATTAAGTATGAGCCATGGCACTATCGTTACGTAGGAAAAGAAGTTGCTGTTTATCTAAAAGAAAAAGGGTTAACTTTAGAAGAGTATTGCGAAAAAATTAAGTCCGACAAATAAAAATACACTTTGATTCTATTAAAAAGCCAGCGGAAAAGGTGGATCTGGAGGATGTGTTAATCTTCCTCCTAGTATTGCGAAAACTGTGTATGATAATGTAAGCACGTATGAACCTATGTATCAAGAAATTAAATTTATAAAAGAAGCAGTGAAAAAGGATCTGATATTCATATCAGATCCTTTTTCATTCGTAACATAGAATACTTGCCTACTGAATCTGCTTAACTAGGCTTTAGAGACGGCCTGTTTTCCTGGTGCTACAATATTAACCTCGCTATCATTTTTGTTTTGGATGTTGGATTTTCTTAGCTTGATAGACATGTAGAGGTAGCCCAAACACTGCGATTGGTAGTGTTTTTTTATTTGTTAGAATCTTGCGAATTTTGTCAAGGTGAAATAGTTGGTGTAAGGAAAATATTTTAGGCGTTGAGTAGGGTGAAGAGATATTTTGTTAATAATAGATTGGTTGAATGAAATAGTAGATATTCTTGAGATTGACCAATTTTACTCTTGATCGCGTTCTTTGGGGCGTTTTTATAACTTTGTATTATGTAAAATAGATAGGAACAAAATAAAATCCCTCAAGAATAAGGGGGTTCTTGAAGGATTTTTTTATGCTGTATATATTTTATATTGCTTGTAATGTATTAATGATGTTCAATTTTAGATATTTCAGCGCGTTGAATATAACCATCAGAGAAGCTGAAATAAAGAGAATAGCTTCCTCGATTATATATAAAGCCTTCACTAGTCATATCCTCTCCGATTCCATCTGGTTCACCAAACCACTCTTTTAATTCGTTGATAGAGATATCCATTTTCACCCATATATATCTAGCGTCCGAAGGGTACATATCAATATTATAATCTCCGTATACCGCTGTTGTAGGTGCATCACATTCTGTACATGGTGCTTGCTTCCAAACATCAGGCGCTCCAAATTCTTTTTTTACCTCAGATATATCTTTACCTAGTGCATCTAATTTAAATGGACCAAACGTCCCATTCTGTAAAGCTGTTGTTAACATTTGTTTCAGTTCTTCTTTTGAATTGATGTTGAAATTATAAGATCTGTTCTTTGCTATTGCATTATAGAAAAATTGTGCATACTGTTCACGCTTCACAAGCATGTTTCCATTAAAATTAGCTGCCTCGTCACCTTGTGCTATACGGTTACTACGCAGTGCATTGGCAGATTCGTAGGCCCAATGACCTTTTGGTACATCTTTAAAGTTCCCTTGTCCTTTTGATTCTAAATGAAATGCTTTTTGTAACACTACTGCCATCTCATACCGAGTTAATACATCATCTGGACGAAATGTACCTGTTCCATCACCTTTCATAATTCCAGCTTGCGCAATGGCTTTAATATCCTTTTCAAACATATGATTTGTAATGTCACTAAACATATTCGCCTGTTTATCGTCTGCTATTAAACCTAAATGTCGATTGACTAAAGAAGCTACCTGTCCTCTAGTAACATTGTCCCCAAAACCAAATTTCCCATTTCCATATCCTTTAAAAAGCCCTGCTGCCGCTAAGTAATCAATAGCAATTTTTGACCAGTGGTCCTTTGGTACATCTGTAAATACATTGTCATTATTGCTAACTACCTTATAGCTATTTTCATTAAAGTTTGTTTTCGTAGTTGTTTCTGCATTTACTGTGCCTACCATCGTTGTAGTTGCTAGTGCTGCAGTTATTACTAATCCGAAAATTTTTTTAACTTTACTTGTTTTAAAGACCATTTTGGAACCCCCCTGTTATATTAGATATTTACATCGTGATTATAACATGTAAACGATAAGTATTTACCATAAATTTCTATGGAATAAATATCTATTTTACTAATCTGCATGAAACTTAATCATAATATCTATAAATATTCATCTCTATTTAAAAATGGTATATAGAGTGAACTGTAAAGTAACTCAAAAATATACAATAAAAGTTGATTTTGAAGTTATTTTTGCTTAATTTACTTTTATAAATCCATTCAACAAAAACATCTAGATACCTTTTCGCTATTTGTGGACAGTAAAATGCTTCTTTTTTCAATCTACGATAGAAGACAGAACGTATATTTGGTATAATCAAAACATACTATATGAAACGATGTACATGAGTTTGAGATTTATGTAATAAGGTAAGTAATACATAACAATAACTACTCTTTATAGGATTCAGTTCATGTTATATAAATCAATCGTTAGAAAGGAAAAGAAGTAATGAATCAAATTTCATTTGAAGATTTATTTGAAGAAGAAAACGAAAAAGAAAAGGTGGAGGTAGCTGAAAAACCAGTACCTTTATCGCCGTTGCAACAAGATATATTAGGATTATTTAATTCTGAAGAAATAAGTGCACTGGAGCTGTGCGAACAATTAATACGAGCTGGTAAAATACCCGATGAAAGATTCACTACGAATAAGCCGAAAGCATATGGACAAGTATGCTTACTATTAGAAGGTTTTGTTAAAGAAGGAAAGCTTATTTTTGTCAAAAGTGATGAGAAAAGAGATAGGGTTTATAAATTGAATGAAGAAGTTTTTAACGGATAAGGTGTACAGGGGGGGGATGAATAATTTCCTAGGGGAGTTCATTCGTTTTTCTCATCAAAAAAGGTGTCAATCTTGCTTAGATTGACACCTTTTTTGATCATCTAACATATTTACGTTTGAAACCAAGTCTTCCTCTATCAAGTTCTTTCTGAATACTCTCTGTAGCATTTAGCAAACTGCTCTTTTTATTTTCACGTTTTATTTCAACTATACCAACTTCTTTTGCAATTTCGACTGCTTTTTCGTGTAGTGGCACATATGAAATTGCTACAGTGTTTAGGAAATTATTCATAGCGGATTTTGTTCGTTCTGGCGAATCATGAATCGTATTTTTCACCATTTCAAGCATAGCGGAAATTTTGCTTTCGGAAAATTCATTGTCTTTACGATTGCCTAAAAGCCAGCAGTAGCAACGCCAGCCTGCAGACATTGTAAGCTCGTCCCCACTTGCAATCCATGTATCAGCAACGTCTTGTGCAATATTTGACTCCGATAAAGTTACTGCTACAACATAATCAGATAGCATATAAAAAATACGCCCCATCCATCCAACGATTAAAATCCGATTCACTCATAGCTTTTGGATCGGCAATAATGCCTGCAAAGTACATAGCATCGTAGTTACCTGTGGAATAAAGTTCCTCAGCTAACTCTTGATTTAATTTTATTTTCATAGCGCCCGTAGCAACGCCGAAAATTGGCTCATGTGCACCGTTAGATATGTATATTTTTTTCGTTCCTTACCGAGGGCTTCAAGCTCTTGCATAACTGTTTTAAAATCCAAAGCTGTGCACTTTCTTCCTTAATATAAAGACCATTTTAATTGCGAGTTAACCTATATCTTTTATCATGTCTTCCATACTTTCCAATTTTAAATCTTATGTGAGTAGGATGTCTACTTTCTTTAATTTCTTGATAATTCAGTTCGTTTTTTATTGTTGTGAAGATACAACATTAAGATAAAAGGGAGAAGAAACAATACGGATGTATGGCTCTCCACATAGTGAGGGGATGTAAATAATGCTTTCTCTTTGACGCTTTTGCTGTAGTATCATGTTATCCTTTAATAAGGTAATAAATGGAGTTTTACATTAAATATGTGAGGTTGATTCTAAATGATAAAGAAATTTACTAGGGTAGTACTAACTATGGTGATGCCAATTAGTCTTATCATGGGTTGTGGGAACGCTGAAAAAACTAAAGCACAAGAGACGAAAGCGGTACAATCTGAGAAAAAGAACTATATGGATTATTCATATGGTAGCAAAGGTATATTAGTAAGCGGCAAAGCGAAAGAACGTCAACAATATGAGGTTGGGTTTATAGATGATAACAAGTTAATTGGAATTGATGAAAATATTGAGGATTGTATTATTTTAGATAATAAAGAGGAAGCAGGTTACATTTGGAAACAGATAGAGCAGGGGTCTATTATTGAAGTGCAATTTGGTAAGGACCGCAACGATATCGTAGGCGTACAACTAGTAGGAGATCGTGATACATACGAAATTAGTGATAAGTTTGATCGAAATACAATAAATGAGATTGTCGAAAACGTTAAAGGGAATTTGTAGTAGATGTATTTCGATAGTATAGGATCTTTTATCATGAAATTGTGAATCAACAGCATTTTTCATATAAAAATGCCGTTGATTTGTGTTAAAAAGTAAATACTATTTTATAGTCTTGTAGAAAAACACGTATTTAAACATAAATGAATTATTCTTCGTTCAGCTGTGATGATCGCCGTAAGGTCATTGCCCAAAATAAAAGAGCACAAGCACTAACGGATGCACCTAATATACAAACTCCGTTCCATCCGTAGCTTGCATAAATGTTGGTTGAAAGAATCGCACCTGTTGCACTGCCGATAGAATAGAAAATCATGTAACTGGCAGTGAGGCGACTTCTCGCTTCTGGACGCACTGTGAAAAGCATACTTTGATTGGTGACATGTACAGCTTGCACAGCTAAATCTAAAAGGATAACACCGATAACTAGTAGGAATAGAGAATGGTTCATTAATTTAATTAGGAGCCATGAAAGTAATAATAAGGATAAGGCTATGCCAGTAGTTCTTTCTCCGAATCCGCGATCAGCAAGTTGTCCGGCCTTAGTGGCAGCTAATGCACCAGCAACTCCAGCAAGACCAAATACTCCGATAGCTGTATGTGATAGATTATATGGTGCAGCACTTAGAGGTAAAACTAATGAAGTCCATAAAATACTGAATGAAGTGAAAATGAGCAATGCTAATATTCCGCGAATGCGTAAGTGGCGCTCTTCTACAAATAATAAGAGAACGGAATGTAATAATTTACGATAGGTCATAGCTGTTTTTTTATGTTCAAAATTAGGTAAATTACGATATAACAAACCAATTACGAAGAGCATAAGTACAGCAGAGGTAAGATAAACGGAACGCCATCCGGCTAGATCTGTTAATGTTCCGGCAAATGTACGTGCAAGTAGAATTCCTATTACGACACCACTCGTGACGAAACCTACTATTCGCCCACGGTCTTTTGGATTAGCTAAAATGGATGCGTATGCGACGAGTGTCTGCGTAACAGTCGCAAGGATTCCGACTAAGGCCATACCTATAAAAAGTACGGTGCTTGAAGGAGCGAATCCGATCACAATTAAAGCGAAAACGGATAAAAGCATTTGAACAATAATAAGTCTTTTTTGGTTTAACAAATCACCAAGTGGAACTAATAAAAGTAATCCGAGTGCATAACAAACTTGAGTAATAGTAATAACGACACCAATAGTTGAATGGTTGATCTTAAACTCATTTGATAAAGAATCAAGTAGAGGGTGAGCGAAGTATATATTCGCCACAGCCATCCCGCAAGCTATTGAAAATAATAGAGTTATATAGCGGGGCATGATTGTATTGATAGTTGATTGGAACTGATCATTATTCTGTGTAAGAGCGGTTGTCATTTTTTCTTTAGCATCCATAATATCATCTCCTTTTGTTTTTAAAATAATGTACCGAACGGTATTTTATTTCTTAATTAAAATATAATCAGGGATAAGTTATTGTGTCAAGTGAATTGTGGATAATTTTTAGTTTATTTTGACATATCATTTATAATTTAATACAATATATAATATACTGATTAGTACATAAAAACGTGATGTATAAGTTAGAAAACAGGTGAAGAAAGAGGAGGGATTAAATGGCTCGACTACGTGAATTTGATAAAGAAAAAGCTTTGGATGCTGCTATGCAACTTTTTTGGGAAAAAGGATACGCCGCTACTTCATTAAGCGATCTAACTGCTAAAATGGAAATACAAAGACCGAGTTTATATGCAGCATTTGGTGATAAAGAAGGGCTGTTTGAAGCTGCACTACGGAGATACACAAATATACATGCGACTAGCATTCGAACAAAACTTCAAAAGGAACAATCTGTAAAAGAGGCCATTCGTACATTTTTTGAAGATATGGTGGAAGAGGAATATAAAAGAGAATCAAATAAAGGCTGTTTTTGTATTAACACAATGGTGGAGCTTTCTCCTCATAATGAAAAATTTGAAGTGTTGACTAGAGAACATCAAATGTATCTTTCAGTTATATTTCAAGAATTGATTGCCAAAGGTATTCAGTCTGGAGAATTACAAAGTGATGTGAATGCTAAAGCATTGGCGCAAACGCTAGTCACTTCATTAATTGGATTAACAGTGTTAATGAAATCTCGCCCAGAACGTTCAGTTGTAGATAATACGGTATGTATCATATTATCGTTACTAAAATAAATGTAACAGAATTGTATTTCAATCAACTATTACGATTATAGACACTTTTATTTATAAACTTTCAACCTTAAAGCACTGAATTGTCTACGAAGGCAACGGGTGCTTTTTGTTTTCGGGTAAATATGAGTAGGTGAATCATAATGATGGCCTGCAATGTATGAAGATTGTTGGCGACATTTGTAATTAGACATCAGACAAGAGGGGAATGAAAACAATATAAGCCCCTTCAAAGCCCCTCATAAGCACCTACCAAGTAATAAATCACTAAGAAAAAACAAAACAAAAACAACTACAAGAACAAAACAAGTGCGAAAAAATAAAACCGGCGTGGTAGTAGTAAAAAAATTGGAACTCGAATGCCAAAACCTTTTGCTCATTCCTATATTTATATTGAAGGATTGGAATTTTCCTATTTGCTAGTAAAGAGCGGGAGGGAAACTGATGGCGGTGTACCGTAATGTGCAAGTGAACTTTTGGCAAGATGAATTCATTTTAGATTTAACGCCAGAAGAGCGTTATTTTTACATATATTTGTTAACTGGTACGAAAACGAAGCAATGTGGTATTTACATATTACCAAAGCGTTTGGCAGAGCTTGAAACTGGTTACAGTATGGAAACTGTTGAGAAGTTATTGAACCGGTTTGTGGAATACGGGAAGATTTTATATGATGCGGAAACGAAAGAGTTATTCATTATAAATTGGTTACAATATAATCCTATTTTTAATACGAACATAGAGAAATGTGTATTACGTGAGCTAAAGATGGTAAAAAGTAAAGAGTTCCTACATAAGTTTTTGCGTAAATGTCTTGAAGAAGGATGCAAGATTCCGTTATTACTTCAGTATTTTGGAATGCCAGAGGAAGAGATTAGTAGTAATTCACAACAAGTAATTATTCAAGAGAAGGAAGAGGTAGAAATAGTAGAGGAGGTCACTCTGCATAGTGAAGTTTACAAGTTTTACGAACAAAATATTAGTAGTTTATCTCCATATATCGTGAAGGGATTAAAGGGGTGGATACAAAGAGTTTCAGGAGATAAAGTACTAGAGGCACTTAAAATTGCGTTTGAGAATAATAAGGGGACGTTCGATTATGTGCAGGGGATTTTGAGGAATTGGTGTAATAAAAAGGCGGAGAATGCTGGTGAAGAAAAGAGTGTGATGGGAAATTTAGAGCGAAGGAGAAGTATTTTGAGTAGTGTTTTTTAATTTATATAAATACGATATAGAATATACGTTCGTATTAGGTGGATTATATGCTATACTATTTTTGAATGATAGAGGAATTATATATGGGTATTTTATTTTTTATAAATAGATAAAAAGATGCGGGAGGAACAGGGTTTGACAAACAGTACATCAAAGTTGTTTCAATATATTAATATGACAGAAGAGCAGAAACAATTAGCGCTGCGATATTTAGAATCGAGAGAAGAAGCAATTTTAAAAGCTATTCAACTAACGACAATTAGAGATCAAAAGAGAGCCGATTTTGCAGAGCAGTTTATAAGCGATTTTAGAAAAGTATATAAACAAGATCCGGCTTTCTTTCGATTATTTTATTATTTGCTAGGGGAGCAATTGTTAAATGTTCTTATAATAAGGTTTAAATATGTGGATTTTGCTAATATGAAGATTTATTTAGAAAAAAGTGCACTGCCTTTAGATAAACTTGTAGGAATTGCATGTAAATATTTAACTAATATTTCAAGTTATGTGGATGAAGCGTATGTTTTTCTTAAAGGGCTAACAAAAGAGAATCCGAACTATATAGAGGAACAATTACACACTTTACCAAATCAGCAGCAATTATCTTTACTTCTCGTAATGTTTGAAGTAGATTATGAAAGATTCTGTACATATAGCTCTTTATTGGACGAGAGATTAAAAGAACATGCTGAATTTATATTGAATTTGAATGGAGAAAAGGAAAAGATTGAAGCAGTTGAAAGATATATAAAAGGTGAAAGTGATAGGGAATTATTTTTAGGTGGAAGCTTACCAGAATACATTTGGCGGCTATTATTTAGTATTCATAAGTATTCAAATGTTGCGAAGCGATATGTTGAAATAGTAGCGAAGAAAAATGTTTGGGGTTTTATAAACTATGCTACACGTTATATGTGTCAAGCTCTCGGCCAGCCTCAAAACTACAAAAGAACAGGTAGTATAAATAAGAAAGCATATGAAGAAATTCAAAGTTTTTGTAAACAGTTTTGGATTTCTGAGGAACGTTTTTTTGCACATCGCTTGAGGCAACATGATTTAAATAATGGAGAATTTTGTAAGACGTATGAATATGAATTGCTATGCTTCATGGCGGAAGAAAATCCTGAATTTGTTCAACGTACTTTGCAATATGTAAGTAAAATTAATTATCTCATTATCGCACGAACGTTAGCTGAAAAAGGGTATGAGTTAAATAGAGGGAGAATGCGAGAAGAATTTTTTGTCGCTGCTTTGCAAATTAAATTGTCTACAATACGTGATACATATCGTGATTATTTACTAGGGAAATTGTCACTTGAGGATATGGAGCAAATACTTAAAAATCCTAAGTATAGAAGTATGTATTGGGGGATGCCAGTAGTAGAGGTTGCGCTCCTTTGGGATGTAGATGATGTAGCGAAGAGGGAAGCTGTACTTACACTGCAATTCGGAGATGAATATAACGTTAATTTATACGAACTTCTGTACGAATGTTCTGTCAGAGGGATAGAACCGAAACAAGTATTAGAAGATCTTCTTTCGTATGGATTAAGTAAGGAAAAGCTTATCACTTATGCAGTTGAACAAGCTGCATGCTACAGTGAAGAGAGAAACAAGGCGAAGGAAGCGCTTGTTCATGTCATTGTAAAAGAACAAGCGTACATAATTGAACGATTTGATGAGTATTCTGCTGTGGCCAAAGCGTATATTTTAGAAGAGTTAGCTAAGGATAACATGATCAAAATGCGTCCCATTTTGATCAAATGCTTAGGAGATTCATCTAAAAAAATGCGTGAGTCTGTAGTGGAAATTCTTTCAAAAGATGTAGGAGCTGCGGTAGATGTAGCAGCTGAACTTCATAATAAAAAGAAAATTGTTCGTGAAAATGTGATGAAGATACTAATAGAGTATAAGATTGAAAAATATATACAACTTGTACAGGAAGCTTTACAAGAAAAGAAGAATGCTTCCTTTGTTGGGAAATTTGCTCCGTTACTTGAAGTGGGTGGAGATTCAGAAAATATAGAAGAACTTTGCAGTCGTATAGTAACGGAACAAAAAAGAAATTCATTTGTGCAATGGATTGGGAACGAACCACAAATTCGTCTTCGTAATTCAAATGAAATAGCCGATGTAAAACTTCCGCTAGCATATGTAAATCAGTATGTATCAGATTCCGTTATTGAGAAGAAAGATGCGGCTGAAGTAATTAGTACTATTTTGAATGAACAAGACTTGAAGGAATATGTACAAGAAATATATCAAGTATGGATTTCTCAAGATGCAGATGTGAAGAAACGTGGTATTCTTTCGTTATATGGCATGTATAGTGATGATAAAATGGTCGGTATACTTAAAAAGCAAATTGATGAATGGGTGCTTGATATGAGAGGGAAGATTGCAGCAGATGCTGTTCGGGCTCTAGGGTTGTCCTCATCTAAGCTTGCACTTGTGTCTATTCATGCGATGGCATTTAAATATAAGCATAAGTTAGTGCGTAATGCGGCAAAAGAAGCACTAAGTCTTGCTGCGAAAACACGTGGTATAACAGAAGAAGAGTTGGAAGATCAACTGGCACCAGATCTTGGCTTCAATATAAGTGGTGAGAAGGAGATTGATTTTGGGAATAGATGTTTTACTGCTATTTTAACTTCTGAGTCGAAAATTGAATTAGAGACAGAAGAAGGAAAACGTATGAAGTCACTTCCAAAGCCGAATGCAAAAGATGATATAGAAAAAGCTGAAGAGGCTAAGAAAGAGTTAGCCGTATTAAAGAAAGAACTTCGAAGTGCTCTTTCTATGCAGAAACAACGTTTGGAAGACGCTCTATCACGAAAACGCTACTGGTCATATGATACGTGGAAATCGGTATTTTTGGAAAATCCAATTATGAAGCAATTTGCTATTTCGCTTGTTTGGGGTGAATATACGGAAGGAACGTTGCGGAAAATGTTCCGTTATGCGGCGGATGATACATTTTATTCAATGATAGGAGAGAACCCTGAACTTTCACCTGGAAATGTTATTGGTTTAATTCATCCGTTAGAATTATCAGGAACGGAAAAGGAGCTATGGAAAGAGCAACTGACAAATTCCGGAATTGTGCAGCCATTTCTACAAATTGAACGTCCAGTGTTTGTAGTAGAGGAAAATGATAAGATTGATGTTGAGAGATTTGGCGGTATTTTGTTAAATGGTCGCTCGTTATTTGGTAAGATGACGAAACTTGGATGGACTCGCGGATCGGTTCAAGATGGCGGTGTTTATTATACATTTTATAAAGAAGATACTCGCACTGGATTAGGGGCAGAGCTTTCATTTAGCGGAGCGCCGATTGGATATGAAGGTGAAGAAGATGTATGTGTATTTGAGATTCAATTTTATAAAGCGGGTACAGTGAACCGTGGTTCATATGAATATGACGAAATTGATGATGAGAGACGCATTGTACCAAAACAAGTAGATAAGCGCTTCTTTAGTGAAGTATTATATGATGTGCAATTAGCGACCGAGTCAAATCTTGGTCATAATGAAAGCTGGCGTAACAAACGTTAAGAAGTCCCCCTTCATTTGTAGGAAAATGAAGGGGGTTTTTCAACTTTTCTAAAAGGTTCTTCCTTAAATAGAAGCGAATAGTTTGAGAAAGGAGGGGTTATATGGATATGGAAGTCGTCATAAAGAAGAAACGAACTAGGGGTAAGAGAATTTTTATTTGGTCTAGTAGTATCGTTCTTTTGTTAGTTATCTGTACAGCGATTTTTTTGAACATATATACGCTGAGATCTATGCCAAAGATAGATGGAACGATAAAGCTAGAGGATATACAACATGCTGTTACGGTGAAGCGGGATGGTAAAGGTGTACCGCATATTAAAGCGGAAAATGCGCATGATTTATATTTCTCGCAAGGGTATGTACAAGCGCAAGATCGTTTGTTTCAAATGGATTTAAGTAGAAGACAAGCTTCTGGTATGTTAAGTGAGGTTGTTGGGGAAGCAGCTGTTGATCGAGATAAGTTGTTTCGAACGCTCGGTTTACGGCGAGCAGCCGAAGCGTCTGTTAGTCAATATGATGGGGAAGCGAAATATGCCCTGCAGTCATTTGCTGATGGAGTGAACGCTTTTATACGCGAGGCAAAAGAGGAAAAGAGATTGCCGGTTGAGTTTACTATATTAGGTTATGAGCCTGCTGAATGGTCAATCGTGGATTCTCTAACAATTGGAAAGTATATGGCGTTTGATTTAGGCGGACATTGGCATGGACAGGCGTTTCGATATTGGGCGCTGAAAAATCTTTCGATAGAGCAAGCAAATGAGTTATTTCCTACATATCCGAAAGATGCACCTAGATTGCTAGCTGAACTGGAAAATACAAATGTGAATGTAGCACAAAGTTTTGCAAAAACGATCATTCCACCAGAGTTTAATGGTAGTAATAACTGGGTCATAAGTGGTGAAAAGAGTGCGTCTGGTAAGCCGATTTTAGCGGATGATCCTCATTTATCGCTTGCGACGCCTTCCATATGGTATCAATCGAAACTTGAAATGAAAGATTTAAATGTAAGTGGCGTTATTTTCGCGGGAGTGCCAGGTGTTATATTAGGCCACAATGACAAAATAGCATGGGGCGTTACGAATACTGGTCCTGATGTGCAAGATTTATATATTGAGAAGCGAAATCCTAATAATGAAAATGAATTTTTGTATAACGATAAGTGGGAAAAAGCTACGGTTGTTGATGAATCTATTAAAGTAAAAGGCGGGAAAACAATTCCGTATAACGTGACGGTTACGAGGCATGGTCCAGTCATTTCAGAGTTTGCAGATAAAGAGAAAGAGAAAACGAAAACAGTATTTGCTTTGAAATGGACTGCTTTAGAGCCATCAGCTGAATTAAAGGCTGTATTAAATATGAATAAAGCGAAAGACTGGAATGAGTTTGAAACTGCTCTTCAAGATTTTCATACACCAACTCAAAACTTTGTATTCGCATCAAATGACGGAACCATTGCTTACAAAGCGAACGGAAATATACCAGTGCGTAAAAAAGGCGATGGTAGTTTGCCAGTGCCAGGATGGACAGATGAATATGAATGGGAAGGGTATATTCCGTTTGATCAACTGCCAAAAGTAATAAATCCAAAACAAGGGTTTATTTCAACTGCAAATAATAAAATTGTTGATGATAATTATCCGTACCATATTAGTAATACGTGGGCGCAACCGTATAGGCAAATGCGTATTCAAGAGTTTTTACAAGAGAAGGAAAAATATACAGTGAAAGATTTAGAAGACTTACAGATGGATCAAAAAAATTTATATGGGAAAGAATTTGCTCCTATATTGTTAAAAGAGTTAAATAAAGCATCTTTAAATGAAGTAGAGAAAGAAGGCGTAAAACAATTAACAAAGTGGAATTTTTACGATAGTAAAGATGAAGCGGCACCATTACTATTCCATTTATTAATGAAAGAGATTTCGAATACGTTATTTTCAAAAGAAATACCGAAAGATGTGATGGAGTTATTTGAAGGGAAGTCACAAGTTGTTGATGAATTGATTCGAAAAGAAGTGGCAGGAGAAAATAGCGCTTGGTTTACGAAGTACGGAGGATTCACAAAAGTTGTGCATACATCGTATGAGAATGTAATGAAGAAATTGCAGAAGGAATATGGACCCGATGTTGCGGAGTGGAAGTGGGGCGATTACCATCAACTTGCTTTTACACATCCAATTTCGAGATCATCTAGTATGTTAGCACTACTTGCATTTAATCGTGAAGCACCAGTTCCAATTGGCGGAAGCCAAGTTACCGTTCAAGCAGCGAGTTACGGAGATAACGGTATTGTCAATCACGGGGCATCTTGGAGATTTGTTATTGATACGAAAGATATGTCAAACGGTTATCATATCGTAGGACCAGGACAATCAGGAAACTTTAGAAGCGATTGGTATCACGATCAAATAGATGATTGGGTAAATGGTGAGTATCATACGACTACATTGAATATGGAGGGGATAGAGGGGAAAGTGTTAACTTTAGAGCCGAAGTGATAATATTTCCTCTGATGAAAGCTTATAAATTAGAGCATAACCCAGTTCTTAAATAATTTTAATAGCCTACTATCAGTTAAATGGATAGTAGGCTTTTGTATTTTAGAGGATAAGATTCAATGATTTTATTATTACAAAACAGTAAATGTTTTAACATTTACTTATACGATAACGGGCTTTATTTACTCTGTTACAAAAGAAACCACACAAAGCGTTCTGTCTCTTTGTTACTCATTTTTATACACCGCAAAACATTTTGTTATTCAATAATTCCAATTTCTAGAGCCTTGAGGATAGCTTCTTCCTTGTTACGAACTCCTAGCTTTGTATAAGCTGTGGAAGCATAATTTCTGACCGTACCATTCGATAAATATAACCTTGATGCTATGGTAGTGTATCGAAGTCCTTTTGCTACTAGCTGCAATATTTCTATCTCCCTAGCTGTTAGCTCATAAGCGGTTGCTTTTGATTGTGGTGTCTCTTTTTGCTCATCAAACTTCTCAAATATTTTGTGAGACATTCCCTGATCAATTAGTGTCCCACCTTTGTGAATAAGTCGGATCGTATTAGCTAGCTCCAACGTTTCAATAGATTTAAGTAAAAAACCATCCGCACCGTTGCGAAGTGATTCCAATGCCTGTTCGGTATCTTGAAACGTTGTAAAAATCAATACGCGGATATGTGGCCATTGTTGCTTAATCTTTTTGGTTGCTTCGATTCCATCCATGTGCTGCATATCTAAATCCATAAGTATAACATGGGGTTGAAGGCGCCCGCACAAATCGATGGCTTGATTGCCATCCTCAGCCAAACCGACTACATTTAAATCTTCATATCTATCGAGTAGTGTCCTCAAACTTTCCCGAACAAATGGCTGATCGTCTACAATTAACAAACGAATAAGTCCATCTTTTATTTCAGTTTGTCGCGGTATGGTACAAGTAACAAGCATTCCTTCCTCTGGCTTTGTATATACAGACAATTGACCTTGCAAGTTTATTGCCCGTTCTTTCATCGCATTCATACCGAAGCCTTCC
Organism: Bacillus nitratireducens; assembly: GCF_036320425.1. NCBI lineage: Bacteria > Bacillati > Bacillota > Bacilli > Caryophanales > Bacillaceae > Bacillus > Bacillus nitratireducens. Next base: position 926,527 of record NZ_JAUMJO010000002.1, read on the forward strand.
TGCCATTCTACATTTCCTTTTCCGTTATCTTGAACTTCTAACCTCGTATATTGTTGTTCAAACTGCAATGAAACTATAATTTCAGTCCCCTGACCATGACGTACTGCATTCGTAAGGGACTCTTGTAAGCAACGAATGAATGCGATCTTCGCTTGCCGAGATAGTTGATATTCCTCTCCGAATGTCCTAAAACTTACATTTACCTGAGCGTGCTCCTGAAATTCGGCTCCAAGATTTTGTAGAGATTGAATCAAGGAAGACGATTGACACGGAGAATCCATTTGATGTAGGTAACCTCTCACGTCCTCGATGCTTTTACGTCCCATTTCAAGCAGAGAATCTAGCCTCTGTATACCCATTTCAGTAGCAAGTTCGGTACGCAACGTTTCCATCCCCATAATAATAGAAGTATAAGCGTGACCAACTGTATCATGAAGCTCACTCGACAGTCTGTTCCGTTCTTCTGCCAGTGTAATGCGTTCAATCTGAGACATATATTGTTCAAGTACCGCGTTTTGTTTACGAATCGCTTCATTTTGCTTATGATTGACGATTAATAAATGGAAAGCGAAGCCCATTACATAAGCAAGTCCATAGTAGGTAACCATAATCCAATAGCTATTACTTGGCGCAACCGCATAGAAAATTCCAGTTGTTATAAAAACTGTTGTTGGAGCTGTCCAATAATAGGACAAATGCTGACTATTCGCAGCAATCAGAAAAGCCGATATAAGAAATGTAACGTTAGCTTCCGGAAATAAAGAAGTTAAATATATACACAGTCCACCATATAGCAGTATTTCTGTGAACAAATAATATTTATAATTGAATAGTAAGGCTACCCATGGAACAGAGAAGGCAATAATTTCCCAAAGAATAATAATCCAAAGTGGCAATGTTAAACTATCCTGAAAATCTAATGTGGTTATGGCGATAGAGACACTAACAAGTATACGGACTCCTAACATAATCCAATCGTACCAAAACCAATACTTAACCATATCTAACAAGTCATTTACCCCCTAAGTAGCCTACCTTTTTACTTCCTATATTATAAATTAATCCTTCATACATTGTTATACTTTTTAATTTTACACTGCAATTCTCTCACAAAAGGCAAACTTCTATCGATTTAGTTGCCGAATCATGCTACGTGTATAGCCCCCAAGTTTCTTAGTCAAACGATCTACTATTTTAATACTTATGGCGGTAAATGCTATACCTATAAACATTACAAAGAGTGACTTAGCAAAAGTATCTATCTGTATGAATATAATATTCATTTCAATGTAGCGATACAGTAGTGGTGCCAACAGCAACATAAGTGGCATTACATAAAAAATGATTGCACTAATGAGACTGAAAATGCCAATCACTAATTTCTGCATTAACCAAAAGACAGCAGACCAAGTACGACGATCTGTAAGCACTAATTTCACCTGAGCCCAGTTTGATGTATCCATTTTTATACTTCTATCGTAAGTGTCGGTCGAAATATCTGTATAAATTTTCGTCTGTATGCGCTCGAATTGGATAAAAGGTGTCGTAGTCTGTAGTACGCGTATAACTAGTGGAATCCCAATTACCGTAAATGAAAGGGTGAAACTGAATAGCAGAGCTATTAGATAAAAACAAAAATAAAACAATCCTGTAACGAAAGTTAGCAATAAAAAATAACCATTCTGGATGAATCTTGACTTCATAAAGTTCTCGCTCCTATCTATGTAATAACCGAATTGTACTGCTTTTTTTGTCATTCTCACTAGTGTAAAAGTGTCATATGACATTTTTAAATGATGCTAAAAAGGGGAGAGTAACCTACTTCTGGTTAAAAAAGATGCTTATATGAATCACCATAAAACAATCCCGTTCTTGCATCTGCAAGAACGGGATTGTTTTGTACTTTTATCCCACTTTAATGGGCAGTAAGACCCCCACCTCAAAATGCAGCGAAAGTAAAGAATTTAGGTGGGGGATCAACTGCCCATAAAAGTCCGATTGGTTCAACTAATAATCAGTGGGGGATGAAGAAAATCCCCACTGATTAAAGTTTCACTTTATTTAATATGAGATGGACTTGTTTTTCGAATATGAAAAATAATATCAAATTGCTCAAGCAATGACGTATCAAAGTATGCCGATTCGTTCGGTAAGAGTCGTGCTCCTATACTTAGTAATGGTCTTTTTGCTTTAACCCATTTCTCTGCTGGTCCTTTAAGGTGACGGTTATCCAATAAAAACATTTTATATGGTACTTTTCCGAGGGTATAATTGAAACTATTTACATTTTGTGGAATCGGATCCGTTATAATCTTATCTTGGGTGTCGTTGTATAAGGTGAAATTCCCCTCCGTAGTTGTACTGCCAATTGTGACATAATTATTGTCTAAACGTTCCTTTAAATACTGTCCCGCAACATAAGGGTATAATTTCTCATCGATAATTCCTTTAGCTATATGAATATTGTGTCCCCATACCATCGTTTTACCACCCAATGTCTCTTGCGCCCACATTGCATGATCGGCCAAGTATTGCTCATGTAGCTTTAACACACTTGGATAGTCGTTAGGAATTAGCATTGTGGTATATTTCTCTATTACACTTGCCGTTGCTTTCGCCCAGATGTACTCGGGTGAAACTAATTCTGTTTTGGCTTGCCCATTCTCATCTTTTAGTAATTGGGCTACTCTCTCAGCGTTTGCTTTGAACTTTTCCTTTATTTCAGGAGCAAGGTCCATATATTCCTGTAAACCTCCATTAAAAGCCGACAATTCTTTATAATTTTCTTCTACTTCTGCCAGCAAATCTGGTCGATGCAGCCTTACATAATCAATTACTTTATTAAAGCAACCTTGGTCCAACTCCTTGAAGTCGAGCCCAATAAATTGGATCTTTTTTTTATTGGATGGATCAGCATTATAATCTTTCATCCACTCAACCATGGCTATAATTTCATCAGTAGGATATAAAAAGTTTAAAAATTCCCTAGGGTTTCCTTTTCCTGTTTGGATATATTCATTTAGTTTTAAGCCGTTTCCCCAATCTTCTTCCATTGTGAAATTTGTAAAACCCATCTCAGTAACCAAATATTTCACAAGGCGAAACTTCATAGTGAAAATTTCAGAGCTTCCATGAGTATTCTCTCCTAATCCTACATATTGTGCGCTCCCAATCATTTTCTTAAGTGGTTTTAAATCCTCAAATGATTTTGACGGCTCTATCGTTTTTAATGGGTAAGCCTGTGATTGTATTGATTTAACTATATTTTTTTGGATTGATTGACCTGAATTTTCGACTGCTACTGTTTGAGCCTTTCCTACTTCTACACATCCTGTGACTAATAAAGCTGTACTAACCATTGCAATTATTCTTTTCTTATTCATTTTTTCCACCTCAATTGAATTATTTGCAAAAGCAAGATTGATTCATGTACTTGCACGAATCAATTGCCTTAATTCAATTGTTATCTATTCCATATCATATTTTCTAGTTACATATTGTCATAAGGTTAATTGACACAGGTCATAGACTAATCATTACACTTTTGTACTATCGGCCATGACAACTTATAAATAATAATTACATTGATGAGTCGTAAGTAAGACTAGACTATAAATTTGGGAGGGATTTTAAAGATGAATGAATCTGTATACAAAAATATTTTTATTCTAAGTTGTGTCTGTAGAAATGACAAGAAGTAAATTCGATAAACAAGTGAATTATAGGGGAAGGGCGGATTACAATGATATTACACGCAAAACCGTTCCACAATAAAGATAAAATCCAACGTGCTAAAATAGGACTTCAACTCTTTCTGAGTATCTTAATCATTACTTCTATTATCCTAAATGTAGTAGTAATGATTACGAAAAGTAAGACGCTTATTGTGGTATATATGTTTACCCCAGCATTATCTTCTATTTTGACTCGCATAATACTGAAAGAAGGGTTTAAAGATGTATCTTTTAGTCTCGGTAACTTAAAGATATGGAAGGGGATCGGTTTTGCTCTGCTAATACCTATGATTATTTGTGGAACTACTTATTCTATCGCCTGGTTGAGTGGAATTGCAGGGTTTCAGCATCCCGAAGGTGGTATGATGTTAGAACCGATCTACAATATGCTTGGGCTTCAGTATGTAACGGCACCATTCAGCTTCATTTATCTAGTGGTATTGAGCGGCATTTTCGGAAGTTTGCTTAACTTAATCCCAGTTTTGGGAGAAGAAATGGGTTGGCGAGGTTATATGCTCACAAGGCTAGTCGATGCAGAGTTTTCACGGCCCATCCTTATTAGTGGATTGATTTGGGCAACGTGGCATGTTCCAATAGTTATTGCTGGTCTATATGTAGCGGGACCATCTGTCGTTCTTTCAGTACTTGGTATCTATCTTTGTATTGTACCATTCGGTTATATTATAGCTTATTTACGACTTATCACAGGTAGCATTTGGCCTTCGGTTATCATCCATGCTACTTGGAATGCCATTATTCAAGGACCTTTCACACGTGCAAGTACAGGGTATCAAACTGATATTTGGATTGGAGAATCTGGCTTGATAACCGCTATTATTATATTAATTACTGCAATAATTACGTCTCGAATAGTAAATCTTACTAAATAGCATACGGATGTGTTTCAAATTCAACTGGTGAAATATATGCAGGTGTCGGTAGTACACAACAATATTTACAGAAAGCAGCTACGTATACTTATGAAGGTGCAAATGGACCAAAAACGATTCGTTTGCGTAAAGGAGACTTAGCAGGAGATAAGCACCCTGTTACAGGTATTCCGTATGATGCTGAAGGATTTCCTATTTTTGAATCAAAAGGCGAGGTAATGTTAAAAGAGGCAGATTTCAAAAAGTCTAGAACAACACAGTCTAGAAAGTGTAGTAAGGCATTATATGAACAAATAATGGAAAATCCTAAATTAGCTTTAAAATTTACGGATGAGGAAATTCAATTATTTAAAATGGGAAAAACTCCAGAGCATTATACATGGCATCATCATCAAGACACTGGAAGGATGCAACTTGTAGATTATCAGACTCATCATGATACTGGTCATACAGGTGGATATAAAATTTGGGGAAAAGATAGCGATAAATAGGGAGGTACTTAGCCATGAGTCACATTACATGGATTAATGTAAATGAAAAAAGAGTAACAGATGACCAAATTAAACAATTAGAACAATACTTAAATATTAAATTTCCTAATGATTTTATTGATTGTGTACAAAAATATGATGGTGGATATCCAACGCCAGATACATTTAACATTCCAAATCAAGATGAAAATTCACTTAATAATCTTTTAACCTTAGATTCTGATAGAAAATATTCAATTCTAGAAACATATAATAGTACGAAAGATAGATTACCTGACAAAATATATCCTTTTGCTAGAGATCCATTCGGCAATCTTCTATGCTTTGATTATCGAAACAACACTGATTCACCAATAATCGTATTCTGGGAGCATGAGGAAGAAAACATAGAGGAAGCAATATATCCTGTTTGCTCAACATTTACAGAATTGCTTGCTAGTCTACGTGATTTCGAAGAAGAAGATTGAGGGAACTAAAAAAACGTCCTAGAATTCTAGGACGTTTTTTTATGATTTACTAATTTTCTAACCATCATCCGCTTTCTCGAGTTTAATTACGATTACTTTTTTGGATTACCTTTATATTACAGCATTAACAGTTATTGTAGCTGAACGAGCTTTAAACAAGATTACTGGAGATACGGAAACAATATGGATTCAAGAAAGTCAATAACTGTGATGTAGAAAGACATGAAAGTAGGAACTAATTATACAGTGTAGAATGCTGAATTAACTATAGACACCTTTCATTTGGTACCCATTTTCTTGTCCATATATTGAGACAAGAAAATGGGTACTTCTTAAAGAAGTAATTAGTACTTTGCACACAATTAAGAATTTATTTGTATGATGGTGTGATTTTTGAAAAAAGAACAAAGAAATTGTTAACTATAAAGGTAAATAATGAAGTAAATATAAAAGTAATACAAGCAAAAGCGAATATAGACAAAAATTTATTTATACGAAAAAAATAGATGTGATTAGATTATCAGAGAAAATTCAATAACTTCAATTGTGAAAAGATAAAAAAGGAGCGGAAATACGCTCCTTTTTTATTTACCTTACTATTTTTAGGGGAATTATATGGATAACACTTTTATTAATGGAAATGTATTTAATTTTTTTCTGGAATATATGTGAAATTTTGTATAAAATAATCAAGAAAGTCAAAAATTATGGGGGGAAGTTGTGAAAAAAAATAAGAGTTTAATAAGTTTTTTAGGAGTGTGTATCATGTTGTTTTCTTTTTGTTTCCAGGGAAATGTACAGGCAGATGTAAGTACTGTTCAATCCGGAAAAATAAAATCAGGAAACGTAACGGTATGGGAAGTAGGCAATGTAGAGAAAGTGTTAGCAGATGTGGAGCGTTTGAATTTAAATACGGTGAATGTACCAGTCCAAGTTGATATTCCGAATGTGAATTCTGCTAATATGGTAATTAATCAGGCGCAAAAGCAACAAGCTATTATTTTAATTCAAGAATTATTAAAGCGTAATATTCAAGTTATGGTGGAGCCATTCCCATTTATTCAGCAAGGAAATATTGGAGAGACGGAATGGAACCCGAGTAATATTAACGATTTTTTCTGGAATTGGAAAACGGTTGTTTTACAAGATATTTTTGATTCCATTACTAGTAAATACAATGTGTATGGACTCAAGATCGCTTCTAATTTCGTGAATATGGAATATGCAGAAGGATACTGGAGCGATACAATTGATTTTGCTCGTAAACAGTATAAAGGAAATGTTTTGTATCAAATGAACTGGTGGTTAACTGCAAGTTGGGATCCATCTTATGAAGCGAAGTTTCTGGAAAAAATAAATCGTCCGTATTTAAAAAAGGTGGACATCGTAAGTATTGATAGTTGGTTTGAAGTTTCAGGAAAAAGAAATCCATCATACGAAGAAGTAAAACAAAGTTTATTTGCGACGACAGTATACAATCGTGGTCAAAATGTCGTTCAGCAACTTGAGAAATTACATAAAACAACAGGAAAGCCAGTTTATTTTGGTGGATTTAACGTTCCAGCACGTGAACTTGGACTGCAAAATCCGTGGAACCCAGATGTTACGAATGTGTTTTCAAAAGATGTACAACTTAACGGGTGGCGTGCTTACCGTGATGTATTAGAACCGAAGCCGTATTTTAAAGGTTTTTCAATATGGTTTATTGGCTCTAATGATAGTAATCATTCGTATCAAATACATAGTAAAGAAGCAGAGGCAGTTATTAATGGATGGTATCGAAAATAATTTTTATAAAATAGGTAAGTTTTAGAATCTATTACATATATTTTAGTGAAAGGCCTTTCACCATCTTATCACCTAGGGGGCAATCATAATGAAATTTTTGTCTTACCTTACAGTAATACTGGTGATTCTTGGCGGTTTGAATTGGTTGTTTGTGGCGTTAGATTATAATGTAGTTGAGGAATGGTTTGGTTCTATGCCGGCGCTTGTGGATACCATTTATTGGCTCTTTGGTCTTTCAGCTATTTATCAAATTTTTGATCGGTTCTTTACGAGTAAGTAGCTATTATAATTTATTACTAGAGTGTTAAGTACGATTATGTACTTAACACTTTTTTGTATGTTTATAAAAAATAAGGTGCACATGCAAGCGATTCCATTGCGTCTTACGCCATAATAACGGAAAACAAATTGACCGTATATTGTATATGGGTTATAATTCAGAAAGTTTAAATAATAACAAAAAAGAGAAATAGGGAGGTTATCTGGGTGATGGAGAGAGTGTATAATTTTTCAGCAGGACCATCTATACTCCCTTTGCCAGTTTTAGAGAAAGTGCAAAAGGAGCTTGTGAATTATAACGGGACAGGCATGTCTGTTATGGAAATGAGCCATAGATCTTCTTATTTCCAAAGTATTATTGATGAAGCTAGTAGCTTACTTCGTGAATTAATGAACATTCCTGATGAGTATGAAGTTTTATTTTTACAAGGCGGTGCGTCATTACAATTTTCTATGATACCGTTAAATGTAATGAGTACGTATAAAAAAGCTGGGTACGTACTGACAGGTTCATGGTCTAAAAAGGCGCTACAAGAAGCAGAAAAAGTAGGGGAAGTGCAAGTGATTGCTTCTTCTGCAAAAGAGAAGTTTACTACGATTCCTAAAATGGATGATTTACCAAATGATGAACTAGATTATGTACATATTACAACGAACAATACAATTGAGGGGACAAAGTATGTGGATATTCCACATTTAGAAAGAGTGCCGCTTGTTGCGGATATGTCCTCAAATATTTTATCAGAACAATATGATGTTACGAAGTTTGGTCTCATATATGCGGGTGCGCAAAAGAATTTAGGGCCAGCGGGCTTAACGATTGTAATTATAAAAAGAGATTTAATTGGCCGCGCAAATAGTGCTTGCCCTACAATGTTAAACTATGAAACTTACAGTAAAAATAACTCCTTATATAATACACCGCCATCTTTTAGTATTTATGTAGCGAAACTTGTACTAGAGTGGTTGAAAGAACAAGGCGGGGTATCTGCGATTGAAGAACAAAATAGAATGAAATCTTCACTTCTTTACAATTTTTTAGATGAATCTAAATTGTTTACTTCACCAGTTGATCCTACGTATCGATCACTTATGAATATTCCGTTTACAACACCGTCAGAAGAGCTTAACAAACAGTTTTTACAAAAAGCAAAAGAACGCGGTTTCGTTACGCTAAAGGGACATCGCTCAGTAGGTGGTATGCGTGCAAGTATTTACAATGCGATGCCAGTGGAAGGTGTTGGGCAATTAGTAGCTTATATGAAGGAATTTGAGCTTGAAAATAGATAGGGAGATGGGAATATGTTTCGTGTTCAGACGTTAAATCAAATTGCGGAAAAGGGTTTGCAAATTTTTGATGGAAATCACTATGAAATTGGAGACAAAGTAGGTCATCCAGATGGTATTTTACTTCGCAGCTATTCTTTACATCAAGAAGAGTTTTCAGAAGATTTAAAGGCGATTGCAAGAGCTGGTGCCGGTGTAAATAATATTCCTGTTGAGCGTTGTACGGAAAAAGGGATTGTAGTATTTAATACGCCAGGGGCTAATGCAAATGCAGTGAAGGAACTTATTATCGCAAGCCTTATTATGTCTTCCCGTAATATTATAAACGGAGTGAGCTGGACGAAAGAGTTGGATGGAGAAGAAGTACCCCAGCTTGTTGAAGCAGGGAAGAAGCAATTCGTTGGATCAGAAATTGCGGGGAAACGTTTAGGTGTTATCGGTCTTGGCGCAATCGGTGCTTTAGTTGCGAACGATGCGTTAGCTTTAGGGATGGATGTTGTCGGATACGATCCGTATATATCTGTTGAAACAGCATGGCGCCTTTCTACGCAAGTACAAAGAGCGTTTAGCCTAGATGAAATTTTTGCAACTTGTGACTATATTACACTGCATATTCCACTTACGAATCAAACGAAAGGGATTGTTGGTGAACACGCTATAGAGACGATGAAAAAAGGAATGCGTCTATTCAATTTCTCAAGAGGAGAACTTGTAGATGAAAATGCTCTTCAAAAAGCGTTAGAAGAAGATATTATTACACATTACGTAACAGATTTCCCGAATGAAAATGTTATAAAGATGAAAAATGTAACAGCGACGCCTCACCTTGGTGCATCTACGTCTGAGTCTGAAGAAAATTGTGCAGTAATGGCAGCTCGTCAATTACGTGAATATTTAGAGACAGGAAATATTCGTAATTCAGTAAACTATCCAAACGTAGAGCTTCCGTATATCGGAAAGAAACGTATTACAATTATGCATCAAAACGTTCCGAACATGGTAGGACAAATTACAGGATGCTTAGCAGAACATCATATTAATATTGCCGATATGATTAATCGTAGTAAACATTCTTGGGCATACACAATGATTGATATTGATAACGGAATTGATGATATAATTAAAGAGAATATTGTAGAAAATATAAGCAAAATTACAGGTGTTGTAGCCGTTCGAATGATTGTGTAAAGGAGAGAGGAATTTGGCAAAAATCCGACCGTTTCGGGCTATTCGTCCAGTAGAAGAAAAAGCAGTGCAAGTTGCAGCTTTACCTTACGATGTATTAAATAGTGAAGAGGCAAGAGAAGTTGTAAAAGGGAATCCATATTCTTTTTTACATGTTGATAAAGCAGAAATCGATTTAGATCCGGCACTTTCACCGTACGATGATCGCGTATATGAAAAAGCGGGTGAAAATTTAAAGCAATTTATACAAGAAGAAGTGTTCATTCAAGATGAAGAGCCAGCACTATATATTTATGAACTGACGATGCAAGGACGAACACAATCAGGCCTTGTCGTTTGTACATCTATTGACGAGTATGAAGATGATACAATTAAAAAACATGAAAGAACGCGTCATGAAAAAGAGCTAGATCGTATTCGCCACGTAGATGTGTGTGATGCAAATACGGGTCCTATCTTTTTAACGTATCGTACAAAAGAAGATGTGAAACGTATCATCGCAAGCTGGAAAGAAGAACATGCGCCAATCTATACATTTACAGCAGAAGATGGTGTGGAGCATATTGCTTGGAAAATAGTTGATGAAGATGTAATTACTACTTTAGTAAACGCATTTGAAGATATTCCTAACCTTTATATTGCAGATGGACATCATCGTTCAGCATCAGCTGCAAAAGTAGGAGTTATGCGAAGAGAACAATATCCGAATTACACAGGAGAAGAGGAATTTAACTTCTTCCTATCTGTTTTATTCCCTCATGATGAACTATCTATTTGGGACTATAACCGAGTTGTGAAAGATTTAAATGGCTTATCAGAGGAACAGTTTTTAAAGCAAATTGCACAATACTTTTATGTAGAAGAAGTAGGGATTTCTCCATATAAACCAAATGAGCCAAAAACATTTGGTATGTATGTAAACGAGAAGTGGTATAAGCTTACAGTGAAAGAGGAAACGTTTGATGCGAATGATCTCGTTAAAGGTTTAGATGTTTCTATCTTACAAGATCATTTATTAAGCCAAGTACTTGAAATACATGATCCGCGATCTGATTCACGCATTGATTTTGTCGGAGGAATCCGCGGGCTAGAAGAACTAGAACGTCTTGTGAAAAGCGGTGATTATAAAGCAGCTTTCTCATTATATCCGACATCAATGGAAGCTTTATTAGCAATCGCGGATGCTGGAGAAGTTATGCCACCAAAATCAACGTGGTTTGAACCGAAACTGCGCAGCGGGTTGTTTGTTCATTCGCTAAAATAAATATAGACTTCTATAGTTTTGAAAAACCGAGATGATTTTTAATTTCGGTTTTTCTTATATAAAAAAGAAACATCAGTTTAGTTAATTAGGAACTGTTTTTAAGGAGGGGAATGAATGAAATTGCAAGTAGGCGAAAAAATCACCTTTGAACGAACTTTTACAAAAGAAGATGTTGTTTTATTTACAGAAGTATCTAAGGATGAGGGTATCCATCATGTTACACCAGATGAGCAAGGACGATTTGTTGTACAAGGACTTTTAACATCAACACTGCCTACGAAAGTGGGCGGTGATTATAACGTATTAGCGCGCAAGATGGATTTTGAATTTTTACGCCCTGTTTATAGTGGTGATACGATTCGTTGTGACGTAACCATTGAACAATTTGAGCCCGATGAAAAAAATCGGACAAAGATTATTGCAATGTTTATATGTAGGAATCAACTTGAAAAGGAAGTAATGAAGGGGAGTTTTTCGGGGATTATTCTTTAGTTAGTAGGAAAAGTAATGAAGAAGTGGGGGCCCCATGCCTCTCAGGCTTAGATTTTTAATTCCCCCCTAACGAAAATTTTATGCATCGTTGAATACTGATAATAAGACGTTATGTAATATACTCTGTTCTTTTCTTAACTATTAGAAGAATAGTTGGATAAGCTCGTCAACACAAAGGACATTCCTAGTATTACAAGAAATGTCCTTTCCACTAAAATATGGGATATTTTGCTAAAATTCAAACTCTAAAATTAGTTTACTAGTTTGACCTGTAAACTGATAATTATAGGACCCTCTCAGATTTTCTAAGTTACCGGTAGCTTTAATAATTGTTCCTGGGGAATCTAGATTTCCTTTATCAAATATTCCTTGCTCTATAGCTGTAAATGTCCCTTGTTGCCCCTTATAAATTCCTTCAAAGTGTAAAAATCCAGAAATTTTAGCAGTAGCCAAGTGACCATCATTTATATTTGAGTCTAAATAATATAATAAGTATTCAACAAAAGCTTTTCCTTTTAATTCACCATCAATATCATATTCAACATGGGCAATATTAATAGGGAAATCTTTTCTAGTATCATCAATTAGTTTTTCATCCCATTTACTTACTGTAAATGTTACTTCCATACACGTAATCTCCCTCCAATTATATACTTTTAAAAAGTATCAATTCACAGTCATATCTCATAGGAGTGATTTTATTTATTGGGGTCCTGCCATATCGCTATCAAGCTAATAAAATAAAATACTCCCTAAAATGAAAAAATACGCTATTCTTTCTGTAGGATCAGGAAAACATAATTATAAAACTTATGGCTATACTTATTAAAAGTTGCTCTTTATTCCACGCCACTCTCTAAAATAGAGAAAGATCCATTTTCACAATCAATTTCTGCCATCGCACCGTAAGGCAAAATAAACTTCGGTTCGGTATGGCCAAAATTTAAATTATAAAGAATCGGCAAATCTTCTAAATTATGCTCCTTCATTACTTGCAGTATTTCGCGTTTATATTCTTCATAATATGTTTCGTCTTTTGGTTTACCAAAAATGATGCCTTTTGCTTTTTGCAGAATACCTTGCGCTGCGTAATTTCGTAACCAATACTTTATATAACTTGGTTCTGGATGATCTTCAGAGGTTTCAAAGAAAAGGATACTATTCTCCCAATGTTTTTTCTCAGGCCAAAGCTCCGTTCCTTTTGCAAATTCCAATACTTCTATACAACCACCAATTAAGCGTCCTTGTACAGTAGTAGAGCCTTGAAGTAGTTCATAGCCATTGTTTTGCTGCATTGTACGCCTTTTATCCTTATTTATCTCTATCCATTCTAAACGCTCACTCGTCCATTCATGAGCTGGTTGAATCTCGCCAATAGTCTCATTTGAAAAGAGAGTTCGATTTACCATTTCGATAGTATATGGATCCATCTCTACATTTTCGGCAAAATCAGTTAAGATTGCTGGACCGTAAAAAGAGGAAATTCCTGCTTTATGGCAAAACAAATGTGAAACGGTAACGTCAGAGTACCCCATAAAAATTTTCGGGTTTTCACGGATCACATTAAAATCTATATAAGGAAGTAAGCGGATGCCATCTTCACCGCCAATATTCGCAATAATTGCTTTCACGCGCGTATCTTTAAAAGCTGTCATTAAATCTTCCGCACGAGCCTCAGGATTGTTATAAATGAATTCGCTACCTTTTAAACTATTTGGCATTGGGACAACCGTAAGACCGAAAACTTCTTCTAATCGCTTTACTCCTTGTTCATACCGCCATCTTATCTCAGAATCGCCTGCGCCTCCCCATGAAGGGCTTACTGTTGCCACAATATCACCTGGCTGTAATCTGTTTGGTTTTATTAACATGTTAACTCCGCTCCTACATAATGTAATGGACTACGACTATACAAACTGTAGCTTTGAAAAAATATGATGCATGACATTAGTTTCTTCATCATTAATCAGTTTACCTGCTGTGATTCAAGAATTCAGTCTTAGTGTTGAATTGCATTTGAGAATTACAGTATGCAACATTGCATAAGAAAGATGGTTGCTATTTTCTACAACCTGTAACTATAATAGTTACAGGTTGGTCGTATCCAATCAAAAATACAATCATCATGAATGGAGATGTTACATATGGGTATGAAAAAATTAATTTTAGCAGGTGCTTTAGGTATCGCAGCATTATCAGGAACGAATTTACCAGGGTTAGAACTGTCAAAAGCGAGTGCCGCTTCTATTGAATCAAATTTCTCGACGTTAGAAGGGCGAGTAGTAGAAGTAGATAACGGTGTAATTGTTGTGAAATCTAAGCAATATGAGGAACCTGTTAGTGTGTATATAAATTCCCTTTCAAATGTGAAAGTAGGGGATGAGGTTAAAGCTACTGGATCTATGATGCGTAATTTTACGGAATATATGATTGCAAATACAGTTGAAAATACTTCAAATAAATTAGGCATGCACATGAAAGAAGACGGTTCTCCTGATTATGTGATTGGGGAAGTATCAAAAGTAGGAACGATGGAAGATGGGGGAGACGGTTCTACTAAATATGTCGTAGTTGAGTATCCATCGCTAAACGGGAAAAAAGATATTATTGATGTTTTCTTAACGAAGGGACAAGTATTTAATTCGGGTGAGAAAGTAAAAATTGATATGAAGTATGTGGGCTGGGGCGGAAGTTCTATTAACTGGAACACAACGGACAACATTGAAAAAGTTCATGAGGTAAAGAGCAACGCTGAAAATAATGATGATGTTTGGATTTGGTCTTAATTAGACGCTTGTAAATAACAAATGTATCATGCAGTACCCATCGAATCATCATATGTATGATAATTCGATGGGTACTTTTTTGTTTTATGTTTTTTTGAGAATAACGGATTTTCGATTAGAATATGATGTTAATACTGGAGCGAAGGTTGAAAAAAACAATATGGAAAGAGGTGTTTAAGGGTGGAGCGAGATGAGGTTTATTTACGAGCTAAAAAAAGGGTAGAGAATTTACAAGCGTTTTATATTCATTTAACGGTGTATATACTAGTGAACTTAATGCTTTTTATTATAAATATAAGCTCTGATTCAAGTAAATTATGGTTTTTATATCCACTTGCAGGTTGGGGGATTGGTATCGTTATACACGGATTGACAACTTTTCCATTTGGGATATTCGGAAAAGAGTGGGAAGAACGAAAGATTAAAGAATATATGGAGAAAGATAAGTAAATTTATTACTGGAAATTATGAATATAAAATTTCATATAAATCTCTGTGATCAAATATTTGATGCGAAGTTTATTCTATAGCTTCGCCTATTTGCTTTGTATTCGAAGTTAGTACGAGTGAGTATTCATACTCTTTTTTTTTAGCGTGAATTACTTGTGAAATCAAAACTTTATTTGTCGTACATAATAAATACAGTTGTTTTACTTTTTTAATGACATGTGGGTATAGGATAAAGTTGTTTTATCATCCTATATTAAAATAAAAATAAACCACTGTTCGATTTGAATATTCCACGATATAATGGTGAGAGTTTATGACAGAATAAATATTTACATAAGAAGTGAGGTACTATATGAAAAAAAGAACGACAGACATTATTTTTATTATTATTGGTGCATTTCTTTTTGCGTTAGGTGTCAATTTGTTTGTTATCCCGAACGAGTTTGGTGAGGGTGGGGTAACAGGTATCACGATTATTACGTATTATTTATTTGAATGGTCACCAGGCTTAGTTAACTTAATTTTAAATGCGATTTTGTTAATAGCTGGTTATAAATTTTTAAATAAGATTACAACAATTTATACGATTATCGCTGTAGTTACGAACTCGCTATTTCTTCATTTAACAGAAGGATGGACAATTGCTTCGGATGAAATGCTCGTAAATGCCATTTTCGGTGGAATATTTATTGGATGCGGGATTGGTCTCATCATTCGTGTTGGCGGAACAACAGCAGGTACTACCATCTTAGCAAGGATGACGCATAAATATTTAGGCTGGAGCATTAGCTACGGTCTACTGTTCTTCGATTTAATCGTTGCGTTTTCATCTTATTTCATCATTGGTGCAGAAAAACTGATGATAACAATTATTATGCTATATGTAGCAACGAAAGTGATGGAATTTGTAATTGAAGGTTTAAATCCGAAGAAGGCCATTACGATTATTTCTGATAACCCGAATGAAATTGCCGGGAAGGTGACTACCTTAATGGGCAGAGGAGTTACCGTGTACTCAGGTCATGGCTATTACACGAAAACTCCGAAAGAAATTCTTTATATTGTTATTAATAAGCAAGAAGTAGTGAAGCTAAAACGGATTGTTCAAACTACAGATCCAGCTGCGTTCATCGCTATACACGATGTTCGTGACGTATTTGGAGAAGGATTTGTTGATATTTCTAAGGCTTAGAACTTATTTTTCATTAAAATAATCTTAATACTAAAACGTAAGAATCTATTTTGAATAATCTTTTTTCAAAATAGATTCTTTTTATTTATCTTAAAATGTTGGTTCGTTTTTCTTTTTCTTGCAAAAAAACCAATTGTTTCTTAATGTAAGAATGTAGAAGGATGAACAAGAGAGGGTTTAATGAAGATGATACATATTTTATTAGCTGATGATGACAAGCATATTAGAGAGTTATTACATTACCATGTACAAAAAGAGGGGTTTAAAGTTTTTGAGGCTGAAGATGGAAAGGTAGCTCAAGGTATATTAGAGAAAGAAAATATTCATCTTGCGATAGTGGATATTATGATGCCGTTTATTGATGGCTATACGTTATGTGAGGAAATTAGGAAGTATCATGATATACCTGTGATTTTATTAACCGCGAAAGATCAGTTAGTTGATAAAGAAAAAGGATTCATTTCTGGCACGGACGATTATATTGTAAAGCCATTTGAACCAGCTGAAGTAATTTTCCGCATGAAAGCATTATTGCGTCGTTATCAAATGCTTAGTGCTGATATTATTAAACTCCACGGAACGACAATTGACCGAAAAGGGTTTGAGGTGAAGTGTAACGGTCAAACGATTTTACTACCGCTGAAGGAATTTGAGTTATTATCACAACTTGCTAGTTATCCTGGAAGAACATTCTCGAGAGAAGAATTAATTGAATTAGTATGGGGAATGGATTTTGAAGGGGACGAACGAACAGTTGATGTTCATGTAAAACGTCTTAGAGATCGTTTCTCAAAACGAACAGATGATTTTCAAATTACGACAGTGCGCGGGCTCGGTTATAAGTTGGAGTTGAAATAATATGAAATCATTGTATTCTAGATTTGTTTTTATGACGGTGGGGATTATGCTACTTAGTAGTGTAATTGGCTTTTTATTAACAAATGTATATTATCAAGTAAAGTTAAAACCGTACAATAGTGAAAAGATTTTAATGTATGCTGAGGAAGTAAAATCATTATATGAAAAGCAAAGTGAAGAAAATAAAGAGGCATACTTACAGTCTATTGCGAAATTAGGGTATGAAATTTATATTGTCGATGATCAAAAGAATGGAAAACGTATCGGTAATGCGTTTCGTAAGACGTCTATTAGTGATGATACCGTTCATAAAGTATTGAATGGCGAAACGTTTAATGGTGTTTCTACGTATCCAACACGTCTCTTTATTACAGGTTTTTTCGATAATGAATTAATAAATAGTGTCGGCGTACCAGTGCAACACGGTGATAAACAGTACGCTTTATTTATTCGTCCTGACATTCAGAACCAATTTGGCGAGATGCGAATTTTCTTAGCGGTATTACTTGGGTTTATCGTACTATTAAGTATTATCTTTATAGCGATTGCAGCTGGTTATATCGTTCGTCCAATTCGAACATTTACGAGAGCGACTCAAAAGATTGCAAGTGGTGAATATGATATCGAATTAGATGAAAATCGAAAAGATGAAATTGGTACACTAGCGACTAATTTTCAAAAGATGACAAAGAGTATTAAAGAATTAGATCAAATGAGACAAGAGTTCGTTTCTAACGTTTCTCATGAATTCCAATCTCCGCTTTCTTCCATACAAGGTTTTTCGAAAACATTACAATCGGAGAATATGAGTGAAGAGGAAAGAAAACGTTACTTGAAAATTATTGAGGGCGAAAGTAAGCGGATGTCTAGTTTATGTAAACAGTTACTTACGCTCGCTTCATTAGATAAAGAAGAGAAAGTTCTACAAATGAAAAAGTTTCACCTACAAAAGCAAATTAAAGACGTCATTTTTATGCTCGAATGGAAATGGCGTGAAAAAGATATCGCTGTCGAATTTGATGTGCCGGACATCGTTATAAACGGTGATGAAAACTTACTTCATCAAGTATGGAGTAATATTTTTACGAATAGCATTAAGTTTTCAAACGATGGCGGAACCGTTGAATTTGTTGTAGAAGAATTAGAATCAAGTGTGATGATCTCTATATCAGACAACGGAATTGGTATGGAAAAAGAAGAGATGGATCGTATATTTGATCGTTTTTATAAAGTAGATACAGCAAGAGCAAGAAACGTAGAAGGTAGCGGCTTAGGATTATCGATTGTGCAGAAGATTGTTGAACTGCATCAAGGAACCGTTTCGGTATATAGTACGAAAGGGGAAGGGACGACTGTTCAGGTGGAGCTTCCGAAATAAGTGTAGGAGAAGAGGCTGTTTGGAAACAGCCTCTTCTCTTTTGTCATTTTTTTGTTGGTTAGTCGATATATTTTCACTTACGTGTAAAGTGAGAAAAGGTGTTTAATTTGCAATGGAATTGTTAAAAAAATGCGAGTCATTCTATTCTACAATTGGACTAGTTTGTGGAATAAGATTAGCAGGAAGTTTATTTGGAAATGTAGAATCCCTACAGAGTTATAAGGGTTTTATTGAAACTGTAACTATTTAGGGAGGAGATTACTTTGAAACGAATTGACTTGCTTTTAAACGCACTAGATTCAACATTCGATAAAGAGAGTTGGTATGCACCGTTTAAACATGCTATAGAAGGACTTACAGCTGAACAGGCTATATGGAAACCACCTGGAGAGGGAACGAAAACCATTTGGGAGAACGTTAATCATCTCATTTATTACAAAGAGGGGCTTGCAGCAAACTTGGAAGGCCGTGAATGGACACATAATCTCGACGGTGATGAAACCTTTTATCTTACAAATCAATCTAATGATGATAAGGAATGGAAGAAAGTCGTTGAACGTTCTGAAGATGCTCAACGTAATTTAAGACAGGTATTGAGTGCAATTTCCGAAAAAGAGCTTGAACAAAATTCATTTGAGGGTAAATTACTGGACATCATGCTTCATGATGCGTATCATACAGGCCAAATTATTCAATTAAGGAAGATGCAGAGGGTATGGCCATCAAATCGTTAACTGAACGTTTTAGTTATTCCATTAAAGGGCGCTATTGTTGAATAAAACTTAGATTTTTAAACAACTTTATTGATATATTTTTTAGTGAAGTGAAGTATCTTACATACAAAATGAAATAATTATATTTTTAACCCCGTCCTATATTTAGAACGGGGTTATGCTTATTTGAGATAATAAAATTAAATAATTTTATTATAACTACACATTACGGATTAGATAATATTTTCTTTCTGCTATAAAGCCGCACCTTTCCCACGTTCCTCCTTAAACCGAAGCCCAAAAGTATCCGATGTAATTTCATCAGCTTTCGGCAATGAACGTAATTTCGGATGAAGTAGCCATACGAGAGAAATGAATAAAATCCCGATGCTAGCGAGCGCGAAAATGAGTTGGCTACTAAATACATTTGCAGTGTATCCACCAATTAAAGAACCGAACGGCATAGCGATTGTGCCCATACTCCGTGTGACTGAATTGATGCGTCCAAGGTATTGATTTGGAATTACAATTTGACTAATTGTCGCAAATAATATGTTGGTGGCACCAATTGGAATCCAAGCTAGGCCGAATAAGAAAATAGACAGCCATTGAAATGGTACAATCGTAGAGAGAAACCAAAAAATAGCGCCAGTCGCAAAGCCAATAATAGAGACACGGCCAACATTACGTTTGCCAACCCATGAACTGAATAATGCACCAATGAGACTACCTGCTGATATAGCAGCTAAGAAGAAGCCATATGATCTCACGCCTCCTAAAGAATCAGCGAAAGAAGGGAGTATCGCCATCGTCATACCGATTGAAAAATTAGCGACTACTGAACCGATTAAGAATACGCCCATTAATGAACGGAAGACGATTGAAAAACCTTCTTTTAAATCAGAGAAATATTGCTTAGTTGACAGTGATGTGCCCGTTTCGGTTTGTTTTGGCATTTTTAATGAAAAGAACAAAAGGGCAGTAATCGCGAATGTAAAAGAGTCGATTACATATAAAGTGATTGCGCCAAGTAGTGCTACTAATATTCCAGAAAGAGTCGTACAAATTAAATCGATGCCTTGATACGCAAATGAGAAGAGTGAATTTCCTTTTAATAATTGTGTTTTATTCAGTAGAAGAGGTAAAGCTTTTGATTGTGCGGGATAGGCGAATTGTTCGATAAAGGCTACGATGGGCATGATGATAAGTAGTAGTTGAACAGTTAATAGGTCGAAGTAGTGTGTAATAGGAATGATTAATATTAGGACGCATTGCAGAACTTGTGTGATGACGAGGGTGTTTTTGATTGACCATCTATCAACGAATGGCCCAGTAAGAAATTGAAGTGCAGAAGGTAATAATGTAAGGAAACCAGCTAATCCAGAATAGAAAGGACTGCCACTTAATTTATATACGAGCCACATCGCTGCTACATAATACAAGCTATCTCCTATGTTTGTAAAAATTCTCCCTAAAAATAATAAGAGGAAATTCCGGTTTTTTAATATGTCCATTTAATCTACTCCTTTATAATAAAGTGAAACTTTAATCAGTGGGAGGTTTATTCCCATTGATTATTAGTTGAACCAATCGGGCATTTACGGGCAGTTAATCTCCTATCTAACTTCTTTGTTCCAGTTGAATTTTCAGGGGGGATTCTTACTGCCCGTTACTGCCGGGTAAATTTATTCGGTAAAATAATTTTGACCGTTAGTGTAAAAAAAATCGTATTACGATTTTTCTTCTTTTTTCACAAAGCGCTGCATTGCTCGTTCTTCGATTTGTAGTGCAGTAGTAGAAATGTAATAAGATTTACTATTTGGATCTTTATCTGCATCTTTTGTGATCTCGTTTAATTCAGACATCACTTTATAAAACTTTTTCACCCACACTTGAAATTGTTCTGGCGTAGCATCAAACTCCCAGCAAGATGAAACGTAATTCCACTCAGCTGGATCTTCACTTACTTTTCGTAATGTAAAAGCTCCTTCTGGCGCAGCGAGAATATGGCTTTTCGTCATTTCCGTCATTTGTAAAAAGATTTGGCGACCTGATTCACTTAATATTTCTACATGAGGTAATAGTTCTGCAGCAGGGGTAAAGCCTTTAGCGACAGATTGATAAAACTTTTGAATGATGCCATTCTTTTCTTCTGTATATACGATTTCTATAAGGCCATTCTTTTCTAATTCTTTTAAATGATAATGAATTTTCGCCCTTGAAATGCCGAATTTCTCAGATAGCAGTTGTCCTGTATAAGGACGTTCGCATAGACGCATCATCATTTCGGCACGTAGTGGATCGCTTATTGCTTTTAGTTGGCTATAAGTAGTTAGTGTTAACATGGGCTTCAAAATGATCAACTCCTCAAATAAAATTACTCGGTCAAGATTATTTGACTGAATTGTATCAAGGATTTTAATTATTTTCAATACTTTCTGAAAATTTAATTTTTCTTCTGTAATCTTCCGTTCATACTCCGTTCATATTTCTTTTTTATGATAAGTGCATAGAAAGTAACAGGAAGGAGCGAGCGAAATGTTTTTAGCTCTGCGTGAATTAAAACAATCAAAATTAAGATATGGATTAATCGGACTTATTATGGTGTTATTATCATTTTTAGTCCTTGTCATTTCAGGATTAGCAAATGGACTATCATATGATAATGCTTCATCGATTCAAAATATGGAGGCAAATAAGTTCGTTTTAGCAGATGATGCGGAAAATAAATTACTTCGTTCACAAATTAAGAAAGACGATGTAGATAATGTAGTAAGTCAAGTAGGCGAGAAAGAGGCAGTGCCGTTTCGTGTGAAAGTTTCAACGTATGAAAAGAAAGATAGTTCGAAAAAAGTGGATGTTGCTATTTTCTCAAGTGAACGTGATTCATTTTTAGAACCGAAAATTGTAAAAGGTGAGAAATTAGGTACAGCAAACAACGAAATGGTTGCTGATGAATCAATTAAAGAAAAAGGAATCGATATTGGAGATACAATTATCGACCCTGTTTCAAAGAAAGAATTTACAATCGTTGGATTTACGAAAGATCAAATGTTTAGCCATACACCAGTCGTTTATGTAAATGAAGACGTATGGGGCGCTATTTCACAACCAAACCAAAAAGATTATAGTGCAATTGCGCTGAATACAGATAAAGAAATTAAAAATGCACATGTTATCGACAAAAAAGAAGTACTGCAAAGTATTCCAGGATTTAAAGAAGAGCAAGGGACATTAACGATGATCATTGCATTCTTACTTGTTATCGCTGCGTTACTAATCGGTGTATTCTTCTACGTAATTACACTGCAAAAAACACAGCAATTAGGTGTACTAAAAGCAATTGGAACGAAAAATTCTTATTTAGCAAATAGCTTAGTCGTGCAGGCGTTATTCTTATCAGTCGTTGCGATGGTGATCAGTATTGTTCTTGTACAAGGATTAGAACAAATTTTACCAGCGGGTATGCCGTTCTTATTAACAACACCGATGATTGCACAATATGCAGCAATCTTTATCGTAATTAGTATTTTAGGAACACTTATTTCGTTATACCAAGTATTAAAAGTTGATGCATTAGAAGCAATTGGAGGCGGGATGTAATGACTTCATTATTAAAATTAGACAAAGTAAGTAAAGTGTACGGAGAAGGGAATACGGAAGTAACAGCCCTTCATCCGATGTCGCTTGATGTGAAAGCTGGAGAATTTATCGGGATCGTCGGTCCTTCTGGATCAGGGAAAAGTACGTTATTATCAATCGCGGGTGCTTTACTATCACCGTCAAAAGGGGATATTTACATTCGTGAACAAAATATTACGCAGTTATCAGAAAAGGAAATGACAGACATTCGTTTGAAAAAAATCGGCTTCATTTTCCAGTTCGCAAATCTTGTTCCATATTTAAATGTAAAAGAACAATTGCTTTACATTGCAAAGCTTAAAAAAGAAAACAAACAAGACTCAGAAAAGCGTGCGGATCATTTATTAGCGGCATTTGGATTAGGAGAAAGAAAAAGTCATTATCCAAATCAACTATCTGGCGGGGAAAAACAAAGGGTAGCAATCGCTCGTGCGTTCATGAACAACCCAGATTTAATATTAGCGGATGAACCAACTGCAAGCTTAGACTCAAAACGCGCACGTGAAGTTGTTGAAATGATGAAACGTGAAGTGAAAGAGAGCCAAAAAGCAGCAATTATGATTACACATGATGAAAGAATGCTTGATGTATGTGATCGTATATTGACACTTAGAGATGGACAGTTAATATAAAGAAAAAAGGCCAACCGTACATATATGTGCAGTTGGCCTTTGTATGATTATTTTAAAATAGATATAATGGCTTTATTTTGAGAATAACGTTTTAATTTTATTGCGTGTTACTAATAAAATTCCACCTAGAATAGATAACATACCTAAAGCCATATTATTTGATTGCTCACTACCAGCGTTAGGAAGTTCTTTAGCATTGTTTTTCGCTGGAACAGTAGAAGGTGTAGTAGTAGTGTTACTATTCACTGTCGTTTGTTTTGGTTGTGATACTTCATTAATTTTGTTATCAACATTTTGCTTCGTTGTATGTAACTCAGCTAATTTGTCGTCAATTTTTTTCTCAGTATGTTTAAAGTCGTTTATTTTAATATCTAAGTCTTGTTTTTTCTTTGATAAATCATCTGAAACAGTTTGTTTCGCTTGTTTCATTTCGTTTATTTTATTTAGTAAATCTTGTCTAGCTTCTTGTAATTCAGCAAGTTTGTTTTTTACATCTTGTTTAGCTAGTTCTAAGTTAGCGGAAAGACTATCTAAATTGCCTTTAATTTTCTTAAGTTCTTCTAACGCGTTCCCAGTATTCGGCTTATTTTCTTTTAGCTCAGCAAGTTTGTCCTCAGCAGTTTGTTTCGCTTTTTTTAACTCAGCTAATTTTTCATCTACCTGTTTTTTTACTTCTTTAAGTTCATTAACCTTTTGATCGATGTTCTCTTTATGTTGCTTAATTTCATTAACCTTTTCATCGACAGTTTGTTTGTGTTCTTTAATCTCAGTAACCTTATTATCGATATTTTGCTTATGTTCTTTAATTTCAGCAACTTTATCATCTACTTGTTTTTTATGCTCTTTAATTTCAGCAATTTTATCTTCGGCGATTTGCTTGTCTTGCTGAAGTTTTGCATCTAACTCTTGTTTATGTTGTTTAATCTCGCCGATTTTTTCATCTGCAACTTGTTTACGTTCATGTAGTTCATTAACCTTTGTATCAACATTTTCCTTAACTTGGTTAAGTTCATTTAATGTTTGATCCACATTTTCTTTGTGCTGCTGTAATTTCGCATCTAACTCTTGTCTATGTTGCTTAATTTCAGCTAAGCGATTTCCCGTACTTTGCTGGGGAGTAGCATCATTTACTTCTGCATGAGTAGGGGTAGATCCCGCAATCATTGCTAAAGCTAGTGTAGACGCAGCGATTGTTTGTTTTGTTTTCATTTTTTTGTACCTCTTTCCTATGAGTGAACTCTATTGTGTAAAATTGAGCATATAGAAGTAGAATATTTTATCATTATATACCATGTTCGGCGCTTAGAGGAAGTATTTGCATAATAATCTATGATTATGTGATTCTTATAGTCTCTTATTTTGGGATAGGGGACAAATCTTCAGCAAGATGAACAATTTCTTCTATAGTAGATTTTACATCTTTACTATCGCGAATAACAAACAAATAATCAGCCTCATTTTCTACAGGATGTACTACATCTTCATGCAGTGATTCGGCCTGTTGGCGATTGAGTACCTCTTTGAAACTAGAATAGTTACCTCTAAATATATTTGTACTTCGCTTACTACGAGCTACTCTTTCATAAAGTACATCATCTGGAATGTCAAAATGAACGAGTATGCGTACATATTTCTCTTTCTTAAACAGTTCATTTAGTAAATACATCCGGCCGTTTCGGCTTCTATTTGAGTTGCAAATGATAAGGTGTAAATTTGTATATTCTTTTGCATAATCAACGATGAATTTTGAAAGACCATGCTTAAATGTATTAGGGCCCTTAGTCGGCTGTAATTTTTCATAATGCGTGTTAATAAATTCGGCTTGGTTATCTTGATCCATAACGAAAGAGTTGGGTATCTCTTTTTCTAACGCTCTTGCAAATGTAGTTTTTCCGCTGTGTGTTTTTCCTACTGTAATAATGACTAATCGTTTCATATTGGCCTCCACATGTATTGTTATAATTTGGAACATTCGATGTGAATCGACAATTTTCCTGCCGGAGAATATACAAAGTGGCTGAGTAGTAATGGGCTGAAAATTTTACAAAAAAATATTCTGTTTAGAAAGGGGGCGGCAATGCTATCGTTATTGAAATATATTATGGAAATGTACCTGGTGAAAAGGAGATTTAGAATAAATAATAATAAGGTAGGAAACATATACCCTTTATTGTTAAATACGGCCTTTCATAATCTATGTTAAATTAATTGGAAAATTCAGGGGAAAGTGTTATGGTTTATTTGGGAGCTGTACATTATTTATGTTCAGTAAAAAAGGGGGATTAAAGTGGGGGCTAAAATTTTTAACGGCAGGCATATAGCCAATAGCAAGGATCAAGAATTTGTTGTTTTTATTATTGGTATGCGTATTAATAACCTATTAAAATTTTGGAAGTGGCTACCAGTTTTCAATGCTATGGGACCTATGATTAAAGAATTGTATCAAAACCCACAATGGGGTTTCTTACATACCGAATTCTTATTTAGTTGGAGAAAGGTGGTCTTAATTCAATACTGGAAGGGATTCGATGAATTAGTAAACTACGCTCACGGAAAAAACCATTCATCTGCTTGGAAATCCTACAATAATAAGATTAAAGATAATGGGAGTGTCGGTGTTTTTCACGAAACTTATCAAATAGAAAAAGGTGCTTCTGAAGCAATCTATGTTAATATGCCAAAAACCGGTTTATCTAGAGCTACCGAACACATACCAGTATCTCAAGATACTAATACTGCTCAAAAAAGAATGGATAAATAATTCGGAAAGTTCCGTATATAGTTTCGGTTTTCCTGCCAGAGAATATACAAAGTGTCGGAGTAGTAGCAGGTTAGAAACTTGACAAAAAAACTTATTTATGCTATAATTTACCAATATAAAAATAAAGTGTATAATAGGGTTCTCCTGGCCAGGGGGACCCTATTTTTGTTGTGGAAATGAAGGAGAGTGTATGTGCGTGAAAAAAGGTGAAGCAAGTGTAACGTCGTTAGTATCAGCTTTCGGAAGGGCGTATCATAGTGAATTTGATAGTTCTAAAATCTTTGATGATTATGTAGCTAAAGATCTTATTTCACAAAAAGAACGTAATGATATTGAAATGAACATGGTTCAAGGAATACATTTTTTCAATAAAGACATTGCAAAGCAGCTTCAAGACAATCCGAAAGAAATTTTAAAATGGATTACACAAGTTCAATTATCACCAACACCTTTGGCACGCGCGGCATATTGTGAAAGAGTGCTATTACATGAAATTGCATTAGGCGCGAAGCAATACGTCATACTCGGTGCAGGCTTAGACACGTTTAGTTTTAGACACCGAGAATTAGAAAATAAAATAGAAATATTTGAAGTGGATCATCCTTCTACGCAAGGGTTTAAAATACAAAGAGTGAAAGAATCAGGTCTAGAAATTCCAAGCAATCTTCATTTTGTTTCGATGGATTTTACTAAGGATTTCTCTAAGCAAAAATTAGTAAATGAAGGATTTGAAAATAAAAAGAATTTCTTTAGCCTTTTAGGTGTTACGTACTATTTAACGAAAGAGGAACTTTCCAGTTTAATAGAATGTTTATTCGAGAGGGTTCCAAAAGGGAGTTCTATCGTTTTTGATTACCCTGATGAAAACTTATTTACGGAAAAAGGTTTATCTAATCGGGTTGAAAACATGGTGAAAATGGCTATGGTAGGCGGAGAACCGATGAAATCATGTTTTTCTTATGCCGAAATGGAAGCACTATTAGAAAAGGCGGGTTTACTTATTTATGAGCACTTATCACCAGAGGATATTAATAAACTATATTTTGAGGGACGAAACGATTATTTAGAAGCTTTTGAGACGGTGCATTATGTGCATGCGGTGAAGAAGTAAGGAATTAGTGGACATGGGGAGAAATCTCTGTGTCTTTTTTTGTGGGAAAAAGGAGATGGGGTGTAGTGATGGGAAGTAATAAGCATGTTGCTATTGGAAGTAGAGGGATTGTGAAGAATAATTTAAATGTTTATATAGGGGTAATTGCACATCGTTATCCAGCTAATAAAAATGGGTTACCCAAAAACGATAAAAATGATTAGAGACCCTGGTTTTTATACAGTCAAAAAAATCAGGGCTATTTTTAAAGGATTAAGGATTATTGAGTAAGTAATAGTTAATTGATTGTGCCAGTATTTTTATTCTTCACTAATAAAAGGAGCAATTGTTTTTTTTTCATAAGAAGATAACACGATATTCGTTGATGGTGTACCATATTGCATTGTATCATCAATAAATTGTTCTAAACTTTCTACAGAATACGTTGCTAATTTGACAATATAGCTAATTTCCCCTGCTACTCTGTAACACTCAAGTACATCTGGATGATTATAGCAAAAGTTAGCTAATGATTTACAATCCTTTGATTTAAACAATATAAGTGCAGAAATTGGACGGTTTATTTTTTTTAGAGAAACATGTGCATGGTAACCTTCAATAATTTTTTGCTCCTCTAACTTCCGTACTCGCTCGGTTACTGACGGAGCAGATAAGTGAACGGCTTCTGCTAGATCCTTCATTGAAATTTTTGCATTTGACTGTAATAATCCCACGATTTTTTTATCAATTTGATCCATAAATCATCCAACCTTTTTTTATAAAATAGAATAACCTAAATTCCTTATATAATAAAGCCAAATGATCGAATATCCTTATTGAACTTATTTATCAGCCTTATATATTTGTATAAAATAAGGATAACAGGAGGCGATTTACGATATGAAAAAGGTTTTATTATTATTAGCTGATGGATTTGAAGCAGTAGAAGCTAGTGTATTTACAGATGTACTAGGTTGGAATAAATGGGAGGGAGATGGATCAACTGAGGTCGTAACAGTTGGTCTTCGGAATAAATTAACCTGTACTTGGAATTTTACTGTTATACCCGAAAAAACGATTGATGATATTCAATTAGATGAGTTTGATGCATTAGCTATTCCAGGAGGTTTTGAAGAAGCTGGTTTTTATCGGGATGCATATAGTAGAGAATTCTTACATGTTATTCAACATTTTTATGCCAAGCAGAAGCCTATTGCCAGTATATGTGTCGCATCATTAGCGCTTGGAAAAAGCGGAATTCTTACAGATAAAAAAGCCACCACATACAGTCATCCAACGAGTAAACGAAAAGAGCAGTTAAAGAATTTCGGTGCAATAGTACAAAATGATTTAATCGTTCAAGATGGAAACATTATTACATCTTCAAATCCAGGTACAGCTTTTGATGTTGCATTTTTATTACTTGAAAAACTAACATCTAAAAAGAACGCTAAACATGTAAAGGATCTTATGGGGTTTTAGGCATTGCTCTTCAACAAAGGGGTACTTGGAGTATTTTAAAATATCTTAACGAACATGGTCCAAAAGAGTGGTCATCTAATTGGGTGACTGCTCCAGATAAAAGAGAATGGAAATAATATGTAATAACAGATGGTAATGAATCGATCAAAGGTAAGTGCCCTTTTCATGCATAATTTAATACAAAGAATAATAATTGATTAAAATAGGAGAATTTTTATGATTGTAACACTCTTTACATATATATTGTTAGGTTTATCTTTATCAATACCTGCAGGTGCTATGACTGTCCAAATGACTAAACAAGGAATGAGAAATGGTTTCGTACATGGTTGGTTTGTAGGTATAGGAGGAATGACTGTAGATTTATCTTTAATAGTTCTGATTTATCTAGGGTTCTCTAGTGTATTAACCAATCCGTGGGTGGAAGCAGTTATGTGGTTACTAGGTTTTGGGTTTTTAATGTTTATTGGAATAGAAAGTATTAAAGAAGCAAAGTCAGAAGTTAACATAGAGGGAGAAGATCCTAATAAATCTTTATTAACAGCTTATTTGTCTGGTTTTATGATTGCTATATCACCGGCTAATATTGTCTTTTGGATAGGGATCTTTGGGCCGGTTCTAGTTTCTTCATTAGGTAATGCAAGTACATCAACATTTATATTAATAGCTGTAGGTATTTTATTAGGTATCTTTATGCATGATATGGTCTTATTAAGCTTTGTTCATTTTACTAGACGGTTTCTAAATCCAACCTTTATTAAATGGGTATCTATATTTGCCGCAATAGTACTATTCGGATTTAGTGGTTATTTTGGTTACGAGTTTATAAAACAAGTAATTACTTTTATTTAAAAAGCATAACTCTTATAAACTTAAATATGGTAGTTGAAATATAGATGAAAAAGATACGCATTTTAAACCTAAACGCAATGTAATTGTAAATATGTTATATTACGTAGGCATCCCCTCAGAAATTTTTTGATTCCTGGGGGAGGGTTAAATTCCTTACACATAGCCTTTTAAAAAAGAAACAACCTCTACTATAATTGACGGTGTATGAACTTAGCTTGATAGTGATGGGGTAATTGCACATACCTATTTACTGAAAAATATTAACTAACTCCAAGAGTCAAAAACGCTATTCTTACTAAAAGAATAACGTTTTTTTTATTATTTAAATATGATTTCATCTGAATGTATTGGAGATTTTTCCTCCAAAATTAGTAGAATTTTTACTTAAATTTACTACCTCAGTTGGATTTATCATATTTCAATTTCGATAGAATAGTAAATAGGTATATCGGATATGAAGATAAATTACAATGATTATACATACTTCAGATTTAGAATTACAGTAACTACTTAACTAATAAAGAAAGGAATAAGCAGAATGATACAGAACATATATGAAACGCATTTACATGTAAGAGATTTAGAAAAGGCGATAGATTTCTATCAAAATAAGTTGGGGTTAGCATTAGCAAGAAAACTATCCAAAAGAAAGGTGGCCTTCTTTTGGGTAGGAGAAAGTAAAAAGCAAATGCTTGGACTATGGGAAGTACATAATATTGAAGATTTTGAGATAAAACACTTTGCTTTTGGTGTAGATTTAGAATTTTTAAAGACTTCTAAATTGTGGTTAGAGAATCGTGGAATAGAAGTGGTGGGAAGCCAAGGGAAAGGAAATCAAGAGCCAATTGTCCAAAGGTGGATGCCAGCTGCAAGTGTATACTTTCTGGATTGTGATGGGAATAAATTAGAGTTTATTTCTATGTTACATGATAATCCAGATGAATTAGAATATGCATCTTATTTAAGTGAGTGGGAAGCGGAGCACCAAGAAAAATAAATGAGATTGTATCTATAAAAGGGGAAAAACGTTATTTTTTTGTGAAAAATATACAGAAAAGATGGACGTTTTACTTTACCAGAGTTATTCGGATTAAATGAAGAGAACTTAAAAAGGTAGAGTATTTTGTTGTAGTAATGTAACTGAGATTAAAAGACAACGTATTAAACTAAAAAATGTATTAAATAAATTTACATTTATTTAATGTTAAAAGGTAGAAAGTTAGATTGGCGCGAATCGATAATTGTGGAATGCGAAAAAAAGACAAAATCTCTTAAAAAATACTTAAATTTTTACTCCATTAATCTTTACAATCCCTCTTTATAATATGAATTGGACAAGCAACTAAGAGAACGCAGAACATGTCAGTTTATACATTCTATTATTAGGGGGGAGAAATTGTATGAAAAAGGCAGTTGCTTCGTTAGCCGTTATGGCAGTGTTATTACCAACGTTTTCGATGAATGCTGAGGGAAAAGAACAAGCGCAAGCACGGAAAACAGCGACGATGTTTAATGTTATTAGTGATATTCAAGGGGATTTAGGGGATTTTGATCACGTATTAAAAGATATGAACAAAGTGACACCACTTTCTAGAGCGCTTATTATGAATGGGGATATAACACCAACTGGACAGCAGTCACAATATGATGATGTAAAGCGAGTGCTAAACAAAAATAAGCATCCGGAAAATGTATGGTCAACTGTTGGGAATCATGAATTTTACGCTGGTAAATGGACAGCTGATGGGAAACTTTCTCAAAATACATGGCCAAATGGTGTAACGGAAGAGACATTGTTTAATCGATATTTAAAATTTAGCGGACAAGATAAGGTATATCATAAAAAAGAATTAGATGGTTATCCGCTTTTATTTTTAGGAACTGAAAAATATATGAAATACCATGATTCAAAAATGTGGGATGAAGTATATATGAGTGATGAGCAATTAGGTTGGTTAAAACAAAATTTAGAAGAATATAGTCAAAAAGATAAAAATAAGCCAATTTTCATTTTCTCTCATCACGTTTTACCTGATACAGTATCTGGATCAAGACAAAACCCGTATTTACAAGACTATTTAAACGTTGATAAATTGTACGATATATTAAAAGACTATCCGCAAGTTGTTTTCTTCACGAGTCATACGCATTGGGATTTAAATTTGCCGGACTGGGCTGGTAAAAAGAAAATTACAGGCGGAGATGAAAAAGGATTTACGGTTGTAAATACGGGCGGAATTGAAACTGGTTGGATGTCGGCTGGACCAAATGGTGGCGAGAAGACTGCGCCGGATGGATATTCTTTCAAACAAGGATTACAAATAAAAGCATATGGTAACGATGTAGTCGTAACGGCTTACGATTATAAACGTGATAAGGATATAAAGAAATTATCAATTAGTGATGCAAAAATCGTACAAATGGCACCAAATGTAACCGCTGATGATAGTAAAAATATAATCGTTGGTGCAACAGAATATATGGAGTACTCTGTAGAAGGAACGAACGAGTGGAATACGTATAATCCAGGAAAACCGCCGAAATTTGATGGCGACAAAATCGTATACGTACGTCACAAAGGAGAAATGAATTTAGAGCCAGGATTAACACAACTTCTTCGTTTTTCGGTACATAAGTGATTGGGTGCGCCTTATCTAATGAGATAAGGCTCTTTTTATTTTGTTAATAAGTCGATATATTAAAAAAACGTCGATGTAAATTTCATGTACCGTATTGAAATTCAATACATTTTAAATTCAGAAAGATGACTTCACCATTTTTCCATGTAATAATAGTATCGTTACATATATTGTGAAAGAAGTACAAAAGGAGCGTTACAATGAATTTAGCTAAATTCCCGAGAAAAAAATATACAGAATCATATACACCAATTGAAAAATTAAACAATTTTTCTGAAGTACTTGGTGGGCCGACTATTTATTTTAAACGAGATGATTTACTTGGTTTAACAGCTGGCGGTAATAAGACGAGAAAGTTAGAGTTTCTAGTTGCGGATGCACAGGAAAAGGGTGCAGATACGTTAATTACAGCTGGTGGTATTCAGTCAAACCATTGCCGTCTAACACTTGCAGCTGCGGTAAAAGAAAAAATGAAATGTATTCTTGTGCTAGAAGAAGGGCTTGAGCCAGAAGAAAAGCCAGACTTTAACGGAAACTATTTCTTATATCATTTATTAGGTGCTGAAAACGTAATTGTTGTGCCAAACGGAGCAGATCTTATGGAAGAGATGCATAAAGTAGCGAAAGAAGTTAGTGAAAAAGGTAATACACCATATGTAATACCAGTTGGTGGATCAAATCCTACTGGTGCAATGGGGTATATTGCTTGTGCGCAAGAAATTATGGCGCAATCATTCGAGCAAGGAATTGATTTCAGTTCAGTTGTTTGTGTAAGTGGTAGCGCTGGTATGCATGCTGGTTTAATTACTGGTTTTTCTGGAACGCAAAGCAAAATTCCTGTAATCGGAATTAACGTAAGTAGAGGAAAAGCGGAGCAAGAAGAGAAAGTAGCAAAACTTGTAGATGAAACTTCAGCTCACGTAGGTATTCCAAACTCTATTTCACGCGAAGCAGTTACATGCTTTGATGAATATGTAGGACCAGGATACGCTTTACCAACACCAGAAATGGTTGAAGCAGTACAGTTACTGGCGAAAACTGAAGGTATTTTACTTGATCCAGTTTATACAGGTAAAGCAGTAGCGGGACTAATCGATTTAATTAGAAAAGGTAAATTTAATAAAGAGGACAATATTTTATTCGTACATTCAGGTGGCTCACCAGCTTTATATGCGAATACCTCTCTATTTGCGTAAGTGTAAAAAGCATTGGGTATCCAATGCTTTTTGTTTTGAATTAATGTTGAAATTTGATACAATTTCGTGAATATGCGCTGATTTTTCAACATTCAACGGTAAACAACGATATATATAAAGGAGATTGATGTATGACAGAATTTTGGGAAGCAAGTTTTATAGAAAATCAAATGATGTGGGGATTTGAAGCTGCAGATTCCGCAATATTGACGAAGGATTTTTTCCTTGAAAAGAAAGTGAAGGATATATTGATTCCTGGTATTGGATATGGAAGAAATGCAAAGGTTTTTATTGATAACGGAATACATGTAACAGGTATTGAAATTTCAAAAACGGCGATTGAATTGGCGAGGGAAAATGAAATTAATGCTAATTTATTCCATGGTTCAGTTACGGATATGCCTTTTGATAACAAACTGTATGATGGCATATTTTCTTATGCACTTATTCATTTGTTGAATAGGGATGAGAGAGAGAAGTTTATTAAAGATTGTTATAGTCAGTTAAAACCAAACGGATATATGATTTTTACTACTATTTCTAAAGATGCCCCAATGTTTGGGAAGGGGAAACAACTTGGTAAAGACTACTTCGAGATAATGGAAGGGGTAAAAATGTATTTTTATGATGTTGACTCGGTACAACAAGACTTTGGAAAATATGGACTGATGGAAACTACGGAAATTGTGGAGCCACATAAAAATATGGCAAGTAAACCTCCATTTAAATTTATAATGATCAAATGTCAAAAAACACTATAATTACCATTGTGTAAAAATAGTGAAAGGTTACTTAATAAGCTGGTTGAGTAAGCTATTCACTCATTGTTCTGTAAAGGCGAAGTAAGGGGAGTCAAATGGCGTCCCTTACTTCGCTTAATTTATTTTAAAGAAAGTTCTGAACTTTCGATGAATCATTTGTTATATAATGGAATTATTGGAATGTGGGAGGGGTGATTATATGAGTACAACATTAAGATGGGTCATATACACGATACTCAGCATTTCTATAATACTAATACTTCTTTTAGGTTACGGATTATATTTATATTTTACGTGAAATGGTAACCGAACCAAAGGGAAAATAAAATAATTGCTGTATTAAATAACGTAAAGGTTAAACCGATAATAGATAAAATTTTCTTTTCGGTACGACTACAAAAAGAGATAACTGCTAATATAATTGCTATAACAGTGGAAGCTAATATGAAGTATGCGAAAGGAACCACGTATTCTACTCCAAATCTGTCTAAAATAGGTGAGAAGAGAAATAGACTAATAGTAACGAATATACTTACAATGAGAAACGTATAACTTTTCCAAGTGTATGTTTTCAGTTGCATGGAATGGCACTCCTTCCTTATTAGTGTTTATATGTCTAATTTAAGGTATTTACCTTTATTTTACAATCAGAGATACTTTTAATTAAAAGGCTCTTTTCATAAAGATTGTTGCTTTTAATTAAAATAAAGGTTAATTTTCTTAATACGGTATAATATTTACAGCAGATTATTCAGCAAACGGGCAGGATTGTGAAAGTATTGAGTTCGAGATATCTTCCTAAAAACCATTACTATAATAAAAGGATGACAAAATTTTTATGGTTAGTATGATAATTTGGAAACAGAAGTCAGTTTAATCTATGAAAACCTTATCAGAGGAGTGATGTAAGTGAAACAAAATATTTACGATAATCCGAATTTCTTCAAAAACTACACAGCATTGCGTGAAAGTGGAATAAACGCTAATGACTTCATAGAACAGCCAGCAATCAAATCATTAATTCTGTGTTTGAAAGGAAAATCGGTATTAGACTTGGGTTGCGGTGATGGTCATTTTTCAAAGTATTGTATAGAAAATGGTGCAAAAAACGTAATAGGTATAGACATATCCAAAAATATGATTGAACGTGCTAAAAAGTTAAATCAGGATGATAATATAGAATTTATGTGCCTTCCTATGGAGGATATGGGACTAACCAATCAAAAGTTCGACCTGATTATAAGTTCCCTCTCTATACATTACATTGAAGATTACTCGGCAATGATTCAAAAGATTAATGAACTATTAAAAAGCAGTGGTGAATTTATCTTTTCAACCGAACATCCAATAGCAACAGCTCGCAAAGGAAGCAACCATTGGATAAAAACTGAGGATGGTAATAAATCACACTGGGCATTAGATAATTATCAAGAAGAAGGTATCAGAGTACACAACTGGTTTGTTGACGATAGTGTGGTTATTTATCATAGAACTGTTGCCACATTAATAAATACTTTGATTGAACACG
Organism: Bacillus nitratireducens; assembly: GCF_036320425.1. NCBI lineage: Bacteria > Bacillati > Bacillota > Bacilli > Caryophanales > Bacillaceae > Bacillus > Bacillus nitratireducens. The sequence continues at coordinate 962,364 of NZ_JAUMJO010000002.1, forward strand.
GGCTTTCGCTGGATAAAATAATCGAACCACAATCAACTTTGGCAGGGATAGAGAAAATGCCAGATTTAATAAACGAATCGCGAAGTCCATCTTTTATTATAATCAAGTCAAAAAAAACAAAATAATATTTAAAAATATCTACCGCAATCTGGGAGATTTTATTGAATTACGAAAACAGCCGTTTCACTAAGGAATGACTGTTTTTTATAATTCACGCAGAAAATTCACAGTGATTTGATTAGAATTTTGACAGGCACTAAGTAGCATTGATTTATCTGTTCTTTTTCCGCCAATTTTTTGCTTTGTTGAAGAAAGTTGAACCAATAAAGGTAATTGTCCAAGTATTTGGTTGCTACTCCTTGAAACCTATCCATTCAGCCTTTTAATCGCCTGTGATAGTTGTTGACGTTTTGGAGATGGTAGATGCCCTTTTTTACATATCCTTCTTTGCTTAGATTAATAGGTTCGTGTTTCAGAGCTTAAATTAGAGCAAATTTCTTGTAGTTAGTTGCTGTGTCCGTGCATAGCAACTAAGAAGGGTCAATGTAGCATCCGATAACCGCATCAATTTCTTCAGCTCTCACACGACCAGTTCCAGCTTTTTGGACAATAACTTGTCCATTACGGTCCTGAGCCACCACAACGGCAATTTTAAGATTGCTAATCCCTCTCTTTTCGTCTCTTCCTCCGCGTTTCTTGGGCTTTCTATCTAAACTACTACGCCCTTTTAAAGACCCTTTAAAAAAGGTCTCATCGCTCTCGATAATCCCTTTCAACATTTGAAACCCCATCGAATGAAGGGAATACAGGATTTTATGTCGCCAATAGAAGGCGGTGGATAAGTGGATGTTTAGACGTTCCACAATTTTGGGGAGGGAATAACCTTCGACCATCATTTGAAAATATTTCGACCATTTTCCAAGATAACGTGTCCCTGAAATAGGGGTATTAGATAAGTTATTGAAAGATTTTCCACAGTCACGACAGAGATAACGCTGTCTATCTCTATACTTGCCGTTCCACTTTACCTTTACACTACCGCAATGGACACAACCTAACCTTTCTTTAAAACGCATTTCCCTAATGGTGGTAAAAGCATCCTTCATATTCTCTTCATCGTTAGAAAAAAATCTTCTTTTAATAGATTAAATAGCTTGATTTGTTCATGTTTTGGCAAATCTGAAAAATTGGCATAAACGTTTTTCTACATAATAAAATCCCTCCTGAAAGAGAATTTTATTACCTCTCAGAAGGATGGTCAAAATAGCAACAATCTATACAAAAAGAGGCTATTAAAAAGAGGGGGACTAATATGCGAATTAGAAATTTGACTTTAGTTTTTGTTGCTATTTGTATATTCATAGTAACAGGCTGTTCAAATATACTAGGAAATGAAGATCAAAGAATCGAAGTGCAAAAACATGTTGGTGATGATAAATATGAAAATCTTAAGATAGTGACAGACAATAATCAGGTGTTGCAAGTAAAGAAAATATTAAATGATATTCATTATGAAAATAAAAAATCGGAAATGTCGCGTTCAGCTGATTATCAGTTTATTTTTCAGTTTAAAAATCCGAAAATAGAGGCGAAAGCTGTGTCATATCAAATTTGGATGAGTCCTAATAAAGATAAAGTAGAAGTAATGGCGGGGGATAATCGGTATGCTCAATTAGAAGGAAAAAATGCAGACACCTTGTTTCAGATTGTTACCGGAGAGAAGTTAGCTAAATAAAAGTATATGGTACTTAACTTTTTGGTGTTTATTGTAACGATTTATTACTTGTAAGGGACTATTCAATGTGTTGTTCTATTAAAAAACTAAAGTTGATTAATTAAATGCGATAAAATCTAGTTAAAAATAATGAAATTTCAGGAAAAATAAGGTACACTAGTCAATGGTTTTGGTTTAAAATCGATTGACGTTAATGTATATGGGGGAAAGATTGATGAACAACAATACTGTAAATGAATCAGTTGAAGAAGTTGATAGAAAACGAGTAAGATCAAGCAAACGTTTTACAAATTGGAAGTTTATCGTAGCGGGTATTGGTATAATTGCACTTCTCATTGGGGGAATGAGTTATTATCAGGCAACTCACTTCAATTCGAATGTTACGATTAATGACACAAAAGTTGGTGGTATGAGTGCTGATCAGGCAATACAGAAATTAAAAACATCTGGACTAGCAAACAAAGTCTATGTCGATCAACAACAAATTTTAGATGAAAAAGAGACAAAAACAGAACTTACGGAAAAAGATTTGCCACAAGTTAAGAAACTATTAAAAAGCCAGTGGACATTTTTCCCTTCCTCAAAGGAAAAAAATTATTCAGTGCTACCGGAAAAGGCGGATCAGTATCGTAGTGAAACGATGAAAAAACTTGTAGAAGAAAAGCTCATCTCTATGAATGAAAAATTACAAGCGCCTCAAGATGCTATGGCGAAGCTTGAACAAGGAAAAGTTGTTATTTCGAAGAGCGTTGATGGAAAACAGTATGACGTTACTAGTCTACTGAAAGATTACGACAAGCAGAAGTATAAAAGTGAAATTCATCTGAAGTCTACATACATAGAGCCTATTAAAGAAGACGATCCGATTGTCAAAAAAGAGGAAGAAGCATTACAAAATCTTCTTGGGCAGTCAGTTGAATATAAAGTGCAGAATGAAGTTTATCCTTTAAAAGCGAAAGATTTAATTCAAAATGCCTCTATGTCAAAGGATATGAAGGTTACAATCGATGCGAGCGATATTAAGAAAAAAATTGCTGAAATTAATAATGCTAAATCAACATTAAATAAAAATTTCAGCTTTAAAACCCATTCCGGTTCGGTCATATCAGTAAAAGGACAAGGCTACGGCTGGGCACTAGATGTTGAAAAAGAAACAAAACAAGTTCAACAAGCTTTTGAAAAGGGTGAAAAATCGCTATCTGCTTCTAATATCCATGGAAATGGTTGGGAGAAGGAAGGTATCGGTTATGAAACAACATCGAATAATGGCATCGGAGACACGTATGCGGAAGTTTCAATTGCAGAGCAACAAATTTGGATTTACAAAGATGGAAAATTAGCAGTCACAACAAATGTAGTAACTGGTAAACATAGCACGGGTGAAGATACATCACCAGGTGTGTGGTACGTTTTATATAAACGAACTCCATACACGCTGAGAGGCAGCGCAGTAGGTAAAGCTGATTATGCAGTTAAAGTAGATTACTGGGTTCCATTCACAAATAGCGGCCAAGGATTCCATGATGCAGGCTGGCGAAAAGACTGGGCAAATAATGCTTATTTAGCAGGGGGATCAGGCGGGTGTGTAAACCTTCTTCCTAATGTTGCAAAAACTGTATATGATAGTTTGAACACTAATGATCCAGTTATTGTGTACTAGAAAATAGCAATCTTGCGTGAAGCGATGTATGTATCAAGAACTTAAATTAAAAAAAGAAGCAGAAAATCGTGAGTGATTTTCTGCTTCTTTTTTATTATTTATACTATGCACTTCTCGTGTGCAGGGGGATAGTTATAAAAAATACAAAATATAAGCTAGGTACATTTAAACATAAAATGTGGTTATCAAGTCAGAGAAAGGCACCCGATGGTGTCTTTTCTTTATTTCCAAAAGGACCTGCTCAATATCATCATGGATTTTTATTAATGGCATTTATATATATATTGACTCATAAGAATAGAACTAGCTTAGTATTTACTGGGGGGATTAAGAATGAATAGGGATGAAACCTCATTACATCCTGATACGGGTGTTACGTCTGTAATGTTTGTTGAACGGTCATTAAATGAGATTCGTTTTTGGTCTAGAATCATGAAGGAGCATTCTTTTTTTCTTCGATTGGGGTTTAGATGTGAGGATACCCAACTAATCGAAGAAGCTAATCAATTTTATCGATTGTTTGAACATATCGAACAAATAGCGTATTCCTATACAAATGAAACAGATCCTGGGCAAATAAAAAAATTTAATTCAGAAGTACAACAAGCTGCAACTAATATTTGGGGATTTAAACGAAAAATTCTAGGATTAATTCTCACATGTAAATTGCCAGGGCAAAATAATTTTCCACTGTTAGTTGACCATACAAGTAGGGAAGCCGATTATTTTAGAAAACGTTTAATTGAATTAAATGAAGGTAAATTAGATGCCCTTCCTGATGCTATTATTAAAGAAAATGTTTTCTTTTTAAGGATTATGGCAGACCATGCTAAATTTATTGGTCATCTTCTTGATCCATCGGAAAGAAAGCTTGTAGATACAGCACGGAATTTTAGCAATGATTTTGATGAATTAATGTATCAAGCAATTGACTTAGAATCTATGAAACCACAATCTCAAACAGTTCCTCTTTTAGATCAATTTTTAGATCAAAATCGTGTATCAGTAACATCTCTTCGGGATTTTAAGAAAACGGCACGTGATTTAATTGAGCAATGTAAAATAAAGAGTATCATTCATCCATTATTAGCAGACCATGTATTTCGTGAAGCTGATAGATTTCTTGAAATAATTGATATGTTTGATGCTCATCTTACCAATATTAAATCACAACCTAGATATTAAAAAATAAGAAAAGATACTATTTTGCCTTTAGCTGAGAAGTTAACAATTTATTGTTAGCTTCTTTTCTTTGTAATTTTTAATATTTCCAAGCAATGTAATGAAGCATACTTAGCGTATAAGCTACAAGACCAAGGCAAACAGCTTGTGAAAATAGATAAGTGATTTCCTTCTACAAAAGTGTGTGGCGGTTGTAGAAACAAAAAAGAAATGCCGCTATCTGAAAGAACATATGAGTGTTCGTGTGGACTAAAAATAAGTCGTGATTAATGCAGCTATCAAAAGTAACGATTAACCGAGAAGTCACCACTTCAAGTAAGCTCATAAGAGATACTATGTGGTGGGTAGTTCACAGAACTTTATTATCTCCTTACACATTCCCCAGAAGAAACAAAGTGGAAAGAGATTGAGATGAAAAAATGGATATTCAAGTCGTCCTATTATGGAGATGATCAGAATTAAAATAGTCAATAAAATTGACAGTGAATATCATTTTCATTTATTATGAAATCGTCACATGTAATTGGACATGATTTTTGTGAAAAAGTTTACTTTTTTATTAATATAATAGATTTCTATTAAGGTGTCCCATTTAAGAATTTAAACGTAGGAAAGGGTAATATAAAAATGAACTGGAAAAAAGGCGGATTATGGATTATTATTTTTTTCATTGTAAAAGGTACGATTTCTACACTTTTAATAGTTACGGGTGCTAAATATTTTGATTTATCATTTATGCAACTTTTCATACTAATACTGATTTTATTACTGATTTCTCTCATAAGTCGAAAATTGCTTTATAGACATAAACAAAATAAAAAGCAAAAAGAGCTAAATATATAATGAAGCCCCAGAGATCTTTGGATTTCTGGGGTTTTACTTATTCAATAGTGAGTTTTGGGTCCGCAATACGAATGATACACTCCATCAGTTTTATTGGTTGTAAATCAAAAAATCATTGATTTTATTGAATAAATAGAAAACACTTTTCTTTTTCTTTTATTTCATTTAATATCAATAAGGGCACCAAAAAAATAGATAGAGGTGCTAAAATGTACGGTATTATTAATTACGAAGTGTTTTTACTAACAGGGATTTTATTAAATCTAATTCCTGGCGCAGACACCATGTATATTGTGGGGAGAAGTATTTCACAAGGTAGAAAAGCAGGTGTGTATTCTGTTTTTGGTATTATTACTGGTTCTTTAGTTCATACGTTATTGGTTGCTTTTGGTTTATCTATTATACTTACAAAATCCATTGTGTTATTTAACACCATTAAAGTTATAGGTGTTATCTATCTTGTATATTTAGGGATTAAAATGATACTTGATAAAACAAATGTAGCTTTCCAAGCTTCATCCAATAAATTGAACATTAGAAAGATATATTTACAAGGACTCTTAACAAGTCTCACGAATCCAAAAGTCTCTTTATTCTTTATTGCGTTTCTTCCGCAATTTATAGATACAAAAGCTTCAGGTCCTATGCCTTTTATCATTTTAGGAATTACTTTTACAGTAACTGGACTATTGTGGTGTTTATTTGTTGCTTATTTCTCTTCATATGTCACGAAAAAATTAAGAGGAAATCAAAAGGTAGGAATGATTCTAAATAAAGTAACTGGAATGATTTTTATTGGTATGGGGTTAAAGTTGCTTCAAATGAAGGCTCCTCAATAAACCTGAATCATATAAAAATGCCCCCTTTCAAGAAATGTTATCTTTGATTTAAGCTAATTTCTATATACTAAAAGCCCCTTCAAGTTGGAAGGGGCTTTTTGCTTGTTATTTTGGTTTATCTAAAAATTTATTTCATAGTGCAGGATCTATTTTAATTAATTGTCATGAATATATGTGCCCTCCAATGACAAGGTTAAATCTTTTCCAGCATTACATTTAGAAAACTAGAATAGAGGAATCTAGTTATACCAACTAAATGCAGTCTAAGACATTTTTTAACTGAACATTTGGGAAAGAATGTGTTTCTTAACTTAATAGCGATGGAGTAGCACCCCATACCCATCAAGCTGAAAAGGAAAAACACCTTATAACAAAAAAATTCTGCACCATTTAAACTCTGGTAACAATTCATATGATCAAGAATAATTGAGCTAACAGATTTCGTTAAGTTATTATAATATAAAAAAATTAAATTCACCTTCTGCAATCCATTCAAATGGCTCAATCTCCGCGTCTTTTGAATTCCCTGAAGTGCTAAACTTAAGCAAAATAATTAACTATCCCATGCAAGAAAGTTAGGCTAGTTAATCGCATATGTTTTATTGAAGGGATGTGATTGAATTATGGAACGGCCGAATTGGGGAATTGGAGGATTAGTATTCGTTGGCTGCATGTTTCTTGGCGGAGGAGTGGGATCTATATTAGGTGATACTCATGCTGGATGGCTAATAGGGATGGGTGCTGGATTTATTGGGATGGCTTTAACGAGACTGATCAGAAAGTAATATAACGGGATTCTTCTTCGGGTAAATAAGGAAATATGTATGTAAGTAATTCATGGTATAAGAGCTCTATAAATTATAGTTAGAAGCTTCTCTTTTCTAAATTTCTCCATACATAGATATGATTCTCAAATCGGAGGATGGCACCTTAGGGTGTTTTTTTTATGCTCTCTAAAAATGCTTTACCATATAATAGCCGAGTTAATTCAAATAATCAAGAATCATTGAGTTAATAGATTGCGATAATCTTTTTTGTAAAATAGATTTATTGCCGTTTCAGACCTATGTAGTCATTCATAACCTAACAGTAAAAGGGGGGATGATTCAAAGTATGGCGTTTCATGATGAATTAATTTGTCAACAGTTTGCAAGAATTATCGGTGGCCAAGAAGGATTCGCCGGTGGAAAATGCGTGGCAACAATAAATCGGGATGAAATACAAGCAACAATCTTAGGAAAACATTTTAGAGTAACAACTTCCTTCTCATTCGAATCACGAGATAATAAAACTGGACGAGCATTATGTCTAGGCCGGGTAGCGCTATTGCAAAGAGAGGTCAATGGATTTGTTGCTACAATTATTAAACAAGGAATAATCGTTTCATCTATACACAATGAGTGGTTATGTGATGATCCGAATTTGATTTACGTTAATATTGAAGACGTTGAGGATCCACTAACTTTCGCAAGGAAAGTTAGAAAAGCGTTATGCAATTAACAAGTTTCTTTCGTTAAATGTGTGATTTTGTTAATTAGAATATTTCGGATTGTTGAATGGTTTTATAAAGTGAAAGAAGACGTTCCATATTTGGAATGTCTTTTCTTGTTGTTTTTTCTAATGTGGGTTGTTACATTATTTTAATTGATTATATGCTACTTATTTTACAACAACAAGAACTGGATGAGGTATTAGAGGTGTGTCCTTCTTCATTTATTTTAGCTGGTATTGTACTTTTTATTATGTTTTGCCCAGATTCATTAAATATTTCAAAAAAGATTTGACTACTTTTCAAATAAATAAACGCTACAAAAAACCAGTTCTTTCGTAAAGGAACCGGTTTTTTGTAGCGTTTTGCTTAGCGTACGAAATTTGCGTTTTGTTGATGCAACCACACCTCTATCAAGTTATCACATACAAGGTAATAGATGTTTTTATAATTTGAAAGGAGAGGAAACGAACTTGGAGGGAGTACTAGAACCATACAATAAATACATTGAGGGGACATGTTTGAGCTATGGACCTATCCTCCCGTTCTAATTAACTAAAAGAAGAATTTTCCCATACCGATTAGACTACTAAGCATTCCGATTCCATTCATGGTGCCTTTTCCTACCGTCAATAAGTTTCCAAGCATTCCTGGTTGACCGTTACCTCCGTTATTTCCCCATCCCATGGGACTTATCTGTCCTCCCCATCCTGGAGAATTCCCCAAAATACCCCAGTTATTATTGGTATTAAAATGAAAAGGCTTGGCTGGCGGTGATAGTAAAGCGGCAATATGACCTTGTGCGAACATCCCTGTATGATTGAATGGTTGGGCCCAAGGGAAGGGAGGTTTTTGAAAATTAAAACCTGCATGGCCTGGTAATGGAGTCCAATTAGCAGGATGTCCTTGGGGCATCATCCCTGCATAATGGATTGGCTGACCCCAAGAGAAGGGAGGGGGCTCGTGATTGAAACCCGTATAATTGGCTGATGAATCCCAACCAAATGGATAGACTCGACAACTCCAATTCTTAGGAATCTTCAGACCATTCATTTCCTCAGCTTTAGTTATTTGGGGCTGTGAATATAATGATGACATTGAAATTTGGTTATTATATTGCTCACCGTTTCCCTCTGCATTCAAATACCAATATTGGTGCATAAGCTTATTCCCCTCACTTTAAAAATGTAATGTTAGACTTAGCCTATGTAATATTCCTTTTTATGGATGGTTACATAACTAGATTTACAAGCCCGTATTTAAAAGAATGGGTGTGTGGTCTTGTTGATTTATTCCGCTATTTGTGGGCAGTAAGACGCCGCCAACTCAAAATTCAGCGGAAGCAAAGAAGTTTGATGGGGGTTGGGCTGCCTGTAATAGTCCCACTAATTAAAGTTTCACTTTATTTTAGAAGGGTATTTTCAGTTGCTCCTTTTGTTTATTTTAGCCTAATGTAATTTCGGTTAACAAATGTATTTAAATATTCATTCAAAATCTTATTTAAATGTTTATAAAGGTTTAATCAATAAAAAAGATTTAAAAATGTTATGTTGAGTAATTAGAATTGCTAAAAAGAGAATATCCCTTCGAAGAGTTTGGCAAAATACTGCAAGGACAATGTATTCTTGTGCAGATATGCAAACGACTTAAACGAATTAATGGAATTTATAATGAAGGGGCAAATAAATATATGAGTGAAACATTACATAAAAGAAAACCACCATATTTAATGCTTGTAATCCTTTTTATTGGGGCATTTGTTTCATTTCTCAACAACTCGCTTTTAAATGTAGCCTTGCCATCAATAATGAAGGATTTAGACATTAAAGATTATTCAACGATCCAGTGGCTTTCTACAGGGTATATGCTTGTAAGTGGTATATTAATTCCGGCATCAGCATTTTTAATAACCCGCTTCTCCAATAGGAGCTTATTTATTACATCTATGGTGATTTTTATTCTTGGTACGGCCTTAGCGGCTTTAGCACCGAACTTTAGTTTATTACTTACTGGCCGGATGGTTCAAGCAGCAGGCTCTTCAGTCATGGGGCCTTTGTTAATGAATATTATGCTAGTAAGCTTTCCAAGAGAAAAAAGGGGAACAGCAATGGGGATTTTTGGATTAGTTATGATTACAGCTCCAGCAATTGGACCGACACTATCAGGTTATATTGTAGAGTATTATGACTGGCGTTTGCTTTTTGAAATGATTTTACCGTTAGCAATCATTAGCTTACTGTTAGGGATTTGGAAATCGGAGAATGTCATGAGACAAAACAAAAATGCAAAACTAGATTATCTTTCATTATTATTATCTTCTGTCGGTTTTGGCGGTTTGTTATATGGATTCAGTTCTGCAAGCTCCGACGGTTGGACGAATAAAGTTGTCTTAACGACCTTAATCATAGGCGCTATTTCCCTAATTACTTTCATTATCCGCCAATTAAAAATGAATGAACCGTTATTGGATTTACGTGTTTACAAGTACCCAATGTTTGCACTTGCATCTGTAATTGCAATTGTCAACGCAGTGGCCATGTTTTCGGGTATGATTTTAACACCAGCTTATGTACAAAACGTCCGCGGTATTTCGCCGCTGAGCTCTGGGCTGATGATGCTGCCAGGTGCGGTAATAATGGGGGTTATGTCACCAATTACAGGTAAACTATTTGATAAATATGGCCCTCGGATTCTTGGTATAGTAGGACTTTCCATTACAGCTGTTTCAACTTATATGCTGGCAAATCTGCAAATCGACTCTAGTCACACACATATTATTCTTATTTACACACTGCGGATGTTTGGGATGGCGATGGTGATGATGCCACTTATGACAAACGGCCTTAATCAATTGCCAACTCGCTTAAATCCGCACGGTACAGCTGTTAATAATACAGCCCAACAAGTGTCCGGTTCGATTGGTACTGCTATCCTTGTTACGATTATGAATTCTGTAACAAAAACAAAAGCTGAAAGTCTAATGGCTGATGTAGATCCAACAACCTTCACAGAAACTACGAAGGCAATATTAACTCAGAAGGCTTTATTATCCGGAATTCAATATTCGTTCTATGTAGCGCTTGGCATGAATATTGTTGCCCTACTATTAGTTTTTTTCGTTAAACGTGTAGATACAAGCGCGGAAGCTGTCGAGAGGTTAAATCGGTAGAGTAAAATAAAACTTTAGATCATGATTCCTATAAGTTTTTACTGTTTAGTTAGACTATGAAGAAATGCAAATTTCTGCTGCTAAGGCGCTGGTATTTAAATTTGGAAAAGAACCAGTGAAATAATTATATATAGTAAAAAGGATCTGATATTCATATCAGACCCTTTCAAATTGAAGACAAACACATTGTTCAATTAAATAATGTGTTTGTTTTTTTATCTATTTCTCTATCCTTCTCAACCTTGTTATTCGTTTTTTTTATTTTCACTCAATATTTTCTACATTTAAACACTTAGTTTCACAGTAATAGCCTTTGCCGCCAACATAAACTTTTTCTATTTCATTCTTGCTATTGGTTGCTAATTTAACTAATATTTCGGAAGGCGAGTGTAAAGAATAACCTTGTTCAAATACATAGACTTCTTTTTGCAAGTAGTGCTGTTCATAAAGGTAGCAAGCTAATGCACCGTTTGAAGTTCCAGTCGCTGCTTCTTCATTGATGTCGTATAGTGGAGCGAAATTTCTGCATATAATTCGATTGTCATTAAAAGTATATAGATGCATCCCGACAACATTATAATACTTGCTGATTTCTTTAATTTTTTCAAAATTAAGTTGCAGTGCATGTAATCGTGTTTCGCTTTTTATAGGAATTAAAATATCTTTTAAGCCCGTGGAGACAATCTGAATTGGATATGTATTGTCTATAGCTTTAATGTCAAAACAGTCGATGAACTCGTTTGGAGATACAACATCATAGAATATCGGTTTGTTTTGTTCCATGAATATCATGTCATCTTTTATAGTAATAGTAAGAACACCGCTGTTCGTTTCAATCGTATAGCGATTCCTGAAAAGTTTATTTAAATGCATCAGTATAGCGAAAGAGCCAATTGTGGCATGACCACATAAATCAACTTCTTCTTTTGGTGTAAAATACTCAAATTTATAATCAGCAATTTCAGATTCTGATATAAATGCGGTTTCCGCATAGCCCAGTTGTTTGGCTATTGCCATTTTTTGAGTAGTGGTCAATGTATTCTCAATAAATACCACTCCTGCTTTATTTCCGCCTTTATGATCCTTGCTAAATGCACTTGCAACATAAACGGATATTTTCATAAGACACCTGCCTTCCTCACTCACTTATAGTAAATTGTAGCATAGAAAGCACTACGTATAAATGTTGTTGGATAAATTTGCTATAAAGCAAGAGACAAACTATTTTTTAGCATCTGAACTCTCCAAAAATAGTTTGTCTATAGTCTAAAAGGATCTGATATTCATATCAGATCCTTTTTACTAGTCAAACAATTACTTGCTTATCGTATTTGTTTGAATGGACATTAGAAACTATGGGCTTTCCAAATACTACAATCTTAAGCTCGTCAACTTCTTTGTTTTGGGTATTCGCTTTTCTTAGCTTGACGGATATGTAGTGCAACTGTAGCTGTAAAATAAAGTTTGATCAAAATATGTGGGGAGTTTTTAGGTTGAATTTGATTTATAAAAAAGATGAATCAAAATGAGCGTTTCATAAACAAATACAAGAGATGACATCCGTTTTGCAATTTCTCATAAACATTAATAATTTTAGATTATCTTTTAACACTAACATTATAATGCTCCAATTATAATAATTCGCTTCATTTTAATTTAGTATTTTCTCTGCAAGTTATAAATCTAATATCAACAAACAACTTAGATTACCAACCTTATAAGCAAAATCATAATCGTGAATAGTTAGGGAAAAGATAAAATAAGGTAATCAATTACATATCTTTATCCCAGGCGATTCATTGCTATCTTCTTTTTATTGAATGGGATATTTTATTTCATGCTTTTTTGAAAGGGTGTTTTTAATGGATAAAAAAGTATCTGCTATTCCTCAACCGAAAACATATGGATTGCTGGGGAATCTCCCATTAATCGATAAAGATAAACCGACCCTATCCTTTATCAAGATAGCGGAAGAGTATGGTCCCATTTTTCGAATTCAAACTTTAAGTGATGCCATCATTGTCGTTTCTGGACATGAACTGGTAGCAGAAGTCTGTGACGAAACACGGTTCGATAAAAGTATAGATGGTGCTTTAGCAAAAGTTCGTGCCTTTGCTGGGGACGGATTATTTACAAGTGAGACTGACGAGCCTAACTGGAAAAAAGCTCATAATATTTTGATGCCTACATTCAGTCAACGGGCAATGAAAGATTACCATGGCATGATGGTTGATATTGCCGTACAACTCGTTCAAAAATGGGCACGACTTAATCCAAATGAAAATGTGGATGTTCCGGAGGATATGACCCGCCTTACATTGGATACAATTGGTCTATGTGGTTTTAATTACCGATTTAATAGCTTTTATCGTGAGACCTCTCATCCTTTTATTACTAGCATGAGTCGTGCTTTAGATGAGGCGATGCACCAATTACAGAGACTGGATATAGAAGACAAACTCATGTGGAGAACGAAACGTCAATTTCAGCATGATATTCAATCTATGTTTTCTTTAGTAGATAATATTATTGCTGAACGTAAAAGTAGTGGAAATCAGGAAGAAAATGATTTACTTTCCCGTATGTTAAATGTGCAGGATCCGGAAACTGGTGAAAAATTAGATGATGAAAATATTCGTTTCCAAATTATCACTTTTTTAATAGCTGGGCATGAAACAACAAGTGGATTATTATCTTTTGCAATCTATTTTTTATTAAAGAATCCAGATAAATTGAAAAAAGCCTATGAAGAAGTAGATCGGGTTTTAACAGATCCCACTCCAACATACCAACAAGTTATGAAACTAAAGTATATCCGGATGATTTTAAATGAATCGCTACGTCTATGGCCTACTGCTCCAGCATTCAGTCTCTATGCAAAAGAGGATACAGTGATTGGTGGGAAATATCCAATTAAGAAAGGAGAAGATCGTATTTCTGTTCTTATTCCACAGCTACATAGGGATAAAGACGCGTGGGGAGACAATGTGGAAGAATTCCAACCTGAACGATTTGAAGAGCTGGATAAGGTTCCTCATCATGCTTATAAGCCATTTGGAAATGGTCAACGAGCATGTATCGGTATGCAGTTTGCACTTCATGAAGCCACACTCGTAATGGGAATGCTTCTTCAACATTTTGAATTCATCGATTATCAAGACTATCAGCTGGACGTAAAACAAACATTAACGCTAAAGCCTGGTGATTTTAAAATTAGGATTCTACCCCGAAATCAAACTATTAGCCATACTACTGTTCTTGCGCCTATAGAGGAGAAACTGAAAAACGATGAAATCGAACAGCAAGTTCAGAAGACTCCTTCTATTATTGGAGCCGACAATCTTTCGCTTCTTGTTTTGTATGGCTCGGATACAGGGGTAGCAGAAGGTATTGCAAGAGAATTAGCAGATACGGCTAGTTTAGAAGGTGTTCAAACGGAAGTGGTAGCTCTTAACGATCGAATTGGAAGTCTGCCAAAAGAAGGAGGGGTTCTTATTGTAACTTCTTCTTATAATGGAAAACCACCAAGTAATGCAGGGCAGTTTGTGCAATGGTTGGAGGAATTAAAAGCGGATGAGCTAAAAGGTGTTCAATATGCAGTGTTTGGTTGCGGAGATCATAATTGGGCTAGTACTTATCAGCGAATTCCAAGATACATTGATGAGCAAATGGCTCAAAAAGGAGCAACAAGATTTTCTACACGTGGAGAAGCGGATGCAAGTGGTGATTTCGAGGAACAACTCGAGCAATGGAAACAAAGCATGTGGTCTGATGCGATGAAGGCATTTGGATTGGAACTTAACAAAAACATTGAGAAAGAACGTAGTACATTAAGTTTACAATTTGTTAGTCGTCTTGGAGGATCTCCTCTTGCGCGAACATATGAAGCAGTTTATGCATCTATACTAGAAAATCGTGAACTTCAATCATCTAGCAGTGAAAGAAGCACGCGACATATTGAGATATCCTTGCCAGAAGGCGCTACGTATCAAGAAGGTGACCACCTTGGGGTGCTGCCAATTAATAGTGAGAAAAATGTCAACCGAATTTTAAAACGCTTCGGATTAAACGGGAAAGATCAAGTCATACTGAGCGCAAGTGGACGCAGTGTAAATCACATACCTTTAGACAGTCCTGTTAGTTTATTTGACCTTCTTAGTTATAGTGTAGAAGTTCAAGAAGCAGCCACTCGAGCACAAATACGAGAAATGGTGACATTTACAGCATGCCCTCCTCATAAAAAGGAATTGGAATCATTATTGGAAGAGGGAGTTTATCATGAGCAAATATTAAAGAAACGTATATCAATGTTGGATCTTCTTGAAAAGTATGAGGCTTGTGAAATCCGATTTGAACGCTTTTTAGAACTTCTTCCTGCGCTCAAACCGCGTTACTATTCTATTTCAAGCTCTCCACTCGTTGCACAGGATCGTCTGAGCATTACGGTTGGTGTTGTTAATGCACCTGCATGGAGTGGGGGAGGGACATATGAAGGAGTCGCTTCTAATTATTTAGCTCAGCGTCATAATAAAGATGAGATTATCTGTTTCATTCGAACGCCACAATCAAACTTTCAATTACCTGAAAATCCAGAAACACCAATTATCATGGTTGGACCAGGTACTGGAATTGCACCATTCCGTGGATTCTTACAAGCGCGTCGTGTTCAAAAGCAAAAAGGTATTAACTTAGGAGAAGCACATCTATATTTTGGTTGTCGTCATCCTGAACAGGATTATCTTTATCGTACAGAACTAGAAAATGATGAAAGAGATGGATTAATCTCTTTACACACAGCTTTTTCTCGCCTAGAAGGATATCCTAAAACATATGTACAGCATTTAATAAAACAAGATAGAATCAATTTAATTTCGTTATTAGATAATGGAGCTCATCTTTACATATGTGGTGATGGAAGTAAAATGGCTCCTGATGTAGAAGACACCCTTTGTCAAGCATATCAAGAAATTCATGAAGTCAGTGAACAAGAAGCAAGGAATTGGTTGGATCGTGTGCAAGATGAAGGGCGATATGGAAAAGATGTTTGGGCTGGTATTTGAATTTTTCTTAATTAGATAAGTAATATGTAACTAATGAACTTCTTTCGAATCAGTGTTAATTTTAAAAATAAACTTATTTATAAAAATCCCGTATTTTTATTGAATACGGGATTTTCTTATTTTTAATAAGCTGGACTGATACTGTAGAAAAAGAAAAAATATCATATGAAATCAAAGCTATATAATCTTAGCTTAATGGGCAAGGTGTTAACCAATTTCTTGACGCAATTTGAAATTTAAAATAAACCTTTGCACACTGGCTGAACAGTTTTTAGGACAGTGTCAAATCGCTGGGGGAATTTATCAAATTAAGTATACCTTCTATAACGTATGGGATGAACTCAGAGTCAGATTTGAATCACGGTGGACGTTACTAAATTACTCGCGTACCTTAACGTGTATTTTGAGTGTGTCGGCACTATTAGTAGCGTTGCACATTCATTATATGTTTTGATTCTACTGCCTCTTTTAGTGTATAGGGGTATCGCCACATACCCATCAAGCTAAGATTTTAAAGTACCTCCAGAACGAGATTTTGTGTTTACTTGTAACAAAAAAGCTCATTTTATGTCTAGGATGGGTAGCGCTCTTACAAAAAGAAGTCAGAAGAACGTTATGCAATTAACCAATTTTTTTAGTTAAATGAGTGATTGTATTGATTAGAATATTTCAGATTGTTGAATGGTATACTTGGAAAATGGATTTAAGTAGATGGTTTTGTAAAATCTCATATATAGCTAAAAAGAGTAACTCCATTTTAATCGCCTTTTTTCAAAATGGAGTTTTGTATTTACTTTTAAATAAGGACTGAAGAGAGCTTTTTAATCAATCTTTATTCTAAATCGAAAACCGAGCATACATTATGCTCGGTTTTCAATTGGTAGTTTAAATGTAAAAGTACTGCCTTCTCCTAATTCACTTTCAACAGTAATTTCTCCTCCGTGTAGTTCGACAATCCATTTTACCATCGACAATCCTAAACCTGTATTTCCAATGTTTGAAGATGTTCGTGCTGCGTCAACTCGATAGAAGCGGTCCCATATTTTCGCAATATGTTGCTCGCTGATGCCTATGCCGTTATCGGAGACTTTACCTATTATGTTGGTTTCATCACGGAACAGTTGCATATTCACAATGCCGTTCGCTTTGCTATAAGCAATTGCATTCGTTAGTAAATTCATTAATAAACGCATCATCAATGTTTGATCTGCTTTAATGAACAGGTTTTCCTCTATATTAGTTGTTATATCAATCGAAGCTTCTTGAACCATTAATGAAAGCTCTTCTACAACGATTTCCGTTAATTCACTCATATTGATACATTCAAATTGAAAAGTACTATGCTCTCCTTGGTCAACTCTTGCTAATAATAAGAGTTGTGAGATTAACGCGGACATTTTACGTGATTGCTTTAAAATTACTTCTAACGATTCTTCCATTTCTTTCGGAGTATTCCTCTGCGATAAAGCGTATTCGCATTGCGAAATAATAACAGATGTTGGTGTTCTTAATTCATGAGATGCGTCAGATGTAAATTGTTTTTCACTTTCGAATGATGTCTCCAATCGTTCAAACATTTTGTCAAAGGTTTGTGCTAAATGATACATTTCGTCTTTTGGTGAACCTTGTAAATTAATTCTCTTCGATAGATCTTTACCATCACCAATTTCACTGGCTGAATCACTCATTTGTTGCACAGGTCGAAACGCTCTTTGCGTAATAAAATATCCTCCCACTGCCGCAATGAGAATAAGCAATGGAAATGAGATGAGTGTTACCACAATAAGCGTATTCATGGTCGATGATAATTGATTCATGGTCATTATGCCACGAACCCAGATTTGCTCATCGCCGCCTATATTATGGAGAAAATCATATACTATCCATTCCTTATTACCGTCTTTAATGGTTTGTATTTCATCGGATTTAAGCGATACCTTTTTATTAAAGGTTGTTGGATTATGTCCTGCCAGCAGCTCACCTTGTTTACTATAAATGATGATATTTACTCCATCTTCTAAGGCTTCAAATTCATCGTCAATCTTTAACTGTCCATGCTTATATTCGATATCTTCAATGCTTTCTTTTACTGTGCTCTTCAATTGATTTTTCATATTAAAGAGCAAAACTTTATCTGAAGAAGTTAAAATAAAAGCTAACACGAGTGCCATAATAATTACAACTAGCCCCGTATACCATAGGGTCACTCTCATTTTTATTGATAGTCTTTTCATGATTCTACTCGCAATACGTAACCAGTTCCTCGTACTGTATGAATTAACTTCGTTTCAAACTGGCTATCAATTTTTTTGCGAAGATAGCGGACGTAAACATCAATAATATTCGAGCCACCTTCATAGTCGTAATTCCACACATGTTGCTCAATTTTATCTCGTGACAACACAACTTCTTTATTACGAATCATATATTCTAAAATAGCAAATTCTTTACTGGAAAGATTGATAACTCGGTTTCCTCTTGTTACTTTATGCATATTGCAATCCACCACTAGGTCAGCGATTTCAAACACATTAGATGTATTTCCTGTTTTTCTTCGCATCAACACTCGAATTCTTGCTAACAGTTCGTCAAAAGCAAACGGCTTTACTAAATAATCGTCCGCACCTAAGTCGAGTCCTTTTACGCGATCATTAATTGTATCTTTAGCTGTAAGAAGCAAGACAGGAGTTGTATTATTGTCCGCGCGTAATCTTTGTAATACTTGTAAACCATCTATTCCGGGAATCATAATGTCAAGCACAATCAAATCATAGGTAGCCATGCTTATATAATCTAAGGCATCTTCGCCATTCCCACATCCATCGACACTATAATATTCTGCATTTAATCGTTTTACTAATATATTTTGTAAGTCTTCTTCATCTTCGACAATAAGAACTCGCATTAACATTCTCCTTTTCTTCTTATTTATATGTATCACTATAATTCCAAAACATTAAAGAAAGATTAGAAACTATTTAATTATATCATTTTATTTTTTTGCACATTAATCTTCCTTTAATGTTTGTTCAGTAATATAAAGACATGGATAAGGTGCACATGTAAAGGGAGGAGAACATAATGGGAAAATGGATGATGATTGGAGCAATGTCTTGTTTATTCTTAACAGCTTGTTCGACTCAAGCTGATAACGATACAGAAGTACAACAACTGAAAGTAGAAAACGATAAATCACAAAAAGAAGGTGCTCAACTACAACAAGAACCAGACAAAACAGGGCCTGCTATGAATGATACTAAGCAAACACAAGATTTTAAAAATGAAGTCACATCTATTGTAGAAAAGGCAAATAACACGAAACCAGTTGGAGCAAAAGAAGATAACTTAAATACGTACTTAGCAGCAAAAAAAGAAATTGACCAATTAGATGACAAGATAGATCTATCTGATGATCAGCTAGAAGCAGATTTTCACGCTGGAACGATAACTGTTGAACAATATCAAATACAAGAAAGAGAACACGATATACTTGAAGATCAATTAGAGCAAGCAGAAAATGCACTTGAAGTAAGATTTGGAATAGATGATTAATCATTAAGGAGTGGATGAAAATGTTAAAACATAAAAAGAAAATAATTATAAGTGTAATTGCTATTTTAGTAAGTGGTATTGCTATTGTTGGTGGATATTATGGTATGGGTTACAATTATGCCAAAAAGAATGAAAACTACACAGAGAAACAAGTTCGTGAAATTTCTTTAGCTCATACAAATGGCGAAATTATGAATGTGAAAAAAGAATTCGAATTAGAAGATGACAACTTAGCACAATCTAAATTTGAATATGAATTGGAAATCAAGACACCTGATAATCTGTTAAATATTTTAAAGGTTAGTGCTAGAACAGGCACAATAGAAATCGATAAGGAAGATTAAAAAAATATCGAGAAATAAAATATTACGTATTTGAAAAAATCGAATAAGCTGTCCATATGGACAGCTTATTTACATAATTCTCATTATCAGTAGTCAATGATGCATAAAGTTTTCGTTCTGGGAGTAATTAAAAATCTTAGGTTGATGGCGCTACCCCATCGCCATCAACCTAAAGAATCATAATCTCCCCATAACTAAAATTCTATTGACTATTGATAATGATATGTTAACTTCACATGAATATGGTATACAATAAATTAGAGGTGAAAATTATGAATCGAGAACAAGCCATTCAAATACTTAAAAAATACTCTCCTATGCCTGATGACGAGGATTTAACTGAAGAAATGATAGATGAATACGCAAGTGCAATTACATATTTTGAAGAGAATCCACATCCAAGTTGTATAGAGCCTATTATGATGACCTTTAGTTTAGATGATTGTTATGGTGTATATGACCATGCAACAGGTGTATTATGTGAGTTTAATAATGATGAGATAGTTCCACACCTAATTAGAACTATACAAGATAAACATGAAGGTAGAAGGTACTGGGGAACAGAATTAGCTAAATTCTTTCCGGATGTAAGATTAGTTAGCTCTTTATTGACTTGTATTGAAGATCCAAACGATGAAATTCGAGAATATGTAGCTTACGCATTAAGTAAGATTGGTGATAAGTCAGTTTTGCCTGTATTACATAATAGATTACTAAAGGAACACAATGAAGATGTCTGTGAAGAATTAAAACAAGCCATCTCAAAACTAGAAAGGCTTAAATAAAGGTAATAGAAATAAATATTAAACGGCTATATGGAGAGGCCATTGCATCGCTATAAAGCTAAGGTTTTGCACTATTCACAAAGTAAAAAAGACGCTATCCTTTCTGTAAAATCATAGGAAAGGATGGCGTTTCTTTATGAATATTTCGATTCAAAGTGAACTTCAACTGATTGCTAAAGAATTACAACGACATATGTCTCCTCACGTTATAGAACACCTAGAGTGTCATTTATATGGGCAACTCATAAGTATTTTACTCTGTTCATCGACGATGTTCAAAATGCGTCAGTTACTCTTGGATAAGAAAAAGAAAGAGCCAAGTGAATGCAAATCCATCTATATGATAAAGAATTATTATCTATTGTTTTATGAAGGGTTACAAAAAGACATCCATGAATTATCAAAAGTTTTACTGTGTTTGTTTTATCTTTTAGAAAAAAACGGGAGAAAATCATCCCTACATAAGCATCTGTTATTTCATAAGTTTGTCCTGGCTGCATGGAATTCATCAACTTCTCCATATCTAACTGAATGTATTGTGTACCTTTCTTTATTCTTCCATCTTGAAAGTAGCCTGGATTGAGATTTTTCTGATAAATATGTGTATTGGATTTAATACGAGAGATATAATAGGCTTTCTTATCATGTATATGTTGAAGATTTTTGAGATGAAAATAACCTAAATCTCGGATACACAGGTCATTTGCTTTCACTGTCGGAACGCACGAAGAACCGTAGGTTCGATCATGTTGTTTACCTGGTCCTGTATGAGAAGGAACTGTCCACTTAAAAGGTCATATTCAAGTTGGATTTTCACGCCAGCCTTATGAATGTACCAATAGATGTTAGTGCAGCAAAATAAATTGTGTTATGATATGAGCAAATATAAAGCTATCTAACGGAGGGATTCACATGCCGCATGTTGTGTTTCGTGGAATTACTACTGAACAATTAAAAAGCATAAGCAAGCCATTAGTAGAAGAGCTCGCAGATATCTGTGAGTGTGGTACGGATAATTTCACCTTGGAACTACCAAGTTCTACGTTTGTATTCAATGGAGAAGAAATAGAAGCGTTTCCTCTTATTGAAGTGAAATGGTTCGAGCGTGGACAGGAAATTCGTGATCGAGTTGCCAAGGCCATTACTACATATGTAATGGATTTTGGACTTCCAGAAGTAGAGGTTGTATTTACGGTTTTCACAGAATCAGCGTATTATATTAACGGGAAGCATTGTGCAAGTTAGAGCTATTTGAAAGATTTTTATAACATTTATAAGGGGTAGAACTACATTGCTATCAAGCTAAGTAAAGCAAATATCCAAAAACAAAAAAATGAACTCAATTCTCATAGACAACTAACTTTGAAGAGATAAAATTTTTGTTTTTGGGGACATCAAAATATTAGCTTAATGGATATGTGGCGCTACCCCATTAAGAAAAGAAATAGGAGAGAATATCCTATTTCTTTTTATTTCTATAATAAAATATAACTGCTAAATCCAAAGTAATGATAATAATTAGAAGTAATACTTCTATAAGCGCATCAGTTTTTCCATGTTGTAAAGACTGTATAAAGAAATCCCATTCTGTTTCATAGGGAGGCTCTGCCCAATTTCGTTGCATTCCTAAAACTATTCCATTTATGAAAAAGATAATACTTAATAGGATTCTTCCAACAAACACGGCAGCCACTTTTATATTCCAGCGCTTTATCTTAATTACATACAGGATTGGAAATAGAATAAGTATCCAAAAAACAATAATATAGATTGTATTTATCATTCTTTACTCCTAATAAAATGATTGTTTTTTAATCTGGGTGATTCTTCGGGTTGAAGATATGTTTCATTGTTACTAGTTAAAAACAAGGGCCGGAATTCCGGCTCCTTTTCTATCCTAAGGTCTTACTTTATCCCGCATTAACGGGCAGTAAGACCCCACCTCAAAATCCAGAGGAAGCACAGAAGTTAGGTGGGGATCAACTGCCCGTAAAAGCCCGATTGGTTCAACTAATAATCAGTGGGGGATGAACAAAACCCCACTGATTAAAGTTTCACTTTATCTCTCCGTTTCAAAAAACTCAATCCACTCTCCGTCAGGGCCAGCGAAGAATATGTAACGTGTTCCATCTGGTAATGTTTCAATTTCTTCTCCTAGTAGAAAGGTTACTTTTTGTTTCTTTAGTCTTTCGATTTCATCCTCTAATGAATCCACTTTAAAGCAAATGTGATGTACTTTTCCTTCTGCCGGAAGAGAAGAGTTATAACCTTCAATGAGTTCGAGTATCGTTTCCTTCGATTCTTCTACACCTAAAAAAGCGAGTTTTAAGTCTGGATTCGGGTGCCCCATACGTTTAATGAGCTGTAAGCCAACTACTTCTTCATAAAATGAAATAGATGTTTCTAAGTTTGCAACCATAAGTCCAACGTGTTCTATTCTTCTAACTGGCATGTAGATTCCTTCTTTCTGAAAATTATATGCAATATGTTATTGAAAATTAAGAAAATAAGCAAGATAAAAACCTTACAAATTTTAGCGTGTTATATGGTATAGTGAGAAAGTATGTTTGGGGAGAAGGAAGGAGATTATACGATGAATACACCTACTCAAACTCCTTCATTATCGGCAACGATGAAAGAGTGGCATTATGCATTAGCGTATGAAATTAAACATTGGAAAACGATAGGTGGTAGTAAAATCTCTATCATGAACGGTCGTTTTTTATATACAGATTATGAAAGTACAGTATACGTATTTCAGCTTATATCGGAAGTAAGTTTACCTGAAGGTTCACCAATTCGAATTGAGTTCGATGGTGAGGAAGCGACGGGAGAAGTATTATCCGTACATGGATTAGAAATCGAATTGAAGTTAAATGATTATATACAAGGCGAAATACGAGAAGCCGTTTTATACAGTGAACCGTGGCAATTGTTAGAGCAACTGCAAGAGCGATTGAAAGAGGCACATAAAGATAAGCTGAAACGTAATCGTATAAAGCGTCTTGTTGATGGGACGAGTAGTCCAAAGCATATTGAGAAGATGAAAAATCCGAAAAATGAATTGGCGTATCGTTCATTTTACAATCCGACAACGTACGTGTGGGGACCACCAGGAACAGGGAAGTCTTACAATTTATCACGTATTATTTCGGCGCATTATCAAAAAGGAAAATCGGTACTTGTGTTAGCTCATAGTAATGCAGCAGTAGATGTATTAATGAGCGAAGTAACGAAGCAAATTGAAAAGAAAAAGAAATGGACACCTGGTGAAATCGTTCGTTACGGTTATAGTCAACATGAGCATATACGAAATCATGAAACGTTACTTACGTCGAAGTTAGTTGAAACGACGAATGGATCATGGGGTGAGGAAAGACTCTATTTAGAGGAAACACGCCAAGATCTTCGTGAAAAGATTTTATCATATAAAGCGACTTCTGCTGATAAGAAGCGTATACAAGAGATTGAAAGTGATCTTCGAAAGCAAAAAGCGAAAATTAAAGAAGTAGAAAAAGAATACATTGAAAATGCGAAAGTAATCGGCGCAACTTTATCGAAATGTGCCATTGATTCACTTATTTATGAGCGTACATTTGATTTAGTTGTAGTAGATGAAGTAAGTATGGCTTATGTTCCGCAAATCGCATTAGCTGCTTCGCTTGGGAAACGTATTGTCGTTTGTGGTGATTTTTTACAGTTACCTCCAATTGCGATGGCAAACCATGAACTCGTTCGAAAATGGCTCGGCGAAGATATGTTTTATCACGCAGGGATTGTTGAGTCTGTAAATAAATCAGAAGCACATCCCAACCTTTTTATGCTGCAGGAACAAAGACGTATGCATGCGGATATATCGAAGTTTACGAATTCATTTATTTATAAAAACAGAGTATACGATCATCCATCTGTTTCAGAGCGTAAAGAACTTGCGCAATTGCAGCCGTTCGCAAATGAGGCGAGTGTTTTATTTGATACGAGCTTAATGGGAGCATTTTCGTTAAAAGACGCGGCTTCCGGTTCTCGTTTTAATATTATGTCTGGTTTAGTAGCGATGCAAATGATGTTAATCGGACTGTTAGATGGTGTTCAATCGATTGGTGTTGTTACACCTTACAGAGCACAGTCTCGCTTTTTATCAACGTGTATTAGAGAAATGCTGCAGAAAACGAAATATCAACACATACCAGTTTTAGCAGCAACAGTTCATAAGTTTCAAGGGTCTGAAAGAGATATGATGATCTTTGATACGGTTGATAGTTATCCGCAAGAACGTCCTGGTGTGTTATTCTTTGATCATAAAAACCATCGTCTCGTCAATGTAGCGGTTACGAGAGCGAGAGGGAAGTTCATTCAATTATCAGATTGCCACTACATGCGTAAGAATCTTTCGAGGAAACAAGCGTTATCACAATTAACAGCTCATATAGAACGTCACGGAGATGTGTATGATCGCACGACATCAAGACAATTGTGGGAGCGAAAAATCTCGAAACGTTTACGCTGGTTTATGGAAATGAATCTTGAAGAGCCGAAAGGGCTATTAAAAGATATATTAGCGGCAAAACGAAAAATTATCATTTCCCTTCCAAGTACAAGGCAAGTTGATAAACGAGTATGGCAAGCGTTAATGCGTACAAATGCACAAGTAACGGTATATAGTGACGGACCAGTTCCATTAAAGAATGTAAAGTTACAAAGGCAAAACAAAGCGTTCCCATTTATAGTAATCGATGATGAAATCTTTTGGGCAGGGGCACCTCTCACATCTCAAATGATGTTTGAAGGTAGTACGGAATTTCCGTACATATGTGCAAGACTGCAAGCACCGGAAACAATTGGTGTATTAAAAGGATTTTTAGATATTCGGTAAATTCGGATAGGAATTCCTTGACTTTTATTCGGAATGAATTTAGAATGAAAATAATTTAATATAATTTTATGAAAATTCTTATCACGAGAGGTTGAGGGACTGGCCCTATGACACCTCGGCAGCGGATTCTTTATGAATACTGTGCCAATTCCAGCAAGGTAACTTGAAAGATAAGAAAGAAGCTCATTTTGACTGTATATACAGAAGCCTCTTTCTATCTTTTAGAAAGAGGCTTTTTTACGTGAAAATAAAAGGAGGAAGAAAAATGGGAGCGACTGGAGTAACGTCACAAAGAAAAACAATTGAAGAGAGTATAGAAAGAAGTAAGGAAAAGTACATAGAAACAAGTCATAATATTCATGCGAATCCGGAGATTGGTAACCAAGAATTTTACGCATCAAGAACGTTAAGTTTGCTGCTAGGAAGTGCAGGATTCCAATTACAGCACAATATAGCTGGACATGAAACAGGTTTTATCGCGCGAAAAAGTTCAGGAAAACAAGGGCCGGTCATCGCATTTTTAGCGGAGTATGATGCTTTACCAGGACTTGGTCATGCATGTGGTCACAATTTAATTGGAACAATTAGCGTTGCAGCAGCAATCGCGTTATCAGAAACGCTTGAGGAAATCGGCGGAGAAGTTGTCGTGTTCGGAACACCGGCAGAAGAGGGTGGGCCAAATGGTAGCGCCAAAGCAAGTTATGTAAAGGCTGGTTTATTTAAAAATATTGATGCGGCGCTTATGATTCATCCGAGCGGAAAAACAGCTCCAACGAGCCCATCACTAGCGGTCGATCCACTTGATTTTCATTTTTACGGAAAAACAGCTCATGCAGCAGCTTCACCAGAAGAAGGAATTAACGCATTAGATGCGATTATCCAGCTGTATAACAGTATTAATGCACTTCGCCAACAACTTCCGTCAGATGTGAAAATTCACGGAATCATTACAGAAGGCGGCAAAGCACCTAATATTATTCCAGACTACGCATCAGCAAGGTTCTTCATCCGCGCAGCAACGCGAAAAAGATGTGCGGAAGTAACAGAAAAAGTAAGAAACATCGCAGAGGGAGCAGCGTTAGCAACAGGCACAAAAGTAAAAATTCATCAATTCCAAAATGAAATTGATGAATTGCTCGTGACAAAAACATTTAATGACGTCGTAGCCGAAGAACTAGAACTATTAGGTGAAGATGTAAACCGTAAAGAAAGAGTAGGAATCGGCTCAACGGATGCAGGAAACGTAAGTCAAGTCGTACCGACAATTCATCCGTACATTAAAATCGGACCAGATAACTTAATTGCACATACGAATGAATTTAGAGAAGCAGCACGTTCAGAACTTGGAGATAAAGCGTTAATTACATCGGCAAAAGCACTAGCAAATACAGCGTATCGATTAATTACGGAAGAAGGGTTGTTAGAGAAGGTGAAGGAGGAGTTTAGAGAGGAACAGCGGAATCAGGGATAGGTGGTTAAAGGGAGTGGGTTTTTCATTTCGTAAAACATATGTACAATGCAAAAAGGCGACTTTTCGTTCAAACTTGAACGGAAAGTCGCCTTTTTCTTATACTTTTTTACCTTGTTTCTTTCATTAAGGTCATGATTCGTTTTAAATTAACTGCGAATATGACCATAGCCCATTGTATTTGCATACAAATCATACCCGAGGAAGATGCCACATCATACCCGTGTCTATGCTTTAGCTCGCTATTTTTCGCCTCGATTTAGCCAATAAGACTCCTTCCTCAAGGAACTTGAAGGGTCACAGCCTAGTGAGTAGGTGGGAGATAAATTGAAAATGGGAGGTTTTTTTGTTGTATCAAGTGCAAGAAAAATAATATGAGAAAACTTATGCTTTACATTTCTATACAAAATCAAATAAAATATTCATTAATAAATAGACTGAATTTTCTTTATTTTGAACGGTGGTGAAAAATTGTTATATACAGAATTTATTTCTGAAACAGAGACGATATTGGAATCTTTAATGGATGATTTAATCGTAACAGATGTAAATGGGACGATTCTAAAAGCGACACAATTTACCGCTGATAGATATGGAATTAAGTATGAAAGTTTAATCGGTGCTTCTATTTATGAATTGGAACGAACAGGTATTATTACTCCGATTGTGACACCGTTAATCATACAAAAAAAAGAGAAAATCACAGTTGTTCAGCTTACAAAGACAGGAAATAAATTGCTAGTAACAGGAGTACCCCTATTGGATGAGGAAGGTGAAGTATATCGAGTTGTAAGCTACTCTTATGATGTTTCGGATTTGATAGAAATTCAGAAATATTTAGATCATATGCAAGAGGAACTGGAACGTGTGAAAGAGGAAGCTCAACTTGCACTGCGTGAAAAAATTACATCAGTAGGCTTAATTGCTGATGATCCTGCTATGTATAAAGCAATGGAGACAATACATCAAGTTGCAGAGGTGGATGTAAATACAGTTCTACTTGGAGAATCAGGAGTAGGAAAAACAGCTATTGCTCGTTATATTCATGATAAAAGTCCAAGAACATATGGACCTTTTATTGAAGTCAATTGTGCTGCTATACCTGAGTCTTTATTTGAGGCTGAATTCTTTGGGTATGAAGCTGGCTCTTTTACAGGGGCGAAAAAAAATGGGAAACCCGGATTTGCAGAACTTGCTCATGGGGGAACTTTGTTTCTTGATGAAGTAGGAGAGCTTTCACTTGAACAACAAGTAAAACTTCTTAAGATAATTGAAGAAAGACAATTTTATCGAGTTGGTGGAACAAAGCTGAAGAATGCAGATTTTCGTCTTATTGTCGCAACAAATCGCGATTTAGAAGAGCTGGTAGAGAATAAAAAATTTAGACAAGATTTATATTTTCGTTTATACGTTGTACCAATTTTGATTCCTCCATTACGTGAACGACCTCAAGATATTATGAATTTGATTTATTTATTTTTGAATAAATTTTGTACTCAATATAAAAGGGAGAGGGAATTGGATCAGGCGGTCATACAAATTTTATTACAGCAAAAGTGGAAAGGAAATGTAAGAGAATTAATGAATATAATAGAACGGCTCGTGATTACATCACATTCAAAGCTTATTACGATTGAAAATATACCAGATTACTATAAATCTAAGAGTGGTGATGAATTCGTTACAAAATCGTCTCAAACTCTTACAGAAATACTAGAAATGGTAGAGAAGCAAGTATTATTGGATGCTAAGAGAAAATATAAAACGACTGTGAAAATAGCAGAGAATTTAGCGATAAGTCAGCCCTCTGTAGTAAGAAAATTGAAGAAGTATAAGATAAATTGAAGTTATGAATGGTGAGAAGATGGATGAGACATTTTTGTCCATCTTCTTCTTTTTTTCTAAATTGGCATGATATTTGCATTAATAAACAATACAAAGGAGGAGAGAACATTGCCTTATATATAAATACTTATTTTCAATGCTTTAAGATTTAGCACAAGAAAAATAAGTAGGGGATAAATTGATAAGTCAACCTTTATGAGTATGAGGCAAAGAATACCCTAATGTAAGATTTATTTTATTTAGAGTTGTAGAAAAATAAATGGTAGGAGTGAGAAGATGTATAAACCTAAGGATTCTGCTATGTCACCTCGTTTTTGTGGAGTGAAAACGTTTATGAGACTAGAACAAAAAAATACTACTGAAAATGTAGATTTTGCAGTGCTAGGGATTCCTTTTGATACTGCACAGTCGTATCGTGTGGGAGCGCGTTTAGGACCGAATCATATTCGGAATTTTTCAAGTTTATTACGTCCATATAATCCAGATCAAGCAATTGATATTTTTGATTATTGTTCAGGGGTAGACTATGGAGATTTAGATATTGTACCTGGTAATATTCATCGTACATATGACAACATCGTAGAAGGTTTAACACCTTTATTAGAAAAAAGGATTGTACCTATTATATTAGGCGGGGATCATTCTATTTCATTAGGAAATTTAAGAGCATTCGCAAAGCAATTTGGCCCTATAGCTCTTGTTCATTTTGATTCGCATAGTGATACATGGGATCATTACTATGGAGAAAAATATATGCATGGAACTCCATTTCGACGGGCGGTTGAAGAAGGGCTTATTAATGTCGATCATTCTATTCAAGTAGGAATGCGTGGTCCTTTGTATGGACCAAATGATATAGAGGATGCAAGAGAGTTAGGTTTTGAAGTTATTCCAATGAGAGAAGTGCGGAAAATTGGATATACAGAAGTGTTACGGAGAATTCATGAACGAGTAAAGGATGCAGTAACTTTCGTTTCATTTGATATTGATTTTATAGATCCTGCATACGCACCCGGAACGGGAACGCCTGAAATTGGTGGACCTACAACGATTGAAGCAGTGGAACTTATGCAAGGATTAGATGGATTACATATTGCTGGATTTGACTTAGTCGAAGTGTTACCTGCGTATGATAGTGGAGAAATTACAGCAATTGCAGCATCAAGTATTGCATATGAAATGATTACTCTTGTAGCGATGCAAAAAAGACGTAATTTAGTAAGGTTAACATAGTATGTATTGAAAAGGAGGATGTTATGAATACAGTAGATATATTACTAATGGCTGGTTATTTTATAATTATTATTGGTATTGGTTTGATAGGGGCAAGGAAAGCAAAAACATCTGAAGATTTTATGGTTGCTGGTCGTAGTTTAGGTTTAGTGATGTATCTAGCCTGTTTAGCCGCAGTAATTCTTGGTGGGGCATCTACAATTGGAACTGCAAGATTAGGATATGAATTTGGTATTTCAGGGATATGGCTCGTTGTTATGATTGGAATCGGAATTATTCTATTAGGAATATTTTTAGTGAAAAAAGTATCAAGATTTAAAATAATTACAATCAGTGAACTGTTAGGATTACGTTTTAATTCACAAACAAGAGTGATTACTTCATTGATTACATTTATATATGTAACGATGATTACTGTAACGCAAGTAATTGGAATGGGGACTATATTAAATGTACTACTAGGATGGGATATTAAACTTTGTATGTTATTAGGCGGTAGTGTAGTTGTTATGTATACATTACTGGGGGGCATGTGGTCTGTAACGATGACCGATATATTTCAGTTTATTGTAATGACAATTGGAGTATTTGCAATTATGTTACCTCTTAGTTTAGATAAGGCTGGAGGTTGGTCTGCTCTTCAAGAAAAATTACCACATAGTTATTTTGAAATAGCCAACATTGGTGGAGATAAAATTTTCTCGTACTTTCTCTTATATTGTTTAGGGGTACTAATCGGCCAAGATATATGGCAGCGGATTTTTACTGCCAAGACTGTAGGGATTGCGAAAAAAGGTACAATTGGCGCAGGGGTATACTGTCTTTTATATGCTGTTGCAATCAGTATAATTGGCATGTGCGCTGCTGTAGTTTTTCCAAATTTAAGTGATCCACAAAGTGCGTTTATAACAATGGCCATTACAATTTTACCAGTAGGCTTATTAGGGATTGTCATTGCAAGTGTTGTTTCAGCTCTGATGTCAACTGCATCTGCAACACTATTAGCGTCTTCAACATTAATTGTAAACGACATAATAAAAAGTACTACATCTAAGAATATGAGTGAAAAGGCTGTAATTAGAACTTCAAGAATTTTAACATTAATTATCGGAATATTCGTAATGATTAGCGCTGTCTGGATTCAGGATGTTATTGTAGCGTTAGATGTTGCATATGCAATATTATCTGGATCGGTATTCTTTCCGATAATTTTAGGGCTGTTTTGGAAACGCGTAACAGACAAAGCGGCATTTTACTCTATTATTTTAAGTGCAATTGTCACGATAGTTGGTTTAATTGTACAAGGTCTTTCGGCTACAGATCCAATCTTATATGGGATGGTATGTAGTGTTTTATCAATTTTCATCATTTCGTATTTAACGTCACCAGAATTTGAAAAGTATGAAGAGTGGAAAGAACAGCATACAAATGCAGATGTAGATGCATAAACAGATGAATCAATGATTTTTATATGCAATGGGAAACTGATGCACAATGATAAGGAGGAGTTCAAATGAATACAAATTGGAATCATTTAATTGAAAGAATGCCACAATTACTAGCACCAAGTATGGCAAAAGACCATCCGAATTTACCGGTCGTGAAAGAAGAAGGATGTTACTATTTTGGGTTAGATGGGAGGAAATACCTTGATTTTACATCAGGTATTGCAACGACCAATGTTGGACATCGTCACCCAAAGGTCGTACAAGCAATTAAGGATAGTGCAGAGTGTCTGACTCACGGCCCATCTGGAGTTATCATGTATGAGTCAATTTTATGTCTTGCGGAAGAACTTGGGAAGGTATTGCCTCCTAAGTTAGATTGTTTCTTTTTTGCAAATAGTGGTACAGAAGCGATTGAAGGGGCGATTAAGTTAGCAAAATATGTGACGAAAAGACCATATGTTATTTCTTTTTTAGGGTGTTTCCATGGGCGATCAATGGGGGCATTAAGTGTAACAACTTCCAAAAGTAAATATCGTAAGTTTTTGCAACCTAATGGGCTAACGTATCAAATTCCATATGCAAATATTAAAGGTTGTCCGGAAGGGATTGATCCGGAGGAATACTGTGTTGAAAAACTAGAAAGAGATTTTGAAACTCTGTTTAATCATCAAGTTACACCAGAAGAGGTTGCATGTGTAATTGTAGAGCCTGTGCTAGGCGAAGGGGGATATATTGTTCCACCAGCTGGATGGCTAAAGAAAGTTCGTGAAATTTGTAATCAGCATGGAATTCTATTAATCTTTGATGAAGTACAAACAGGATTTGGTCGTACAGGTGAATGGTTTGCAGCACAAACATTTGGAGTAACACCAGATATTATGGCAATCGCAAAAGGAATTGCATCAGGATTACCTCTTAGTGCAACGGTTGCGTCAAAAGAGTTGATGCAGCAGTGGCCATTAGGAACACATGGTACAACTTTCGGAGGGAATCCAATTGCATGTGCAGCGGCACTGGCAACTCTTGAGGTAATGAAAGAAGAACGGTTGGTTGAAAATGCGAAAGAAATGGGTGCTTACGCAGTTCGGAAATTGTATAACTTAAAACAAAAACATTCTGTTATTGGAAGTATACGAGCTGTTGGGTTAATGATTGGAATTGAAATTATTAGCCCTGAAACAGGTACACCTAATGGTGAGGGATTATTTAAAATATTAGACATCGCATTAAAAAAAGGTGTACTATTTTACTTCTGTGGAAATTCAAGTGAAGTAATTCGAATGATTCCACCGCTTTCTATAAACAAAGATCAGATTGATGATGGATTAGCAATTTTAGATGAGGCACTTACAGAATATGAGGAAGAGTTGAAGGTCTTGGTGTAGAATTAAAAAATAATAGATTTCGTTAGATTGAGGGAGAAAAAAGAGGAGAATGGTATAGTACATTTAAGTAAATGGCATCCATTTGAGTAAATTAGATGTACTTTACAAACCTCTCACCAAAGATTTTTACATGGAAGGAAAATAGTGTGAAACACATAATAAAAGATGTATTAATGAATTATTTTAAAGAAATTCATTCATTAGTACTGGAAGAAGAATTACATAAGGACAGTTGGCATACAGATCTACACTATAAAATCATGGTGAATGGAAATCGGTATTCTGCACGGTTTATGAATAGCAATCGAACAATCAATCCGGCCTTTGGGACGTTATCAAATGAACAATTGAAAGAGCAAGTACGGTTTACGTATTATTTACGAGAGCATGGAATCCCATTTATGCAGATTAAGGAAAATAGGGCGGGAGAGTCATTTACATTTGTCACTTGGAATGAGGAACAGTACCGGTTTGTATTGTCTACTTGGATTGAAGGAGGACATGTTACTCATTGTACAGAAACTATCGCAGAAGCCTTCGGAAAGGAAGCAAGAAAGATACATGATATTTCTAGTACATTTCAAAGCTCGATTTTTCAAAAGAAATCTCATTTAGATGGGTATGGTGAGTTTATAAAGCTATTAGAAAATAAGAGCGGTACATGTAAGAAGTTGCGAGAGTATATAGATCTAGCTAAGTATCATATAGAAAGCGCACATACAAATGATTTAGAGTATATAGTACAAACTGATTTAAATCCTTTAAATGTCCTATGGGACTCCAATCAATGTGTAAAAGGAATTATAGATTTTGAATCGATTGGATATGTGAATCGTATTGAAGGATTAGCCTTTTTAATAAAATGGTACTCTCGAACGAAAGGAATAGAGTCACATGTAGTATGTTCGGAAGTAGCTAGAGTATTTTTGGAAGGGTATAAAGCTAGTAACATTTTAACTTCAAATGATTATGAAAGACTTTCTTCGTTACTATGGTTATCCGTCAGTTTAAATTGGAACTTTGTTAAAAAGACGATGAGTCTATTAGGTGACGAGAGTGCATTAGTAGAACATTTGAGAGTTTATACAATAAGAGGAGAAAATCTATCTGTATTGGTAAGTAAAGAAAGAGCCAACTCTGAACAGCCCCCTGTCAAGTAGACAGGGGAACTAATAAAATACCCTAAGCGGCTTTAGTTCTATATTCCATGGGGATGAGGCCGTTTAGTCGTTTTTGGAATGTCATAATAATAAAACTGAATGTACTCGTATATCGCTTGATTTATTTCCTCAAACGTATCGTATTTATGTAAGTAATATTTCTCGCACTTAATAGTTCCCTAAAAGACTCCATTGGCCCATTATCAATGCATATGGACTATGCCTGTTTTATCTATCCGGAGTTTGATAACCAAGAGTTTTACGCATTAAGAACGTTGAGTTTATTGGTAGGAGTGCTAGTTTCCAACTGCAGCATAATATAGCTGGACATGAAACAGGTTTTCTCGCGCGCGAAGTTTAGATTCCTATATTAATTTGTAAAATAAATTCACTTTATGTTATTATATTTTCCTTGGACTGAAAGTTTATAGAATGTATAGTGAATATTTGACAAGTTAAAATAGGGGATGTATTACGTTGAAATGGTTATCATGGGACCGGAATTTAAAAACTAGATTGATTGGCGAGACTATGTTCAATACATTGTTTTGGATGTATTTTCCGTTTATGGCCATATACTATAGCGATGCTTTTGGCAAAACTATTGGCGGAATTTTAATGGCAATTATACCTCTTGTAGGCATAATCGGTAATTTGTTAGGTGGATATTTAGCTGATCGATTAGGACGCCGCCCTGTCATGCTATTAGGCACAATCATACAAGTAGTAATGTTTGCAGTTTTTTCCTTATCTCATTCGCATTGGATTAATTATTTAGCCTATATCGGTATTGGAATTAGTGGGGCAATATACAGTCCAGCAAGTTCTGCAATGATAGCTGATATAGTACCAGAAAAGGATAGAAGGGTCGTCTTTGCCACTTTTGTTACAGCGAATAATATCGGTGCGGTATCTGGACCGGTGTTAGGTTCATTTTTCTTCTTTCATTATCGAAGTGAATTGTTATGGACTTGTACAATTATGGGAAAGAAAAGAAGGTTATATTAATCAAAAAAAATCGATTAATCAGTTGCATAAAGAACTAAACAGCGTATATACTATAAACATCAAAGAAAGTTGATGAAGGGAGAGTGAACTACAGTGGCACAGGATTTTCAGCTCTATGAGAAAAAATTTAAAGCGTTGGCGGATCAGAAGCGTTTAGAAATTATGTATGAACTTTGCCAGCGCGGCCAGACTTGTGTGTGTGATCTAACAGAGGTTTTCGAAATGACGCAATCTAAGTTGTCCTATCATTTAAAGATTTTATTAGATGCAGGTTTAATTGTAAAAGAAACAAAAGGTACGTGGAGTTATTATGATTTAAATGATGCGGAAGTAAATAATTTATTATCAGAAGAATTGTGTTGTATCTTTAGAAAAACAGGCAAAGGTAGCTGCTGTTAAAATTTTGTACTATTAATCAAAAAAAATTGATTAATAACATATAAAGAGGAGGAATAAGCTATGAGATATGTTCACGTTGGTATAAATGTTACGAATTTAGAGAAGTCTATTGAATTTTACGAAAAGGTATTTGGTGTGTCACCAGTTAAGATGAAAATGGATTATGCAAAATTTTTATTAGAGCCGCCAGGACTTAACTTCACGCTGAACGTACGAGATGAAGTGAAGGGAAATCAAGTAAATCATTTCGGTTTCCAAGTGGATACAGCTGAAGAAATTACATTACATAAAGAAAGATTAGAAAAAGAAGGCTTCTTTGCGCGAGATGAGATGGATACGACTTGTTGCTATGCAGTTCAAGATAAGTTTTGGGTAACGGATCCTGATGGGAACGAGTGGGAATTCTTTTATACAAAAGCAGATAGTGATGTTCATAAAATTGAAGATCCATCTTGTTACACGACTTCTAACGGAGTAGAAAAAAATTCTTGTTGTTAATAGGAGATGGAAAATAAAATGAAACATTTATCTTTTCTAGATCGATATTTAACACTATGGATTTTTCTAGCTATGGCTGTTGGGATTGGCTTAGGGTTTGCATTTCCTAGTGTAGTAGACGGACTAAATACATTACAAGTTGGAACAACGTCTATCCCGCTAGCTGTTGGTTTAATTGTTATGATGTATCCACCATTAGCGAAAGTTCGTTACGAGGAAATGGGCCGTGTATTTAAAGATGTAAAAGTATTGGTTTTATCTTTAGTACAAAACTGGATTATCGGACCTGTACTTATGTTTGTTTTAGCAATTATTTTTCTTCCTGATAAGCCAGAATACATGGTCGGGCTCATTATGATTGGTTTAGCACGTTGTATTGCAATGGTAATTGTTTGGAACGACCTTGCTGATGGGGATAAAGAGTATGCGGCAGGTTTAGTAGCTTTTAACTCCGTATTCCAAATGTTATTCTTCTCTGTTTATGCATACGTGTTTGTAACAGTCATTCCAGAATGGTTAGGAATTGAAGGGGCTATTGTCGATATTACAATGGGAGAAGTAGCGAAATCAGTATTTATCTATTTGGGAATTCCTTTTATAGCAGGTATGTTGACACGTTTTGTACTCGTTAAGTTAAAAGGAAGACAGTGGTATGAAAAGGTGTTTATACCGAAGATTAGTCCACTTACATTACTTGCATTACTATTTACAATCATCGTTATGTTCTCTTTAAAAGGGGAAATGATTGTTAGCGTACCATTAGATGTTGTAAGAATAGCGATTCCGTTATTAATCTATTTTATTGTGATGTTTTTTGTTTCTTTCTTTATGGGAAGAAAAATTGGTGCAAACTATTCGGTGACTACAACGTTAGCATTTACAGCAGGTAGTAATAACTTTGAGTTAGCGATTGCTGTAGCAGTTGGTGTGTTTGGTATTCATTCAGGCGCAGCATTTGCAGCTGTTATCGGACCGTTAGTGGAAGTACCTGTAATGATTGCACTTGTAAACGTCGCTTTTTGGTTTAAGCGAAAATATTTTAAAGATCAGCCAGTATAATTTAAAAACAAAGGCGGAAAACAACATGGAAAACAAAAAGACAATTTATTTCTTATGCACAGGAAATTCATGCCGAAGCCAAATGGCAGAAGCGTGGGGCAAACAATATGTAGGTGATAAGTGGAATGTATATTCTGCAGGTATTGAAGCACACGGAGTAAATCCAAATGCTATTAAAGCGATGAGAGAAGTAAATATCGACATAACAAATCAAACATCAGATATAATTGATGCAAACATTTTAAATAACGCTGACTTAGTTGTTACCCTTTGTAGTCATGCGGATTTTGTCTGTCCTTCGACACCTTCGCACGTTAACCGTATTCACTGGGGATTCGATGATCCAGCAGGAAAAGAGTGGTCTGAATTTCAACGTGTTCGCGATGAAATTGGGGAACGTATAAAGCGATTTTCTGAAACAGGGGAGTAAAGTAAAGAGTCAATCTTCTATTTTATAGGGATTGGCTCTTTTTACTATATCGCTCATATAAAGTTAAATTTGGTGTTGTATCTCAAATGCATTTTTTAGACGAGACATACAAAAATATAGTGAAAGAAAGCAGACCTGGCCCGAAACTACTAGATTTGAAATAGTTTTACTTGAGTATTAAAATGAATGGAGTGCTTTAAGTACTTTTTAATGATTCTAAATTTAAAAGAGGTGGAAACCCTGCACGACTCCATAACCATAAAGGAGTATGAATATCAATAGGGGGAATTTCACTACCCATTAGCACATTCTCCCATACTTTTGCTACAGTCTGCCGATTTTCAGCTGTTCCATTTAATACTTCAGATGAACATAGTCCTAACTTTACGGTTGCTTTCAATATATGTGTATCTGGAGCTATTGTAATAAGTTCACGGGATTTCCAGGAAACATTTGAGTAACTTTCTAAGACGTAAAGCCAGTAATTAAAGATTTTTGGTCCAGAAAGATAAGGGAAATCAGATTTTCGTGTGCCTTGCATAATCTTCTTTAAAGAAGAAATATCAAATTGAACAGATTCAATTAGACCTTGTACATTTCCTTTTGGTGAAGATTGCACTATTCCTATTGCTACACGTTTCCAAATCTCTGGATGGCGATTAGGTTGTAATGCTACACGGTGCAAAAGTAAAGCATTCCGTAGAATATCAATCTCACTATTTGCCGCAACGTTCGGACTGAAAATCCATTTTGTTGCTTCATCTTGATACGCTTTTACAACCGCTTCCCATAAAGTATAGGAATTTCTTTGATAATTTAAAGCCATGGCAAGTGTTAAA
Organism: Bacillus nitratireducens; assembly: GCF_036320425.1. Taxonomy (NCBI): domain Bacteria; kingdom Bacillati; phylum Bacillota; class Bacilli; order Caryophanales; family Bacillaceae; genus Bacillus; species Bacillus nitratireducens. The sequence continues at coordinate 1,000,667 of NZ_JAUMJO010000002.1, forward strand.
ACATCCATTAATTTATGATCTGGAACAACATGAATTAAAACATCTTCAGGCATTACCTCTCCACCAAGAAATCCTTCAGAGTGCATTTTTAACAGTGATTTTACATTCTTTAATAGAGTTTCTTTTTCCATATCATATCCCCCAAGATTTTATCAATGTGTAAGTCATTACTTAAATTGACTGTTAGTTTAATAGCATTTGCCATTTTGAAATATATAGTTTTTATCCGAGTTTTAAGTTTTTCAATATTAGAGTCTCGTATCTACTATTTCCTATAATTCTATCTCATATTTGTAATATCCTAGTTATGTATAAAGTAAAATGAAATTTGTTATGGGGGAGCATAATAAATCATGTTTACTCTAAATTTCACATGAAAGGAAAAAAGGATGAAACACATAATAAAAGACGTAGTAATAAATTATTTTAAAGAAATCCATACATTAGTAGTTGAAGAAGAATTACATAAGAACAGTTGGCATACAGATCTACACTATAAAATCATGGTGAATGGAAATCGGTATTCTGCACGGTTTATGAATAGCAATCGAACAATCAATCCGGCCTTTGGGACGTTATCAAATGAACAATTGAAAGAGCAAGTACGGTTTACGTATTATTTACGAGAGCATGGAATCCCATTTATGCAGATTAAGGAAAATAGGGCGGGAGAGTCATTTACATTTGTCAATTGGAATGAGGAACAGTACCGGTTTGTATTGTCTACTTGGATTGAAGGAGGACACGTTACTCATTGTACAGAAACTATCGCAGAAGCCTTCGGAAAGGAAGCAAGAAAGATACATGATATTTCTAGTACATTTCAAAGCTCGATTTTTCAAAAGAAATCTCATTTAGATGGGTATGGTGAGTTTATAAAGCTATTAGAAAATAAGAGCGGTACATGTAAGAAGTTGCGAGAGTATATAGATCTAGCTAAGTTTCATATAGAAAGCGCACATACAAATGATTTAGAGTATATAGTACAAACTGATTTAAATCCTTTAAATGTCCTATGGGACTCCAATCAATGTGTAAAAGGAATTATAGATTTTGAATCCATTGCATATGTTGATCGTATTGAAGGTTTAGCCTTTTTAATAAAGTGGTATTCCCGGACAGAAGGAATACAGTCGCATAAAGTATGTTCGAAAGTTGCTAGAGCATTTTTAGAAGGGTATAAAGCTAGTAATATTTTAACTTCAAATGATTATAAAAGACTTTCTTCACTGTTATGGTTATCCGGTAGTTTGAATTGGAATTTTGTGAAGAAAATGTTAAGTGTGTTAGAGGATGCGAGACGGTTAGAGGAACATTTGAAAGTTTATAAATAAGAGGAGAAAGACTGTCTTCATTGTTAATTTGTAGATAACATTTCTTCTCTTTTGGGATTTATAAAACAAAGCATATGAGGTGTTCAAAAATGAAAATACAAATTGTATTGTTTGACGGTTTCGGAGAGCTTGTCTCTTTTGCACCTTTTGAAGTACTGAAAAGAGCAATAGAAGAAGGGGCTTCATTTACGTTGGAACTCGTATCAAGTGAACGAAAACAAGAGGTTACTACTTCGTTTGGAGTTACGGTTAAACTACATGATTTTTTACGAATGGATAATCGTCCAGATCTGTTAATTGTACCTGGTGGTGGCTGGAATCATAAAGCTGAAGATGGGGCACGAAAGCAAGCAGAGCTTGGTACTTTGACCAAAATGATTAGAGAGATGCACAATGAAGGAACAATTGTTGCTGGAGTTTGTACAGGAGGTATGTTACTAGCTGCATCCGGTATATTGAATGATAAAAAGGCAACAATGCACCATTTAGCGCAGCATGAAATTAGTGAATATGGAGCAGATCTTCTTCGTTACAGAATAGTAGATCAAGGAAATGTTATTACTGCAAGAGGAGTTACTTCAGGAATTGATTTAGGTCTTTGGATCACGGAAAGGTTTGCAAGTCCCCAAATTGCAGCTGCTGTTGAATATAGAATGGAATACGAGAGGCGAGGTGTTGTTTGGAAGTGATTTAACTTCTTTTTTATCCCTCTTTAACGGGCAGTAAGAATCCCACCTCAATTTCATAGTATAATACCATTCTTAAAAAATGCAGGTTTTACTACTGGACCTTGGCTGACAGATGATCCTTATTATACGGATGTAACAGAAAATCTTGTTCCGTATTATGATTATATATTTACGCAAGATTTAAATTGTATCCAGTTTTATAAAGGGATAGGATGTAACAATGTGTTTCATCTTCCGTTAGCAGTAAATCAAGATGTGTTTAAACCTTCTCAGAAAGAAGATAGGTACAGCATTTGAAAATAGAATTAACTTTGTTGATTCTATTTCAGAGTATTTAGCAGAAAAAAACACAAAAATTGTGGGGTTCGGGTGGGAGAAATTAAAGAACTATGAAAGATTAAAGGGTAAAATACAACTTTTTCCACTTGCAAAGTATGAAGATGCGTTACACTATTACGTATCTACTAGAATTAATATAAATTTACACCGTTCATCATATGATTAGGAATTGAATTGTAATGCTGGAAACATCCAAGCATATTCAGTAAATAATAGGACGTTTGAAATTAATGCTGTAGGTTCTTTTCAATTAACTGATATACGCCCAGATGTATCAAAGCATTACATACCAGGTGTTGAAATAGAAACGTTTTACAGTGCACCGGAGTATTATTTGGAACATGTACAAGAAAGAAAACAAATAGCAAAAAATGGGCTGAATAGAACTTTGAAAAATCACACATATGATAAACGTATATTACAATTATTAAACTATATTAATTTCATTGATGTGACGATGTAGTCTAACCATTAGCTGAAATGATAAGCGTTTAGCGCTTTCAAATAGAGTTAACTCTAGTATTTTATAAAATCATTTACGAAAAAGGGATTTGGATAATTTTGCTGAATTTATTCATTTAGAAAAAACGATTTTGCATACAAACTAATTTATATTTGATAATTAGAGGAGATTAAAAATGAATCACTTTTTTGTAGAATTTGGCGAATATGAAGCAAGTGTTTGTGAATGGGGGGATAAAAGAAATCCTCAAATCATTTGTTTTCATGGTTTAGGAAGTACAAAATTAAGTTTTATAGAAATAGCGCAGCTTTTACAGGATAAATATCATATTGTATCGTTTGATCTACCTGGACATGGGAAAACACCAAGTTTTGGGAAGGATGAAGATTACGGTGCATCCCATTTAACAAATTGGGTAGTAGCATTACTTGAGCAGATAGGAAAAGACACATTTCATATAGTAGCACATTCATGGGGAGCAAGCGTTGCGCTTCACTATGCAGCAGAATGTACAGAAAAAGTGAATAAGATGGTTTTGTTAGATGGTGGTTATCATCATGGTAAAATGAATGCAGATTATTTTGCGAAGCTATACAAAGATGAGAAAGAAGGAGAGTGTCCACCGCGATCATTAGAAGAAGAAATCACCCATTACGAGAAAGATTTTGATGAATATACTTTTGACAATAAAGAAGCATTCATCCAATCAGAAGAAATGGTTTACAGCAGGTGGTCACCATTAATAGAACGTGCGGTTTATGACTTAATGCGAGAAGAAGATAATAAAGTGAAATGGCATGCTACTGGCGATACCGCTAGAAGTGTAATTAAGTTTCAATATAAGGTGTATAAAACGTTGAAATCGCATAAAATTAAAAACGATATTTTGTTATTGTATTGTGATCTGCCACATAATTATTTAGAAATAAGAGAATTGCAAATTGCGGAATTTAGGAAGCATATTAATATTACGACTAAGCTTTATACAGATACAGGGCACTTAATGCATTGGGATAGACCGGAAGAGATTGCTGCGGATGTTTTAAATTGGTTCATATAAAGAAGGTCCGTTGTTCGAATTTGAGCAACGGACTTTCTTGATACGTTACCTGAAAAAGAAACTAGTATCTCTAAACTAGAGGAAAGTAAAAAATAAAGAAAAGAGGTTGCCTAAAAGTAACTATTTAGCGACTTTTGGGACAACCTCTTCTTTTGGCTGTGGATTTTCAAGAAAATTTAGAATAAAATAAAAATATATCTGCCTATCTATTATTCACTAATGAAAAGAAAAGAGGCTAGCGAAATGCAATTGAAGTATGGGAAGCACATTAATATATTATCTATTGTTCTAACTTTGTTCTCTTTTTCTGTAATTGTAAGTTTCTCTACCTGGTTGAGTGGATATTCAATTCCCAATCTTTCTACAATGCTTAAGGTAACAATGTTGAGTGCATTTATTCTTGGAATTATAGGGTTTAGACAAGAGAAAAGCGCACTAGCGATTATAATTATGGGAATATGTGCCTTTGCTCTAGTCGTTCTATATACTTATGCGGTTATAAGTTTTCTTGAGCATTAAACACCAAAAAAAAGAAACGAACATTTTTGTTCGTTTCTTTTTTTTGGATGATTATTATAAAATAGCCTCTTCTAATGATTGAGTGCTGAATCCAAGAATTAATTTTTGAATGTTATTTTCATGATCTTTTACAATGATATATGGAACGCCCTGTACGTTAAAGGATTCAAACTCTTCTTTTTCTTCTGGGGTATTAGGGGTACCCCCATATTAGAAAAAAATATATTTTGATACAAATTTATGGTGTAAGCAAGAGCATGAAAGTTCTATCGCCAATTCTTTTTTTGATATAATAGATGTGAAGCAGGAAATAGATAGAAAGATACTGCTAGTAATTTATACTTAAATGTAGGGTAACTAACTGTTACGATTTATTTAACCAATTATAACGAAAGTTAATTAAATATATCAGTAAGCCCTGCTAGTCCAGTGATTGGCTAGTAGTGAGGGTTAACTGCGGGCAATCCCTAAAGCTGATTGAACTACAACGTGGCTAGAAATAGCGAGTGTGAATGTTGCGAAAGCAGAAAAAATCAATCAGATGGTGTAAGGTTAAATCCTAAACACTAGAACAATGGGTCTTCCGCCTCGAATCATCTAAGTCAAAATGGATAAGATGAACGTTCAACGACTATCTCGTATAACTGACGAGAGTACATCACAAGCCTATGGTGGTGGAAAAATCCTCTATCTCTAAAGAGATAAACATATAGTCTGCGCTCATGTGAAAATATGAGAAGTTCATAAGAGAACTGGCTAAGGAATTGCGCTCTTAGTTGAACGAGATAAATTTAATTAAATCTATCAAATCCCATTGAAGCTACCGAACCTATGCATTGTGGTAAATTCCATGGGGTGAGAATATTAATGAAATTTTCACGAGTTAGTCAAGTATCGGAATTAACAGGTTTGTATCCTAGTAGTCTTAGGAGAATGCTGATGGAACACGCTACAATTCAGAAGAATCAATCTTTCATTATCTAAAAGATGAGTGCCCGAATAATTGCACAGTAAAGGAGTTACATTCTGATGATATTGGCGAAGAAAGTCAGACTGATTCCAACGCCTGAACAAGAACAAGTGCTTAGAAACCATGCTGGTGCTGCAAGATTCGCTTATAACTATTGTAAAAGAATGAGTGATAGATACTATAAGCTATTTGGAAAATCTGTTTCACAGTTAGCTTTACAGAAACGATTTACAAAGATCAAGAAGCGAAAGAAATATGAGTGGTTAAAAGACATCAACGCACAAGTTCCTAAACAGGCTTCAAAAGATTTTGATACGGCGAGGAAACATTCGTTCAAAAAGTATAAAAATGGTTATCATACTTCTTATAAATCCAAAAAAGATTTAATCCAAGGATTTTATGCTAATTATGAAAGACTGATTATAGGAAAGAAAGTAGTTCATATTCAGTCCATTGGAGAAGTGAAAACAAGCCAACAACTACCAAGAAACAAAAAACCATCCAATCCAAGAGTTACATTTGACGGTCGTCACTGGTGGATTAGTGTAGGATTCCAAGAAGACTTTGAATTACAAGAACTAACCAATGAGTCGATTGGTGTGGATGTTGGTTTAAAAGAGCTGTTTGTAGCTTCTAATGGTATGAAAGAACGAAATATAAACAAAGATGCCAAGGTTAAAAAGCTTTTGAAAAGGAAAAAGTCAGCACAAAGAGATATGTCTAGGAGATTTAAAAAAGGTGTAAAAATTCAGTCTGCCGGATATGAAAAAGCTAAAACTGAGCACCTGCGGTTATCTAGGGAAATTACGAATATCCGAATTAACCATATCCATCAAGCAACAGCTAAATTGGTGAAAATCAAACCAATGAGGATCGTTGTGGAAGACTTACCTATCTCAAACCTGTTAAAAAACAAAAAACTATCGAAAGCATTTTCATTTCAAAAGTTACACTTCTTCTTTCAATGTTTGTCATACAAGTGCGAGAAGTATGGCATTGAGTATGTAAAAGCTGATAAATGGTTCGCCTCAAGCAAGATTTGCTCATGTTGCGGAGTAAAATACGACCATTCAGTTCAACCAGAAGGACAGTGGAGTTTAAAAATACGTGAGTGGCGTTGTGCTTCATGCAATAGCCACCACGATAGAGATTTAAATGCTTCGATAAATTTATCAAGATGTGTAAAATAAATGCTTGATAATAGGAGGTAACGATACTGCCTCGTGTGGAGTGTTATACCCCTCGTCCCTTCGGGGTTGCGAGAACACGATGAAGCACTAACTCGTGTAAATTTGATTGAATTGTATAGATTTAGTTAAGTTTATCGTATCGGAGATTGAACAGAGTTATGGGGACAGAAAAAGAAATTAGTTCCGCTAAATTAATATGGAAGATGACGCGCCCGCATACGTTAACGGCGACATTTTCACCTGTAATTTTAGGGACAGTGGCATCACTGTATGTTACAGACATTCATTGGCTTTTATTTATTGCGATGATGGTTGCATGTTTAGCATTGCAAATAGCAACGAACTTATTTAATGAGTACTATGATTTCAAACGTGGATTAGATACCGCTGATTCTGTTGGCATCGGTGGTGGAATTGTCCGTCATGGATTGAAACCAAAAAATGTGTTAACAGTTGCACTTTTATTGTATGTGGTAGCAGCAATTATTGGAGTTTATATTTGTATGAATAGCAGCTGGTGGTTAGTCGTTATTGGTTTAATTGGGATGGCGGTTGGCTACTTATATACAGGTGGTCCATTACCAATTGCGTACACTCCGTTTGGAGAATTAGTTTCTGGATTGTTAATGGGGACATGTTTTGTACTCATTGCTTTCTTTATTCAAACGAATACGATAACGATTGAAAGTGTATTGATTTCCATTCCAATTGGAATTTTAGTCGGTGCAATTAACATGTCGAATAACATCCGAGATATCGAAGAAGATATTAAAGGTGGAAGAAAGACATTAGTAATCCTCCTTGGGAGAGAAAAAGCAATAGTAACACTAGCTGTAGCCTTTTTCATTGCTTATTTATGGATCGCGGTGATTGTATTAATGGGTTATATAAGCCCTTGGGCATTAGTTATGTTCTTAGGTTTGAGAAAGCCAATCTCTGCAATTCGAAGTTTCCAAAAAGGAGCAAAGGATCCCGGATATATGCGCATCGCAATGAAATCAACAGCGATGACAAATACGATTTTCGGCTTCTTATTATCAGCAGGATTATTAATTAGTTATCTGTTTTAAATAAAAACTATTGTTTCGTGACTAAACCCCAATTTCTCGATTTTAATATAGAGAAATTGGGGTTTTTATTTTTGTATTTCTTTAATAATGATCAAACTCTTTTATAAATCTACATTATTTAATAGATTAATTGAGATAAAGATCAGGATAGTTAGAGGAATGATTTATATATTTGTCTAAGTTATAGGTATTTTCAATAAAAAAATAGCGAAATACAATATTTTTTTATTGAAAAACGATAAATGATATGTTAATCTTAAAAAAAAGATAGACAAGGATGAAGAAGAATGAAAAAATAGTTTTAGTTGGACTTTCTACCATAACTTTAATTATTATTGGTTTTGTCTCTTACATTACATTAACAACGAAAGATCCATTAAGTGACAAAGAATTTCCAAAAACTCAAGAAAAAGCAAAGGCAACTGCTATTGAATATTTTCAAAAAGAAAAACAGTTAGATGTTGTTATAACTAAAGTTGGAGTAGTGGGAGAAATAGGATATAAAGTTTGGATCGAAGGACATGAGCTGAATAATGAACAACAAAAAATTGATGCAATTATAGATGTTGCAAAAGAAGATAAATATAAAGTAATAAGTTCTAATATCAATTAAATATCAATTATTACGTATAATTGATATTACCTTATTAATATAATTCATCATAGAATGCAACCTTTAAAATGAAAAAAGCGCTATCCTGTTTGTAGAAATATACAGCAAGGATGGCGTTTTTGTATGGATCTTTTGATTCAAGATGAGTTTCATTATTCGCTGAAGAATTACAGCGATATCTATCTCCACATATTTTTTAACAACTGGCACAAGAGACAGGTTTTGAAAAACGTAAAAGTAAGTATGGCGCAAAAGATTTAGTTACTTTATGTATCTGGATTAGTCAACATGTAGCAAGCGATTCTCTTACTCGATTATGTAGTCAGCTTTGTGCAAATACAGCTACAATTATGAATTCAGAAAGACTTAATCAACGTTTTAACCGATGTGCTGTTTTATTTTACAGCGTGTATTTTCCCTTGTAGAACCTATACTCCCCGCTATATCAAATGTTAATGTATATTCTGTATTCGGCTTTACAGTAACAAGCTGATAGGCTGTGTCTGCATGTATTAATTTCAGATAATGATTGCCTGTTTCAGAAGAGCCGATATTCTCGGTAGAAGAATTAGAATTAGAATTAGATAAAATCCAGTTATTTAGCCCATCCTCAAAGTCTTCATTCCTAACTTGTTCATTTGCAGATGGACTATCTGCTGATACAATACCTGAAAAACCTATACTGGCGCTTAATACAATTGCTGTAGAAAATACTCCTATACCGAATTTTTTAAACGATTTCTTCATCTCCTTTGGTCAGATTAAAATTTAGTTTTTCACATTTATATATATATTTGGATAAACCTGCCGAAGGACATCTTTGTTAATAAATAATTTATGTATCCGAGAGTTAGGTTATTTTCATTAGGTTCAGGGTCTGGTGCAAGGGAAGTGAAAAATAGTGTCGGCCCAGTCGTTCCAGTGGGGAATTGAAAAGGTTGCATAGGTGGGAGTGTAGGTCCAATCGAGTCCGGATTTAATGCAGTAGAAGATAAAAACTCGTCCAATATAATTCACCTCTAAAAATTCGTATTACTAATAGTAAATGCAATGATAGAGCAAAGTGAAATGGACAAGCGGTTGTATTTTAAAAATTAAACAAAAACACTATTTGAATAAAAGCTAGGGAACTAGTTTTTAACACTCACGGAAATTAAGAATCATAACATACTTTGTAATAACTTATATGGAAGCGAGTTGAATAATAATGTTTTATTCATATTTTGGTACCCAGGATAGAATGCGTCCGTATGGTACGGCGGGTATTACGTATAGCGGAGCACAAAGTACAATTCAAGCTGTTCAACAAGCGCTACAAGCACAGCAGCAAATGCAACAAATGGAGCAAGGCATACAACCGTACTACTCATCTATGGATTATTATCCAATGCATTATAATACGCCATATGGAATTTCTTTTTCGACAATTCCATATGGAACTGTATACAATTTATAAAAATGTGCAGGGGAATAACATTGAGTATTTAAATAAGGGCGCAAGTACAGAGCGTCCTTATAAAAAATGATTCGTGTCTGATGAAGTAATATTCAATTAAATGTGTACTTAAGATTAAAATGAAAATTTCATTTTGTATTAATGTGGAACGCAAAAAAGAGCACTTAATAAAGTGCTCTCGTGACGAGATTATCCATTTGTAAAGACTATTTCAATATATAGAGAAAGGAACACAAAATATAATATGTTTGTGCAGTCAATTGAGTTCGTTTTGTTCAAACAAAAAGCAGCTAGCAAAAGCTAACTGCTCGGTTCTCCAAGGCGGAACAAGGATTCACACCAGTAATAGATGCCATGATTCAATTTGATCAGGACCATCATACAAGGATAGCAAATAACATTGAAGCAGCAAAAGAGAAGATGGCCAACAAGAAACGTAAATTATTAAAGGCTTAATGGATAGCGGAACCATGCAGAGTGGATGGTGGGGGCTACTCGCTATGCATGGTTCCCTTATTCAACAATGAGACAGTAAAATTTCACGTATCAAATGTGGATATGAAAATTAAAATTCGAAATAGGGGGATTATAGATGGAGCAATTATCATTCTTTCCAGAAATCAGCAAGCAAGAATATAAAGAGATACAAAGAGAAGTTGCAAAAGAGTTGTTTTGTTACAGAGTTTTGAAAGAATGTTAAAATTGGAAAGAAAGATTATGAGGTAAGTTCATTTAGTCTGGAATATTCCGAGGCCAGGAACGAAAATAACAAAAGGGACTCTGTATAGTCTTATTGAAAACAAAAAATAGTTAAAAAGCATCCAGAATGGGTGTTTTTTTCTTTGTTATATAGAAATTACACATTAAACAAGTACACCTTTGAATGAGACAAGCATATTATAAAATCGTGGGACGAGTTATCATATGAGGTGAAACCCGGAGCGCCATACTTATTTGTTGAAGAGTACCTAATGGCGGGTGCTCTTTTTTATTGCACCCTTTGATAAGGACGAGCATATATTGAATTATGGGACAAGTTCTTCGTGTCTCATTCAATACTCATAGGATACCCTTTATCACATTAAGAGCATCCATGGCATGGGCGCTCTTTTAAATTTGAATAAAATGGACATTTGACTTGATATATACACTTTAAACTAAGTTGATAAATAATTGTAACCCCTTTCGTTGATTTAATTCTAGAGGTATATTTGATATGAACATATATAAATTTCATTAGGGGTATAAGTGAAGATGCGAGAAAAAGAACGCTTAAAGCAATGGAGAACAGATCTACAACAAGTTATTTTGGAAAAGTCTAAAGAGAAAAGAAAGAAAAAGAAAAAGAAAAAATATAGCATTCCTGGCAATACAGCTGACTTCATGAATGGCAAGAATACTTATCGTAAAGAGAATGGGGTATGGAAGCAAAGAAATAAATAATGTGAGGATAAATGAGTCTGGTTAAGTGTATAGCAATTATCGTAGGCGCTACCGCGTGATCTGGGTGGCGTCTTGTTTGTTGTTAAGGAAAGATAAGGGGTGAAATAGATTTGAAACTTAAAGATTAGGTAATAACATTATTACTTTAAAATGCAGAAAGTAGACTAGTAAACAAGCTGTTTTTGTTTTTTAGCATAGAATATGATGAATCCTAGAGTTAAGAGGAGGTAATTATATTTATGGGATGTAATTGTAATTTCAGACGTTCCCGAGATTGTGATAGATTTTGGGATGATTTAATGTTCTGTAGACGCAGACATAGAGATTGTGATGACCGTCGTTGTAGACGTGACCGCGACTGTGATTGTGATGAATGTCGTCGTAAACGTAATCATGATCGTGACTGTGATTGTGATAAGCGTAAGGATTGGTAAAGTCCTTTGAATGAGTGCGTTTCTTCACAGCACTCTTTTTTTGTTTATGAGTTTTCTAAATTTATACTTATTAAATGGCTGAAATGGAACGTGAAGTAATTAATGAACGTGTTATTAGTGGTGTAGCTGCTGCAAAGGCAAGAGGAAGGGAAGGCGGTAGAAAGAAGGCTCATACTCCTCAACAAATTCAAGGCATGATGGAAATGCTTGCTTCTGGTAAAACGAAAGTAGAAGTATGTGAGATGTTTGATGTTGCTCGTGCACGTGCAACCCTGTATAGGTATATAAAAGAACACTATTCTAAACAATCGACTTTAAATGCTGAGGAGAGTAAAAATGAATAGTAGAGAGGAATTCGAACAGAATCGTACGTATTACTTAAATGTTTTACCTAAAGAGTGTGCAAATTGCGGAGAAACAAATGATTTAGATATACACCACACCGTTCCTTTAGCGAAAGGTGGAACGAATCGAATTAGTAATTTGGTTATGTTATGCCTTGAATGTCATGGGAAGATACATGATGTTAATAGGGTTAAACATAAGGAATTGCAAAGAATAGGGATAGAAAAGGCAAAAGAGCGAAAATATGTACTGAAACAGGAGTTAGTCATACTGTTTTGTACGAAATAGCAAAAGAAAAAGGAATAGTTTAATTTACTTTAAAGTAGCGAATCCGCTGCTTTTTTATTTTATCAAATAAATTGTTTTTGAGTAGAAATGAAAATAGGGGTCTGCCTTAAACATTTATTATTAATCAAGAATATAAGTATAGAAACAGGTCTAATTTTTGTAATGGTGGAGGGGATTGTTGTGGACATAACTCAAAGTGTGGCAAGAATAGTGGTTAATGGGAAAGACCTTCCGTTCACTTCAGTTCAAACCTCTGCATGGAATCATGGACCAGTAAATGATTTAATCGTTTCGACGAATCAGAGAGTGAATGAGCTTTATCAATTCATGTGGTCACAAGTACCAGTTACGATTTCGGTGTATTTTCTTCAAGGGGCGGACTTAATGAGATTCGCTAGGATTGCTGGAATTAATGAACGTGTAACGGGAGAATATATATATCATTTCATTTGGGGATAAAAAGAATTCAAAGTAGCGAATGCGCTGCTTTTTTATTTTGCATAGAAAAAGGAACCATAATAGGCTCCTTAATTCGATTCAGAAGTTGTGTAGTTTTTCTTGATGATATCTTTTATGTTGATAATTAAGGATATAAGGAATCCAGCAGCTAGGATACCGTTCACCCAGTAATATGTATTCCCGGATGTAAATTTATTATAAAAGGAATCGATATTATAATATACTAAGCCTGCTGAAATGACGGTAGAGATTACTAACGTACCAAAACTTTTCATGATGCTGCCCTCCGATTCTGAAATTTTAGACTCTTAATACAATTATACATTTAAATAAAAAGGTTTACAAAGTAATTACCATAAGGAGGAGTTATGACGAGTTACTTCCTACGTATACGCTCTAACAGGACAAACTGTTGGGAATGGTGGATATCAATACGTTAAGTCAGGTGGATGTGGTACTAACTCCTTAGATGAAGCTATTCAAGCTATGGCAGAACGAGGAATAAAAGGTAGGGTTAATGTTGATCCAATTTCTGGAGTATGTTATATCCAAACCGATGTTCTATCTAATGCAGAGTTAGATAAGATTACTTGGTGGATGGATACTAGACCAGGTGGTAAATGGTGGTATGAATATAACAAAGTGAGATAATAGTTGAAGCCATCCTTAATCGGGTGTCTTCAACTATTATCAAAATGCTTCCTTAGCTTTCTCTATTGAGTTCTGTTCCTCTTATGTATTTGTAAATTCGATAACCATAACAAACAGCCTTTATCTTGCTAACTCTCATAAGAGCTTACACTTTGCTCTATCTGTATTTAACCTAGAATACAAGATTTTTTCCTTTTTATTCCCGGCTACATTTGAAAAACTGTATGTTTTTTATCTCAAATCAATTATATCTATAAATTTAAGGGGAATTCTGTTATAAGATGCATCAGTGCACGTTACTAAATTCTTTATCGGATTTATGTCAGTTACATGTGATTCAGCGTGGTCCTTCCATGCCAATCAAAAAATCCAGTGATAAAAAAAGAGGGAGAAGGCATTTTTTATTGAAGTTTGATTATAATAGCTTTTCAACCTGTTAAGGGGGGATCGTAAAGTAGATTATTAATCTCTTTGAAAATTTTTATTTTCCTTATAGTACTTGGCATGCTGTATTAACAAATTTTAATTTTGAAAGGAGAATCAATAAATATGAGCACGAAAAAAAGAATAGGGAATAAGTTATTACTTGTCAGTGCAATTTGTGCGATAACTATTCCTTCGGTTTCATATGCGGAGGAATTAATTTTACCTAAAAATTCCGAAAGTTCTTCAAGCCTGTTTGAGGGACAGCATAAGGATGTATTGAAAACAAGTTTGTATCCCGATACATATAATAATCCGTTCAACCAACAATATATATCAACATTAAAGGAAACAAAAACAAATATAAAAAAATAGACAATATTGACGATGAAAATCCAGTTATATCTACTACCCTTTCATTTATCCGTTATATGCATACTGAAGATTATAAATCTGCATTTAATTTAACTTCTCGATCATTACAGAAAATAATATCTGAAAAATGGCTGAGGACCAGTTAACAGGTCAATACAGATTACACTAAGTTAAAGAAGTAATAGAAAACAATCCATCAGATTCCTTTGTAATCCTTTCAGATGGTGGAGGTGGTGTTGTAGGTATCGATTAGAATTGAATTATATATGAGAGGAAATAAGGTGGTTAAACGTTATTTTGTTTTTGTAAGTGATTTTAAGTTCATAATACTCAAGTCAATTTCAATTGTAGGTAATCTGATTCTTAATTAAAAATAAAATAAAAATTTCAAGTAGCCATCTAAATTTTTCAATAAAAAGTGCCATATAAAGAATGCCTAATACAAAATGGATTTGAAGCAATATTTCCTAAGTAACATTTCTTTTGTTATAGAATAAACAAATTCAGGTATTGCAGTAACTACTGTTTTGAGGTGAATATACTGTGCACTAAGTGTCTAACATCTACTTTTATTTTGGATTTATATTGCAACAACTCTTAATTAGAGGTGTATTTTTGTTAATTAACAACCATTATACTCAGAAAATTAATAATATGTTATGTGATGCGATAATAAAGCTAGGTAGCATAGAGACTGTTAATACAAAGATTAACAACATAATAAAAACCCATTTCATATGTTTTGTCTCCTTTACTACCTCTATTAATTTTGAAATCTATTTATTTCTTCCTCTTTTACGGAAAAATATAACTAATGTTGCGACCATTAATATATTTCTGTTATTTTTAATATTCCATTCGTCTTATGTGTTTTCTACTTTTATGTTTTGTACTGATGATGAGCCCTATACCTCAATTTGATCTCTAAATTACAAATATCCATTGGGTGCATGAATTTCTTCCACTGTGTACATTAAAAAGAATAGTGGTTCAGAAGAAACCTTATCATTTTCATCTGTTGTTAATTTTTCAACCTCTTTACCATCTTTGTCTTAATTTTGGAATGAAGTATTTTTTCAGCTTTACATTTGAATCAGCAGTATCCACTTTTTTAATCTCAATTTGTCCAAGTGGATGAATTGAATTCTTGGCTGTTGATTCTTACGGTTGTACAGTATCTCCTATGACTTTTGCTGTATTTTGAATCTCTTTTCCAGCTTGGCCCTCGCATGGAGTACCACTGTATGCCACTCTGTATGTATCACATCTCCAAATTTTCCGTTTGCTTTTCCTACATTAAATTTACTCTTGTCTGTATTGACTGCATCTGTCACTGTTTAGCCAACTACTTGTAATGCACCTGGGACATATTCTAGTCCTTCTGGCAATTTATTCGGAAAAGATAGATTTTTCACAAGACTAGCAAGAAGCGTATTTCTTGTTCGAATCGTATACGCCAGTTCATCCCCTATTTCTGTATTTTTATTTTGTAAGTTCTTCACTGGTTTCTCGGATTCTATGATAGGATCTTATAGGATCAAAAAACGCACTCCGCTCATTTCATTGTCGTTTAGGAAATTACAAGAAAAAATCTATTTCTTTACACTCAGATAAAGTATCTTTCACTCTTTTCCTATCTGCTTCGAATGTAGATGTTAATTACAAATAAATAATATATGATTTTCATAAAAAAAATATAGTAATATTTTGTCGTGAATTGTACTATTTTGATATTTTATAGTAATATTTTGTCGTAAGTTATACCTGACGGAAAATAATTTATGAATCCACAAAGTAACAATGTAAAATATAGCAGTTAATCTAATTAAAAGGAGAAGGTAATGAATAATTCCATCGATATACAACATTTGTGTGATCTCGCACATAAAGCCTTTAATGTCCCTGTTCACATTTTATCTACAGACAAAAAAATCTTATATCATTCTACTTCTGATTATGTTTGTAGTCCTTTTTATTCTTCTAAAGAGGAACATCTTAGTGGCATTTATCAAGAAAATGATCCCTATAACTTGCCACTTTTCAGATGTAACAGTTATCTTGAAAATTTCGTCCTAATTCATATAGCAAATCATGATTTTATAAAAGGGACTATTATAATTGGCCCCACTGTACATCCGAAGGGATCAGATGATGTAACCTTTAAACTTTGGAAAGAATTTAACTCAAATAAAAATATTCAAGAAAGACTAAACTATTATCAATCCCTACCTGAGGTTAAAAAAACTACTTTAATTGATATGGGAATTTTATTACATTACATGATTTTCAATGAAAAGTTAGATGTTGATATTGTTTTAGAAAAAAATAAAGTGTTAGAGGAAGTTCCCTATAAAATTGTGAAACCCGATCTATATATTTTAAAGCGACAACAAAATAAACCAAAAACTCATAACATGGCATTAGTACATAATTATTTTTCAGCAATCAAAGAGGGAAATAAAAAGAAGTTGTTACAATATATGTATGCAGTTTCGCAGGAAGATACTGAATTAATTTTAACAGCGGATCCACTCAGAAACCAAAAAAACCATGGGATTATTGCGATTACTTTAGCTACTCGATATGCGATAGAAGGTAATCTCCCACCAGACATTGCTTTTGCTCTTAGTATTTTGTATATCCAAACCATGGAACAACTAGATAACGTGGACTCTGTAAGGCGATTGTCAGGAGATGCTTTACGTACTTTTGCAGATCGGGTGAAAGAATTCAATGCGCAAAAATTTTCAAATGTGGTTACTACATGTATGAATCATATTAGTAAAAATGTTTACGATGGAATATCTCTCAATGAACTCGCTAATCATTTGGATATTACCCCTACTTATTTATCTAAATTATTTAAAAAAGAAGTGGGGATTCCTTTAAGTGAATTTATTCAAAGGGAACGAGTGGAAGAAGCAAAAAAATTATTAACACTCACTACATATCCATTATCAGATATTTGTGCTTGGCTTAATTTTAACGATCAAAGTTATTTTACAAGGGTTTTCAAAAAATCAACTAACATGACCCCTAGACAATATCGTGAAAAATATACCGTAATATAAGCTTAGTATCTGTTTCTTGTGCAAAAACTTTAATATACGCGAAAGTATCTCTAAAACTTGAGCATACTATTTCTTTTACTCTAGAAAGGGTATGTGATTGATCTAGAAAAGGAATATGTATTCAAATAGATAACGTTATCAACCTGATAATATTTTGTTAACGGAACCACCTTAGTTTTCTTGATTTGGTGAAAATAATGGAGAAACGGGGCTTAATCATAACTCTTACAACGATTATGCGTTTGATTCATCAGTATGGTTCTGAATTGGACAAATGAATCTGACGTCACATCAAACAAATAGCTCTTAAAGAGTCCATGATACATATACCAAAGTAAAACAGAAATGGATATCTTTATATCATGGTATTAATTTGAATAAAAAAACAAACCATTTTCTCTAAGCAAAACAAAAAACTAGAAGGCCGCAAAGCGCTTTTTCAAGGAAGCTTTGCGGCCTTTTCTTGTTTCAAAACTTCTTGTTATAACGAACTACAAGAATCCAGTTTAGTATCTTCGCGTTAAGAATTGAGATGTTTTTTATGACAATATAAAGATACTTTTGAATAATATGGTGAATTAAAGAGCGTAATAAATCATGTATTTGTTAATAGTAATATCGGAAATTATTCCATAAAACTTAGTAATATAACATATATTACTTGATATATCTATATTATATGTAATTATACATAACCAAATAAAGGTAAAATAGTATAAGAAATCCTATTAAATTATTCTATAAGTATTTTTTCTAAAATATAACTAGCTCAGTTAAAATAAAATAATTTTTTTAACCATATATATATTATGTTGCAATCATCAAAAGTACAAATATAAAATCTAATATTAAATTTTATTAGTATAATATTTCCCGCTCATATAAGCGCTTAAAAATTAAATAATCGAGTACAATCGACAAAATTTTGCTATTTACGCATCGGAAATTTAATGTTTTAATGAACAACATAACTGGTATGACCACACAGAAAGGAGAAGATCACGCTATTAGGGGTTAATAAATTTACAAGTAACATTATGTCGTAATTAATTTTCTTAATAATCAGTTAGTTAGAAGTGAGTTTAGCATCTCAAAAGTATTATTTTTGTAAAAAAGGGTTTTATTTTTCTACATAACAAAAGTGATCTTATTCCGCAATAAAAGTATAAGCAATGTACAGTATAATTTCATCTTTTGTAATCTTATAGAGCCTTTTCCACACAACTAGTAGAGAGGCTTATAAAATTGCTTTCTAAAAATTCATGGCAGGATTAGCTGTAGGAGCAATGAGTTTATCTATCTGAACGCTTGTAATTCAAATAGCAAAACTGGAGAAAAATAAATATTTTACTATTTATTGAGCAACTCATTTTAATATAGCTGATGAAATTTTATTGTTTACTTGTGACAAACATACTATTTAAATGAGCGAAAAGTAATTTTTTTACATTCTATGAGAAATGAATGATAACGAAGGTTTAATACTTTATCCGAAAGACTTTTCCTTTCTCAAGCGTATGCAAGGAGAGAGTCTAGCACTAGGTCGTACAAGTTGTATGAATAAAGTTGTAAAAGAATAATAGTGAAGGGGTGTACGGAATGAAAAATAAAATAATGACAGGATTTTTAATGACATCAATTGTAACTGGGTCGATTATTCCTATCAATACTCTCGCAACACCAATCGTTCAAGCAGAAACTCAACAGGAAAGCATGGATATTTCCTCATCCTTACGAAAATTAGGTGCACAATCTAAATTAATCCAAACATATATTGATCAAGGTTTAATGAGCCCTAATGTACAAATAGAGGAAGTTCCAGCATTAAATACAAATCAATTCCTAATCAAGCAAGATATGAAAGAATGGTCATCAGAACTTTATCCAAATTTAATTCTATTAAATTCAAAAAGCAAAGGATTTGTAACTAAATTTAATAACTATTATCCAGCATTAAAAGAGTTTGTAGACAATAAAGAAGATAAAGAGGGGTTTTTGGATAGACTTGAAGTTCTTCAAGTTATGACTATGACGAACCAAGAAAACGTACAAAGACAGATTAACGAATTAACAGATCTTAAATTACAGCTTGATAAAAAACTTCAAGATCTCGATACTGATGTGACAAAAGCGCAGGGTGTACTAAGTTCAGATGGAACAGGGAAAATAGATCAGCTAAAAAATGAATTACAAAATACTCAAAAATCAATTCAAAATGATTTACAACAAATAGCATTATTACCAGGAGCTTTAAATGAACAAGGGTTTGTTATTTTCAAAGAAGTCTATAACCTTTCAAAAGATATCATTGAACCAGCTGCTCAAACAGCAGTAGCAGCGTATAACAAAGGCAAAGAAATTAACAACTCTATTTTAGAAGCAGAGAAAAAAGCAGAGCAAGAAGCGAAAGAAAAGGGTAAATCTGCTCTAGAGATTGAAGCTGCCAAAAAAGAAGCCCGTGAAGCAATTGAGAAAAGCAAACAAGCTGAAATAGCTGCAGCTGCAGTTGCACAAACAAAAGAGTATGACCTTACAAAAGTTATTGACCCTGAAAAAATTAAGAAAACATATAGTGCCTTCGCTGAAGTAAATAAACTAACAGCAGAACAGCGAACACATTTAGCAGATTTAGAGACACAAAATCAAAAATTTTATGATTTAACAAAGAACCTAAAAATAGCAGATTTACAAAAATCAATGCTCCTAATTATGCAAAATGATTTACATACATTTGCAAATCAAGTGGATGTAGAACTTGGCCTACTAAAACGCTATAAAGAAGATTTGGATCTAATAAAAAATAGCATTACAAAATTATCTACTAATGTTGATACAACTAACCAGCAGTCTCAAAAAGATACATTAAGACAATTAAAAAATGGAATAAGTTATCTTGAAGAACAAGTTTATAAATTTTAATATTATGTTTTCTAAAAATCTAACGAAAGAATGAGAAGGAGAATAGTTATGAAAAAATTTCCATTTAAAGTGTTGACTTTAGCAACTCTGGCAACGGTTATAACTGCTACTACCGGTAACACTATTCATGCATTTGCACAAGAAACGAACGCTCAAGAACAAAAAGTAGGGAATTATACATTAGGACCTGAAGGACTGAAGAAAGCATTAGCTGAAACAGGATCTCATATTCTTGTAATGGATTTGTACGCAAAAACAATGATTAAACAACCGAATGTTAATTTATCTGATATCGATTTAGGTTCAGGAGGTGGAGAGTTACTCAAAAATATTCACCTTAATCAAGAACTGTCGCGAATCAACGCGAATTATTGGTTAGATACAGCGAAGCCACAGATTCAAAAAACAGCACGTAATATTGTAAATTACGATGAACAATTTCAAAATTATTATGACACATTAGTAGATACTGTACAAAAGAGAGATAAGGCAGGCCTGAAAGAGGGCATAAATGATTTAATCACTACAATTAATACAAATTCAAAAGAAGTTACAGATGTAATTAAGATGTTACAAGACTTCAAATCAAAACTGTATACAAATTCTACAGATTTTAAAAATAATGTTGGTGGCCCGGATGGGAAAGGTGGATTAACGGCAATATTAGCGGGACAACAAGCTCTGATTCCACAACTTCAAGCTGAAATTGAGCAACTAAGTGCTACTCAGAAAAAACATTTTGACGATGTATTAGCATGGTCAATTGGTGGTGGATTGGGAGCAGTCATTTTAGTTATTGGAGCTATTGCAGGAGCGGTAGTAATTGTTGTGACTGGCGGTACAGCAACACCTGCTGTTGTTGGTGGCCTTTCGGCTCTTGGTGCAGCTGGAATTGGTTTAGGAACAGCAGCTGGTGTCACAGCGTCTAATCATATGAACTCCTATAACGAAATCTCTAAAAAAATCGGAGAATTAGGTACGAAAGCTGATCGTGCTAACCAAGCAGTTATTTCGCTTACTAACGCGAAAGACACATTGGCATATCTGTATCAAACAGTGGATCAAGCGATACTGTCTCTAACAAATATTCAAAAGCAATGGAATACAATGGGGGCCAACTATACAGATTTACTTGATAATATCGACTCTATGCAAGAACATAAATTCTCTTTAATACCGGATGATTTAAAAGCTGCTAAACAAAGTTGGAATGACATTCATAAAGATGCAGAATTCATTTCAAAAGACATTGCTTTTAAACAAGAATAGAAATTAAACTCAAAACCTATATTGGAGGAATATAAAATGATGAAAAAAATCCCGTACAAACTGATCGTTGCATCGGCGCTTTTAACTATGACAACAGCTTCTGTAGTCTCACCAGTAGCAGCTTTTGCAAGTGAAATTGAACAAACTAACAATGGAGATACGGCTCTTTCAGCAAATGAAGCGAGGATGAAAGAAACCCTGCAAAAGGCCGGTTTATTTGCAAAATCTATGAATGCCTATTCCTATATGTTAATTAAAAATCCAGATGTGAACTTTGAAGGAATTACTATTAATGGATATGTGGATTTACCTGGTAGAATTGTACAAGATCAAAAGAATGCAAGAGCACATGCTATTACATGGGATACGAAAGTAAAAAAACAACTTTTAGATACATTGACGGGTATTATTGAATATGATACAACATTTGACAATTATTACGAAACAATGGTAGATGCGATTAATACAGGTGATGGAGATACTTTAAAAGAAGGGATTACAGATTTACGAGGTGAAATTCAACAAAATCAAAAGGTTGCACAACAATTAATAGAAGAATTAGCTAAATTAAGAGACTCTATTGGACAAGATGTTAGAGCCTTTGGAAGCAATAAAGATCTCTTGCAGTCGATTTTGAAAAACCAAGGTGTAGATGTTGAGGCCGATCAAAAGCGTCTAGATGAAGTTTTAGGATCAGTAAACTATTATAAACAATTAGAATCTGATGGATTTAATGTAATGAAGGGTGCCATTTTGGGCCTACCGATAATCGGCGGTATCATAGTTGGAGTTGCAAGAGATAATTTAGGTAAGTTAGAGCCTTTATTAGCACAATTGCGTCAGACCGTAGATTATAAAGTAACATTAAATCGTGTAGTTGGAGTTGCTTACAATAATACTAGTGAAATGCATAAGGCGCTTGATGATGCTATTAATGCTCTTACTTATATGTCCACGCAATGGCATGATTTAGATTCTCAATATTCGGGAGTACTGGGGCATATTGAAAATGCAGCTCAAAAAGCGGACCAAAATAAATTTAAATTCTTAAAACCTAACTTGAATGCAGCTAAAGACAGTTGGAAAACATTACGAACAGATGCTGTCACATTAAAAGAAGGGATAAAAGAATTAAAAGTGGAACCTGTCACTGCACAAAAATAGGGAAATATAAATTCTGTTGCAAAGTGACCAAAAACATAGAGAGTCTATGATTACACTGTTAAACAGTAATGCAACAATTAATAAATCCTTATACACCAGAAAGGCGGAGTCTCATTAAAGACTTCGCCTTTCACATATCTATATAAGTTCCATCCAAATAACTGTGCAGTTTTACTTGTTTTTTTAAACTTTGCAACTGAACGGATGATAAAAATTTGCTTGATAATATTGACTCTATGTAACAACATAGTGTCTCTTTAATACTTGATGATTTAAAGGCTGCTAAAGAAAGTTAGAATGATACTCATAGATGTATAACTCATTTCGAAAGACATCACTTTTAAAGAAGAATAGAACTTGAAATCAAACCCTATATAGGAGGAATATGTAATGATGAAAAAAATCCCTTACAAAATACTCACTGTATCAACGTTTTTAACTATGACAACTACTTATGCAGTCACACCAGTAGCAGCTTTTGCAATTGAAATTGAACAAACTAACAATGGAGATATGTCTCTTTCAGCAAATAAAGAACAGATGAAAAAAGCTTTACAAGATGCTGGTTTATTTTTGAAATCTATGAATGAATATTCTTATCTGTTAATCAATAATCCTGATGTGAGTTTTGAAGGAATTACTATTAATGGGTATGAAGATTTACCTAATAAAATTGTACAAGATCAAAAGAATGCAAGAGCACATGCAGTTACATGGAATACGCAAGTAAAAAAGCAGCTTTTAGATACATTGACAGGCATTATTGAATACGATAAAAAATTTGAAAACCAATATGAAACATTAGTAGAGGCGATCAATACTGGGAATGGAGATACTTTAAAAAAAGGGATTACAGATTTACGGGGGGAAATTCAACAAAATCAAAAGTCTGCAAAAGCATTAATAGAAGAATTAACTAATTTAAATGAAAATATTGGACAAGATGTTAGAGCATTTGGAAGTAATAAGGATCTCTTGCAGTCTATTTTAAAAATTCAAGGAGCTGCGGTTGAGGATGATCAAAAGCGACTAGAGGACCTTTTAGGGCAAGTAAACTATCAGAAAGACATAGAATCTAAGGGATTGGACATGGTAAAAATCCCCTTTCTTCCCACGTTGATTGCTGGTGGTATAATGATAGGTGATGCAAGAGGTAAGTTAGGCTGGCTAGAGCCAGAATTAGCAAAATTACGTCAGAATGTAGATTATAAAATAACATTAAATCGTGTGGTTGGAGTTGCGTTTCATAATATTAGTGATATGCATAGTGCGATTGATAATGCTATTACTGCTCTTACTTATATGTCCACGCAATGGGATGATTTAGACTCTCAATATACGGGCGTACTGGGACATATTGATAAAGCTGATCAAAAAGCTGATCAAAATAGATATAAATTCTTAATCCCTAACTTGAATGCGGCGAAAGACAGTTGGAAAACATTAAGAACAGATGTTGTCACATTACAAGAAGGGATAAAAATTGCAGAGAAAAAGGAGCAGGATTTTATAAATCAGCTTCGTCCATCAAACGTTTTCTACTTTTATAAAAAAATTCATAACGCATATACATTTGAAATAAAGACTGGAACAAATGCGCCAAATGCGTCTTATAAAGTTATGAATTTAACTAAAAACACTGTTTATAATATGTGGAGTGGAGGACCAAATACAAATATGTGGGCTGACTGGCTTTCATTCAATCCAAAAGATGAATTTGCAGTGGTAGCAGTAGTAGATGGGAAAGAATATGTTGTATATAAAGACAAAATAGAAAATATAACGAACTAAAACCGAAAAGTTAGAAAGAAAAATTATGCAGCAATTGGAGATGGTACACTAAGTTAAGTGGAAAAGATGATTCAGAGAGTTCTGTTGCAAAGTTTTTTAATAGATAAAAAGTTGGTATGATTGCAGATGGATTTTATGCAACCCTTAGTAATCGTTGCAATTCATTATACATCGAAAAAAACGAAGTTTGGTTTTTGCAAACTTCGTTTTCGTTTATATCTATTGTTTTAAAAATTCTCCCATTATTTCCATTATGTCCTCTGCATCGCTTACTTTATCTTTTGAAAAGCGCCATTGGTCTTTTCCGTATCGCTCCATCTCAACTTTTATTACTTTTTCTTTATTTGAAACTTTTGCTTCTGGTAATATAGATATAAAGTAATCAAACGATTGACTAAATAATTTAGACTGTTCGATTCCTGGATTTTCTCTTAGCAATCTTTCATTTTCCTTATTTAATTTTGGCTGCAATTCACTTAATAATAAGGGTTTCACTTTTAATTCTACTTCAACTTTATCTTCCTCAGGTGAAGAACCTGCTGATTTTACTTTAAATGTAACTTTTTCCTGTAGTGCAGATTTCAACTTTTTATAATAACTTTCAAATTCCTGGTCACTAATTTCATTATGCGTACTGGACGTTGCATCTTTTTTAAATTCCTTTAGTATATTCTCAGTAAATTGCTTGCCATCTTCGCCGGATAACTTATTAATCTTGTCTACATCTTTATCATAATAAATAGCATTTATATAAGCTATTAGAGCTTCAGCCGGTTTATTTAAGTCTTTTGTATTCTTTTCTATTTCCTTCGTATCAATTTTGAAAGAAACATTTTCTGTTTCCTCGTCTCTTTTTTTTGTTTCCTCATTGGAATAAACAAGCTCATATGATGAGGCTTTATTCACTTCGTAGTATAGGGTCCCCGATACTTTTTTACCAGGTTCTAATTCTATTAAGCGTAATTTATCTAAATCAGCCTTATCATATTTCTTCATTTTTTCATCACCTTGATATAGTGTAAAGAGATAGGGTGATATCTCTAACATTTCATCCCCTTTAGTTTTCACACTCACTTTGGATTTTAATACTTTATCTTTACTTATCCCCCCTGTTAACCCATTTAATGGTAATACATACTCAGCATTTTCAACTTCAATTTCCACATTCTTCGAAGACGAAGATGCCTTTCCATTTTTTACAACTGTGGAACTTTGTGAAGAACTACAACCAGTCACAATAGTTAATGTGAATATAAATAAAAAACAAGGCATAAAAAACTTTCTAAGCTTCAATTAAAACCCCTCCACTCCTTTATTCGAAAATATTTACCATTTTACCATAAATTCCTACTTGTTATTTCTAAAACCATATATTCTTAAATAAAAAAGTCCATATAATACTCTCTTTCATTTTGGGAGACCAAGGGCATATAACCATGCATAGAAGTGGTTATTGCTAAAAGTTCAATTAAGATTTTGTTAAAATAGATATAAAGTAATAATTAAAACAGAAGAATATTGTGGGAAGTTTTAGTTTCGTGGAAAAATTATCTTAAAACAGATTCCTCAATATGGTGTCCCGCCCCATCGCTATCAAGTTAAGAAACACATTCTTCCCCAAAACGATAAAAATGAACTTCGGTGCTATAAAAAACCCAAAATTTCCATTTAGGAGATACCTTAAAATCTTAGCCTGATGACTATGGGATGGTCGGGTACAAATGTTAATGTTTTGCCTATTAATTTTTCTTTTATCCGCTTATAATCATTTGTTTTATTGAATAAAGAAAGTAATTTCACTGAAATCCGTTTATTAGTAGGTAGTTTTTTTCATTCCGCATTGTTGGTACATGGTTCTGTCCGAAAGCACCTTCTTTTTCTAATACAATGGATGATACAAGCATTTTCACCTCTATGTTTTGACCGATTAGTTTACCTGATATTTCACCTCCTAACCTTGATAATTCAAGTGTTAACGGAAAAAAGGGAAACCTAAAAGATACAGAAAATAAGAAACCCTCAAATCAAGAAGGTAGCTGAGTAGTAATATTTTTCTATCCAAATATTACTATTTTTTATTTTTCATGCTATGATTGATATGTTAATGAGTTGAAAGGGTGATTTTATGAAGTTTGGTAAAATAGGATTAGTTGTTGCAGCAAGTTTAAGTCTTTTTGCTTTATCTGCGTGTGGAAAATCTGCAAAAGAAACAGTTGTTTCTTCAACAGAAAACATTTTAAATGCAAAACAAATGGAATCAAGCGGTTCAATTTCTTTTAAATTCGATTCTAATCCGAAAGATATGGAAACAGAAGATAAAGCGGCAATTGATATGTTAAAAAACATATCATTTACAGTTGATTCAAAAACAGATAAAGATGCAAAAAAAGATGAAATAACAATTGGTGCAAATATTAAAACAGATGGAATGAAAATGGATATATCGATTCCAATGTTTATGGATGAAGGGAAAAAGGCTTTATATGTAAAAGCGAATAATGTAAAATCACTATTACAATTAGCTGGCGTTCCTGGTGATAGTTTTTCTACTCTAGAAGGAAAAGTTATCAAAATGGATATGAAAGATTTAGGAGAAGTGGATACAAAAGAATCTGTGGAAATCCAAGAGAAAGTACAGAAAGCGTTATTAGATGCAATCAAAGCACTTCCTGAAGACAAATTTACAAAAGAAAAAGATGTATATACTGTGAAATTAACAGGTAAAGATTTAAAAACAGTGATTGAAAAGGTATTTGATGAAATGTCTACAATGAAAAACTTCACTGGAACAAAACAAGAAATTGCAGACTTTAAGAAAAAATTAAAAGATGCAAATCTTGATAAATCATCTATTTCTTTAATTTATACAATGGATGGAACAACGATTAAAAAACAGGATGCAGCAATTCATGTCGAAGCAAAAAATTCTAAAGACGAAAAAGAAACAATTAAATTTGATATGAATATTAATTCTGATATTAAATCTATCGATAAACCAATCAAATTCACATTCGATACTTCTGAAAAGAACATTGTCCCAATGGATGAGTTACAAAAAATGATTGGTGAATTTATGAATCAATCTATGAGGTATGATAACATGGATGGCGGGGAAGTAACTCCTGTTCAACCAGCTCCAACAGAACCTGCAGTATAAAGCCCCTCTTAGAATGGGCATAGCCACATTGCTATCAAACTAGCAAAATAAAATACAAAAAATACGCTATTCTTTCTGTAGAATTATAGGAAAGGGTGGCGTTTTTGTATGTCTATTTCTGTATCTGATGAATTACAATTATTTTCACATCACGCTTCAAAAGAAAAAAGTGAGGAGAAAACTCACTTTAATTTATCTTATTTCTGACTTATATCACCTGTACGTCATGAATGATTTACTAATACGTTTCATTTATTTTACACTTCACTTTATATACATCATTCATTGCTTTCGGGGATGACGACACAACGTGTACGGTTGTTTTCCAAGATTGGTACGTGCTCAGATCCTAGTATAAGTGTTTACAATCTTAGTATGAGCAAATGTGACCGGTTTAATAAAATAGATAAATTTTTTCGAATAGCCTAACAATCTAGTTGCATAATAGGGGAAGGGATAAGAGTTAAAGGAAAAAAATCGGTAGGGTTCTCCTAAAGGTCGGCTTGGTTTTAAGCTGATCTTTTAAATTTGTCCCTTAAGTCAACGATTATTTATATGGTATTCTGGAGGAAAGGGGATGAGGTTATATGGATGTGACGAAAGAAATTGAAAAGATTTTTGTTGATAGTGAAGAACTTTCATTTATTGAAGCAAAAACTTTGAATTATCAGGAGCAAATGTCTACTGCAGATGGGTTTATTATTAGAACTGACGAAAGAGTTAAAAAGTACTATGATGCTCTTTGGTCACGAGAACAGGTATTAGTAGAGGTTTACTACGGGGATGGTTCACTTAACTACAAGCTTACTAATATTATAGCTGTCAAAGATGGTATGAATGGACAATACGAATATCATTTCTTTGGTGGATAGGGGGAGATCTCTTGAATTAGTTCAGTGAATCTGAAATTGGGACACAATATAAATTTAAAAAGAGTGAAACAAAAAATGAGTTGGAACTGGAATTAGTTCAAGAAAACATTCCATCAGAGTAATAAAGATTAATATCCCTGTCAAAGAACCTATTAAGTGCATCTTACATTTCTATCAACTTAAGGATATAAAACTACTCCAAAAAGTAAAAAAACGTTATTCTTTCTAGATAAGATAAATTTGAAAGAATAACGTTTTTGTTATATCAATCCAAACTTATCTTAGCCTAATGGGTATGTAATCATACTATTTTTAGAATACGAGGATAAATACGACCTAATTTAATAGATTTCTTACACGTAACTTTAAGTTCTTGCATTAAAACCTTTCGAATTATATTTTAATTTTTTTTTGGAGAAGTTCTTCAATAAGTTTTGTTTTTTCATTCACCTTTGTTGTATATGTGAAATCACCATAACAATATGGATACCTAAAATTTTGTTTATTTCCACCACAAGTGTATATGTCTGGATTCTGATCAACTTTCATCTTAGAAAACTTTTTAGCCGAATCGTCTGAGTGTTGTTTAGCCTCTTGACTGGAAATAAAATCAATATACCCTGGTCCCATATTATAGCTTTGAATAATTGTATCCATGCTAACACCTTTTTCTGTTCCATATTTGTACATTTGAGCAAAGTGCTTTACCCCTTGTTTAATGCTCAAGTTTATCTCTTGTATTTCATTTGGCTTTAATCCAAGTGATTCAGAGGACTGCATAGGGTCGTTGCCCTCACCTCTACTCTCTTGGTACATAATTCCTAACAAAAGTGCTGTTTTTTCTCCTAAATTATATTTTTCTAATTCTTTTTTCATAATGGGCTCATATTGCAATAAACGTTCTTCGGTAGCGAGCGCTTTATTTCTATGAATATTAGTTTTATGATTAAAATATAGTATCCCAATGATTGTTCCTAAACCTAAAATACTAATAAAAAATAATATAATAACTTGTTTTTTACTCTTATTCTTCATATATTACTCCTCCTTGTATAAAAAATTGCATTTTCAATGGTGGTGGTTGGTTATTTATAAAAGATGCAATAATCACCTTTACCCCTGCTTTTTTAGACTCGAAATCTTTTCTTTTAGATGTAAAGTTTAATATAAAATTTTAAAGATAAGGTAAAGATAAGATAAAAATAAAATAAAGTTCATTTATTAGAGTAATTTAAAAGGATATTGGTATAAAGGGGAGATTAACAGACCATGTCTAGGATTCAAATTATTTATCTCCTACCTTGCTATATAGTAAACTGTCAAAAATAATAACAAAATAGAGTTTTATTATTATTTCTTCAATTCAAAAACAAGCCGAAAAATTCACATCCAGATGTAAATTTTTCGGCTTGTTTTTAGGTAGTCAACGAAGAAGAGGCACCAGCTCAAAAAGAAAATTATACGTTTTGGCACAGAATAACCTGTTCCCTGTATCTTAAGAAACCGGTTATTTATTTTACTGCTCTTCTATAAAGTTTTGCCCCGCAATGCTATTAAATTATTCGATTTTTCACTATACTATCTCTAGCGGTTGATTGTTTTATTAGAGTACAATTATATATCCATTACTAGCTGTAACATAAAACGTTTGCCCTCAATTATTGTGGATTTTGTATTGCGGTGAATCAACTAAGATAACCTTTTGCACAAGAGACAGGTTTTGTAAAACGTAAAAGTAAGTATGGCGCAAAAGATTTAGCTGCTTTATGTATCTGGATTAGTCAACATGTAGCAAGCGATTCTCTTACTCGATTATGTAGTCAGCTTTGTGCAAATACAGCTACAATTATGAGTTCAGAAAGACTTAATCAACGTTTTAACCGATGTGCTGTTTTATTTTTACAGCGTGTATTTTCCCTTTTAATCAAAAGAAAACTTTAAAAACAAATAAAAAAATATCAAGCATGTGGGCATCAAGAACGGAAGTTCATGGAATACCCATCTTTAGCTTGATGGGTATGTGGCGGTCCCCCATGCCCATCAGGCTAATATTTTGAAGTATCCCCAAAACAAAAATTTTATATCATTACTTCATACCGAAAAACAAAGGGCAGGGGTATACTTTCCTGTTTGATATTTGTTTTGTTTAAAATATTGTTCGTATAGGAAGCGAATAAGCATCCTATACGAACAACATTACATATTAATAATTTAGAAGGTTTTAAAAATAAAGAGGTGACTTTTAAATGTATAATGAGTCAATATATTATCCTTATATAAATTATGATCAATACTTCGATCGTCAATTCCCTGGTCCTCAGATTCCAGGTATACCTGGAATCTGAGGACCAGGTTTTCCGGGTGCACCAAGTTTTCCAGGACAGCAAAGTTCACAAGCTCCAACATCTCCTCCCCCATCATTTATTCCTCAACAATCAACAGCTTCACCATTTGCTGTTGATTCAGGAGCAATTGCATTATGTTTATTTCGAAATACTTATATATGGCTTAGTAATGGTGAACAGTTTTGGTATTTCCCAATTTTTGTAGGACCAAGGTCTGTTGCTGGTTTTAGATGGAACGGTAGGTTTTGGGTTATTTTTGGAATTGATACGAGAAGGATTATTTTATTTACATGTTTTTAAAAATTATAGAGTAACGATAGAGGTTTAATTATATAAACAAAAGAGGTATTTGAATGAAAAAATTTCAATCATTTGAAGGTACAATAACTATGATTAACGATTTTGTAACAGGATCAAACGAAGATATAGGATGTAATAAATTAATGTCCGTAGATAATGGTTATGGGAATCTAATAAATTTTGTAGTGAAACCAAATACGTATTTTATCGACTTTGCAACGGTAGTAGTAGGAGATAAAGTAACTGGGTTTTACGATGCCAACGTCCCTGCGCCTCTCATTTTCCCACCACAATTTCAAGCGATTGTTATGGCAAAATATACACCCCATCAAAATGTAAAAGTAGACTATTTTAATGAACAGTTGGAGAGTAGTGATGGAAAATTAAAATTAAATATTTCTCCTTCTACTCAAATTTTATTAACAAATGGTCAAGTCTTCACAGGTAATCTTGTAAATCGAAATTTAATAGCTATTTATGGTTTTACAACAATGAGTATACCAGCTCAAACTACACCATATAGAATCATTGTTTTGTGTCAAAAGTGATTTCTATTCTAAAGGGTCTCTCGGTTTATCAAACTACAATCCATTGTAGACTCAAAAATTTAAGCCATCTTATTGAACAGGATCATTGGCATGTAAAGAGACGTTTTGCCAAATCTGCAGGATTTCAAAATCTTAGTCATGCTTCACGTACGATAAAAGGTATCGAGACCATTCATGCCCTATATAAACAAAGGCGAAGTCTTCAAAGAGACTCCGCCTTTTCAATGTACAATGAACTTCAACAATTACTAGCTAATGCTTAAACCTTGTTCCTTATTTACTGTTCACTTTTAATTTTCTCGCAATCTTTCCATCAAGAAGATCAAAAACAGCTGAAAAGAAAATTAAAATGAAGGCTACTCCCAAGTAGTCACTCATATTCATGGTAATTGAAAAAACACCGCCCAATAAATTTCCAATCGCAAATAAATTCGGTACAGCTTTTACCATCTGATTGAACAAGGTTGTTCCCCCTAAGTTGATCAAACTGTTTCCGTTCTTAAGTTGATGGGCATGTATGGTGATCCCACATCCATCAACTTAAGAAAAACAAATACCTCAAAACAAAAAACACACTCGTTCTGATTAGGAACGAGTGTGTTTAGGTTATCTGAAAGGTACAAACTTCCATGTACTAGGTTTTTGTGTTTTTTCACCTAGTACAATCCAACTTTTCTCTGCATTTATATTCTCATAATTTAATGGATAACCATCTGTAAAAATATTATATTCTGTAGGGTTATCCGGGTTAATTTGAATTTTAAAGTCTGCTAAACTATCAGATTTCTTAGCAAGGTGAACCCAACTAGAATATTTGGACCAATTTAAATATTGATATTGATCATAATTAGAATGCTTCATGCGAAGGTATACGCTTTCACCGTGGTGTAGCTTTGCATCATTATCTTTGTAAAATACAAATTCTATAGGTGTACCAGATAAAGCATTGTTCTTATTATTTGCAAGTAAAACATAATCGTAACGATTTGCTACATACCATTCAAACGTTAGACCTTGAAAAGGAGATTCACTTGGTACGATATAATAGTTTTTCCCTGCTTCTATAACATTTCCTGCTATATCATAGATTTGTGCAGTTTCTAAACTTGGAGCTTGCACATTTTTAGTAAACGTTTTAAACCAAAGATTTAGGAAACCTGCTGTATTACGCTGAGATTCTCCTAAGCTTCGCTGCACAGCTGGGGTAACCATTTCTTGCCACAATTGCGCCTTACCGCTATTGTAATACTCAAATGTTTTATCATTAGCGATATTTTGAATTTCAGGTTTAGCTACTCGGGCTGCATAATCAATCCATTCTTCAGGTGTAGATAGAGAGTCGTTATAATTCCCTCCAGTAGTGACTGCAAATTGATCTTGAATGGTTGTAATATAATTTTCAAAATAGCTATGATATTTTATAGCTCTCGTATCAATTGCGGTAAAATTTGCTGCATGCATAGGTTGTGTCGCATCTGTAAAGTAGTGCGTGGCTATCCCTAAGTAATAGAAAGCTTTTTCATAGTCTTTATTTCGTAAATGTTCTCCAGATTCATAAAAGTATCTCTTGCCTTGTGTAAGAGCGGTTGGATCTGTTTCTCCTCTATAATTTTCTTTAGTATCAGGATCATAAAAATGGGATTTCCATCCACCTTTAAAAACGCCACCTATTCCCGTTCCACCATCGTTAAATTCTGCATTATAATCTGCATCATATAATCCTTTAGAAAATAGATCTTTATATTGCGGATAATTTAAGAAGTCCACAGCCTGCTTATTTGCTTCAACATTAGATTCTGTTTTCATAATTTCAATAGCTTGTTTTGCAATCCATAAATGTGTACTTTTATCAGAATGATACGGAGCTTCTGCAGACCATCGAGCGGTAATAGGATCATTCTCAGTTAAATCAATTTGATCGAGATGAGCAAAACTACTTTGAGGAGCTACTCCTAAAATAGTTAAAGTCATTCCGGCTATACATAGTGTTGATGTGATTTTTTTCATTTTTTATTCCTTTCTAAGCATGAAGATATAAGTATTATAAATACAGCAATATCATAAAGATACAGGCAACCCCTAATATGCAATATTACATATTAATAAATTCATATGAATATATATAATTTAAAAATCACTATTACGAACATGTAGGTTTCCTTATTTATTTGTTAGTTTTATCAGTAAAGTAGACTACATATCAACTTCAGATACTTGTTTATGATACAAGTAATCAAACAAAAGGAAGGCCATACAAAATGATTACACCATTATTAACAAGGCACTCTTTTAAGTACAAGAGATTATTAGCAGGTGGAGGAGATGTTGAAGATGTACAGACAGATAAACATATTCCATATGAACAAAATGAATTGCAGCAAACTCTAGAAAAATACGATTTGAAGGAGTTGAGTTATAAAAAGAAATATGTACATATTCATTATTGAAGTTATTAATAATAAAATGTATTATAGATAAGCGCAATTTATAATTCAAGTAAGTAGGAATGTGTATTCATAATAAATCAAACATTCAGAAATAACGTTATTATCTGGAAAACGAGGTGTAATTAATAGAAACGTTACATATTAAATGATATGGATTGTATAGTTTAAAAGACTTTTACAGTAGAGAAGAAGCTTTTAAGAAGGTTATAAACAAAGAAATATTGCTCTATGTTGAAAAAAATAAAAGCGCTTTATACAAAAGATAAGGGGGCTTCATAAAGAATCGTTTTGTCATGAAAGCGAATTAAAGGTTAGATTAGGAATAATAGAATTCCCTAGTGACGAAAGTTATTCTGAAAAGAAGATGAAATCTCTTTTGGTTTCACTGCATATCCATTAGAAAGCGCAAACTAAAGAGGGCAGTTGATTTTAAAAATTATAAATCGGTGAAGAAGAGGCTTATTAATCTTTAATTTATTAAACTATTTTTGAATAACATATATCAGATACTTGAAAACGCACAAACCTTAATATTTTCATTATTTAATAAAAATATTAAGATTCTTAGGAAGAATACGTAAAGATTAGTTGCGAAAATAAACACGGAGGTTTGAAAAATGGGACAAGGAAGCAGGTTTCAAGCAAAACAACAAAATCGTCGTAATAAGGGGATATTTAATATCGCATTTAGTGTGGTAATAGTAACAGTTGGCATAGTGACGTATCAGTTGTTTTTCACTTCTGATACATCAAAGAAAGCAATTGCTCAAGAAAAGAAAGTAACAAAGATAGAAGAGAAGAAGAACGAAGATAAAGAAGCAGCAAAGATAGAAGAGAAGGAGAACGAAGATAAAAAGGCGACAAAGATAGAAGAGAAGAAGAACGAAGATAAAGAAGCAGCAAAGATAGAAGAGAAGGAGAACGAAGATAAAAAGGCGACAAAGGTAGAAGAAAAGAAAAACGAAGATAAAGAAACAGCACATTTAGAAGAGAAACAAAAAATAGAAGAACCTGTAAAAACGAACGAAAATGAAAATAAAGAGGGAGAAAAAACGATATCTCAAGAAAAGGGTTCTCAAACTAATTCTTCTTGGAAGGCAATTGGTACAGAGCAAGGAGCAAAACCTGCAATGCAATTTAAAGAAGGAACAGTAGATTGGAATGAGATGAAAAAAGCAATTTCTTATGCTGTTGATGTTCCAGAGAGTCAATTGATTTTTGATTTTATTGGGAATAATGGTAATAATAAAGCCTACGGTAATGTACGAGATAAGCAAAGTAATAAAAAATATAAGATTGATATTGATTGGGTAGAGAATCAGGGCTGGAAACCAGTATCTGTTCAAGTGGTAAAATAAATAAGCAAAATGTAAATGCTCTCCTCTCTTGTTGTGAGCGACTAAGCTATTATAGTCTAGATAAAATAAACTTGGTTCTATATGATGTTTGAGTTGACACTCTCATGCCTAAAGGGGCAAGCTGACTAACATCAGTAGGATTCTTGCTACCAAAGGCGAATTCCATTTCTGGTATCGCTGACGTGCAAGGTTGGGGTGTGCCATCACCACACTTACGACAGACCGTATAGGTTCGTGTTCAGATGTTTTAGTGTCTTGTTCTTTACAACATATATCATTTTACCGATAGCATGAATTTGGCGTCATCTCAAACGAATGAATAACTCATGGAGAGTGGACGAAACATACATAAAAATAAAAGGACGGTGGATGTATTTATATTGTGCCGTTGATTCTGAAGGAAACACGATTGACTTTTATTTGAGTAAATCTAGAAATTATAAGGCTGCAAAGTGCTTTTTCAAGAAAGCTTTGCAGTCTTTTCATGTTTCAAAGCCTCGTGTTATAACAGGCGATAAGAGTCCTGCTTATCCAATTGCTATCGAACAGTTGAAGGAAGAAAAAAGGATATCAATGGGCACCAAAACCCGAAGGATAAAATATTTAATTAACATAGTAGAACAAAATCATCGTTTTATCATTTTAGCCAAGAAGAATCCTTCCTCAAGGAACGCGAAGTGAGTAGGCGGGAAATTAATAGCATATTATACCGCTATTATTTACCTAATTTTCAAGAAATAGAGGTGATTGTAGGTGACTAAACCTTTCGAAAAAAATAGTCGTTATATGGTTGGATTGGACAGTCTAAGGGGCCTAGCTATACTAGGTGTTATTTTGTATCATATTAATTTTAATTGGATGCCTGGAGGATTTTTAGGGGTTACTGTATTTTTTGTACTCTCAGGTTATTTAATTACAGATATTCTAGCGATGGAGTGGAAGAGAAATAAGAGAATTGATTTGAAGAAATTCTGGCTTAGTAGGGCAAGGAGATTGCTTCCAGCAATGTTTGTTATGCTCGTTATAACGTTGGCCTGGATTACGATTTTTCATAGCTCTTTACTTGAGAAAATGCGTGGAGATTCATTAGCGGCGTTATTTTATGTTAGTAACTGGTGGTATATTTATCATAAATTATCGTACTTTGATAATTTTAACCAGCTTTCTCCATTGAATCATTTTTGGTCGTTAGCAGTTGAGGAACAATTCTATGTTGTCTGGCCGTTTATCATTAGTTTAGGGCTTTACCACATAAAAAAACAATCCCGTATGATTTTATTGATTTGTCTGGGAGCTGTTGCTTCAGCTTTAGCGATGGCAATTTTGTATGAACCTGGAGCTGATCCGAGTAGAATTTATTATGGCACAGATACGAGGGCCTTTTCCTTACTTATTGGAGCGGCACTTGCCTTAATTTGGCCAAGCAATAGGCTTGCAAATAAAATTATTCCAAAGGCGCGTCTCATTCTTGATGTAGTGGGAGGAACTGCTCTTATTATTATTTTGCTTATGTTTTGGAAGACGAATCAATATGATCCGTTTCTATACAATGGAGGAATGGTTCTCTTATCAATTGCAACAGCATTGTTAGTGGCAAATCTTGCTCATCCAGCGAGCCGTATCGCTCAATTTTTACGATTTAGACCTTTACGTTGGATAGGAATAAGGTCCTATGGCATATATCTTTGGCATTATCCAATTCTTACATTGACGACTCCAAAAGTAAATGCTGGAGATTTTTCACTAATAAGAGCAATTCTTCAATTTATTCTAATTATAATGATTGCGCAAATTTCATGGAAGTATATTGAAAAACCAATCCGACAAGGTGCGCTCCGAAATATTCAATTTAAGAATTTAAGGCTTCAAAATGTCGCTTTAAGTGTTAAGTTAGCTTTAATTTGTGCAGTATTCGTTTCGTCAATAGCCGTTTTTGGGTTATCAAAAGTTAGTAAGGCTAAGGAGAATCCTCAACTAGATAAGGTGGAAGCAGTACAAACACAACCAGCGAAACATCCAGTTGCAATTCGGGAAAATCCAGCTCAAGAGACGCCCAAAAATCAAGAAGAATCAAAAGAAGTAAATTCTGTGCAACCTAAAAGTTCTCCCAACGTTACAGCGATAGGCGATTCCGTTATGATTGATATTGCTCCATATTTAAAAAATGCTTTTCCTGATATTAGGATTGATGCACAAATTGGTCGCCAGCTGTCAAAAGCGATTCCTGTAGTTGAACAGTTAAAAAATGAAGGGAATTTAGGAAACTATGTCATTATTGGGTTAGGTACAAATGGAGCCTTTACTACGGAGCAACTTGTATCATTAATAGAATTAATTGGAAATGAACGTAAAATGATATTTATTAATACGAGGGTACCACGTCCGTGGGAATCAATCGTGAATGAGAGATTGAAAGTGACAGCATCTAAATATCCGAATGTAAATCTAGTCGATTGGTATGTAGCAAGTGCTGGAAAGAGAGACTACTTTGCACCTGATGGTGTGCATTTAACCAAATTAGGTGCAGAAGCATACGCAGCACTTGTAGTCAAAGCTGTGAATCAATAATTCGATATGCTTTATAAACTTCTATTGCAAAGTTAATTGAAATATAAAAGATTTATGGTTGAGAAAGACAAAATTTTTACAGTCATCAATAATTAATGATTTCGATGCCTGTTACTATACGTGAGTCATGACGTAGGCTTTGAAATCCTGTGGATTTGGAAAAGTGTCTGTCGCTATACATGTCGATGGTCATGTTCAGTGAAATTATTAATAGGAAGAAAGAATGTAGCTTCCTAACTTTAAAAATAAGCCCAAGGAATTATTTAATTCTTTGGGCTTATTTTTGAATCAGAATTGGGTATCGTTAGAGAGTTAGAGAGAAGGTGAAAGGAGGTTAGTAGATTAATTTCTTTCACCTTTTTATCTCAGGTATAGATAGATCGGGGTAAATGGCCAGCTGATGTTGAAGATTGTTGGAAGGAGTTAGATGAATTGCATGTGCTTGTATGCCAGATTATGCAAAAGGTATATCTGAAGTCCTAAAAAATACTTTTGAGAAAGGATTCTCTATTGGGAAATGTAAAGGTATAAAACAGGAACTTCAGGTGAGAGATGAATGTTTGGCAAGCGTAAGTCTAGGTTTTTTAGTATACTATATGTATCCTATAAAATGTGAGGTATAGCCTACAAGAGTATATTGTAAAGGCAGTGAATATAGTATGTATAAAATCGGATTAGTCGGTCTAAAAAGTTCTATAGAGCAAATTTTAAGCATGGTAGAAGAATTCAAACATGATTTGGAATTTATCCCTTATACTTATGAAAAAATAGAGGAGATAGAGCAAATTGTAATTGAACACGTTCCCCATGTC
The DNA here is from genome assembly GCF_036320425.1 of Bacillus nitratireducens. Taxonomy (NCBI): domain Bacteria; kingdom Bacillati; phylum Bacillota; class Bacilli; order Caryophanales; family Bacillaceae; genus Bacillus; species Bacillus nitratireducens. Next base: position 1,039,409 of record NZ_JAUMJO010000002.1, read on the forward strand.
CATGCATGGCTTTTTTCAGGGCCACTTCCCTATGAAATTGCAAAAAAATATATAGGCACCGATAAAATAATGGTTTATGTTCCTGCAACAGAATCAGGTTTGTATAAATCTCTATTAGAGATGGTCTATGAACAAGGGAGAATTATTGAGAAACTAAGTATCGATACTATGTCTTTAAATAATATTAGTGAAGAAGCTTTATCACAGTTACATATAAAGAAACCACAGATTTATACGAAAGTATTTGATTTGGATATTGATATGGAGGAATTATTGAATTTTCATATGGATTTATGGGAAAAAGGTAAAACATCAGGAGCCTTAACTTGTTTCCCATCAGTATGTGATTCTCTAAGAGAGCATGGAATCCCATCTTACAAGATGTCGATGAGTAAGATGGAAATTCGACAGACGCTTAGAATACTTTCTGAGAAAGTAAAAGCCTCCTATTTTAAAGATGCACAAATTGGTGTCGAAATCATTGAAATTGAGTATTTTAATAAAGTTGCGGAGGAAATGAAGACTCCATATCATTTGCAATATTTGGAGATTAGATTGAAAGAAATATTGATTCAGCTTGGTGAAACAATTAAAGGGTCTTTTTCAGATAAGGGAAACGGTAGATATATGATTTTTAGTTCTCGTGGCGCAATCGAAAGAGAAATACAGATGCTGCAAGATGCCGTTCAGAAATTAGCGTTTGAAGCAGATACAACTGTTGCCGTTGGAATTGGCTTTGGTGAGACTGCATATTCGGCAGAAATTAATGCTTTTCGTGCAATTCAGCATTCTAAGGGAATGAAGAAGCGTGGGATTGTAATCGTTCAAGATGATGGTAAAATTGTTGAATCGCCGGGTGATAAAAAAGAATTATGCTTTACAAGTCGTACCCAAAGTGAAGTCCTTTTAGAGAAATTAAAAAAAGGGAATATCAGTGTGAAAACGTACAAAAAAATATCGGCCCTTATAGATAAAATGAAATGGAGTTGCTTCACAACAAAGGAATTAGCGGCACATCTTGAGATGACAGAACGGAATGTGAGACGTATTGTTACGGATATGTGTGAAGTTGATTTGGCACAATGTATTGGTCAAGAGACCTATGCTACACGTGGAAGACCAAGTAAAATTTATCGATTGTTATAAGCATCCATTAGGGTGCTTATTTGTTTTGTAATGAATATAATATTTATTCGTCTGAAAATATTGAAATTTATAAAAATAACTAATATACTTTATTTAAGGAATTTTTTCCTTAAATAAACCGAAAATAAAATTTCTAATGAAATTTAAATTGAAAAGGAGCTGAAATATGTGTCTCAAATAGAAAGAATTCATAATTTAATTGAAAATATTCAAGGCGAAGTTGTTAGATGGAGGAGACATTTACACAAATACCCTGAACTATCATTTCAAGAAGAAAATACTGCACAATTTGTTTTTGAAACGCTACAAACTTTTGGTAATTTAGAAATTTCGCGCCCGACAAAAACAAGTGTTATGGCCCGCTTAATTGGTAATCAACCAGGAAAGGTAATTGCATTAAGAGCAGATATGGATGCGCTTCCAATTGTGGAGGAGAATGATTTTGATTTTGTGTCACAGAAGATAGGCGTAATGCATGCTTGTGGACATGATGGACATACGGCAATACTACTGGGTACGGCATGGGTTCTTACACAATTAAAAAATCAAATTGAAGGGGAGGTGCGTTTTATATTTCAACACGCTGAAGAACTCCCACCTGGTGGTGCTCAAGAACTAGTGCAAGCTGGTGTGCTAAATGGAGTAGATATGATTATTGGAAGTCATCTTTCGTCGGCGCTTCCTTTGGGGAAGATTGGCTTGAGTTACGGTCCAATGATGGCTGGAGCAGATACTTTTAATATTAAGGTGTTGGGTGAAGGAGGACACGCATCGCAACCTGAATTAACCATTGACCCCATTGTAATTGGGACTCAGATTGTTACCAATCTCCAACACATTGTTTCGAGATATCGAGATGCTCAGGAAACGCTTGTAATTTCAGTGACTCAGTTTAATGCGGGAGGTGCGATTAATGTTATCCCAGATAAGATAAGTATTGGGGGATCTGTTAGAAGTTTTAATCCGGAACTGAGAGAAAAGGTTCCAACTTTTATCGAACGAATAGTAAAAGGAATTACAGAAGCGCATGGAGCTACATATGAATTCAATTATCAGTTTGGCTATGCTCCGACTATAAATAATGAAGAAGTAACAAGATTGATGGATGAGACAGTATGTGAAATATTTAGTGAAAACAATCGAGAGATTTTAAAACCAATTATGGGGAGTGAAGATTTCTCTGCCTATCAACATATGACTCCAGCATCTTATATTTTTATAGGGGCTCGTAATGAAGAAAAAGGAATTATCTATCCTCACCATCATCCAAAATTTACTATTGATGAACAAGCTTTACAATATGGAGTACAGTTATTTGTGCACGGTACTTATAAGATGTTAAACCTAGCGTATTAGGGGGATAAAAGTATGAAAATCATACATTGGCTTAGCATTATTCCATTTTTGGGATTTATTGCAGGTGCTTTATTTACAAATAAGGTGAGTCCTTATGTTTTTGGAATGCCATTCTTCCACTTTTGGATTGTACTCTGGTCACTTATAACCACAGCTATCTTAGCGATTATTTATAAAATAGATCCTGTTAACCAGAAAGGGGATTCAAAATGAATATTGCCGTGTTTTTCATTTTATGTTTTTTCGTCATCCCCATTTTGATTAGTATTCGTGCTAAAAAAGGACAAGAAATGGATTTAGAGCAATGGTCGGTTGGAGGTCGTGGAATGGGAGCCCTGTTGATTTTCCTTCTGTCTGCAGGCGAAATGTATACTACCTTTACCTTTTTAGGGGCAAGTGGTTCAGCTTATGGGGAGGGAGGCTCTATCTTTAGTATTATAACATACGGTTGTTTAGCAACAGTAATCTCCTACTGGACCTTTCCTGTTATTTGGAGGTATGCAAAGAAACATAATTTAGTTTCACAATCGGACTTTTTTGTTAAAAAATATCAAAGTCCTTATCTTGGGGTACTTGTTGCAGTTATTGGTGTTATAGCCTGTACATGCTATTTAGTGCTGCAATTGAAGGGACTAGGATATATCGTTTCTGCAACATCTTACGGTGCCATATCTTCTACAACAGCCATTTGGTTTGGAGCGATAGGGGTAACTATTTTTGTAATGGTTTCCGGTATTCATGGCTCTGCACAAACATCGATCCTAAAGGATATTCTGATTCTTGGGATTGTCGTATTTTTAGGGATTTATTTTCCTACTCATTATTATGGTGGGATTCAACCTATGTATGAGGCAATTGAAAAAGTAAAACCGAACTTTACCATACTACCTGAACAGGGAATGAGTATATCATGGTATATATCGACGGTAATATTAAGTTCTATTGGATTTTATATGTGGCCACATGGTTTTTCCCCCATTTTTGCTGCATCAAGTGAAAAAGCATTACGAAAAAATGCAATTTTAATGCCAATGTATCAATTAATTTTACTATTTGCCTTTTTCGTCGGATTTGCTGCAATCTTACGGATGCCAGGATTAAGAGGTAGTGATATTGATTCTATTTTGCTGCAACTGTCTAAACAAGCTTTTGATCCGTGGTTTGTTGGGGTAATTGGCGGAGCGGGAGTGTTAGCAGCACTAGTACCAAGTTCATTATTATTAATGGCAATATCAACATTGCTTGCCAAAAATATATATCAAGTATTTAATCCATCTGTAACGGAAAAACAGCTTGGAAAATTGGTAAAATACTTAGTTCCGTTTATTTCTCTTGTGGGAATTTACTTGACCTTTAAAGGAGGGAATACCCTGTTTAGTCTAGCTCTAATTGCTTATAATTTCATTACGCAACTCGCTCCAGCATTTTTTGCGAGTTTGATGAGAAAGAACTTTGTGACTAAACAAGGGGCTTTTGCTGGGATTATTACAGGCGGATTGTTAGTCTCAATTATGGACTTAGGAAACCTCGGTATTGGCAAAATATTCCCTGATTTTCCTCAGGTAATTAAAGATTTGAATGAAGGAATTATCGCTTTATTTGTGAATATTGTAGTTTTAGTAATAGTCAGTTTGATGACCAAAAATATTTCAAATGTTCATCGGGACAAGACAACTGTAATAGAGAGTAAGATCTAATTTAATAGAAAAGGTAATCCCTGTAAATATATCGAAAAAGTCCCTAAGTTAGATTGGGGACTTTTTTAGTGCTAGATAGATACAAGAGTAAAAACGTTAAGATAGTAAATACGGTTCTGGTGCAAAAACTCTAGGGAAATTGCAACGAATCTCTAAATCTTGGACATAATAATAGTACAACTCTATAAAAGGTGTGTGATCAGTATGGAAAAGGAAAAAATGTTCAAACGGAAGCAATATCAGCCTGATATTATCTTATTAACGGTACAATCTAAGTTTTCGTGATTTGGTAGAAATGATGGACGAACGAGGTTTGTCTATTGCTCACACCACCATTATGCGTTGGGTGCATCAATATGGACCTGAATTAGATGAAAGAGTACGACGTCATCTTAAGACGACAAATGATTCCTAGAGAGTCGATGAAACGTATGTGAAAGTAAAAGGTCAATGGATGTATTTATATCGCGCAGTCGATTCAGAAGGGAATACCATTGATTTTTATCTAAGTGAATCAAGAGATAAACAAACAGCCAAGCGCTTTTTCAAGAAAGCCTTGGCTGCTTCTCAGATTTGTAAACCTCGTGTTATAACAGTAGACAAAAAACCAGCCTATCCCGTAGTGATTCAAGAGCTAAAAGAAGAGAAACGTATGCCTGAAGGCATACAAATAAGGCAAGTTAAGTATCTCAATAATATAGTGGAACAGGATCACCGTTTCATTAAGAAACGTGTGCGTTCTATGTTAGGATTCAAGTCGTATGAAACATCCACTTTTATATTGAGTGGCGTTGAAGCCATGCACATGATGAAAAAGGACAACTTCACCCACAGGTGAAGTCTGTCCAAAATGAAGTCGGATTCATATATAAGTTGTTTGGAATTGGATCATAATCTGTAATTGAACAATCCATGTAGGTTCTATGTCTCTATCAAATGGTTTTTGCACCAGAACCATTTTATTATTTTAGTCAATTCATCTCCCACCTACTCACTTCGCGTTCCTTGAGGAAGGAGTCTTCTGGGCTAAAATGATAAAGAGTATTAAAAAGGTTGAGAGGAAAATCGGAATGAAGGAATTTTGGGGAATTAAAGTTATTGTTGTAAACGAATATTCTGCGGAAACAGTTAAGAATATAGCGAATTATTTATTCAAGATGGCTCAGAAATGAGTCATCTTTTTTATTTGTAAAAAATAGGCCCTAAATTCGTAACAATCTTGTGTGTGAAAATAAAAAACCATCTTAGATAAGATAGTTTCTTTACTTATTTATTGAATTAAAATATTTTTACCATGGATTCTCTCTGCAAGCACTTTGACAGAACAAGGGACTATGACGATTCCTTATGCACTGGGCTTAGCACTCTGGATCTATTGGGAAAATGGAAGAATAAACTGTTGGCTGTAAGTAGGAGTTGTACCCGTAAGCCCAAGGTTTACCATAAGGTGCCATAGGTGCAGATGTTGTTGGTATTGAGTGAAGGTTGTATCCGTAAAAATTGACACTAGATGGATTCATACGACATATATCTTCACATTCAAACCTATATCCACCTTTCATAATGCAATCCCATACACAATCTTCAAATGTTTGACGATACAAAGACAGTCACTCCTTATTTTAATCCTATTGCTCTCGATATTATATTTATTTGTATATTTTTGGACAATTGTCCATGCGTATTTGGGTGGTTGTTAAAGATACATAGCAAAGCTTATGATGTTGCAGGACTTGAAGATGGTAACAAACGAAAGGACCCCAAAATAGTCCCTAGAAAACTGCATAACGTATTCAAAAAAAATCGAATTAGATAGGAACTTATGTATTGGATAAAAGGTTAATAACTTGAGCAAAAAGAACTGGGTATTTACATACTTAACATACATATTAGTTTTGTTAATTAAGGTTTTTTTTGGAAATTTGTAAATAGTTAATGTGATTAAAAACTTGAAAAACATTAAAATGTGTAAATTTTTTGACTCTTTAATTAAATTGGTTTAATATTTGTAATTTTTTGTTTTATAATGATACTCGGGTTGGTCGTGAATGTTTTAGATATTGCGATATGCAATCGGATTAATTTATTTTAGGGAGGTTTCAAAATTGGGCAAGAGAGTTATTATAAGAGTTTTTACATTATTATCAGTACTAGCATTATGCCTTAATGTGTTTTTACCAAGGGCTAGTGCAGAGGTTATGACGCATGAAAAATATTCAATGGACTGGAGCTATAGTAATAGCCTAGGTAAGTACATCCGAACAGAAATTATTAAAAATTCAAGCGGTCAAATTGCTTATTGCTTAACTCTTGGATTAAAATCTCCAAATGGTGAAGATCTTCCTGAAATGGGGAAGACGGATAATGTAGTATATAGGGTACTATTAAATGGTTTCCCGCAAAAAAGTGTAGAACAACTGGGGGTAGCGAATCAGAATGAAGCACATTATGCAACTCAGCTTGCGGTTTGGAATGCATTAGGTCAACTTGATGTAAATGAATTAAAGCATGAAAATAAAAATGTTGAAAAAGCGGCTAAGACAATTATTAATGCTGCAAATACAAGTGAAGATACTCAAGATATTTTTATGAATGTGATTCCTGCTGAAAAGCAAAAGGCAGAACTAAAGGGTGAGTTCTTTGAAACAAACCTATACACAGTACAAACAAATGCTAAGAGTGGTTCTTATAAAGTAGTGGCGAAAAATGCACCTAATGGAGTTAAAATTGTTAGTGAAAATGGAGAAGTGAAAGATCAGCTTTCAGTTGGGGAAAAATTCCGTATCCAAATTCCTAAAGATACACAAACAGGTGAATTTAATCTAAGTGTTGCTGCAAACTTAACAAAAGTTCAAGCAATTGCTTACCGCGGTACGGATACTGTTCAGAATGCTACAGTACTATTAGAAAGAAATGAAGAAAAGCTTAGTAGTGACCTTGCAGTAAATTGGGAAGCTGCTGGTTCTTTAAAAATTAAAAAGGTTGGAGAAAATGGAGAAGTATTAGCTGGTGCGGTATTTGAGGTCTTTAATGCAAATAATGAATCAGTTGGAAAAATCACAACTGGTGCTGATGGTACTGCAGGATTAAATAATCTACCAATTGGTACTTATACTGTAAAAGAAATAAAAGCGCCAACAGGCTATGTTTTAGGAGATAAACCACAAACTATTGAGGTTAAGACAGGAGAAACAGGAGCTGTTCAAATAGTAAACAACAAGGCAAAAGGGAACATTGAAATAAAAAAACTTAGTGATTCAGGTAAAGTGCTACCTAATGTTGAATTCACTGTTTTTACTGAAGATGGAAAAGAAGTGAAAAAGGCAGTAACAAAAGAAAATGGAATTGCAAATGTTGAAGGCCTTACATTTGGTAAGTATTATTTCTTAGAGACAAAAACACCAAATGGATATATTGGAAATAAAACAAAGTATCCTTTTGAAATTAAAGAGCACAATAAAACACTTACTTTTACAGTAGAAAACACTGAAGTAAAAGGTAGTGTAAAACTATTAAAAGTAGATAATGAGGATATAAGTAAAAAATTAGAAGGTGCAGTATTCGAGTTAAAAGATGCAAGTGGAAAAGTAATTGGGGATTATAAGACAGATAAAAATGGCGAGATTAACGTTAAAGATTTAGCGTATGGTAAGTATTCATTTGTAGAAAAGACTTCTCCAAATGGTTACGTTCTTGTCACAGAACCAATTGTGTTCGAAATAAAGGAACATGGAAGAATTATTGAGCTATTAGCAGTTAATCATCTTATCAAAGGTGATCTGGAAATTACAAAGGTAGATGTAGCTGATGGAAACAACAAGCTTCCAAATGCAGAATTTACGATTTATAACGAAGCAGGGAAAGAAGTAGTAAAAGGTAAAACAGATGATAAAGGTATCGCTAAATTTGAAAAGTTACCATTTGGAAAATACACGTATAAAGAAACTGTTGCACCAAAAGGTTATATCTTAAATGAAGAGACGTTTTCTTTTGAAATCAAAGAGAATGGTCAAATTATTAAACACATCGTCAAAGATGAGAAGATTCCTTCAATTAAAACAATAGCAACTGATAAAAAAGATGGTACAAAAGAAATGCACACGTCTAAGTCTGTAACAATCCAAGATAAAGTGGAATACAAAGACCTACAAGTAGGTAAAGAGTACACTTTAAAAGGTAAATTAATGGATAAAGAGACTAATAAGCCATTAGTTGTAAATGGTAAAGAAGTAACTGCTGAAACTAAGTTTACACCAAAAGAAGCAAACGGTTCTATTACACTAGATTTCACTTTTGATGCAACTGGTTTAGAAGAAAAAGAAGTAGTAGTATTCGAAGAGTTACTGAAAGACGGAAAAGTTGTTACTACACATGTTGATATCAATGATAAAGGTCAAACAGTTAAGTTCGTTAAGCCGTCAGTAAAAACAACAGCTACAAACAAAGCTGATGGTGGAAAAGAGATTCATTCAAAGGATTCTATCACTATTCAAGATAAAGTAGAGTATACTAACTTAGTTGTTGGTAAAGAGTACACTGTAAAAGGTAAATTAATGAACAAAGCTATTAACAAACCATTATTAATTGATGGTAAAGAAATAACAGCAGAGACTAAGTTCATTGCAAAAGAAAAGAATGGTTTTGTAACATTAGACTTTACTTTCGTTGGTGCTGAACAGCAAGGAAGAGAAGTAGTTGTGTTTGAAGACTTATTGCATGAAGGTCAAGTAATTGCAACTCACGCTGACATTAATGATAAAGGTCAAACAGTTCGATTTGTAGAGCCTTCAATAAAAACAACAGCTACAAACAAAGCTGATGGTTCTAAAGAATTAGACGCTACAAAATCTATAACTATCCAAGATAAAGTGGAATACAAAGACTTAATCGTGGGTAAAGAGTACGTTGTAAAAGGCAAACTAATGGATAAAGCAACAAACAAACCATTATTAGTTGATGGTAAAGAAGTAACAGCAGAATCCAAGTTTACTACAAAAGAAAAAAATGGTTCTATCACATTAGACTTCATATTTAATGCTTCTGCATTACAAGGTAAAGAAGTAGTTGTGTTTGAAGAACTGTATCAAGATAATGTCTTAGTTGCTATTCACGTTGACATTGAAGATAAGGGTCAAACAGTGAAATTTAAAGCGGCAAAACCGGAACAACCTAAATCAGAACAGCCGAATTCAGATAAAAATACTCCAACATCAGAGCAACCTAAAGAGCAAGTAAAAGAACAACCACAACCTAAGAAAGAAATTCAATCTAAAATTGGATGGTTACCGCAAACAGGTACTAACCTTACAAGTTGGATCTCTATGGCTACAGGCGCATTACTGTTAATTGTTGGTGGGGTGATTTTTTTAAAACGTAAAAATGCATAGAAATTAAAAAGATAAGCACATCTGTTTTTTAACAAGATGTGCTTATCTTTTTACATTTATTTTTGATCCAGAATGAAAATTGAAACCAAAAAATTAGCTAAAATTAAAGAGGATTTTAATAAAGATTTGGTTTTAGAGCCATTCCCACAACTATTATTTTTATCAAGGTTATTAAAACAAGAACTGGACAACATGGAGAATTTTATTAAATGCTCAAAATAAAGATAATACTCCATTAAGGAGTACCGCGACATTACCATCAAGCTAAGCTTTTAAAGTACCCCCTAAATGGAAATTTTGTGTTTTTTATAGTACCGAAGTTCATTTTTATCGTTTTGGGGAAGAATGCGTTTCTTAACTTGATAGCGATGTGACGTGACCCCAACGATTAATAGAAGCTTCTTATCTTTCTTATTCAAAAGTTCCCTTCACTATCGGAACTTTATTGTCTACCATAAACTTTCCTTTTGCAATGACGCTGTGAATGTCCAACGTTCTTTTTTCTAACAATACGATGTCAGCATCCTTCCCGGTTTGGATACAGCCCTTACTTGAAAGTTTCAGCAATTGTGCGGGATTCGTGGTAATGACTTCTAGTGCCGTTTCTAACGGAATACCTTCCACTAAAACAGATTCTCGTACTTCGTGAAATAGCGAAGATACTTTTCCGACTTGAAGGCCTGCATACTCCCCATTGTTGTCAAAGAAGGGGAGGCTGGCCTGTCCATCTGAGGAGAAGGTGATGTGTCCGACTGGGACCCCATCTTCAAGCATTATACGTAATGCCTCACTGCATTTCACTTCCCCGTCCTCCAAAAATTGAGGAGTAGTACTTGTAGTAAAGTCTACGTAACCGCCTCGTTTTGCGTAATCAATACCCGACCTGAATAATTCTTCGTTTCGGTTTATATGTGTTGGATGGAAGTGCCGAATCGGAATGTTGGTTTTATCTGCAATTTCATGTAACAATGAAAGTTTTCCTTCTCCGTCCCCTACATGAACTTCTATTATGCCAGCTTTTCCTGACAGAATACCGCCATTGCGTGCGGCAGTGGCGACTTTAACTATTTCCTCAAATGTAGGTTCTGATGATCTATGGTCGGAGATAGCAATCTCTCCAACACCGATAATTTTGTCAATTAAAATAATATCATCTTCGATTTTTCCCGTTAGCGTTTTTACTGGCACTTGATAGGAGCCTGTGTGAATGAAACAAGAAACTCCCTCTTCTTCAAGTGCCCGCGCCTTGGCAAGCAGACTTTCCATTTTACGTGTTGTCCCGTCAGTACCGAGTAAACCGACTAGTGTTGTAATACCTGCAGTTGTAATATCAGTAAGCATCAGCTCAGGTGTGCGGGTTTTGAATCCGCCTTCTCCGCCTCCACCAATAATATGAACGTGTGAATCGATAAATCCTGGAACAACCAAAAGATTTGCCGCATCAATGACTAGAATAGGAGCAAAGTTGGTAGGAATTGCAATTCTATCATCTATGAATGCGATTTTATCATCTGCAATTAATATGTCTTTCCGTCCTAGGTAGTTGGGTGCGTATACTTCTCCATTTTTTATTAAGGTAATCAATTCTTGTCTCCTCCTGTCAATACTTTCCGTTTTATATCAGAATGGACCATATCCTATGAAGTGAGCTATGATAACAGCTACTAATCCGATGAGATAGTGAATGAACACAAGTGGCAGAATCCACTTTGCCCACTTTGTCCAAGAAATTCCTGCAATCGCCAAGCCTGCCATTAAGGTCGTAGCGGTCGGAAAAATCATATTTCCGATTCCGTCAGCAAAAGAGAAAGATAACACTGCAGTTTGGCGCGTAATGCCCAATAAGTCTGCAAGTGGCACCATAATCGGCATTGTCAGCATCGCATGACCAGTGCCAGATGCTAGAACAAAATGAATAAGAGCTTGGAAATTGTACATGCCAACAACACTTAAATAGTCCGGAATATGCTTAATTGATACAGATAATTGGTGCAGCATAGGGTCAACGATATGTCCCTCATTCAATACAACAAGAATGGCGCGCGATACACCGATAATCAAGGCACCACCGAGCAAGGATGCAGAGCCGTTGATAAAGGAGTTAACAATTTGATCTGCAGAGAGTTTTCCGATGATTCCAATTATTATTGTCAATAAAAGGAATAAAGATGTGATTTCTGTAATGTACCATTGGAATTTGATTACACCAAACGCCAAAACGATATAATTAATTACAAAAGCTCCTAAGATGAACTTATGTCTTGCTGTTAACTTCCCACTTGATTTCAGTAATTTTTCCGCGTCTTCTTTTGTATACTTTCCGTAGATTCCTACAGAAGGATTTTTCTTTACCTTCATTGCGTAACGATAGATATAAAGAACAGAAACAAGGTAGATGATAACAAATAAAATAAGGCGAAACACTATGCCTGAGAACATCGGTAATTCTGCGATTCCTTGTGCAAGCCCTACTGTGAAAGGATTCATGATGGCAGTTGTAAACCCTGACAATGCTCCTACTATGACGATAGCAGTTCCTGTAATTGCATCAAATCCCAGAGCCAACGCCAGTGGAATGATAAGAGGAAGATAAGCTAGTGTTTCTTCCGCCATCCCCATTAAAGAGCCACCTACAGCGAAAAACAGCGTCACGACAGGAATCAATAGTTTTTCACGCGTCGCCAACTTCCTAGCCATTGTAGCGATAAGCACATCAACCGTACCAGTTGCTCTTAAGACACCAAAAAATCCTCCGATAATCAATAAGAAAAATATAATATTGCCGGCTTCTACCATTCCTGTATGAACAGCTTTTATCATATCGAAAAATCCGACCGGAGCAGATTCTATTGATGTAAAAGAATTTGGGTCTACAGTAGTCCGGTTATTCACTTCAATCCGTGCATATTCTCCGGTCGGTAAAAAATAAGTTAATAGAGTCGCTATTACGAGAATGCCGAATAGCAATACAAAAACATTAATTTTTTTCTCTTTTTTTCCAAGTGAAACAGCCTGTTCTTGTAGTTGGCTCATATGTGTTCCTCCTTTGTATTTAAAATAAATGGATTGAAATAGAATGCTTACAAAAATACCGCTAATAGACCATGTTCTTTTCTCGTATTCTGCTGTTTCCCTCCTTTTCATAACCTCGGACACTTCATTAATTTATATATGCAATATGTGTGCCAATATTGATAGTGTGATTTTTAAGGAGATTTTTATGGCAAGAGTAGAGATTTTGGTTTTTATTGTCCTTTTTTGGCGATATAATAGAACCAATTTAAATATAGGCAGGTGTCTTAATGTTAAAATCCTCACTTACACTTATAGCTGGAAGCTCAAAAACAACGCAAGCCTTACAGGAGCAACTAGAACAATTGCTTGGAGACTATGTTTATATTAAAAGCCATGCTGCGGATGAGGGAATACCGCAGTCTCTTGAAGATACAATTATTTTGTATTCATCAGCTTCTGTTTATGATCAAACAAAAGGTATGTATAGCGTGAATGCTGAGAAAATAATTGTGGGAAAGAGAACAGTTCATCATGAATACATTGATAAACTTTTAAGAATACCTGAAGATTCATCAGTTCTAGTGGTGAATGATAATGATGATGCAACAATAAATCTTATTGAATCCTTATATCAACTTGGTATAAATCATATTCAATTTATCCCTTTTCGGAAGGGGGTATTGTTTTATGATGATGTTCGAATTGCTGTTTCGCCAGGAGAAACACATCTGTGCCCTTCTTACATAAAAGAAGTAATTGATATAGGTGTACGTCTTTTTGATATGACAACAATTCTGGAAGTTGTAGAATGTTGTGGTTTGAATAAGGATATATCCTCGAAGATTTCAGAAAGGTATATTAGCAATATCATTGAATTACAACGTAAGTTATTACATGCAGAGCGGGATGCTAAGCAGATGAGTGAGCACATCCAAAATGTGTTAGGAACTGTCGATGATGGAATATTAGTCGTTAACCAGGAAGGGCGGATTACGGTATTCAATGAACGTCTTACGGCATTGTTTCATATTGTGGCGCAAGATGTGGTTAATGAGTATGTAGAACATGTGATGAGTCGTCGGGATATTACCGATTTCATCATGAATGGAAAGGATGAAAGCAAGTTCTTCGACATAGATGGCGTGGATATCGTAATTTTTCGTTTGCAAATGATGCAAGAAAATACAATTGTCGCAACTTTTAAGAGTGTACATCAAGCCTTTGAAATTGAAAAAACAGCGCAAAGAGAAATGCGTAATAAAGGATTTCATACAAAATACGGATTTGAGGATATTATCGGCGAACATATTGTAATGAAAGAGCGTAAGCGAATCGCCAAGAAACTTGCCTTATCGGAACATCCGATTTTAATTCAGGGTGAAACAGGAACAGGAAAAGAACTGTTTGCCCATGCTATTCATGAGCATTCATTGCGAAAAAACGGACCGTTTCTGGCTGTAAATTGTAGCGCATTAACAGAGAGCCTGCTTGAAAGTGAATTGTTTGGTTACGAAGAAGGGACATTTACAGGAGCACAAAAGGGGGGTAAGAAAGGTCTGTTTGAATTAGCGGATAACGGAACTATCTTTTTGGATGAAATCGGGGACATGAGTCTTACTGTTCAATCACATCTGCTGCGCGTTCTGCAGGAGGGAGAAATCCGCAGAATCGGTGGTGTAAGAATTATACCTGTCAATGTTCGAGTGATTACCGCAACAAATAAAGATCTTCAAGGAAAGATAAGGGCCGGTTCATTCAAAGTCGATTTATTTTACCGGTTGAATGTACTTAATCTCTGCATTCCACCACTCATTGAGAGAAGAGCGGATATACCAATTTTGATTAAGCATTTCATCACAAAGAGCGGGAAATGGGTAAAGATAGAACAAGATGTGCTGGAGTATTTTATGCAATATGAATGGCCTGGAAATATACGAGAATTAAAAAGCACAATTGATTATATGCTGACAATTTGTGAGGGAAATGTCGTGACGAAAGGAGATCTTCCGTCCATGCTGGGACAAGAGGGGGGCAGCGTGAAATCCGAATATCCCGTATGTGGAAGTATACTGGAAATGAAGGAGCATGTTTTTATCTTGGAAGTAATCAAGCAATGTAACGAAAAAGGAAAGGCGGCAAGCAGAGATCAACTTTCAAGTAAAAGCAAAGAATCAGACTTTGCTTTATCCCCACAGCAAATCCGTCGCCGCCTGGATATTTTAGAAAGTGAAGGATTTGTCGTAAAAGGCAGAGGGCGGGCCGGTACAAAGATCACTGATGCCGGAATAGAGTATTTGTATTTTCTTAAATCAAAGTCTGCTGTGTATTGCTAAAGAAATCATTCCTATATTTTGATTGTGAATGGAAATGATATAATTAGCCATTACTTAACAGGATAATACTAATATTTGAATTTTTTATAGCCGGATAACAAAAAAGCGCTATTCTTTCTGTAGAATCATAGGAAAGGATGGCGGTTTTTTAGGTACTGGTAAAAGAAGATAATGAAGAGTAAAAAGAATGAGTCATTCCTAATGGAATGACTGTTTATGCGGTAAGACCAAAGAGAATATTAATCAGTTGTATCTGCATTTGGACAGATATTTTCCCGTGGAAAGTCTGTCCTTTTCTAATCATATGCATAGCTTCTATTTCAGCAAATGTTTTTGGTTGCTGTGTGAAAAAATTTGAACATTAGTATATATTAGAACCGTTTTTTAATAAATCGATGGTCTTGTTCGACAATGTTGTTTAGATCTTTCATCTGTAGTAACTTGATTCCTGTAGGCTTAATGGCAGGGCTCTTGCTCTAGACCGCAAAGTAAATGTAGAGAAATAATAAAATACTCCTTATTAGTTTATTTTTCTTAGTTTTCTTCGATTTATTGCCCTATATAAAGAACCTTTAAATATTCCGGTTGCTGAGACTATCTCTTTAACAGAATATTCTTTACTGTCATACATCCGAAGTACAACAGTGAGCTTTTCTTTATCTAGTTTGGGTCTACCTAATGTTTTTCCATGCTTTTTACGTGCCTCAAGTCCTTCTTTTACTCTCTCAGCAATAAGATTTCTTTCTAATTCAGCAATTATGCACATCATTTGGAACATCGCTTTGCCTGTAGAGGTTCTTGTATCCATATTTTCCTTTAAAGAAATGAATTGCATTCCGGTCTCTTCCAACTGTTGAATAATGTTGAGGATATCTAATGTTTTACGTCCTAAACGGGAGATACTCTCCACTACAACTGTATCGCCATTCCTGAGCATATCAAAAAGTTGATGAAGACCTTTTCGATCTTTAATAGTACCAGTAAACTTCTCTTTTACTATTTTTTCACAACCGTATTCAGAAAGAGTACTAATTTGACGATCTAAGTTTTGGTCAATAGTAGAAACACGGGCATAACCAATAATCATATGTAACCTCCAGTAAACTTGTATATTTTCATATTACTAGAGGTAACTTTGTTATAAAGGTGTTTGGTAATCATGTTGAGTAAAAAAAGTTCTTTAATTTAGTCTATGTGTGCTCGAATGTAATTAAATGATCGTTTAAACACGTTATTCAAGAAAAGGGCCAGTTTGTGGAATAACACAGTAGAAAATGATTTAAACTTTCTATAAACAACAGTTGGATCTTATCGCCAGCTTTATGCGTCCTGCTAATAATTTGTTGAAACAAGCTGCAAATACTTAATAAATTCTTTTTCTGCATAGCTTAAATATTGGTTTTTTAATCGAATCCATCCAAATGGAATTGTCGTAATGCCACAATCTGTTAGTGGAATAAGAACGATGTCCCCATTCTTTACGTAGATATCATTTTTTAATGCTAAATCAACAATAAAAGCTATCGCTATTCCCTCAATAACTGCTCTTTTAACCGCCTCTATATTGTTGGATGTAAATAAAACATCCATTTCCCCATGCTCATGAAAAAAATGATCAATAAAATATTTCATATTCACACCGTTGTACATAGCTAGGGGGTGCATTGAGACTTCTTTTGGAGTTAACGCGTGATTTAAAGATAAAGGGGAATTTTTATTGACACATACATTTATTTTACCGTCCACTAACGTACCAAATTTGATATCATTTGATTTTTGTATATGTTCGTTAATGAATGTTAAACCAATATCGATCCTATTTTTTCGCAGATTCTCAATAATTTCATCGGCTGGTTTTTCTGTTATTTCCAGTTCAATACCGGGATAATCTTTTTTAAAAAGTGGTATGGCTTTTAACAAAATGGTCATTAACATACTCGGACTAGCTGAGATTCTTAATTTCCCATTGATACTGGTCGTTTGTATTTTAGCCTCTTCTTTTAACTGTTGGAGCTTTGATACAATTTCATACGCTATTTTTACAATTTTTTCACCATCATCTGTGAGTATGGTTCCTAATCTTGAACGTTCAAATAGTTTCACACCTAACTCTTTTTCTAAATTACTAATGGATCTGCTAATACCAGACTGAGAAATTCTCAGGTTTTCAGAAGCAATGGAGAAAGATTTCATTTTTGCAACTTCTACAACATGTTCTAACTGCTCAATATTCATTGTGGCTCCTTTGTATGATTTTTAATCAAGTATATATGACATAATGATATTTTACATGCAAAAAAAACAATTGTAAAATAAATTTGAAGAAATAATATTTTCTGACAATTAATAAGGAGGGGATCTTTTATGAGTTCGAATTCGATTTTAGATGGAATAAGAGTTTTAGATGTATCATCTGTATTAGCTGCACCACTTGCCTCTAATCTGTTAGGTGATTTCGGAGCAGAAGTGATTAAAATTGAGCAACCTGAAAAGGGAGATGCCAGCCGTAACTGGGGAAGTAACACATGGAAGGTAACAAATCGAAATAAAAAATGTATTACATTAGATTTGCATAAGGAAGAAGCTGTTGAAGTTTTTTATCAACTTGTAGAAAAATCAGATGTAGTTATAACGAATTTTAGACCTGAAACGTTGAGAAAGTGGCGAATAGATTATGAGGACTTAGTTAAAGTAAAACCAAATATTGTAATGCTGCATTTTTCTGCATATGGAAGAAATGGTCCATTAGCAGAAAATCCCGGTTTTGCACGAGTGGCTGAGGGTTTTTCAGGATTAATGAACATTACTGGTCATCCTAATGAAAAGCCTATCCCTTCCGGTTTCGCAATTGCTGATGGTCTCGGAGGAGTATATGCTGCATTTTCCACCATGCTTGCACTATATCACTTTAAACAGACAGGAGAAGGTCAATTAATTGATTTATCCTTGTATGAACCACTATTTAGAGTAATGGAAGATTTTATTGTTGACTATGATACCAAAGGAAAAGTAAGAGAAAGAGTTGGAACCCATAATCCTGGTGTTGCCCCGAATGATTTATATCTTACAAAAGATAATCGTTGGATTATTATTCCAGCATCTACAGACAACATGTTCAAACGTCTTATGAACGCGATTGGTCATCCCGAGCTTGTTGATGATAAAAGATTTCTTACAAATGAATTAAGGGTCAAGCATAGAGAAGATCTGGATAAATATTTAAAAGACTTCTTTTCCAGTCATGTGTATGAAGAATTAGTAGTTATTTTAACTACCTTTAAAGTAGCACATGGGTCCGTTTATTCCGTAGTGGATATTATTAAAGATCCACAATATATAGTAAGGGAAAACTTACTATCCATTTTTGATGACCAACTCAAAAAAAACGTAACCGTACAAGGTATCGTACCCAAAATGTCTAAAACACCAGGTACAGTTAAGTGGCTATGTCCGGAAGTAGGGGCACACAACTATGAAATTTATGAACAACTATTAGGTTTGGATCAAAACAAACTTAGTGAGTTAAAAAATGCTAATATCATTTAAAACGAATATACTTCCCGTAAAAAAATGTAAAGGCTTACATGTATAGGGAGATGAATAATGTATCAGTTAAATATGATAGCGAGAAAAACTATATGAATTGATATTTAAGCGCTTTACTTCGGTTATTTGTGTTAATCCATGAGCAAGATCTTTATTTAGTGTTTATTGTTAGAAGGTAAGGAGGATCGATTCAATCACCATTTTTTAAGAAGAGGGCGTGAATAAATGCAAAATAATTTAACCGACCGTAAGCGTAAATCTATTGTTATTAGTCTCTTATTTATAGGAATGACAGTAAGTTACATTGACAAAGCGGCGATAAACGTAGCTATCATCCCGATTCAGAAAGACCTGCAGCTTAATTCTTTTGAATCAGGCTTGATCATAAGTATTTTCTTTTTCAGCTACGCCCTTATGCACCCATTAGGAGGATGGCTTACAGATAAATATGGATCACGTAAAATTTTAGTACTTTCCATCTTAGCTTTTTCGATTTTTACTTCTCTTACGAGTTTTGCTTGGTCATTTGCATCACTACTTTTGTTTCGTTTCCTGTTTGGTATTGGGGAAGGAAGTGTTTTTCCTGCCAGTTTAAGATCTATTTCCGAAAACTTTCCCGAAAACGAAAGGGGTAGAGCAAGTTCCTTCTTTCTATCTGCACAAACGTTCGGTGGTGCGCTAGGCTCAATAACAATAGGGGTTATGGTGGTTTCCCTTGGGTGGAGATGGATGTTTGTCAGCATTGGTATTATAGGTGTTTTGATAGCATGGGCATTTTGGGTTTATCTAAAATCTCCGGAAGATATACAAATAAATAAAGAGAAGCAAAATCAAAAAAAAGTTCCTTATAAAAAGTTATTTGAAACAAAAAATTTTTGGAAGATATTTTTCACTAAATTTTTTTCAAATATAGTGAACTGGGGTATTATTTCCTGGATGCCTACTTATTGGGTAAGTAAGGGTTTAGATTTATTGTCAGCAAGTGCCTTGATGGCCATACCGTATCTTGCCTCCTTTCTTATGTTTAATGTAAGCGGCTGGATTTTAGATAAATATATGAGTGGAAGAGAAAAATACTTGGCAGTGGCAGGATCAATTTCATCTGCCATCCTTCTTTATTTGATGTTTAATGCAACGTCTGTTTCACATGGAATTGTTTATTTGACCTTAAATTCTATTTCAATTGCTTTTATTGGAACATCACTATACACAATTACCATTAAATACTCAGCAAAGGAATTAACTGGTTCTGTTACAGGGTTTATTAGTTTTGGCGCACAAATTGCCGGGGGTATCTCTCCAGCCGTAATTGGGTTCGTTCTTACTGTGTTTAACGGTTCTTACAATGTTGCTTCCTGGTTTTTAATTTCTGCTTCATTGGCAGGGGCAATTGTGGCTCTAACGATTAAAAACAACGTCAAAGAAGCAAAAGAAAATGTGTTTATAGAGCAATCTTTTTAACTAAAATAAAAAAGCAGGAGGGATTGTCATGCAGTCCATTACAAAGAATGAAATGAAAGTTTTTCCACCTCGTCCAGAAGATATTGTTACGAAGGATAATTGGTTTACTTCTCAAAAAAATTTGCAGCAGTATTGTCATAGCGGTGAACT
Organism: Bacillus nitratireducens; assembly: GCF_036320425.1. Taxonomy (NCBI): domain Bacteria; kingdom Bacillati; phylum Bacillota; class Bacilli; order Caryophanales; family Bacillaceae; genus Bacillus; species Bacillus nitratireducens. The sequence continues at coordinate 1,059,500 of NZ_JAUMJO010000002.1, forward strand.
AAGCGCTAGCCGTATCATATGGAGAGGAAACCAAAAGTCCACCCAATTATCATATACTAAAGATCAGTTAGATTTAGAAAAAATAAACGATAATAATGGTGAAAGTGTTTTAGCCTATCTTGAAAGAACTAATACGGATGCTTTTTTAGTGATGCATAAAGGGAAAGTCATGTATGAGAACTATTTTAACGGTTATAAATCTTATGAACTACATGCAATGAACTCTGCTACAAAATCTTTTGTAGGTTTGATTGTTAGTTTGCTTGCTGATGAAGGATTGCTAGATGTAAATAAAAAAGCTTCCTTCTATGTACCTGAATTAAAAGGAACAGGACTTGGTGAAGGGACTGTTCAGCAATTGCTTGATATGCAGGTTCCTGTGAAATATATGGAAGCCGATACACCATGGGGAATAGGCCGGGGTACACCCATTTTTATTGCATCAGGTTCAATGCCAAAACCTGATAACTACACTGGACCGGAAAACCTTTATGAATTTATGCTGTCGAGTAAAATAGATAAAATACCTGGTACTGCATTTTATTATGAAAATGGACAAACAGAAACATTGGGATGGATTGTCAAACGCTTGGTTGGAAAAAATATGGCGGAATTAATTCAAGAAAAAATCTGGTCTAAACTGGGGGCAGAAGAAAACGCAGAGATGCAAGTAGATTTAATCGGTACGGATATTTCCAATTGCGGAATGCGGGCTACATTGCGTGACTTGGCACGATTTGGTGAAATGATGCTTAATGATGGTTACTACAATGGCCAACAAATTATTCCGGAACATATAATAAAGGACATTAAAAAAGGTGGTAACCGAAAATATCTTGCAGAAAGTATTACTCATAGTCATCTTGCAGAATTCTCTTACCTTAATCAATGGTGGATTAGCCATGATCAATATGGCGGATATTCAGCCCGTGGGCGTTTTGACCAGCAAATATACATTGCACCTAAAGCTGATATAGTAATTGTAAAACTATCTTCTCATCTGCCGCGTGCAAAGGAAACTATTGCTTTTCAAACGATAATAAAGTATGTACTAAAGCAATAAAACCAATAGAAGTTGAGAGTGATGGCTTTTAAGATTATCGAATGTTTTCCGCTAAATACTGTGGTGATACCATCTCCATCAAGCCTAAGAAAAAAATGACCTTCAAAAGAGAAAGTGAAATGATTTACATAGACAACTGAAGAAAGGTAAATTTCACTTTTGGAATGATTAAATATCTTAGCTTGATGGGTATGGGGGATTTTTCTCTTAAGTTGATGTGCATGGGATATTGTCCCATGCACATCAACAAAACAATATCTATTAGATGGATCGTATAAGATGACAAGCGCTTAGAAAGTAAAAAAATCATTTATAATTTTAGGAACTGTCAGAGGATTTTTTCCTATACTCTGTTTTTAGTGGAGTAGACGGAAAACAGAAACTTACTAAAGTAAGAAAAAATCTTTATCCTTGTATTCACCATATAACATAAACTTTCACAGAATACGAGACTCTCACAAAAACGCTACAGGAAGGGGGATTACCATTTATGGAAGGTTTAAATAAAATGAAAGTAGTAACAGAAGAAAGTGTAAAATATGCACAACAACATTTAGCTAATGAAAGAACTTATTTAGCTTGGATACGGACTGCTGTATCTATTGTAGGAGTAGGTTTTTTGACAACTTCTTTGCATTTTACTATTAAAATTAGTTCAAATCAGTATATTAATAATGTAGCAACATTCCTAGGCATTTTTGCATGTATTGTAGGTTTTATAATAGGAGTATTGGCAACCCTTCAATATTCAAAGAAAAGGAAAGAAATTCAAAATGGTATATTTATTCCTTCTAACCACTGTATTTTCTTTATAACTTCCCTATTCTCCTTCTTAATTTTCATTATTTTTATGTATCTTTCTTTCTTATTATTTATGTAGTCTGGTTAATATTTTTAAAATAAACCAATTTATTAATCCTCGAAAGATTTTTGCGAATTTCTGCCATATTATAAAAGGATCACTATTTTGTTATTTACGCAAAATAAGTATTATTAATGGCTCAATTAAAAGGATTATACAAATTAGCATGACTAATATGTATGATTCTTTTAAAGAAACCGCCTCAATTGTAAAAGATTAAATGGATGTTGAAATCCGGTTCACACTTATGAAGTTACCCATTTAACAGAATACTATAATCACGAAAATTTTTAGACCAAAAACGGCAAAAAACCTGTCATTAAAATAAACTAAGGAAATATGATTACACTCATCTTGATCCGCTTATATCAGTAGGTCATCTGACGGGATATTAGCTGGTTTTATCTCTAATCGAAATGATGGAAACTATGACACTTTCAACTTAATAGGTATTCGCTGATCCATATCGGGTTCAAAAGTTCCATATAGATTGACGTGATGATAAAATAAAGCTGTCAATCCCCTAACATTAGAATAATCACTATTTTGAGTGTAATCTTTTGAATAGAGGATGAAAACTCTACTTTTCGGTCTAGAGCAGCAACCCTGTCACTAAGTCCTGTAGGTAGGTTTCTTGCTTTTGGTGATTGTTTTATGGCTTTTGGATAGGCTGTTTTTTTATCAACTGTAAGGACACGAGGTTTTGAGGTATGACAAGAAGCTACAGCCCTTTTGAAGAAACGTTTAGCTGATTTCGCTTTTCTATTTTTACTTAAATAAAATCAACAGTGTTTCCTCTAGAATCCACAATTCGATACAAGTATATTCATTTTTCTTTAACTTTGATATATGTTTCATAGAAACGCGTTCGTCATTATTTGTTTTCTTCAAATGATGACGAACGCGTTTATTTAGCTTCGATCCATTTCTACCAATCTCGATAACTTAGTACCAGAGATAACATCTAACTGGTAATAGAATAATCTCCTGTTCATAATGCTTCTATTTAAAATCCACAGTGATAGGAGCATTAATGTTAGGGATGCAAAAATTTCACGTACCTTAATTATTATTAAAATGACAAATTTAAAAATATAGGAATTTTAAGTGGTTCAATTGTCTTTATTACCCATATTGGACAAAGAAACGAAGAAGAAGGTATAAAAGGAAGTAGTTAGCACCTTAAAAGAGGACCGCACTTTAAAAACACGTACCGAGCGTGGAGTAGAGCAGCAAGAAGGAATCAATAATCAGTTTGTTTCCTGAGTTGCGTAATCCAAGGAATACAAATAAGTGGACGGTGCATGAGGTCGAAAGGGTGCTTGATAACTTATTAGATGAGGACGAGCTCAAAATTATTGAGTGTAAATTGCTGACGAATGAGAGAGTTAGAGATTCAGATTCTTCTCAAAGTAAAATATCCTATGTAACAACAAGTGAGGACTAGGTGTAACTCGCTAATCATGGTATTGGTATATTGCTGGTTCTTGTTGTATTAGCATATGTGATAGAGAGGATAGATAAAAGTGATTATGAGGGATGGATAGAGAACAGCGCGCACGAATATGAACGAAAGAAAATCTTAGCAATGACACGTAATTTAAAAGCTAGGGGAGTATACAATAGTGTGGCAGTCATCAAGAGGTATCTTTAACTTCTAGAAAAAAGATAAATAAAAAGCCCCGTCAAGGGTTACAGGGCATCAGTAAGGTTTTGGGTTAAGGGAACACATGACCTTGTACCAATATAATATCAAAATTTTTTTATGAAAAATCAAAGTGATTTTGACAATTTTAAGAACATATAAAAGCTCTAACGGAGATGAAAGGATATTGAATAGGGTATTAATAGAGTCAATCGGTTAACGGGTTCTGTTGCAAAGTTTTCTAAATGAGGCTACATTCTAGAAAAAAGAGTATAGAGAATCACAAATGCAAGAGCTGTTTATTTGTATAAACTTTCTGCTAAGATCATCAAAAATCACGATGTCACCAGTATGGAAGATTTACAAATCAATAATATGCTCAAAAATAGAAAGCTTGCAAAAGCAATCAACGAAGTATCGTGGTCACAGTTTAGAAGTATGTTGAACTACAAAGGGAAATGGTACAGGAAGCAAGTTATTGTTGTATCAAAGACGTTAAAAATCTAAATCGTCGTGAGTGGGATTGCACTTCTTGTGCTACACATTAAGTGTTATTCGAAAAGTCATAGGAAAGATTGGTAACCTTGAAAAGAAAGGCAAAACACTTGAAGCTGCGGCTAAATAAAAGTAAGATATTCACGAAAGATCCCAGACCAAATACTGATACAAGTAGAAAACAAACAAATATCTTACTACACTATATACGTCTCCCATATCCACCCCATAATAATAAAGATTTTGTGTATTTAAGGGTCATAAAACATTTAAAGTCGAGAGACATGTATGATGAGCCATATATAATAATTAAATATGTTATGAAACCTATATCTAAAAAGGAGTGATTTTAATATGTACAAACTTAAAACAAAAGAAACTAACAATAGTGTAATTGAATTTATTGAAAGTGTTGAAAATCTTAAAAAACGAGAAAACGCATATCAATTATTAGATATATTTACTGAAACAACAGGCTATACAGCAAAAATGTGGGGACCAAGCATTATAGGATTTGGTACGTACCATTATAAATATGCATCCGGTCATGAGGGAGATGCTCCATTAGTAGGATTTTCCCCGAGAAAAGCTAAAATTAGTCTATATTTTGCTACTGGTGACCCTAAGCGAGAAGAACTATTAAAAAACTTTGGAAAGTATACCTCTGGAAAATCGTGTATTTATATTAATAAAATAGCAGATATTGATAGTAATGTTCTAAAAGCGCTAATTAAACAATCTATAAGTTTTTTGAAAGAAACGTATCCAAATCATTAATAAAATTTATAGGTGAAATTAAAAAATAAAATAGGAAGGAGCTCTTTTAGATTTCTATATACTGTCCTTAAAAATTCATGTTTTATATCTAGCAATTATAAAACATAAACATCCCCAAACTATTTATTTCGTTTTGGGGATTATTCATTGTCTTAGCTTGATGGGGATGTGGCGGTAGCCCATTACCTACAAATACAAAATTCATAATAGAATTTCAATGTTAAGGCTATCTCTGCATTTTATCTTTATATCAGCATACTATTATCTTTATATAACTATGTTGCATTTAGTGGTGACAGAAATAGTGAAAGATTTCTAATTGGTTAACATATAAAATGAACTATTTCTTCATAAAAATAAAATGAATCGTGGGGAAGATGAAATATGCAAAGAACAATTTTAATTGTAGAAGATGAAGATATTTTACGTGAAATTATGAAGGATTACCTACTAAACGAAGGGTATAACGTTTTAGAGGCGATTGATGGGAAAGAAGCGTTATCTATATTTGAAGAACATGAGGTACATTTAATTATTTTAGACATTATGTTACCGGAATTAGATGGTTGGTCGGTTTGCCGGCGAATTCGGAAGAAATCTAATGTACCTATTATTATGCTAACGGCTCGGGTGGATGAGGATGATACCTTACTCGGATTTGAACTGGGAGCGGATGATTATGTTACCAAGCCATATAGTCCTCCTATTTTATTGGCAAGGGCAAAACGATTAATTGAAAGCCGATATTCTTCCACTGTTAATGTATCTACTGCAGACACATTAACTAGTAGTGGTATCCATGTACATTTCCCTTCTCGTACAGTAACTGTAGATGGGGAAGACATAAGTATGACACATACAGAATTTGAAATATTAACGTATTTCATGCAAAATCAAGGGATTGTAATTTCGAGAGAACAACTAATCACTAAAATTTGGGGTTATGAATTCGCTGGGGATGATCGTACTGTTAATAGTCATATTCGTAATTTGCGTCATAAATTAGGGCAAAAAGCGACTTGTATTGTAACCGTTGTGCGAACTGGTTATAAATTTGAGGGACAGGTATGAAAAAAGGAATTGTATTAAAACTATTTATATTAACAACGGCATTATGCACACTTATTTTAGTGACTATTTTTATTGGACAAACCATATTTTTTAAGCAATATTATTCGAATCGAAAAGTTAATGATATTAAAACGAATATTCAATCCTTTGAAAAGGCATATATAAAAGCTGGAGATGACGCGAAAAGGATTCAAGAGTTGGAACAAAATTTCTACCAAGATAATGCGACATGGATTACAACGTTAGATAGTGTAGGAAATATAAAATATGCAAATGATTTTTCTTTAGAAATTCAGTTAGATCCTAACGAAAATAAGACCTTTTCTGAACGTTTAATTCAGATACCGTTGTATAGTTTTATTAATTTAGAAGATATACAAAGGATAAAATATAGTTTAGAACAGGGGAATCATATTATTATCGACGGAGTACAGAAGGGGGATATAGTGGTCCCTGCGATGTTAACAATAAAAGAGAAGAATGTTGGGCTGGAGAACAAGCAACTATCAGAAATGTTATATGGACAAAAAAACGCATCTTCAAAAGAAAGTTCGCAATTATATTTAGCAGGAAGCATTAAGAACGTGCAGTTACCGGAGGGTACTGTAGGAACTAACTCTATTTATGGAAATCGTGTGTTAATAGATAGAATAAAACAATTTCAGGTTGATTTAATATTAAATCAAAAATCAAGTAATATTACTTCTACAGAAATAGTCGATTATGAAGAAAATGATATTAAATATAAACTATTAATCAAACCAACAAAAGATGCAGATGGTAAGGTAAATTACATATTTGCTATGACATCATTGCAACCAGTTGATGAAGCTGTGCAAATGATAAAGGATTATTATGTATATTTAATTCTATTTGTATTGATTCTAATCGTGTTGATATCGTTCTATTACTCAAAGAAAATTGCCAAACCACTATTACAAATAAATGATACTACAAAAAAAATCGCAGGCTTAGATTTCTCAGAGATGATACCTATTACTACAAAGGATGAAATAGGTGATTTATCACAAAATATTAATACACTTTCTAAAGCGTTGCATTCGTATATTCATCAATTGCAGCAAGATATAGAGAAAGAAAAGCAATTAGAAAATACACGTAAAGAATTTATTGCGGGTGTTTCACATGAGTTAAAAACACCTTTAAGTATTATGAAGAGCTGTATTTCAATTTTGGAGGATGGTGTTGCTAGTAATAAAAAGGATTATTACTTTAAAGCAATGTCAAAAGAAGTAGATAAAATGGATATGCTCATTATTGATATGCTGGAGTTAGCAAAATTCGAATCTGGTACGTATAAAATGGAAATGGATGTTTTCCATATTGACGAGATGATTGATTATATATGTGAGCAATTAACCTCGGATATAACAGCTAAGCAATTACATGTGCATAAACAACTTTCTAAAATTGAAGTTGTTGCAAATCCACATCGAATAGAACAGGTGGTTACTAACTTTATTACAAATGCGATTCGTTATACACCAGAACATGAGAATATTATTATTTCTACAATAGAAGAGAATGAACGTGTAAAAGTATGTGTAGAAAATAAAGGAGCACATATTGAACTAGAACATTTAGAGAAAATATGGGATCGTTTTTATCGAGGAGATACGTCTCGTCAACGCTCCAAAGGTGGAACAGGATTGGGTCTTGCTATTTCAAAAAATATATTAGAACTGCATGGCGTGGAATATGGTGTTTTGAATACAGAAGATGGAGTATTATTTTTCTTCTATTTAAATAAAAACGTGTAGAATTTTCGTTCTACACGTTTTTGTCGATTTTAAACAAAATCGACATTGTCTGCATTTTATCTTTATCAGCATTCATTACTATTTTCATTAGAAACAGAATGAGAAGCTGATAAGGAGATTGTTAAAATGAAAAAAAGAGCGATATTGCTTTTGTTTATTATATTAATAATGGGTACAGGCGTTAGTTTCATACATGCTAAGGGGCATAAAAATATATCAAAAGAGGATTTACGATTAAGAGGAAAAACAATTGTAATTGATCCGGGGCATGGTGGAGGAGATAGAGGGACGAAAGGAAAGAAATTTGGAACGATTGAAAAAGATCTTAATTTAAAAGTAGCACAAAATATAAAAAAAGAATTAGAGGAAAGAACGGATGCAAAAGTGATACTAACACGCGAAAAAGATACAAGCTTACTTCCAGAAACGAAGCAAAAGGAAGAATTACAAGCGCGTGTCAAAGTAGCTAACGACCATTCGGCAGACCTGTATATCAGCATTCATCATGATGCTTTTGAGGATACAAATGTAAAAGGAATAACAACTCATTATGGAGCTAATAAAAGGAAAGATAAAAAGTTAGCTAAGACCGTACAAGAAGCTATTTTTGATCAAAATATAGACAGCCGTGATAGAGGCATTCATGGAAGTGATTTTCTTGTCTTACGAGAAAATCCTTCTCCATCTATCTTAATTGAGTTAGGATTTACATCTAATTCCAGTGATGAAAAAAGAATGAATTCAGAAGAATTCCAAACAAAATCGCAAAAAGGTATTGTGGATGGCATTATTAATTATTTTACGATGTAATAAATGGACAAATAGAAAAATACTATTCTTTCTAAATCTTAATTAGGAAGAGTAGTATTTTTTATTTTGGGTGTATATCCAGTTTTCAAATTTAAGAATTAACTTAACCTTATTCTTTAACTGATTTCGACATTATCTGCATTTTATCTTTATCCATCTCTATTAATCTATTTATTGTAAACATCGGTTGAAACGAATGATTCAGTCGAGTAAAGGCTCAGCCTTATAAATAATGAATATGAAAATTAATAGGGAAAGGATCGGAAAATAATGAAAGAATCACAAAGTAAGAAAAAAACAAGTCGATTAACTAAGGTAATAATATCTCTAGGAGTTGTTTTAGCAACGACCTTTTTCACATTCTTTTTAATTGGAAAATGGCACTCTACCCCAGCGAAGGGAGTAGCTAATGAAAGTATGAAACAAGTTAATACGCAACAACAAGAAAAGAAAAAAGAAACATCACCGGCAAAACAGAAAAGACCTGATGGAAAGCCAGTAGGAAAAGTTGTTTATTTAACATTTGATGATGGCCCTAGCGAACTGACTGGGAAATTTTTAGATGTACTAAAAGAGCAAAATGTTGCTTCAACATTTTTTATGCAAGGTAGTAATTTACAAAATACAGGTTTTCAGGAAAACGTAAAACGAGCAGTAAAAGAGGGACATTATATTGGTGCTCATAGTATGACACACAATAGTGATAAACTATACAAAAAGGGACAATTTGTACCAGAGATGAAAGAAACGCTAGCTCTTATCCATAATATTACGGGTACAACTCCTAAACTAGTCCGTCCACCATATGGATCTGCACCAGGATTAAAGGGAGAGGAAATTCGTAATCAAATTGTAGAAGCAGCAATAAAAGTTTGGGATTGGACAATAGACTCAAATGATTGGAAATTAAAAGATAATCCAACTCAGATTATCGAAAATATAAAGAAACAGACAACAGAAGAAGTAGAAGTTGTTTTAATGCATGAAAAGGCGCAAACATTACAAGCTCTTCCTGAAATTATTAAATTTTATAAAGAGCAAGGGTATGAATTTGGTGTTTACAATGATGCGGATCATTTTGGACTAAACTTCCAGAAAGATCAACGTCTATAACATATGAATAGGGATTGTTATAGGGTAGTGTATTGATTTATCGTAGGTAACCGATTCACTTCTCAAGGAGTATGATTATTTTCTGAAACATAAAAACCGTACATGTTACTACATTTTTTGAACAACTTATAAGTCAATAAATAAGCTAAAAGCTAATTTCCTTAGTGTACAGGGAATTAGCTTTTTTTTGTTGAGAATTGCCTGGCGAAGGAAAAGTATGTTTTTATTATCAAATGACTTCTGTTAATTTATATAAATCTAATTTATAAAGGGAAGTGAACTATTGCAATTGGTACATTTCATTTCCTCTTTATTTGGCTCGTATTTACTATATTGAAATCATTCATTAACAAACCGCTGCATTGATTATAAAACGTATTTCCTTATACCTAATTTCAAAAAAATAAGCGTTTACCTATTCTTTTTACGAGGTTATTTAATAACTAATTTTTAAACTGTTGATTCTTTAAATTATATCTATATAATCTGCATCTCATCTTTACCTATAACGCTTAATCTATATTTTGTAAACGAAAGGTTCGCATTGAAAACAAAAATAACATTGCTATATACACCATCGCTTACGAAATAATGACTTGAGAGGAAGATAGAAATGTTAAAGAAAGTATGTGTTTGTCTACTTACGGGGGCCGTTGCATTGACCTCCGCAGCCTGTGTAAATAACGGGGCTGAAAAACCATCAAATAAGGTTACTCAAAATGCTACGCATGAAAAAACATCGAAAGATAGTGCGTATAAACCTATTTTTAAAAACAGTTTATTCTTTGGAGATTCTATTACTGAAGGAATGATTGATCAAGAATTAATCGAAGATAAAAATATTATTGCTGACAAGGGGAAAGTTACAGCAATGGCTATAGAGGAAGATGTTAACAAAGTAGTAGAACAAAACCCTGAACATATTTTTATGAGCTTTGGAACAAATGATTTACTGATGCCTATGGACCTCGAAGGAAAACCTATCGAAAATCCAATTAAGTTTTCAATAGATAACTATTCCAAATTAATACAAAAAATAAAGGGGAAACTTCCAAATGTAAGCATACACCTTTTATCTGTTACACCAGTTGCAGATAAGGTATTACAGGAATATCCGCAATATAAACATATTGATGAATATAACGTGAAACTTAAAGAATTAGCAAAAACTGAGAAAGTAGAGTACATTGATTTATCCCCAATCTTTGAAAAAAACAAAGATGTTCATGATTCAGATGGTGTGCATTTTAAAGCGGATTATTACAAGATGCTACTTGAACAATTGAAAGGTTCTGTTAAGTAGTACCTATACTTAAAATTTACAGTTCTTATGCAAGGACTGTAAATTTTTAAGAAAAAATAATTGTAGGAGGTGAAAGAACAATGGTGTTCAGTAGTTTGATTTTTCTTTTCATGTTCTTACCATTAGCACTTATTGTTTATTACGTATCACCTAAAGTTCTTCGAAATTTGATATTATTTATCGTTAGTCTCATTTTTTATGCATGGGGTGAGCCGGTGTATATAGTCATTATGATATTCTCTACCATATTTGACTATGTTAATGGCATACTTATCGATAAGTATAGAAATCGTAAAGGTATTAAAAAGGCGATATTTATTAACTCTATTGTAATAAACTTAGGAATACTGGGATTCTTCAAATATTATGGTTTCGTAATAGAGAATATCAATACCCTTTTCAATTTAAATATTCAGGTCGAGGCGCTTCCTCTTCCGGTGGGAATCTCATTCTATACTTTCCAAACGATGTCTTATGTGATTGATGTTTATTTAGGGAAAGTACAAGCGCAAAAAAATATTATTTCTTTTGGTACTTATGTTACGATGTTCCCTCAACTTGTTGCAGGACCTATTGTAAAATACAGTGATATTGACAAGCAATTACAAGAAAGAAAAGTAACATTTGATCGTTTTGGTGAAGGAATGGAATTGTTTATTAGAGGCCTTGCATTAAAAGTACTTTTAGCTAATAATATAGGACTTCTTTGGACAAGTGTAAAAACAACTTCTATATCAGAACTTACGATCCTTACAGCATGGATTGGGATTATTGCTTTTGCTTTCCAAATATATTTTGACTTTAGAGGATATTCAGCTATGGCTCAAGGGTTAGGCAAAATGTTTGGGTTTGATTTTCCAGAAAACTTTAATTATCCCTATATATCAAAAAGTGTAACTGAGTTTTGGCGTAGATGGCACATATCGTTAGGCTCATGGTTTAGAGAGTATGTATATATTCCTCTTGGCGGAAATCGGACTGGGTTGCTCAAACAACTTAGAAATTTGTTTATAGTTTGGTTCTTAACAGGATTATGGCATGGAGCAAACTGGAATTTTATTATTTGGGGATTGTATTTTGGATTATTTGTAACAATAGAAAAACTATTCCTTTTAAAATGGCTAAAAAATAGAATGAGCTTTATCGGACATGTATATACACTTATCATTGTTTTAATCGGATGGGTATTTTTTGAATTTGAAAACTTATCGGTAGCAATGAATTTCATAGGAACGATGTTTGGTTTTAATCAATCCATTTTCTTGGATAATACAACTCTATATTACGTAACAACTAATTTTATACTGTTTATTGTCTTAGCGATTTGTTCAACACCATTCCCAAAAAGAGCATTTGTATATGTTAGAGAAAAGCTAAAGTTACTAGGTGCTATTGGCATTCCAGTTTTGTATGTCATACTAGCAGTGCTTTCAACGGCGTATTTAGTGAATGACACATATAATCCATTCTTATACTTTAGGTTTTAATGATATCGCATTAGTTTGAAAGGGGTGAGTTACTTGAATCAGTATGAAAAAATATACAAACACACAATGGCAGGGTTATTGACACTCTTTATAGTGGGAATGTTCAGTGTAAATTTACTAACTCCCAATAAAACATTTTCAGATGAAGAGAATAGAAAGCTAGAACAGTTTCCGGCGTTCTCTTTCCAAAATCTTATAGAGAAAAAGTTCACTTCTAACTACGAAAAATATATTTCTGATCAGTTTGCATTCAGGGACTTTTGGATAAACGTGAAGTCTGATATGGACTACACACTAGGAAAGAAAGAGAATAATGGTGTGTATATCGGTAAAGATGGTTTTTTACTTCAAAAGTTTAGTAAGCCTAAAGAACAAGATGTAAATAGCAAAATAGAAGCAATAAATGATTTTCATCTTGCAAATCCTGATGTGAAAATGCAAGTCATGTTAGTACCTACAGCAACTAGTATTTTAGAAAATAAACTCCCAAACTATGTTTCTCATAGTGATGAGCTTACGTATATTAATAAAGTAAAAAAATCTTTAGATAAGGATATAAACTTTATTGATGTATATCCTGTATTGAGTTCTAAAAAGGATGAATATATATATTATAAAACCGATCATCATTGGACTACTAAAGGCGCATATTATGCCTATCAAGAGCTAGGTAAAAATATGAATTTTGCTCCTAATCAAGATAGTTCATTCAACATTAAACAAATTACAAATAGCTTTTATGGATCCCTATATTCAAAAGCAGGCTTTAAAAATATAGATCCTGATAGTATTGAATTATATGAACAAAAGAAAGCGACCAAATATAAAGTAGAGTATATAGATGAAAGCAAAACGTCAACATCTCTTTATGAAATGGAAAACATTAAGAAAAAAGATAAATATACTGTATTTTTCAATGGGAATCATCCATTAATAAAAATAAAAACTGATAATACGAACGGAAAAAAATTATTAGTTGTCAAAGATTCTTATGCAAATTCTTTACTGCCTTTTTTACTACCGCATTTTAGTGAAATTCATATAGTCGACCTTAGATACTATACAGATAGTCTAAATATGTTGGTACAGAAAAATAAAATCAATGATATGTTAGTGCTTTATAATGGAAATACCTTCTTTGAAGATGTATCCATAAATGATTTATCTTAATAAATGAATTGAATATATTTAATGTATATCCTATCTATAACGAGCAGTATCCTCGTCTTTAATTTATTTATGTCAATGGCCGTATTCATTAAATATAAATCGTTACAATCCTGGTTCAAATTAAATGTTTGACCCAACTAAACGAAAAGGAGAATTTAAACTAATGATAAATTTGTTGAAACCTTTTAATATAAAATTCGTTATTACTATTATTGTTTGTACGATTACCTTAGGAGCTTTAAGTGGTTGTTTTGGAAAAAAAGAAAGTGCCAATAGCCTTTCAGCTACAGAAATAGGGGAGAAAATGAAACATGTTACTAACTTAGAAGAAATGAAAGAAGGAGATAGTAAAAAACTTCAAAAGCTATATAACATAAATGCTGATGAAGTCGAAAGTTTTGTGCTATATACTGCTCCTACAAATATCAAAGCTGATGAAATTGCTGCGATTAAAGTAAAAGATATGAAAAATGTAGAAAGCATTAAAGAGGAAATTTCAAATAGGATTGAAAAAAAATCAAAAAGTTTTAAAGACTATCTTCCAGAAGAATATTTCTTAATAGAAAAACGTGTCTTAAAAACAAAAGATAATTATATCCTTTTAGCAATATCAAAAGATGCTGATAAAGTTGAAAAAACGTTCGATGAAATTTTTAAGTAATATGAATTTGAAAAACAAGGGATTAAATAAAAACCTTTTCATATCGTGATTTTTTATTACTAAATCAACAGCTAAGCCAAAAGTCGATTTCCTATACGATAAGGAAATCGGCTTTTTCTTTCGCTACTGATATCTACTTTGAGAAGCTCGCTAATTTTTTCGATAGTTTTCATTCACCATTACAGTGTCTATTTCCGTTATGATAATGATTCTTTTGAAAAATTAAAATGGGATATTAAGAAAAACTTAAGTTATTTATTCACTTTTTATTAAGATATACCCATTATCTTTAGAAATGTCTTATACAACATATTTATCCTTTCAAAATTCAAAGATATAAATGTTGTCATAAATATATTAATTAACGAAAGGTGAAATTTACACATGAAAGAATTATTATTTAAAATTGCTGGAGTAATTGTAGTGCTAATCATAGGATTTTGGGGATTAACTTTTACAGAAAACGAGATTATAGATAGATATAATCCACTTGTGAAAGAAAAAGATGTGTATGTCCTTACTAAGGGCCCAGCAGAACCTGATCCTGATTTGCCTAGAAGATTTATGTACGTGTTAAATGGAGTGGATGAATCAGGAAATGAATCGGAAATTAAAGTAGGGGTTGCTGGCGAAACTGAATATCAAGACACATATATAAAAGTTCGAGTAAAAGGAAAATATGTTTTCTCATTAGAGGAAGTAAAAGAAAGTGATATTCCAGAAAAGGCTAAAGAAAAATTAAAAAAATAATCAAGAAATAGTTACTTCAAGACCAGATGTATATAATAAAAAGGGTTCCCCGTTTGTGGAGGAATCCTTTTTCATCTCACTGATGTATTCACTTCGTTTATATGTGTTTCATTCTAAAAATTCATCCTGTATAAAATATTAACTCCAGCCTTCAAAAGAAAACCGTAAGAATTATTCTCTCTTCTTTTGAAGGAAACCTTTATTTAATGTTGTTCTTTAATTATTACAGAAACAATGTTATTTCTAAGCAACATTTATGAGAAATAACAGCCTTTGATATATTAGGTATCGTTTACAATTATACTATTTCTGATGATCAAGTGGCCTAATTCAAAATATGAAACTCGATAGGGGCTATTTCGCATGCAAGTCTTTAAAATCTCTACACCTGGCTTTTAGAAAAAGAAATAACTACTATACTTGACGTTGTATAAGTTTAGCTTAAATAAGAATGAATTCAACTGAAATTTTTCTTTTTCCTAGACAGATGTATCCTGAAAATAAGGTTATACCGCTTATCATACATGCAGTTTTTGCAAGAACATATTTACATACCTTCCCGCAAATATGTTAGAAAAATCTTTGTAGCATTTGAAAATGTTTGATGTTTTTTCCAAAGAATATTTAGTCCAGCCTCTAGCTTAGGAGATAGGGGGCGGAAGCAAAGCGTACTTTCCTCAGAAGTATTCATAAGCTTATCAATACACAATGCGTAGCCTATATTTTCTTTTACGAGTAAGGAGGCATTGTAGAGTAAGTTATATGTACCTATAACATTTAAGTTTTCAATTTCCTCTCCAAGCCATCCTGATAATTCATTACTTACAGCGGTTTGTCTTGATATGATAAGAGGTTTATTTAGTAAGTCTGTTGGATGGATATAAGCTTTTTCAGCTAAGGGACTGTCTTTTCGCATAAGTACGCCCCATACATCAGTAGCTGGCAACTTTAAGTAATCATATTTTTGTTTATTTGTTGGCTCAATAACGATACCAAAATCTAATAAACCACTATCTAATTTGGTTGTAATGTCATCAGCATTGCCGCTATATAAATGAAATTTAATGCCGGGATGATGGGCAACAACTTTTTTTATAGTTTGTGCAATGAACTGCATTGCCTCTGTTTCTCCAGCTCCAATATGAATTTCTCCACTAATAATTTCAGATTGTTGATTAAAATTAGCTTCTGTTTTTTCTACTAAATCCACAATTTCTTTTGCTCGCTCTAATAAAAACATACCTTCGTCTGTTAAAGTGATTTTTCGATTTCCTCTTACAAACAAAGTAGTTCCAAGCTCTTCTTCAAGGTTGTTTAATTGTCTTGATAATGTAGGTTGTGATAAATGTAATGAATTTGCAGCAGCAGATATATTTTCTTGAGTTGCTACCGCAATGAAGTAGCGTAATACACGTATGTCCAAAAAACTCTTCTCCTTTGTATGCTTATTTGTTATAGGAATGTATTCAATATAGGTATTTGTTATATCGATAATACCATTTTATAATCACATTACCAAAAGCATTGATGAGAAATGAAAGAGGAGTTGAAGTGTTTTTTATGAAGAATTCAAAAAGTGTATTAATTTTTATATTAGCAGTAGGGGTTTTCGGTATTCTTAATACTGAAATGGGGTACATTGGCCTGCTTCCGGCATTATCAGATCATTTTGATGTAAGTGTTTCGAAGGCAAGCTTAATGATTAGCCTGTTTGCACTCGCCATTGCCATTGCGGCTCCAACGCTTCCTTTAGTTTTTTCGAGTGTAAATCGAAAAACAGTTATGTTGTTCGTACTAGCAATCTTTATTATCGGTAACATTATTTCAATTTTCACAACGAATTTTACAGTTGCTTTAGTTGCACGGGTAATTCCGGCTTTCTTCCATCCAGTGTACGTATCGATGGCTTTATCAGTAGCAGCAACTTCAGTTAGTACAAAAGAAGCTCCAAAAGCAGTTGCCAAAGTGTTTATTGGGGTATCAGCTGGTATGGTTTTAGGTGTACCGATTGTCAACTTCTTAGCAAATGTATTTACACTTGAAATATCGTTAGCTTTTTTTGCACTTGTTAATATTTTTGCGTTTATTATGACGATCTTATTTATTCCCTCTATGCCTGTTCAGGAAAAGCTTTCTTATGGTTCGCAGCTTAAGATTTTAACAAAAGGCATCACATGGCTATCAATACTTGCTGTAACTTTCTTAAATGGAGCAGTATTTGGAATTTACAGTTATCTAGCTGAATATTTAGATGTTGTAACGGGAATGTCGCCGTATATGATAAGTATTATGTTATTTGTTTATGGATTGGCGAATATTATCGGTAATATTCTTGCAGGGAGATTACTGACAGTAGCTCCTGTCCGTACGGTAATCATTTATCCAATTGCTCTAATTGCATTATATATTGTCTTCTACTTTGTAGCAGACCTTGCGATTCCAACGGCAATTATTATTGTAATTTGGGGTATTTTTGGCGGGATTGGGGGTAATGTCAACCAATATTGGATGATGTCTTCAGCACCTAATTCACCTGATTTCGCTAATGGATTATTTTTAACTTCTTGTAATTTAGGGACCACAATTGGTACCGGGATCGCAGGGATAATTATTGCACAAAGTGGAACGGAATATATTTTATTTGTAGGTATATTTGCATTAGTATTAGGATTCATTTGTATTCTGCTTCGCAATATGTTGTATAAATCTACAAATGCCTAAATGCTATTTTGCGTTACGTTACTGAGGAAAAGCGTATTCGAGGTGTGTTATGAAGAAAATGAGTAAGTTTCTATTTCTTTTCATTATAATACTACTATTAACTGCTTGTGGTAGTGAAAAAAATTCGCAAGAGAATGTGTATGAAAACAATGGAATTGGAAATCAAGATTGAATCATTAATCATGAAGCTGAAAAAAGGAAAGGGAAGGAAAATACAATGAGTAATGTACTTGTAAAATTAAAGTTTGAAAATGAAGAAGTAATAGTACGCATGGAAAATACGCCAACAGCTCAAGATTTTTTATCTTTACTACCAATGAAATTAACAATTGAGGATTATGCAGGTACTGAAAAAATAAGTTATTTACCTAGAAAGTTGTCGGTAGAAGGTACTTCAAATGGAATCGAAGCGAAACGTGGAGATTTCAATTATTATGCTCCATGGGGAAACGTAGCAATTTTTTATCATGATTTTAGGTTTTCAAAGGGATTGATCAAACTAGGAGCAATTGAATCGGGCATCGAAAAACTGGAACATCATACAAGTAATTTTGAGATGGTGATTGAAAAGGTTGAGTAAAAATCTCTAGTTTATTTCAAAAGCTAGTGAAATGAAACATATTCTTTTACAAAATAGTATTGAGGGCTCGTAGTATTTATTTAAACCTATTAGTTAAGATTATTCGACAAATATAATAATGATAATCTAAAGTATAGAATATACACATCTTAGGGAGGTCATATATGTGAAGAAATGGATAAAAATTACTCTGTACTCTTTACTAGGTATTTTACTTATGGGAAGTATTACGTTTTTTGTTTGGTCTCAGTTTACTTATAAACCAACGAAAGAGGCTTTGTCGTTAGTAGATGATAAAAAAGATGAAGATAATGTAGTTTTTGGAGAGAAAGATGCTAAAGTAGGAGTTATTTTTTATCAAGGAGCTAAAGTAGAAGTTGAGGCTTATAGTTACTTAGGGGAAGCTCTTGCAAAAGATGGATATGTTGTAGTAATGCCTAAGTTACCATTAAACTTAGCGATACTTGGAATCAATGCAGTAGACAGTGTAATTGAACAGTATCCTGAAGTTCAAAAATGGTATGTTGCGGGGCATTCAATGGGGGGAGCTATGATTTCTAAGTATGCTTTTCAACATGAAGACAAGGTAGACGGGATCATTTTCTTAGGTTCGTATCCTGCAGATGATTTTTCTACCAAATCAATTCCGATGTTATCAATTTATGGGGAAGTAGATGCTTTAGCAACTGTAGAAAAAATAGAGAACAATAAAAAGTTAATGTCTAAGAATACAACTATGCACATGATAAAAGGGGGAAACCATGCCCATTTCGGCATGTATGGTGAGCAAAAAGGTGATAATGCAAGCTTAATTACGTCAAAAGCACAACAAGATGAAACAGTGAAAGTAATTGAAGAATGGTTGTTAAAACAATGATAATTAATTTAATAAATTTATCGAAAGAATTCTCTTTTCTCGAGTGTATGAAGGGCAATAGATGAGAGAGGGAATAAAGAGCCAACTCATACGAGTAGGCTCTTTTATTTGTTTGGTACTTTCAATTTCCCCCTTATTTTCTCCGGAATATCCTTTTCAGAAATAACATCGTAAAAATAGACGTATCTTCCTTTTACATGAATTCTCAAGTAAGTTTTTCTTATAAAATCATTAGGAGTATTCGTTCCTACTGTATACTCTTCCTTATTTCCAGATTCATCAATGCCTTTTAGTGAGTACATAGCTCTTCCGTTCGTATGGTAATCGGGAACATCATATCCCTCTGCAACGGCATATACATTTTTTTCTTCAGCAAGTGGATTTAATATGTCCAGATCCCCGCGTAATATGAAAGGGAAACCTGTAAATATTTATGAGAACAGCTCATGTAGTAACTATAGGTTTTTGCATAAATAAAGAGTTAGATATATACGCTTTATTCCTATTATTTTCGGTTTTGCGGCATCCCGTTGTATTTAATTACCCATCCTTTGAAGTATTCAAATGCTTTTCGCAGAATAGTCGGGATTTTATTTATCTAGCGTTTCCATTTTGCTACTCTCTCTTAGATATTTTAATAAGTCTGATTTTTAGTTCTTACTATAACCTTTTAGCATACCCTTCGAATATCGATTTGGATATAAAGCGTTTAACATTTCATAAGGGCTCCCATTCCAATATTTTCTCAAAGGTGTCCATAATTTATGCTTTACCAACCATCTTTGAGTATACATATATAATAACTGTTGTTCTGTTAGCTTTTCTTTTTCTTCAATCGTCCATCTCAATGCTTCTAGTGCTCGGTTCTTGTTCCAAAATCCAGTAGGTGTATATTTAAATTCCCATTCTTTAAATCTTCCAGGGTATAAATCATTTAGCATAGAATAAGGACTATTGGCCCATAAAATTTGACATGGAGAAGTCAATTTATGCTCATTCAGCCATTTTATACTGTAAACTTGTGTTAATTGAGACTGAGTTAACTTTTCCTTTTCTTCGATTATCCATTTCAGTATTTTTAACGCTTTTTCTTTTGTCCAAAACTTGTTAGGAGTCATAAGAAACTCCCATTCTTTAAATCGATTCGGATATAAGGAATTTAACATAGCAAAAGGGCTCCCATTCCAGTACATAACTAAGGGGGCACTCAATTTGTTATATTTCAACCACTTTTTACCATATATTTTTAATAACTCTTCCCTTGTTAATTGCTCTTTTTCCTCAATCGTCCATTTTAATATTTCAATAGCTTTTTCTTTTGTCCAAAAATTCAAGGGAGCCATAGCTAATTCCCATTCTTTAAACTGATTCGGGTACAAATCTTCAATCATTTTATAGGGACTATTGCTATAGCAATGTTTAAGTGCACCACGGAGTTTGTATTTTACTATTAAAGGGGTGTTCCATTTTAATTTAATATCTTCTTTGTCCCACATTAAAATTGTTTCAATTAAATATTTCGTTACCCTTCTAGACAGTTCTCTATTTTCATTTCAAAATGCCACCTAATTTAAATTAAATTTTGTTAAATTATATTAAACTTTTTTAAAATAGCAAGTACTAAAATTAAGATGTTTTATGATGAAAAAATATCCAAATTTCATCATTTCTCAATTTTCTTTAGCATAGAAGCCGTTGTATTAGCTAATTTTGCTAAACCTTTACTAGCTAATCCTGCGCCCTTACTGTATTCCATAATCTTCTGGTCAACATTTATAGTGTTCGTATACGTAATATTCTTTAAATAAGCAATGAAATTTAATAGTATTAAATTATATTAAATTTTATTTACTTATATTTAATTCAGTGTTAATGTATATTTAATTATAATAAATTACATTTAATTTTTAGTTATTCTACCATAGTGAAAATATTTTAAATTTATAACAAGGTCGAAAAAGCTATAAAGTTTCATGAGTATCCATTGTTATTTTTTATAAATGAGTAAGGGGTATTTTAATTTTATTATTAAGAAAATTCAGGAAGGTGAATGAGATGAATAAAATTTATAACGAGAAGACACACACATCGATGAAACGACTGTTTAGCAAAGTCTCAGCCGAAGGGCCTGGATGTGCATATATTGCAAATTTTGATAATGGAGTAATGTATAAAGGCTCAGTTGGCTTAGCTTCGATAGAAGACAGTCTATCTATAACTACAAAAACAATTTTTAATATTGCTTCAATTACTAAACAATTCACAGCATTTTCTATTTTACTCTTAGAACAAGAGGGGAAACTGAGTGTAGATGATTCAATTATAAAGTTTGTCCCTTTCATAGGGGCATATGCTGAACCTGTAACATTGAGACATCTAATTCACCACACTGGTGGACTAGTTGATTATCAGGAATTAGCTGAAGCAGCGAATATTAAAGATACTGATAAATTAACCCCCGAAGAATCGCTAGAACACCTTAATAAGCACCAGAGTGCGAGGTTTCCAGTTGGAACTAAATTTGAGTATAGCAATACAGGATATTTTCTATTATCGCAAGTAATAGAGAAGGTGAGTGGTAAGTGTCTACGTGAATTTATGAAGGAGCGTATTTTTAATCCCTTAAATATGAAAGATACAACAATAGTGGACAGATTTCCAACTTCTATATCAATCGCTAGGGGGTACTTGAAGAATAAACAAGGCACATATGAAATCTATGAAAGCCCTTGGGAACATACCGGAGATGGCGGTGCTCATACAACTGTTGAAGATTTGGTAATATGGGGGGAGAATTTAACTGCAGGTACCGTTGGTGGAAAAGATTTAATGAAAAGGATGAGTGAAATTGGTCCGAAAATTTCTCCAACTGGGGAGACAATCATTGATGATGAAGAGTATGCTTTTGGATTGGAAATTGCAGACGGTTATAATTGCCGATATTTGGAACATTCAGGGAGATGGGTTGGTTATAGTTCACACTTCATACGGTTCCCAGAAGATGGATTATCTATTGTAGTATTAAGTAACTATGAGGATTTTGAGCCTGATAATTATGCTTATGAAATAGCAGAAATTGTTTTAGGAAGAGAAAAAAACAATAAGAAGTAGATTTGGATGTCCCTCAGATATTGGTTGAAAATACAGATTGATAATCTGATGTATCTGATAAGTTAGGATGGAAAAGTTATGTATTGAAAAAACCATTATATTATGAATACAGATTTTATAATTATCATAAATGAGAATGATCATTTAATAAACAGTTGATTTTCAGGATTTAATATGGTGCCAACTAATTTAAATCAGTATTCCGCAATCTGGCGCGATTGTGAAATAACATAGATAGGAAATGAACAAACCTTTTTATAAAAGATTGAAGTTTTATAAAATAAGATAAAAAGAGCCTACTTATACGAGTGGGCTTTTCCTATATCCTATATTACAATTGTCCTTTTATTTCCTCAGGGATATCCTTTTCAGAAATTACCTCATGCGAGTAAACATATCTTCCTTTCACATGAATTTTTAAGTAAGTTTTTCGTATAAAATCATTCGGAGTGTTAGTTCCTACTGTATACTCTTCCTCATTTCCAGATTCATCAACGCCTTTTAGTGAGTACATAGCTCTTCCGTTCGTATGATAATCCGGAACGCCATATCCCTCCGCGACGGCATATACATTTTTTTCTTCAGCGAGTGGATTAAATATGTCCAGATCTCCGCGTAACATGAAAGGGAGTAAGTATATAAGGAGGCCTATTCCTATTATGCAAAGTAAAAATTTTTTCATGATTGTTTCTCCTTTTGTCTATTTACATTTTTCAGTATAGAAAAAAATTCTTATGAATATAGAAGGGAATTCCTTAAGTTTTTCTTAAACAGGTTTTTAAAATAAGTCTATTTTAACCAAAATTTTCATGAAAATACCTTTCGAAGGAACATAAGTTCGTATATAATAAGAACAAACGTTCTTTTGTTAGGAGTGATAACCTTGTATGAATATTCTCTTTTACCGAATCGTATTATTTTATGCGTAGATCTTCGTAGCTTTTATGCAAGTGTATCCTGCATTAAAAAAGGACTTGATCCACGATATACAAAATTGGCTGTCGTTGGAGATGTAAACCGCAGTGGATCAATCGTATTAGCGGCAACACCACCATTAAAAGCGTTAGGAATTAAGAAGATGGCAAGGTTGTACGAAATACCGAAGCGGCCAGATATTATTATTGTGAATCCAATTATGCATACGTATATGAAATGTTCAACTTACATAACAGGTTTAGCTTTGCAGTATGTTGCGCCGGAAGATTTTCATCAATATAGTATCGATGAATTTTTCATGGATATGACCGCAAGTATTCATTTATTTGCGAGTAGTCCATGCGAGTTTGCCTTAAAGTTCAAGCAAGAAATATATGAACGTACGCGAATTGAAAGCACAATTGGTATCGGTCCAAACTCATTATTGAGTAAAGTATCGATGGATGTGGAAGCGAAAAAGAATAAAGATGGGATAGCGTATTGGACATATGACGATATACCCGAGAAGTTATGGAGTATTAGACCGCTCAGTAAATTTTGGGGTATATCGTATAAAACTGAAATGAAATTGAACCGAAAAGGTATACATACGATTGGGGATTTAGCGCAGTATCCGTTGAAGTATTTAAAACAATCATTTGGTGTAATAGGGGAAGAATTAGTGCGCCCGTAAGGGGGATGTTTGAATCTGTCAATAGCAAGACAGCAGGATATATTGCAACGCCTGTCATCACCTAACTTATCCGAGAGGGAAACCAAACGGGGAGTGTAGCATGTTAGGA